>JAEWLC010000035.1 GCA_023393475.1 Pseudomonadota bacterium
GGGGGAGGGGGACCGCCGCAGGCGGTGGAGGGGGCGACCACACGCTCCGGCGCGTGCCCACATCCCCTAACCCAAAATGCCCATTCCCCCGGCCAACCCCTCCGCCTAACCTCCGCCCCACGGAGGAACCACATGAACACCACCATCACCGCCCCGCTCGACCGCCAGCCCTCGACCGAGGCGCCCGACGCCGAGGGCGTCTATCGCATCTGGCCCGGCGCCGCGCCCGGCTCCGAGGACTGGACCCATTCTGAGCGCACCATGCCCGTGCCGTGGCCGGCGAGCACGCCGCGGCGGCTGACCCGCAACGTCGTCACCCCCACCGTCACCGTATTCCGTCCCGCCCCCGGCACCGCCACCGGCGCCGCGATGGTCATCGCTCCGGGCGGCGCCTTCCACTTCCTCCTCGTCGACCACGAGGGCTACGACATGGCCCGCTGGCTGGCGCAGCAGGGCGTCACCTGCTTCGTCCTCAAATACCGCCTCGGCCGCTCGACCGACGATGACGGCAAGCTCCTCGAGTTCCGCACCGACCTGGGCACGCGCCTCGCCGCCATGAAGGCCGACCCCGACCATCCCATGCACGAGACCATGCTGGCCGCCCGGCTCTGGGGCGAGGAGGACGGCCGCCAGGCCATCCGCTTCGTCCGCGCCAATGCCGCGAGCTGGGGCATCGATCCCGACCGCATCGGCATCACCGGCTTCTCGGCCGGCGGCGGCGTCACCATGGGCCCGGTGCTCGAGCATGACGAGCAGTCAAAGCCCAACTTCGCCGCCCCCATCTATGCCGCCTGGCGCGAAGGCGCCTCCGTCCCGGCCGACGCCTGCCCGCTCTTCATCGTCATCTCCCACGACGACGGCTCGGTCCCAGCCCTCTCCTCGCTGCGCCTGTACGAAGCCTGGAACAAGGCCGGCAAATCCGCCGAACTCCACGTCTTCGGCAATGGCGGCCACGGCTACGGCATGGCCAAGGAAGGCTGGCTCTCCGACCCCTGGCCGGACCTGCTGGCCAACTGGCTGAGACTGCAGGGCGTCATCGCCCGCTAACGCAAAACGAAAGGGGCGGCCCCTGGGACCGCCCCTTCTTGGCTGCCGAGGCAGCGGATCAGAAGTGGAAGTTCAGGCCGACCTTGAAGGTCTGCAGCGTGACGTGGTCGGTGACATAGGTGTTGCCACCGTCGAACTCATAGTCCTCGCTACCGAAGTCGTGCCACAGGTATTCGGCCTTGACCGAGAGGTCGGTCGAAACCTTGAACTCGGCGCCGAGACCGGCGACCCAGCCATAGCGAACGCCGCTGTCCTCGAAGTAGTCGTCGTTCCAGTCGTCGATGGTCCAGCTGGTGACGCCGGCAGCCGCGATACCGGCGGTGCCGTAGAGGAACAGCTGGTCGACCACGAAGCCGGCGCGGCCGCGCAGCGTGCCGAGCCAGTTGATGTCGGTGCCCAGGATGTCGTTGTCCTGCGAGCCGCTGTTGCCGGTGATGTCGGCCCAGGCGAGATCGCCTTCCACGCCGAACGCGAAGTTGCCCGACTGGTAGGTGTAGCCGGCCTGTGCGCCAACCAGCCAACCGGAAATGTCATACTCGTCGATGTCGTCGATGTCGCCGTCGAACCAGTCGTACGAGTCTTCGATCTCGACCACGCCCCAGCCGAGACCGGCATGGACGCCCATGTAGAAACCGGTCCAGTCATCGGCGACCACTGCCACGACTTCGTCGGGCGTGGGAACGTAAAGATCCGCCGCGCTCGCGGTGGAAGTACCAAATATTGCGGAGGCAGCAAAAATTGCGAGAACGGCGACGCCGCTCTTCAGATATTCTCTCGACATAAACAAACCCCTTTTTGACGCGGCGCGAAAGTGCCAGAAGTCAGTCGCGAATGATGTCACCCATCGGCAACAGTTCGACGGCTAAAATACTGTATCCATTGTCGTTATAGTGTATTTCGAGATCGCATGCGGACCACCAATCTCGCCCTCGCCGTCCTCGATCGGGCTTCCCGGCAACCCGATAAGCTCGCTTTCGTCATGGCCGGGCGCCCTATCCCGTATAGCCGCGTCGCAGCGCTGGTCGTGAACTTCGCGAGGCGCATGCAGGGCCTGCGCATTTCTCGGCAGTCGATCGTCGGGCTCGCCATCAGGGATATGCCGACCGCCACCATCGCCACCCTCGCCGTCGCCCTCCTCGGCGGCCGCTGGGTGCCGGTGTCGAGCACTTCCGCCTCGGTCTATCCCGGCACCACGCATGTGCTGGCGGCGGGTCCGGCGGCGAAGTTGCCCGGCCGGGTGGCGATCGACCAGTCCTGGTACAACGCCCCGCCCCTGCCGCCCGGCATACCGCCCTTTCCCGGCCATGCCGACCCCGACGACGCCTGGATGATCGCGCATTCGTCCGGCACCACCGGCAAGCCCAAGTTCATGGCGATCAGCTACGGCAACGTCTGGCGCCGCATCGGCAATCCGGAACTGCAGGACGGGGCCGCGCCCACCACCTGGAACCTCTTCCCGCCCACCAGCGCCCATGGCGCGCGGGTCAACACCGGCAACCTCGTCCTCGGTGGCACCAATGTCGCGGCGGCGCCCTGGCCCGAATTGCTGCGCCTCGGCGTCAACCGCGTCATCGGCTCTCCGGCCCAGGTTTCGGCCGCCATCTTCGACCGCGTCGAGCCGCCCTCCCGACGCATCCGCTCGCTGAAGGTCGCCGGCGCCCAGGTCACACAGAAGTTCGTCGCGACCGCGCTCACCTATTTCGAGGAACTGCACCTCGCCTACGGCGCGACCGAGGTTGGCGCCGTGACCCTCTGGCGCCTCACCGCCACCGACCAGTTCGACGGCGGGGCCGGCCGGCCGGGTGATGGCGCCGAGATCGAGATCGTCGATGAGGCCAGCCTGCCTGTCACCTCCGGCAGCGAGGGCATCGTGCGCCTGCGCACCCCCTCCATCGTCCCGGGCTATGTCAACGAGCCGGCACTGACCGCCGATGCCTTCCGTGGCGGCTGGTTCCATCCCGGCGACCGCGGCTTTCTCGATTCCACCGGCTCGCTCCACATCACCGGCCGCCTCAACGACGTGCTCAATGCCGGCGGCATGAAGCTAAACGCAAGCGACCTCGACGAGATCATCCAGCTCCACCCGTCGGTCGCCGACGGCTACTGCTTCATGCTGCCCGACGCGCAGGGCGTCGACGTGTTGAGCGCCATGGTCTCGCTGCGGCCCGGCGCGACACCCGAAAGCCTCGGCACCCTGCGCGCCATGGCCACCGCGAGTCTGGGTCGCTCCCGCGCCCCGCACCGTGCCTATGTCGCCGAAAGCATGCCGCGCAACGAGAGCGGCAAGCCGATGCGCGCCGCCGCCGCCCAGCTCGCATCGCGCCTTGAGCCCATCGAACTGCCGGCGTAGCTAGGCCAGTGCCGCCCCGAACCGGTCGCGATAGGCGCTGGCCGAAAGCCCCGTCACCCTCTGGAATACCCGCCGGAAGGCCGACGGGTCCTTGTAGCCGACATTCCAGGCGATCCGCTCGACCGTATCCCGGCTGAACTCCAGCCGTTCCCGCGCCAGCGCGATGCGCAGCGCCTGCACATACTCGGTCGGCTTCAGCCCCGTCGCCTTGTGGAAGCGGCGCAGGAACGTGCGCGATTCGAGCCCCGCCCGTTCGGCAAGGTCCGTCACGTTGATCTCCTCGCTCCGGTGCGCCTGCAGCCAGTGCTGCACTTTCAGCACCGCGTCGTCGCCATGTGCGAGGCGCGGCGCGAAGCTGGCATAGTTGCGCTGCTCGCGTCCGGCCGGATCGACCAGCAGGAACTTTGCCGTATCGGCCAGCACCGTCGGCCCGAGCACGCGGCCGACGAGCCGCAGCCCGAGGTCCGTCCAGGCCAGCATGCCGCCTGCCGTGATGATGTCGCCGTCCTCGACGATCATATCCCCCGCCGTCACCGTCACATCCGGGAAGACCTGCCGGAACGCCTCGTCGTAGAGCCAGTGCGTCGTCGCCCGCCGCCCCGACAGCAGCCCGCTATGCCCGAGCATGAAGGCGCCGCCGCACACCGAGGCCAGCGTCGCCCCGGCCGCATGGCGCTCGCGCAGCCAGCCGACAAAATCCGCCGCTTCCGCCGCTGTCAGCGGATCGGCGAGCCGCCCCGGCACGATCACATAGTCCGGCTGCCCGCCCAGCCCGGCGTCGGTGTCGAAGGCGCGCTCGAACCCGTTCGGCCCCGGCCGCCAGTGGCTGGTGCGGATGCGATCGGCCCCGCCGTGCTGGCCGGCATAGTCGTTCGCCACCTGGAACGCATCGGTCAGCCCGTAGACCGAAGCCATGGCGCAGCCCGGATACAGCAACAGGCCGATCTCGGTATGTCTCAGTCCGTCCGTCGTCTTTGTCACTTCTGGCCCCGACAATGTCAGTTGCGGCAATCGTCGCCCGTCTGCCCCGAGCTTAGGGTCATCACATCGCGGCGGACAAGGGTTCGCCCAAGCAAAGGAGAGACCAAAATGACCAACACAATCGTCCTGATCCATGGTGCCTGGCTCAACAGCCTGTCGTTCGAAAACGTCAAGGCCCGCTACGAAGCACAGGGCTACACCGTTGTTGTTCCCGACTGGCCGTTCGACAGCCGCAGCCCCGCCGAACTCCGCGACAATCCTGCTCCGGAACTGGCGAAGGTCGGCCAGCGCGAAATCGTCGATCACTTCGACCGCATCATCCGGGCCCTGCCGGAACAGCCGATCCTCATCGGCCACTCCTTCGGCGGCGTCATCGTGCAGCAGCTCCTGGCCCGCGGCCTCGGCGTCTCCGGCGTCGCCGTCGATCCGGCCCCGACCCCCGGCGTGCCGCTCGGCCCGCAGGCCATCGTCTCGGCCCTGCCGGTGTTCGGCGACCTCTTCTCGTTCGCCAAGACCAAGCACATGACGCCGAAGTTCTTCGCCACCCGCTTCGCCCAGACCGAGCCGAACCCCGAGGCTGCCTACAACCGCTACATCGTGCCGACCCCCGGCAAGGTCTACTGGGATGGCGTCATCAACCCGATGAAGATCGATTGGGCCGGCCAGGATCGCGCCCCGCTCCTCCTCATCGGCGGCGGCAAGGATCTGATCGCCGACGCCTCGATGACCGAAGCCATCTATCGCCAGCAGAAGAAGGCAAGGACCACCACCGAGCTCAAGATCTTCGATGATCGCTCGCACTGGACCCTGATGGACAAGGGCTGGGAAGCCGTCGCCGACCTCGCCCTCAACTGGGCCGTCGAACACGCCAGCGAGAAGCACCCCACCCTGAAGGCAGCCGCCTGAACATGGAGCACGCCTTGCCAGATCCTCTCCCGCCGCGCGGGGGAGGATCTTCGCTTTTGCGCCATTGCCGGACCCCTGTTGCCGAAGGCTCGAAATTACCCCAGCCTTCCCCCGGTGATGAGGAGGACGCCATGAAAGCTCAAACGGTCATCGGTCCGGTCGCCGTCGTCGACAAGCTCGATCGTTCCTATGCCGGCATAAGGCTGGAGACCCCATTTCCCGGCATGTTCGCCGTCGCCACCGGTGCGCTGAAGGAACTGCGGGCCTGGAGCAAGGCCAGCGGCAGCACCGGGGATGGCCCCTACTTTCTCCGCTACTACCACTGCGACATGGACGCGATAATGGAGATCGAGGCCGGCTTCCTGACCGACGCGCCACCGACCGATCACCCCCGGATACAGCCGGGACTGCTCCCCGGAGGGCGCTACGCCTCGCTCGTTTACCGCGGCAACGGCCTGCGCGGAAACCAGGCCCTGATGCAGTGGGGCCGCGATACCGGCACGGCCTTCGCGGCAATCGACCCCACGCTGCGCGAGTCCTACGCCAGCCGCTACGAGGCCTACCTGACCGACTATCGCATCGAGCCGCGCAAGCTGCTCTGGGATGTGGAACTTTCGATCAAGCTCGCCGACTAGAGGCCCGCCCCGCGGGCTTCGTCCATTACATCGTGATCCCGCCATCGACGATGAAGTTGCCGCCCGTCGCGTAGGCGCTCTCGTCGCTCGCGAGGTAGACGCAGATATGCGCCATCTCGTCCGGCTGGGCCATGCGCCCCATCGGCTGGCGCGCCACGAACGTCTTCCAGATCTCGTCGTGGTCGCCGAGCGCATGGGCGCGTTCGTGCAGCGACGGGCTGTCGACGCTGCCGGGGCAGAGCGAGTTCGCCCGGATGCCGTTCTTCATGTAGTCGAAGGCCACCGACTTGGTGAACCCGATCACCGCGGCCTTGCTCGCCATGTAGCTCACCCGGTTGGTCACTGCCTTCAGCGAGCTCGCGACCGACGCGACATTGATGATCGAGGCGCCGCCCTGCGCGATGAAGGCGGGCAGGAACGCCTGGGTCAGGACGAACATCGGCGTCACGTTGATGTCGAAGCTCAGCTGCCAGTCCTCGAGCGTCGTGGTGCCGAGCATGCCCTGGTGCACCCAGCCGGCGCCGTTATAGAGCACGTTGACGCCGTGATGCCGGGCCGCCGCCTCGCGCAGCGCCAGGTGGTCGGTGACATCGAGCGCATAAGCCTCGTGGCCGGGGGAGATGGCGTTGAGTTCCGCCCCCTTGCGCGCGATCCCCTCTGCGTCGCGGTCGGTGGCGATCACCCGCGCACCCTCGCGCGCAAAGGCCGTGGCCGCCGCGCCGCCGATCCCGGCCGCCGCCGCCGTCATGAACACCACCTTGCCCTCGAGCCGTCCCATTTCCTCAACTCCTCCAACGCCTTGCGCGCGGGCCGTTCCGGCCCGTCATTGTTCCCATGCGTTCCATTCGCTACCATGCCCGTCAAGGGAGAGATCAGTCGCATATGACCGGGAATCCGAGCTGGGAGGCCATGCTGCCCCCGATATTTTCCGCCGCCGGCATCGACGCCGGGGGCCTCGCGGTCGCGCCGCTGACCGGCGGCGTCTCCTCCGACATCGTCCGCGTCACCCTTCCTGACGGCAGGCAGTATTGCGCCAAGCGCGCCTTGCCGAAGCTGAAGGTCGCGACCGACTGGCAGGCCCCGCTCGAGCGCAACCACTACGAAGTCGCCTGGCTCCGCCGCGCCGGCGCCATCGTCCCCGGCGCCGCGCCGAAGGTGATCGGCGAGGATCGCGAACATGGCATCGCGCTCCTCGAGTACCTGCCGCCCGAACACTATACGCTCTGGAAGGCCGACCTCCTCGCTGGCCACGCCGACCCGGCCGTGCCCGTTGCCGTGGCCGACGCCCTCGGCCGCATCCACGCCGCGACGCTGGACGATCCCGGCGCCGCCGCCGAGTTCCCGACCGACGACCTGATCGACGCGCTCCGCCTCGATCCCTACCTGCGCTACACCGCCGCCCGCCACCCCGGGCTTGCCGAGCGCATCCTCGCCGTCCTCGCCACCACCGCCTCAACCAAGCTCGCCCTCGTCCACGGCGATGCCAGCCCCAAGAACATCCTCGTCTCCCGCCGCGACGGCCACCCGGTGCTGCTCGATGCCGAATGCGCCTGGTACGGCGATCCGGCCTTCGACGCCGCCTTCTGCCTCAACCACCTCGTGCTGAAATCCATCCACCTGCCGGCCCTGCGTGATAGCCTCATCGACGCGGCCCAGGCCTTCGCCGCGACCTGGCTCGGGCACTTCCCGGCGGACCTGCGCCCCGGCCTCGCGGCCCGCACCGCCGCGCTGCTCCCCTGCCTCATGCTGGCCCGGGTCGATGGCAAGTCGCCGGTCGAATATCTCAACGAAATCAATCGGCAGGCCGTCCGCGACCTTGCCATTCCGTTCATCCGCACGCCGCCGGCAGATCTCGTTCATCTGCTGTCCATGCTTCGTTCATCCGGGTAGTTTCGATATGTCAGCCATCCAGTCCATTCTCGGTCGCCAGGTCTGGGATTCGCGCGGCCGCCCCACCGTCGAAGTCGAGGTCACTCTCGCGTCGGGCGCCACCGGCCGCGCCATCGCCCCCTCGGGCGCCTCCACCGGCAGCCGCGAGGCGCTCGACCGCCGCGACGGCGGCAAGCGCCTCGGCGGCTACGGCGTCAACGACGCGCTCGCCGCGGTAAACGGCGAAATCGCCAGTCATCTCAACGGCATGGAGGCCTTCGCCCAGTCCCGCACCGACGGCGCGCTGATCGAACTCGACGGCACGCAGCAGAAGACCCGGCTTGGCGGCAACGCCATCGTCGCCACCTCCTCCGCCATCGCCTGGGCCGCCGCGGCCGAGCAGAAAATCCCGCTCTGGCAACACCTTAGGCTCCTCGCCGGCCTCGACACATCGATCCCGCGCATCCCCGCCCCGATGATCCAGATCTTCGGCGGCGGCCGCCATGCCGGCAACCGCATCGACATCCAGGACTACCTGATCCTCGCCATCGGCGCGCAAAGCTTCTCTGAAGCCACCGAGCAGATCGCCGAAGTCTACATGGCCGCCGCCAAGTCCATGGCGCAGCAGGGAAAACTCAACGGCGTCGCCGACGAAGGCGGCGTCTGGCCCGATTTCACCGCCAACGAGGAGGGCCTCGAACTCCTGACCCGCGCCATCGAGGCCGCCGGCTTCACCCCCGGCCGCGACATCGGCATCGCGCTCGACGTCGCCGCCACCTCTTTCTTCACGGCTGGCAAGTACCGCCTCGCCCTCGAAGGCCGGGAACTCGACACGTCCGAGATGATCGACCTCCTCGAATCCTGGGTCCGCGCCTACCCCATCGTCTCGCTCGAAGACCCGCTCGCCGAGGATGACGATGCCGGTTTCACCGAGATCACCCGCCGACTCGGCAGCTCCACCCAGATCATCGGCGACGACTACCTCACCACCAGCGCCGAGCGCATCACCCGCGCCGCGACGCTTCAGAGTTGTAATTCTGTACTGCTGAAGTCCAACCAGTGTGGCACGCTGACCGAACTGATCGAGGCAAGCTCACGTGCCCGCGCCATGGGCTGGAACACAATCCAGTCCGGACGTTCGGGCGAGAGCGAGGATGTCACGCTCAGTCATCTCGCGGTGGGACTGTTGTCCGACCAGATCAAGGTCGGTTCGATGACGCGCTCTGAGCGTACGGCGAAATGGAATGAAGTGATCCGCATAGAAACAACCTTGCCAAACCCGCATTATTGGCGTTTCAACGTACCATAAATTGTATGACTTTTTGCCGGTTGGGGGGACAGCTTGGCAGCTGATGGAAACAATGGGCGCGGCAAGCGCGCCGTTCGCGTCGAGGATGTTGCCCGCGTAGCCGGTGTTTCGCCGATTACCGTGTCACGCGCGCTGTCCTATCCCGAAAAGGTCAAGGAAGAGACGCGCCAGCGCATCCTCGCGGCGGTGGCGGAGACCGGTTATGTGGTCAACCACTTCGCCTCCTCGCTTCGTTCGGGCCGCTCGACCATCGTCACCGTCTTCGTCTCGAACCTCTCCAACCCGCACTTCGCCACCTCGATCCAGGGCATTGTCGATGCCTTCGAGGGCAGTGGCTTCCACCTGATGTTCGCCCAGATCGGCTACTCGGAGAACACCGAGATCGATGTCGTCAGCGCCGCCCTGCCATTCCGGCCGGCCGGCGTCATCTTTACCGGCGTGGTTCGGGCCCAGGCGACACGCGAAGCTGTCGACAAGCTCGATATCCCGATCATCGAGATGTGGGGCCACCGCGACGACCCCATCGACATGCTGGTCGGCTTTTCCAATGCCGATGGCGGCCGCCTCATGGGCCGGCATTTCGGCAAGCAGGGCTTCCGCCACATCAGCTATAGCGGCCACACCACCGAGCGCGGCGCCGAGCGCATCGCCGGATTCCGCGAGGGCCTCGCCGAATACGGCGCCGAGCTCGCCCTTGTCCATCCCATGGAAGGCACGCGGGGCATCATCGACGGCATGGCCGCCTTCGACGAGATCATCGACCGGCTGCCAGGATGCGACGCCATCTTCTTCGGCACCGACATCCTCGCCGTCGGCGCCATCCTGCGCGCCAGCGAACGCGACATCGCCGTGCCGGGACAGGTCGCAATCGCCGGCTTCGGCGGGCTCGATTTCACCGCCCACGCACGCCCCACGCTGACCACGCTCAACATCGAGGGCTACGAGATGGGGCGCAACGCCGGCACCATGATGCTCGCCCGATTGAAGGGCGAACGGGTCGAGCGCCCGATCTTCGACTACCCCATCACGCTCATCGAGCGGCAGAGCACCGCACGCTGATCCGGCATTGCCAACCGCAATAGCGGATGTCTATCATTCCCGCCGGTACGGTCCTCCCCCATCTAAGGAATGTCTGCCCAAGCCAGGTCGTTTGGGCTAAAGGATCGTCCGGAACTTCTTGAGGAGATCACTATGAGTTCGGGTAACGGCGAGACCAACAAGGGCAAGAAGCTCCGGTCGCGCGCCTGGTTCGATAATCCGGAGAACCCGGACATGACGGCGCTCTATCTCGAGCGCTATCTCAACTACGGCATTTCCCGGGAGGAACTGCAGTCCGGCAAGCCGATCATCGGCATCGCCCAGACCGGCTCCGACATTTCGCCGTGCAACCGCCACCATCTCGAATTGGCTAAGCGCGTGCGCGACGGCATCCGCGACGCTGGCGGCATCGCGCTCGAATTCCCGGTCCACCCGATCCAGGAAACCGGCAAGCGCCCGACCGCCGGCCTCGACCGTAACCTCGCCTATCTCAGCCTCGTCGAAGTGCTCTACGGCTACCCGCTCGATGGCGTGGTGCTGACCATCGGCTGCGACAAGACCACACCCGCCATGCTGATGGGCGCCGCGACCGTCAATATTCCCGCCATTGCCCTCTCCGTCGGCCCGATGCTCAACGGCTGGTTCCGCGGCGAGCGCACCGGCTCGGGCACCATCGTGTGGAAGGCTCGCCAGATGATGGCGGCCGGCGAGATCGGCTACGAGCAGTTCATCGAACTGGTGGCGTCCTCCGCCCCCTCGACCGGCTACTGCAACACCATGGGCACCGCCTCGACCATGAACTCGCTGGCCGAGTCGCTGGGCATGCAGCTGCCCGGTTCGGCCGCCATTCCGGCGCCCTATCGTGACCGGCAGGAAATGGCCTGGCGCACCGGCATGCGCATCGTCGAGATGGTGCACGAGGACCTGAAGCCCTCGGACATCCTGACCAAGGACAACTTCATCAACACCATCGTCGTCAACTCGGCGATCGGCGGTTCGACCAACGCCCCCATCCACATCAACGCCATCGCCAAGCATATCGGCGTCGAGCTCAACATCGACGACTGGCAGAAGCACGGCCACAAGGTCCCGCTGCTGGTCAACATGCAGCCGGCCGGCGAGTACCTGGGCGAGGATTACTACCATGCCGGCGGCGTGCCGGCCGTGGTCAACGAGCTGATGAAGCAGGGCCTCATCCGTGAGAACGCCCCGACCGTCAACGGCAAGACCATCGGCGAGAACTGCCGCGCGACCACGATCCAGGACGACAAGGTCATCCGCTCCTTCGACAACCCGATGAAGGCGGAAGCCGGCTTCCTCGTGCTGCGCGGCAACCTCTTCGACAACGCCATCATGAAGACCTCGGTGATCTCCGAGGAATTCAAGCAGCGTTATCTCTCCGATCCCACCTCGCCGAACGCCTTCGAAGGCAAGGCCGTGGTGTTCGACGGTCCGGAGGATTACCACCACCGCATCGACGACCCCTCGCTGGCCATCGACGAGCACACCCTGCTCTTCATGCGCGGCGCCGGCCCGATCGGCTACCCGGGCGCCGCCGAAGTCGTGAACATGCGGCCGCCTGATTACCTCATCAAGAAGGGCATCACCTCGCTCGCCTGCATCGGTGACGGCCGCCAGTCCGGCACCTCGGGCTCGCCCTCGATCCTCAACGCTTCCCCGGAAGCTGCGGCCGGCGGCAACCTCGCGATCCTCAAGACCGGCGACCGTGTGCGCATCGACCTCAACAAGGGCGAAGCCGACATCCTCATCTCCGCCGAGGAGATCGAGCAGCGTCGTGCCGAACTGCACGCAGCGGGTGGCTACAAGTATCCGGCCCACCAGACGCCTTGGCAGGAAATCCAGCGCGGGCTGGTCGACCAGCTCGGCAATGGCGGCGTGCTGAAGCCGGCGGTGAACTACCAGCGGCTGGCCCAGACAGCGGGCCTCCCCCGCGACAACCACTAGGAACGAAGTCAAAGGGCCGGTCACACCGGCCCTTTTTACTTGCGCTGGCGCCGCCGATGAGCCAACAAGCCGCCGCAATGTTTGACGAATTGATGGGTTCGAGCGCACTATCCAAAGCGCTCAAGGCGGGTGAGGGCTCGATGTCGGATATTCTGGACTACTGCAAAGGGCGTGACATCCACACCTTTCGCGCCGGCCATGTGCTGATCAAGGAAGGCGGACAGGAGGGCAAGCTCTTCGTCCTCGTCGACGGCCAGATCGAAGTGCTGCGCAAGGATACCCAGGTCAGCTATATCGACGAACCCGGCTCGATCTTCGGCGAAATGGCGGTCCTGCTGGACATGCCCTCGAGCGCCACGGTCAAGGCGCTGTCGACGGTCAAGGCCTATGTCATCGACGACGCCCTGAGCTTCCTCGGCAGCCAGCCCGAAATCGCGCTCTATGTCGGCACGCTTCTCGCCCGCCGGCTCTACTACACCACGTCCTACCTCGTGGACCTGCAGCAGCAGTCGCAGGGCAAGCGCGAAGACCTCGACCTCGTCGACAAGATCCTCGCCCAGCTCGTCGAACCCGACGACAAGCGCAAGAAGAACTGAGCTGCTGAAACGGGCCGCCAAAAGACGCCGGCCCTGCAACC
Organism: Pseudomonadota bacterium; assembly: GCA_023393475.1. Classification (GTDB taxonomy): domain Bacteria; phylum Pseudomonadota; class Alphaproteobacteria; order Rhizobiales; family Devosiaceae; genus Devosia_A. The sequence continues at coordinate 12,738 of JAEWLC010000035.1, forward strand.
TTCCACCGTCATCCCCGGGCTTGACCCGGGGACCCACGCGATCTCTCCACCGTCTCTGGGTCTGGGTCGCCCCGGGTGGGTCACCACCGATGGACTTACGGTGCGCACGGCTGTGCCCCCTACACCAACCCCTTGCTCATCAGCGCCAGATAGATGATCGCGCCATAGGTCAGCTGGTGAAAGATCTGGTCGAGCCCGTGCAGCCCCCAGAAGCGCTGCGGCTGCGTATCCACGTGCACGCCGCGCGAATAGGCGATCTTGGCGTAGTCGAGCACGTAGTGGATCACGAACTCGACGAAGACGATGCCGGCGATCCAGTTGAGCGGCACGCCGGCCAGCAGCAGCACCAGCGCGGTCAGCAGCGCATGCGCGCCGGCATGCGCATAGCCGCCGATGCGACGGAAATCGCCCTTGCCTGCGAGCATCCATCCCGGCTGGAGGAAGTAGTCGGCGACGTAGTGCTTCAGCTCCAGCCCGACGAAGAGCAGAAAGAAGAGTGCGACCATTTCGGTCTTGTCCTTGCGAGGCGGGTCCCCCATCGGCCCGCGCCGGTCTCGCGGCAATGCTCGCAAGTGCCGCCGATTGAGGCAAGCACAGAGTTGTGCCTTATACTGGCAAGCGCGGGCAGGCATTCACGTCGTATTCAGGCACGCCGTGGCAGCAGCCTGCCGGATGGAGGATTTGATGCGCCGGCCGGGACCTCGATCGATCAAGCGCACGCCGCCTGCTGGAGCCACCGGCTGAGATGCTCCGCCGTGTCCTCCCCTATCTTGCCGGTTTCGTCGTCGTCTTCCTGCTGACCCTGCTGCGCATCGCCGATCCCTTCCCGGTCCAGGTGGCGCGCGAGCTGTCCTTCGATTTCTACCAGCGCCTCCATCCGCGCGCCGATGCCGATTTCCCGGTCCGCGTCATCGATATCGACGAGCGCTCCCTTGCCGAGCTCGGCCAATGGCCCTGGCCCCGCGACCGCCTCGCCACCATTGCCGACCGGCTGACCGAGCTGGGTGCCGCCGCGATCGGCTTCGACTTCCTCTTCCCCGAGCCCGACCGCATGTCGCCGAGCCGTGTCGCTGCCACCATTCCCGGCGTCGATACCTCCGCGCTCCCCGATTACGACGCCATCTTCGCCACCGCGCTCGCCCGTTCGCCCTCGATCCTCGGGCTGTCGCAGACCGGGGCCGGCGCGCCGCTGACCGGCAGCCCCAAGGGCGGCTTCGCCATTTCCGGGCCCGATCCGTCCGAGCGCATCCCCTACCTCGATGGCGTCGCCGCGCCGCTGCCGATCCTGCGCGATGCAGCGCCCGGCCTCGCCGTCGTCAGCCTCAACGCCGGCCTCGCCGCCGGCACCGTGCGCCGCCTGCCGATGGTGTGGACCAATGGCAGCGACATGTATCCGACGCTGTCGGTCGAAGCCCTGCGCATCGCGCTCGGCATCGGCGCCGTCGTCGTCTTCGGCGACACCGCCGCCGCGGGCTATGTCGAGGCCATGAAGATCGGCCAGTTCCAGGTGCCCCTCACCTCCGAGGGCGATCTCTGGCTCTATTACAGCCGCCCCGACCCCGACATGTCGATCTCCGCCGCCGACCTTCTCGGCCCCGGCTATCGCCAGCTCGCCGATCGGCTTGCCGGCAATATCGTCCTCATCGGCACCTCCGCCTCGGGCCTGCTCGACCTGCGCAACACCGTGCTCGGCGACAACGTGCCGGGCGTCACCATCCACGCCCAGGCCATCGAGCAGATCCTCTCCGACAGCTACCTGACCCGCCCCGACTGGGTCGCCGGCCTCGAGATCGTCGGCTTCCTGCTGCTCGGCCTCATCCTCGTCGGCGTCGTCCTGTCGCTCGGCCCGATCGCCGGCCTCGTCGCCGGCGCCCTCAGCCTCGGCAGCGCCATCGGCGTCTCCTGGTGGATGTTCGTCTCCCAGGGCGCCATGCTCGATCCGAGCTTCCCCTTCTTCGGGCTGACCATCCTCTATCTCGCACTGGTCTTCTTCCGCTTCCTCACCACCGAGCGGGCCAAGCGCCAGATCCGCCGCAACTTCGGCTATTACGTCGCGCCATCGCTGCTGACCCAGATCGAAAAGAACGGCGCCGAACTGAAGCTCGGTGGCGACATCCGCCGTATCACCGTGCTGTTTTCCGACATGCGCGGCTTCACCTCGCTCAGCGAGCGGGTCGAGCCGCAGCGGATCCTCTCGATCCTCAACACCCTGTTCGGCGCGCTCGGCAAGGAGATCGTCGGGCGCTTCGGCACCATCGACAAGTTCATCGGCGACGCCATCATGGCGTTCTGGAACGCCCCCGTCGACGTGCCCGACCACGAGCGCAAGGCCCTCAGCGCCGCCCTCGGCATGCGCCACAAGCTGGCCGAGCTCAACCATTCCGACGCCTTCCACCTCAAGGCCACCAAGGGCCCTGTCGATTCGCTCGGCATCGGCATCGGCCTCTGCTCGGGCGAGGCGCTGGTCGGCAACATGGGCCTCGAAACCCGCTTCGACTACTCTGCCCTCGGCGACACCGTGAACGTCGCGAGCCGGGTCGAAAGCGCCTGCAAGGAAGTCGGCTACGACATCCTCTGCGCCGAGCCGACCCGCGAGGCCGCCCAGAACTACGCCCTGCTCGAAGCCGGCGCCCTGGCGCTGAAGGGCAAGTCCGATCGCGTCCGCATCTACCTCGTCGTCGGCGACGACAAGCTCGCCGCCACCGGCGCCTTCAGCCTGCTCCGCGCCACCCACGCCGAAGCGCTCGAGGGCCTCCGCACCGGCAAGGACATCCACGGCGCCATCGCCGAATGCCTCGCACTCTGCCCCCAGGTCGAGCCCGGCCTCAGGAAATTCTACGAACAGCTCCCCGGCCGCCGCGCCGATTTCGAAGCCAGGGACACGATGCAGCCGCTGACCCCGGAAGTCGCCGCGCAGTAGGGCACCGGCCTCTCCCTGATCCTCCCCCGCGTGGCGGGGGAGGGGGACCAGCGAAGCCGGTGGAGGGGGCGGCCACATCCACCGTCTCGCGCCATCCACCGTCTTCCCCGGGCGAAGACCCGGGGACCCAGCGATGCCGCACCATCCCCATGGGTCCGCGGGTCAAGCCCGCGGATGACGACTGAAGCGGCGGCGGCAAGTCGCCCCTACTCCCCCGCATAAGCCTCGCGCATCTCCTCGATCTCGCCCAGCGCCTCGTAGAGCGGCCGCCAGTCGTCGCGCTCGGCGATCGGCGCCCACAGCGCCTCCATCTCGTCGATCAGTATGGTCCGCGGTGTCTCCCGCGCAAAATACGGGTGCCCGAGATTGGCATCCGCCGCCGTCGGATGCGCCGCGATCAGCCCCGCCAGCGCCTCGAACGCCGGCCCGCGATAGACCTCGGCCACCGGGCTCCGCATCGCCCGCCCGCCGTCGCCCCCGCGCCAGTCGAAGAAGAACTGCTCGGACGGCATCTGCGTCTCGTTGAGGACGTTGAACACCTCCGCCACGAGCGTCGAATCCGCCTCCACTCCGATCGACGCCAGCCCCAGCCGCTTCAGCACCGCCGCCCAGACCGAGCGCTGGAAGGCCGGCCAGAAGCGGTTGAGCGCCGCCTCCATCTCTGCGTGCTCGCCCAGCGGCAGCAGCACCTCGGCAAACCGCGTCAGGTTCCAGGCCAGCACATCCGGTTGCTTGCCGAACGCGTAGAGCCCCCATTCGTCGAAATAGGCTGCCGTGAAGTTGGGATCGTAGGTCGGCAGGAACCGCCACGGCCCGTAGTCAAAACTCTCGCCGGTGATGTTGATATTGTCGGTGTTGAGCACGCCATGGACGAACCCGGCCGCGATCCAGTTCGCCCCGGTCTCGGCCACCGCCTCGCTCACCGCCCCGAGGAACTTTGCCGCCCGCCCGTTGTCACCCTCGACCCAGAGCTGAGGGTAATATTCGCGCACCGAATGATCGACGAGCCGCCTCAGCCGCTCCTCTTCCCTGAGATAGCTCAGCCGCTGGAACGAGCCGATCCGCGTATGCCCATGGCTCAGCCGCACCAGTACCGACGAGCGCGTTGGAGACGGCTCGTCACCGCGCTGCAACTCCTCGCCGGTCTCGATCAGCGACAGCGATTTCGACGTGTTGACGCCCACCGCCTCCAGCATCGCCGTCGCCAGCACCTCGCGCACCCCGCCCTTGAGCGTCAGCCGCCCGTCCCCGCCGCGCGACCACGGCGTCCGCCCCGAGCCCTTGGTGCCCAAGTCCATTAGCCGGCCGTCGTTCAGGTCCTCGAGCTGCGCATGGAGGAACCCGCGCCCATCGCCGAGATCGGGGTTGTAGGTCTGGAACTGATGCCCGTGATAGCGCAGCGCCAGCGGCTCCGCGAACGACCCCGGCAGCGGCTCGAAGCGCCCGAAATAGCCGATCCACTCCTCGTCGCTGAGCCCGTCGAGCCCCACCGACTGCGCCGCCCGCTGGTTCCGATAGCGCAGGATCGTCTCGGGAAAGGCAGCGGCCTTCACCTTGTCGAAGTAGCCTTCTCCGAGTTCGGCGTGGGTGGTGCGGGGCTTGAACGGATGGGTCATCGTCTCTGGCTCACCCCTCATCCGCCCCTCGGGCACCTTCTCCCACAAGGGGAGAAGGCCACTCCGCAGATTTCTCAGTCAGGCCTTCTCCCTTGATGGGAGAAGGTGGGCGAAGCCCGGATGAGGGTGGGGCCAGGCTCACCGTCCTCACCGCCTGAACACCCCCACCACCTCGACATGCGTCGAGTATGCGAACTGATCCACCGGCACCACGCTCTCCAGCCGGTACCCACCTGCGATCAGGATGGCCGCATCGCGTGCAAAAGTCTTGGGCTCGCACGAGACCGACACCACCGTCTTCACCTTCGATCGCGCGATCTCCTTCGCCTGCGCCTCGGCGCCGGCACGCGGCGGATCGAACACCACGGCGTCGAATGGGTTAAGCTCGATCGGCGCCAGCGGGTCGCGGAACAGGTCGCGTGGCCGGGCCTCGATCGGCTTCAGCCCCTGCACGTGGTTGAAGGCCTTCTGTAGCGCCGCGATGGCCGGCCGGTCGCTATCGGCCGCGAACACCCGTGATCCCTCGGCCAGCCGCAGCGCGAACGGGCCCACCCCGCAGAAGAGATCGGCCACTGACTTGGCCTTGCCGATCCCCTCGATCACCAGACGCGCCAGCGTCGCCTCGGCGGCTTCCGTCGCCTGGAGGAAGCTCGCCGGCGGAATCTCGACCAGTGCCTTGCCCATCCTGATGGCCGGCGGCTGCTGCATGAACACGGGGTCGCCGTTGAAGATCAGCCGCGCCAGCTTGTGGGCCCGCGCGAACTCGGCCAGTTGCACCGGCTTCAGCTTCCGCTCCGATTTCACGCTGAGGTCGAGCCCGGTGTCGGTCGCGGTGAAGCTGACGTCGCTGTCCCCGGCCAGCGGCTGCAGCGCCCGCGCGATCCGTGGCGCGTGCTTCGACAATACCGGCACGAGGATCGGGCAGGCATCGATATCGAGCACCTCATGCGACTTGGCGCGCATGTAGCCGGCACCGCTCTTCCGCACATGCAGCGTTGCCCGCCGCCGCCCGACGCCGGTCGCATCGACCAGCTCGGCGACGTCGGCAGTCACATTGGCATGGGCCAGCGCGTTGACCACCAGCTCGCGCTTGAACGCGGCATAGCTCGCCCGGTTGAGATGCTGCAGCGAGCATCCGCCGCACGCGCCGAAATAGGGGCTGATCGGTTCCGCCCGCTCGGCACTGGGCTCGAGGATGGAGAGCAGCGTCCCGCGTTCGCCCTCGCGCGCAATCTCGACCCGCTCTCCCGGCAGGGTGAAGGGTACGAACACCTTCTCGCCCGCAATCTCGGCGATGCCATCGCCATGCTGGCCCAGGGACTGGATGGTAACTTCGGTCATGCGACTGGGGGTAGCAGGGAAATCCGGCGCGCGTAAGCCGTCTCACTCGCGCTGCAGGTCATACCGGAGGTCCGGCCAGTCCGAACCAGCAAGCCAGTCCTCAAGCAGTTCGCGGAACCGGCTCTTCTCGATCGCCATGCCCGTCCGCCACCACCAGCGCACTTCGGCCGATCTCTCGCCGGCCAGCGACGGGTAGAGATAGAGGCACCCCAGATACGCGCCCGCGCCATCCTCGATGATCCAGGCAAAGCTGCGCCGGGATTCGAACTCGCGCTGATGCCAGGCGAGGTCGAGCAGGTTGTCGTGCCGCGTCAGCCCCTGTGGCCAGGTCGAGCCGGGCGTCGCCGACTTGATCTCGGCGGCACTCTCCATCACTGCCACGTAGTCCCGCTCGACATCGTCGACCGTCAGCATCCTGAGCGTAAAGGCGCCGAGCACCTGAACGCGCGGGATCGACCAGTCCTTGAACAGCGGATGCGGACGCATCTACCGGCTCACCTTCTCGAGGAGGCTTGCGATCGAAAAGAACGGAATCCCCATCCGCTCGCTGAGCCCGGTGGCGCAGGTCGATACCGTCGAGAGCCCGATTTCGCACCCCTCCGGAATCTGCGCCTTGCCGAACCGCGTCGCATGTTCGTTGAGCTCGGGGATGAACAGCCCCTTGTCGCCGGCATAGCCGCAGCAGCTGATCGCATCGAGCACCACGACCTTGTCGGCAATCGCGCCCGCCAGCGCGTTGATCGCCTGCTGCTCCTTGAGCCGCTGCGCCGAGCAGTTGTGATGCACCGCCACTGCCGGGAGCTTCTGCGTCACCTTGAGCTTCGGCAGCACTTCGGCGAGCAAATACTCGGCCGAGTCCGACACCGCAGCCTCGCCCGGATGCTCGCGCATGTGCTTGGCGCAGGTCGAGGCATCGGTCACCACCCCGCAGGCACCGCCGCCCGAGAGCCGGTCGATCTCGGCCCGCGTCCTGCCGCCCACGCGCTCGGCTTCCTCTGGAAATCCCTTCGACAGGAACGGCTGCCCGCAGCACTCGCCTGTCGCATGATCAGGCACCACCGGATCGAACCCGGCCCGTCGCAGCAGCGTCACCATCGCGTCCGTCGTCGGCAGCAGCCCGTTCTCGCTCGTGGACGCTCCGAACAGGCGCGTCGCGCAGCTGGGGAAATAGACCACCTTCTCGCCCGACCCTTCCGGCGCCACCTTCGGTGCCCCTGGTCCCGGCCGCAGCGCCGGCGATACCCGCGGCACCGCCCCGCCCGTCACCTTGCGCGCCAGCCCGGCCAGCGCATCCGTCGCCCCATTGCCGATGATGGTGCGCGACAATGCCTGCGCCCCGACGCCGAGCTTCATGCCGCGCTCGAGCGCCACGGTATGCCCGCCGACGGCATGCGCCACCCGCCGCTGCGAGTCCGTCCGCCGCCGCGCCCGCTCGCCGATCACCATCGAGCCGGTCTCGATGCCCACCGGGCAGCGCAGCGCACAGACATTGCCCGCCGCACAGGTCGCGAGCCCGGCATATTCGAACAGCTCCTCCATCTCGGCGAGCCGCTTGGGGTCCTCGCCCGTGGCCTTGAGCCGCGCCTTCTCGCGCGTCACCACGATGCGCTGGCGCGGGCTCATCGTCATGTGGTGGCTCGGGCAGGCCGGCTCGCAAAAACCGCACTCGATGCACATGTCGACGATCTCGTCGGCCAGCGGCATCCGCTTCAGGTCATGCACATGCACCTGCGGGTCGGCGTTGAGCAGCACGCCCGGATTGAGCAGCCCCTCGGGATCGAACAGCGCCTTGATCCGGTGCATCACCCGATAGGCCGTCGTGCCCCATTCGAGCTCGACGAACGAGGCGATCGCCCGCCCGGTGCCGTGCTCGGCCTTGAGCGAGCCGCCATACTGCACCGACACCAGTTCGCCGAGAGCAATGGAGAACTTGTCGAACTGCTCCACTTCGGCCGGGTTGGCGAAATCCGCCGCCATCTGGAAATGCAGGTTCCCCGCCAGCGCGTGCCCGAACAGCACGCCGTCATAATACCCGTACTCGTCGAGAAGCTTCCGCATGTCGATGACGAAGTCGGCGAGCTGTTCGACCGGCGCCGCCACGTCCTCGGTCAGCATCGTTGTACCCTTGGGCCGCGTCGCCCCGAACATCGGGATGAAACCCTTGCGCATGTCCCACAGCAGATGCGCCCGCTCCGCGTCGCCATCGGCGAAGTCGATGTCGGTCGCCCCTTCCGCCGCGAGGATCGCCGTGGCCTTGGCGACTTCCCTCGCCAGCTCCTCCGGGCTCTCGGCCGTCACATCCACCAGCATGGCCGGCGACGTCTCGGTAAAGAACCGCAGGTACGGCTGCATCACCGGCAGGTGTTCGACCGCCGCCAGCGCCCGCCGCTCCAGATACTCCGCCGAGGTCACGCCATGCGTCTGCTGCACCCCGCCATTGGCGAGCCGCGTGATCGCCCGCCCGCACGAATGCGGATCGGGGAACGGGATCAGCCCCGTCACCTTGTAGGGATGTTCCGGGATGGTGTTGTAGGTCACCTCCGACACGAACCCGAGCGTTCCCTCCGATCCGACGATCAGGTGGATCAGGATGTCGATCGGATCGTGGAAATCGACCAGCGCGTTGATCGAGTAACCGACCGTGTTCTTGATCCGGTATTTTTCCCGGATCAGCGCCACGAGTTCGGTGTCCCCGCAGACTTCCACATGCAGGTCGTGGAGTTGCTGTAGAAGTCCGGCGTGCGAAACCCTGAAGTTCCGCACCGAGTCCGCATCGCCCGAATCGAGCACGGTGCCGTCGACCAGCATCACCCGCAGCCGCGCCATCGTGTGATAGGTGTTGTAGGCTACGCCGCAGCACATGCCCGACGAGTTGTTGTTCACCACCCCGCCGATCTTGCAGGTGGCCTGGCTCGCCGGATCGGGCCCGATCTTTTTGTTGAACGGTTTCAAGGCCTTGTTGACGTTGGCGACGATGTTCGCCGGCCCCAGCGTCACCTGCTCGGCGCCCAGATGCACCTGGAGCTTCCGCCACCCGTCCCCCAGCACCGCCAGCACGCCATCGGTGATCGCCTGCCCGGATAGCGAGGTGCCCGCCGCCCGAAAGGTCAGCGGTAGCTTTTCGGCCCGCGCCGCCGCTATGACCTCCCTAACCTCTTGTTCCGTATTGACGATAACCACCACTGCCGGCTCGAGCCGATAGTGGCTGGCATCCCCCGAATAGGCGTAGGTCATCACCGGGTCGGTCATGATCCGGTCGGCCCGGATCACCCCCTTGAGCCGCGCCGCCACACCCTGCCCGGCCGCAGCCTTGTCCACCCCGATCGGGGCCATGTCGTTCACGTTACCAACCGCCGTCTGAAATTGCCGGGCGGAGACTAGAGCCATTCCAGCCTGGGTGGTAGTCGCACAACGCCAGCGCGGCGAAACAAAAAAGGGCGCCGGGATCATCTCCCGGCGCCCTTTGCGCGATAGCAGTCGCGATCAGATATCGATATCGGCCCCGTCGTCGTCGAGCCCGTCGCGGATATCGCGCGCAGCACGCTGCAGGATCTGGCTGACCCGCTGCTCATGCTCCGGCCCGCGCTTCAGCGCCGCTTTGATCGCCTTCTTCAGCGCCTTGCGCGCCTCGTTCACTTCCGGCGCCACGTCGTCGATATCACGGTCGGGGCGCTCGCCCGGCCCGAATCCGGGCCCAAACCCGGGTCCGCGCCCGTGCCAGTGCTCGCTGCCCGGCGGGGGCGGAGGCGGCGGAGCGTCCGCATCGCTGAACCAGCCATGGCGGCCAAACTGGCGCCCCATGCCACGAAATCGCTCGCGGAACTGCTCCGCCTCCTCGGGCGTGAACGGGAAATCACGGCTGCCCATGCGCTCGCGCAGCTGCTCCATGCCGGCTCCGGCCTTGGCGAGGAAATCGAGCGTCGACTGGATCGCCTCCCGGTTCTCCCCGAGATGCGTCCGGCCTTCGTCGGTGATGGTGTAGAGCTTCTTGTTGCCCTCCGCCGACGAGATCACGTAGCCCGCCTCCTCGAGATAGGTGAGCGCCGGATAGACGATGCCGGGGCTGGGCGAATAAAAGCCCTTCGAATGGTCCTCGATCGCCTTGATCAGGTCGTAGCCGTGGCGCGGCTGCTGCTCGATCAGGTAGAGCGCGACGAGGCGCAAATCGCCCGAGGCGAGCATCCGCCCGATGCGGAAATTGCCCCCGAACCCACCCCACTCGCCGGGGTTGATGTTCATGTTGAAGTCACCAAATTTGCGGAACCCACGGCGGGCCATCGCTTCCATGCGACGCCACTGCCGGTCCCAGCGCGGATCGTGATTGTGGTGCATCTCACACTCCAAGATATATCTTAAGGTGACCTGAAGATAGAACTCGCCTGAAGCGCCTTCAAGATATGTCCAAGATATATCTTATAAGCGATGACCCTCATGTCCTCGCCCGCGGGGCGGGGGAGGGGGACCAGCGAAGCTGGTGGAGGGGGAAGTCAAAGCCTCGGTCCATGATGCTCCCCGGCTCGCCCACCCCACTGGCCGTCATCCCAGCGAAAGCTGGGACCCAAATATCAGCCGACACCAGCCGAGAGATGGATCCCTGCCTTCGCAGGGATGACATCGAGTTGGTGCAGTGGCGCAGAGCACTAAGGCGCAATCGCCGCGATATATCTTTCCGCCGACGCGTGCACCCGCGCCTTCGCGTCGGATGTCATCACCCGGTCCCACCAGGCCGAGTAGATCCGGTCATAGGCGAACGGCTCGACGCAGCCGACGATCCGTCGCACCTCTCGCTCCGGCAGCGGGATCAGGTTCGGGAACGAGTACATGAAGCTCACCCAGCGCGTATCCGGCACCACCATGATGGTATCGCCGGTCATCAGCACGCCCTTGCCGTCCGCACCCGGCCAATGCAGCGCCGTCGAGCCGACGAAGTGCCCGCCGCAGCGGATCAGCGTCACGCCCTGCCCCAGGTCGAACGTCTCGCCGCTCCAGTAGCTGACGCGCTCGGACGGTCGCATCACATATTGCCGGTTGGCCTCGTGGATATGGATCGGCACCCCACCGAGCGCCTCCGACCAGTCGACCATCGAGGAATAGAAGTGCGGATGCGAGATCGCCATCGCCCGCACCCCGCCGAGTTCCTTGATCCGCTTGACGCCCTCGTCGGTCACCAGCGGCGTGCAATCCCACAGGATCCCGCCGCGCGGCTGCTGGATCAGCAGCATGCGCTGCGCAATCGCAATCCCAGGCGTCGCGCCAATCCCTACAAGACCCGGCTCCTGCTCCCGAAACTCGATGGTGTGGTTTGCCTGCAGTTCCGCCAACGTCGTCCACCGCTGCCCCGACGCCGTCACATACTGCCGCTCGTCATCGCAGATCGCACACCGCTCCGGCGGCACCTCCGACGGCGCATGACCCACGCCACACGTGACACAGATGAAGGATTGCATCGAAATCTCCTCTCACGGTCGGGCAGTCTGGACGATGCTGCGCGAAACGCAACCAGCAGCGACCGCAGCGCACCCCTCCCCAACCCTCCCCGTCAAGGGGAGGGTGTCGACCTGCAATTGGGGCATCATCGTGCCCCACGCGCCACCTCCCCCTCGACGGGGGAGGCAAGCGAAGCTTGTGAGCGTCAGCGAACTAGCGCAGCTCGGAGGGGGTGAGAGGGTCGGCTCGGACCGTCGAAGCCCTAAGCCACCAGCCCCTTCCACCGCTCCAGCTCGTCCAGCGTCTCCCCCGCATCGGCGAGGACGAACTGGTAGATGTCCCAGCTGCCCACCATGACGCCGTAGTAGCCGGGCCGTTCGCGGGCCTCGTGCTTGAGCCTCAGGATCAGATCCCGGTCGCAGGCCGAGAGATCGGCGCGCAGGTTCGCGTCGCGCGCCTGGCGCACGGCAAAATCGAAGGGCTCCCAGCCCCAGATGTCGCATTTCCACGCATTGCCCGCGAAGTCGCGGAACTCGATGCCCCAATAGAGCCCGGCGCCGAGCGGATGTGGGTCGACATAGTCGTTGATGAAGTTGGCCTTGTGCAGTTGCAACCCGGCCCGGTCGAACTGGATGGCGAGGTCGGCGGCAAGGCCCGCCCATTCGGCCCAGCGATCGGCCTCGCACGGCATGTGGATATCGATATCGCGCCATACCATGAGGTCGTATCCGGCGCTGCCGGTAACCACCGCTTCCCCGAAGCGGGCATTGAGCAGTTCGAGCAGGCCCGTCTCGACCAGGACGTTCCTGGCCTCGGCTCGCAACTGTGCAGCTAAGTGCCGCCTCTCTTCCGCGTCCTGAAGAGCAGCGTCCATCCGATTTCTCCTGTCAGCGCGCCTTCAGGAATAGGTGCCAGGCTTTTCCAACTCAAAGGCGCGTCTAGTAAGTACCCGGCGCGTCCCAACGCCCCGAACGGATCCCGAATCCGGGAATCAAAAGCCCGGCTCGAAAGCCGGGCTGAACTCTAGTCGCAGTCTTGCCTAAACTAAGGCAGCGACGGCCTTACTCGGCCTTGGGCTCGGTCGCGGCAGCGGCCTCGGCGGCGGCAGCGGCGGCAGCCTCGGCGGCGTCCTTCTCGGCGAGCTCCTTGGCCAGGGCCTCGGCAGCAGCAATCTTCTCGGCTTCGCGGGCGTTCTTGGCCTCGAGGGCGGCGGTGCGCTCACCGGCTTCGATCTTCTTGGTGCGGGCGCCGACGTTCTCGAAGATACGGGCGGCCTTACCGCGGCGATCGCGCAGGTAGTAGAGCTTGGCGCGACGGACCTTACCGCGCTTGATCACCTCGACGCGGTCGATGTTCGGCGACAGCACGGGGAACACGCGCTCCACGCCTTCGCCGTACGAGATCTTGCGGACGGTGAAGCTCTCCATGATGCCGGTACCGGAGCGGGCGATCACGACGCCTTCATAGGCCTGCAGGCGCTCTTTGTCGCCTTCGCGGATCTTGACCCACACCTTGACGGTATCGCCATGGGTGAATTCGGGATGGTTCGACTTGGCGAGCAGCTTGTCGTGCTGCTCCTTGTTCAGTTCGGCGATAATCTTCGACATTGACGTGTTCCGTTGTTTGATCTTTTCGATGGAGCGTTTCGCCGACGTTGCCGCCGACCGCCCGGTCTTGTTTGCACGGATTATATGCGCTTATTGGCCCGAGCCATTGGCATGGGCGTGCGCGCTATAAATGAAGAACGCCCGAGAGTCTAGGCTCCCGGGCGCATCAATGTCAGTTCTGTGTCAGGCTCAGAGCCAGCCGGCCAGCACACCGATGCCGCCCAGCGCGAACACGACGCCCGCGACCTGCGCAACAGGCTTGCCGTACTTGCCGACCACCTTGCTCACGCCAATGGCCGCGCCGATGCCGGCCAGGTGCAGTGCTGCCGTCGCCAGCGTGAAGCCCACGGCATACTCGAAGCCGGCTGCGTTGGCCGGCATCTCGGCGCCATGCGCATGGCCGTGGAAGACCGCGAACACGCCGACCAGCGCCGCGGCACCGGCCACCGGCATCGGACGGCCCAGCGCCGCCGCGCCGCCGATCACGACGCTCGACAGAGCAATGCCCAATTCGACGAACGGCACCTCGATCTGCGCAGCGCCGAGGCCGAAGCCGACCACCATCATCGCAACAAAGCTCAGCGGCACCAGCCAGAGGGACCGGCCACCCAACACGTAGGCGAACACACCCACCGCCACCATGGCGAGCACGTGATCGAGCCCGCCGACGGGATGCATGAACCCGGACAGGAGGCCCGGGATGTGTTCGTGGCCCGGATGGGCGAAGGCCGCCGTCGGCACGAGGATAAGCAGGAAGGCTATGAGCGCGCGCATTTCAAAATCTCCAGATCGGGGACCCACCGTCCCGTTGCGTTTCACACTCGATGGTCCCGGTTTGGGTCACCACCGGACGGCCGGTCTCCTGGCTCCGGACCCTCTCCCCTCGCCTTCCCAGTCGCAAACCAGTGGCGCGATGAGGGGGTGTCGTCCGTTACAGTCGCGGGGGCGGCGTTGGCTCGCCTTGCGGCACCCAACTTCCCGTTTCACGCTCGGCCCTGAAGCTTCGCGCACCGTCGCGACCATCTCTGTCAGGTCCCTTGAGCCAGATCAACAGCCCCGCTGCGCATTTGCCGCATGACGGAGGTGGATCGCTGCGCTAGAGAGCGGAGCGAACGGGGATGAACGCCGGTGCTCACCGCACGGACCATGGGGATCGAACTGCTGCGCGCCTGCCTCGTGCTGGCGCTGGTCTTCCTCAGCTTCACCCACACCCCCGTTGCCGCGACCGCAGGCCCACATGACGCGCTGACGGCCGCCGTCGACATGAGCTGGTGCGGCGATGCCCCCGATGGCGACAGCACGGCCCATGCGCCCTGCCACGCCTGCCGCCTCGGCGCCGCCGCCGACCTGCCGCCGCCCTGCGATCTCCCGCTGCCGCTCCGCACCGTCGCCGACGTGCACTACGGGGCGCTGCCCGTCCTCAGCCTTCCCGCAACGCCGGCCGGCCACTACTCCGCGCGGGCGCCGCCCGCCGCCTGAACCATCGAACCGAAAACTCCATTCGAAGGATCAGACAGATGAAATCCGCATTCTATTCGGCCGCTCTTGGCCTCGCCTTCCTCGCCACCCCGGCCTTTGCCCATAACGGCATCGAGCACGGTGGCTGCGCCGCCGACCAGAGTTTTGCCGCCGGCGATCTCACCATTACCGGCGCCTTCACCCGCGCCATGCTGCCCAAGGCCCAGGTCGCCGGCGGCTATCTCGTCATCGAGAACAAGGGCTCCGCCCCCGATCGCCTCCTCGGCGGCTCGACCGCCGCCGCCAAGGTCGTCCAGGTCCATCAGATGAAGATGGAAGGCGACATGATGAAGATGAGCGAAGTCGAAGGCGGGCTCGAAATCCCGGCCGGCGGCAAGGCCGAGCTGACGCCCGGCGGCTACCACATCATGATGATGGGCGTCGGCACCCCATTCAAGGAAGGCGAGTGCCTCGAGCTGACGCTGAAGTTCGAGAAGGCCGGCGACGTGCCGGTGGTCCTCAGCGTCGGCGGCACCGCCGCGGCAACGGCACCCGAGGGTCACGACATGGACGGCATGAACCACGACAACATGGCCCCGGCGCAGTAGGGCCCGAGCCCAACCGACCTGGGCTCGAAACCATGCACCGTCATCCCCGGGCGAAGACCCGGGGACCCACGATGTTCCGGCACTCGCCGAGAGATGGGTCCGCGGGTCAAGCCCGCGGATGACCGTCGATGGTGATGGAGAGTGGTCCTACGACCCCTTCAGCAAATCCGGCCGGCGCGCCCTCGTGAGAGCCTCGCTCTCGGCGCGCCGCCACTTCTCGACCTTGCCGTGATCGCCCGAGGTCAGTACTGCGGGAATCTCCCGGCCCTCGAACACCTGCGGCCGCGTATATTGCGGATATTCCAGCAGCCCGTTCTCAAAGCTCTCGTCGGCATGGCTCTCGGCCGCGCCCAGCACGCCCGGGATCAGCCGCACCACCGCCTCGAGCAGCACCATGGCCGCGACTTCGCCGCCGGCCAGCACATAGTCGCCGATCGAGATTTCCTCTAGCTGGCGCGCCTCGATCACTCGCTGGTCGATCCCTTCGAACCGCCCGCAGACGATCACCGCGCCCGGCCCCGCGGCCAGCTCGCGCACCCGCGCCTGCGTCAGCGGTTTCCCGCGTGGAGACATGAGAATGCGCGGCCGCGGATCACCCTCGGGCGCAACCGCATCGATGGCTTTGGCCAGGATATCGGGCTTCAGCACCATGCCGGCGCCGCCGCCCGATGGCGTATCGTCCACCGTCCGGTGCCGGTCGGTGGCGAAATCGCGCAATTGCGTGGTGGAAAGCGACCACAGCCCGTCCGCCATCCCCCGCCCGATCACCGAAGCGCCGAGCGGGCCGGGAAAGAGTTCCGGGAACAGCGTGATGACCGCAGCCGAGAAGCTCAATCGGGTTCTTCTTCGCCCGGATCCGCCTCGATCGGCGGCTCGATGACGAGATAGCCCTCTTTCACCTTCACCTCGGGCACGACGGCCTTGCTGAAGGGATAGAGATAGGTGTCGCCGCTGCGCTCGTCACGCACCTCGAGCAGGTCGCCGGCGCCGAAATTCGGCACCGCGCTGACCTTGCCGAGCACCGTGCCGTCGGCGAGCTGGGCCCGGAGGCCCAGGAGGTCGGCATGGTAGAAATCGTCTTCGTCGTCCGGCTCCGGCAGGAGCGCCCGATCGATGAACAGCTCGACCCCGTTCAGCTTTTCAGCCGCGGTCCGGTCGTTGACGCCCTCGAGGCGCGCCACCAGCACATTGGTGGTGGTGCGCGCCGCGAGGATACGGATCGTAAGGCCCGGCTTGCTGGTTGCCAGCGGGCCATAGGAAACGAGGGCCAGCGGGTCCTCGGTGAAGGATTGCACCCTCACCTCGCCCTTGATCCCGTGAGCCGCACCTATGCGGCCCACCAGCAGCAGATGACCCTCGCCCTGTGCCACGGCTTACTCGGAAGCAGCAGCTTCTTCGGCGGCCGGAGCCGGAGCGGCAGCCTCGGCGGCCTTCTCGGCTTCGGCGGCGGCCTTGGCTTCCGCGCGCTCGGTCGCCTTCTTGCCCGGCTTGGCCTTCTCGGGGTTGTTGCGCGCTTCGCGCTTCAGCAGGCCCGCGGCGTCGAAGAAGCGGGCGACACGGTCGGTCGGCTGGGCGCCGACGCTCAGCCAGTGCTGCACGCGCTCGGTGACGAGGGTGACGCGCTTGTCCTTGTCGGCGAGCTTGGGATCGTAGTTGCCGATCTTCTCGATGAAGCGGCCGTCACGCGGCGAGCGGGCGTCGGCGACGACGACGTGGTAGTAGGGGCGCTTCTTGGTGCCGGCGCGGGCAAGGCGGAGTTTCAGCGACATAGTTCAGTCCTTCAGGTTCAAGCCGTTGTTCGTTTTCATTTGGTCGCGCTCTCGAACCGCAAAAGTCTGCGACTTCTGCTGATCACGCTCCCGGTGGTTACTTCTTCTTGGGCACGAAGCCGCCGCCGAGGCCCGGAAGGCCGGGGAAGCGCGCCGCGCCGCCAAGCCCGGGAAGTCCCGGGCCCGATTTCAGGAGCTGGCCGACATCGGTCGGCAGCTTGCTGGGTGCCAGTTGCTTGGGCGCTTCGGGCTGCTGCGGGATCGAGGCCGGGTCGATGCCCATGCGCCGCGCCAGCTGCTCGAGTTCCTTGGGGTCCATCGAACCCGGGTCCGGCATGTTGCCGAGGCCGGGCATCATGCCCCCGACCTTGCCGCCGAACATGCCCGACAGCGCGCCCATGCCGCCCTTCGACACCTTCTTCATCATGTCCGCCATCTGGCGGTGCTGCTTCATCAGCTTGTTGACGTCCTCGACCTTGGTGCCCGAGCCGCCGGCGATGCGGATGCGCCGCTTGGCGTTGAGCAGGTCGGGATTGCCGCGCTCCTTGGGGGTCATCGAGTTGATGATGGCGATCTGCCGGTCGAAGACCTTCTCGTCGAGGTTGGCGCCGTTGAGCGCCTTCTTCATCTGGCCCATGCCCGGCATCATGTTCATGAGCGAACCCATGCCGCCCATCTTCTTCATCTGCAAAAGCTGCGAGCGCAGGTCGTCGAGGTCGAAGGTGCCCTTCTTGAGCTTCTTCGCCATCTTGGCCGCGTCTTCGGCCGTGACGTTCTGGGCCGCCTTCTCGACGAGGCTGACGATATCGCCCATGCCGAGAATGCGGTCGGCGATGCGCGAGGGATGGAAGTCCTCGAGCGCATCCATCTTTTCGCCGGTACCGATCAGCTTGATCGGCTTGCCCGTCGCGGCACGCATCGAGAGCGCCGCGCCGCCACGGCCATCGCCGTCGACGCGGGTGAGGACGATGCCGGTGATGTCGACGCGCTCGTCGAAGGAACGCGCGAGGTTCACCGCGTCCTGGCCAGTGAGGGCATCGGCAACAAGGAGGATTTCGTGCGGATCGGTCGCGGCCTTCACCGCAGCCGTTTCCTCCATCAGCTCTTCGTCGATATGGGTGCGGCCGGCGGTATCGAGGATGACGACGTCATAGCCGCCGAGCTTGGCCTCGCGCTGGGCGCGCTTGGCGATATCGACCGGCTTTTCGTCGAGCTGGATCGGCAGCGTATCGACGCCGATCTGCTCGCCGAGGACGCGCAGCTGCTCCTTGGCGGCCGGGCGGCGATCGTCGAGCGAGGCGAGGAGGACTTTCTTGCCCTGCCGCTCCTTCATGCGCTTGGCGATCTTGCCGGCATGCGTGGTTTTGCCCGCGCCCTGCAGGCCGACCATCAGCATGGTCATCGGCGGCGTGGTATTGAAGTCGATCGGCACCTGGGTCTCGCCCAGCACCTTGACCAGTTCGTCATGGACGATCTTGACGACCTGCTGGCCCGGCGTGATCGAGCGGGTGACTTCGGCACCGACGGCGCGGTCGCGCACCTGCTCGACAAAGGCCTTCACCACTTCGAGGGAAACGTCGGCCTCGAGCAGCGCCCGGCGCACTTCGCGCAGCGCTTCGTCGACGTCCTTCTCGCCGAGCGCACCGCGCCCGCGAATTCCGTCGAAGATTTTACCAAGCCGGTCGCTTAGGCTCTCGAACATCCGTCTTCCTCATTATCCCGAAACCAGTGTGGCTCGGAATGTGGGGTCCATCAGCGCAAACGCCAAACACACCCGAGGGCGCATCGCGCTGTCGGGTGGGAGCCTCCGGGATCTCTTTATACCTTCGCGGGTCCCGGTCGGCCGTCAGGTGTCGTACCTGATGGATTGGCGGGCGGAATAGAGGAGGAATGGGGCGGAGTCAAGGAAGGCCCGGGGTGCTCAGTCGTTCGCGGCCTGTTTCCGCAACCCCACCACTGCCACCATCCCGTCGACCAGCTGCGTATCCACCTCGAACCCCACGCCAACCAGCCCGGCTGCTGCCCGCATGGCGAACTGGTCCGCAGTGCGGATGGTCGGCGCCTCGAGCACCAGCACGATCCGTCCGCCAACCTTCACCGCCTTGCGGAAGGCCGCGGCCCAGCCGAGGTCCGCATGCCGGGGAAAATCGACATTCACCGCGAAGGCCGCGTCGAACGTGCCGAGGTCGAGCGTCTCGAAATCGCTCTCGAAGGCGGTGAGCCGACCCTGTCCCGCGTTTCGCTTGATGCAGGCATCGACCATCTTGCCCGAGCGGTCGACCGCGACAACGTCGGCACCCGCACAGAGCACCAGTCCGGTGGCGATGCCGTGCCCGCAGCCGATCTCGAGCACGCTCTCACCGCGCTGCGGCTCCAGCAGTTCGACCACCCAGCGATGCCTCTTGGCAACCTCCCCCACGAGCGATTCCCCTCTTACGCAATACTGCTCCCGAGCTACCGGGCCGAACGTGGCCACACCATGGCCCGTTGCCGGCTTTCCCCAGCGGCGCTATCTTGCCCGCGGGTCTGCAGTTCACCCAGGCGTTGCCGCCCGCAAGGGAGCTAAACCTGCCAATACCCGTCGAGATCGCACTCTGTCCTCGTGCCCCTCGCAAGCCGGCAACCGCGAAGTCCGTTTTTGGATCGGCACCATCCGAGGATGAGTCATGCCTAGAACCGCCATTCCGCTCAAGGTCACCGACCTCTCCCCCTTCGCCAAGTCCCTGCGCAAAAGCCTCAGCCAGCACGACGGCCTCCCGAGCCATGTCGAACTCCTGAATTTTCTCGCCAAGGCCGCCGGCTTCCAGAACTACCAGCACCTGCGCGCCGACGCCGAAACCTCCGGACGCCTCGCGTCGGCCGCGGAGCCAGGTCAACGCGCGAGGCTCGACAAGGTCGAAAAAGCCGCCCGCTACTTCGATGCCGAGGGCGTGCTGACGAGCTGGCCCGCCCGCTATGCCGACCAGATGCTCTGCCTCTGGGTTTTCTGGTCGCGCATCCCGCGCGGACAGAGCTTCACCGAGATCGAGATCAGCACCCACCTGCGCGACTGGAACGCCTTCGGCGACCACGCCCTCATCCGCCGCGCCATGATCGACGGCAAGATGCTGTCGCGAAATACCGACGGCAGCGAGTACCGGCGGGTCGAACGTGCGCCACCAGCGGAACTGGCGCCGCTGCTTGACCACCTGTCGGCGCGGGTGGCGTGATTTCACGTGAATCACTGGCGGGAGCCGACCCGTACCCACCACCAGCCTTGCCCACCTGTCACCGTCATCCCCGGGCATGACCCCGGGGGCCCTTACGATGGGGCGGAAGGAGCGAACCCCCCCCCCACCGCCGTCATTCCCGCCACCGCGGGAACCCAGTGGGATGCTTCCCAGCGCCGGTGAACACTGAAGCTCCGCACTGGATCCTCGCCTTCGCGGGATGACGGCAGTGTGGGTGGCCAGTTCAACGACCACCGCTAGATCCAGCGCCACCGCGCCCCGCCACTGGCAATTTCGCGTCACTTCCGCCATATACAGCCCCAGCAACCCAAGGCACTGCCATGTCCAACGCCCCATTCCTGAAGATGAACGGGCTCGGCAACGAGATCATCGTCGCCGACATGCGCGGGCGTAAGGACAGGGTGACGCCGGCCGCCGCCGTGGCGATCAACGCCAACCCGGCGACCAAGTACGATCAGATCATGGCCATCCATGATCCCCGCACCCCCGGCACGGCCAACTATATCGAGATCATCAATTCCGACGGCTCGCTGGCCCAGGCCTGCGGCAATGGCATGCGCTGCGTGGTGCAGGCGCTGAGCGCCGAGACGGGCACCAGGCACTTCGTCTTCGAAACGCTGGCCGGCATCCTCACCGGCGACGAGCGCGAGGATGGCCTCATCACCGTCGACATGGGCAAGCCCCGCTTCGGCTGGCAGGACATCCCCCTCGCCGAGGAATTTTACGACACCACCGGGATCGAACTGCAGATCGGCCCGATCGACGCGCCGGTGCTGCACACGCCCTCGGTCGCTTCGATGGGCAATCCGCACGCCACCTTCTGGGTCGAGGACGACGTCTGGAACTACGCGCTCGACCGCTTCGGCCCGCTGCTCGAGAACCACCCGATCTTCCCCGAGCGCGCCAATATCTCGATCGCCCAGGTCGTCGCGCCCGATCACATCATGCTGCGCACCTGGGAACGGGGCGCCGGCCTCACCCGGGCCTGCGGCACGGCTGCCTGCGCCGCCCTCGTCAACGCCGCGCGCACCAGGCGCACCGGCCGCAAGGCCACCGTGACCCTGCCCGGCGGCGACCTCGTCATCGAATGGCGCGCCGACGACCATGTCCTCCTCACCGGTCCGGCAGAACGCGAGTTCGCCGGCACGTTCGATCCGTTTACCGGCGCGTGGACATCAGAGCAGCAGGTCGCCTGAGAATGGCGATCGAGACCCTTACGTTCGGCTGCCGTCTCAACGCCTATGAAGGTGAAGTGATGAAGGCCGAGGCCGAAAAGGCCGGGCTCGACAACACCATCATCATCAACACCTGCGCCGTGACGCAGGAAGCCGTGCGGCAGGCGAAGCAAGCCATCCGCAAGGCGAGGCGCGACAATCCCGAGCGCAAGATCATCGTCACCGGCTGCGCCGCCCAGACCGAGGCGCGCTCCTTCGGCGACATGGCCGAAGTCGACCTCGTCATCGGCAATGCCGACAAGCTGAAGGCGGAAAGCTATGCTCCCATAGCATTCGGCATTCCGCTCAACGACAAGGTGCAGGTCAACGACATCATGTCGGTGAAGGAGACCGCGGGCCACCTGATCGAAGCCATGGACGGCCGCACCCGCGCTTTCGTCCAGGTCCAGAACGGCTGCGACCACCGCTGCACCTTCTGCATCATCCCCTTCGGCCGCGGCCCCTCGCGCTCCGTGCCGATGGGCCTCGTCGTCGAGCAGATCAGGAAGCTCGTCGCCAACGGCTATCGCGAAGTGGTGCTGACCGGCGTCGACATAACCTCCTATGGCCCCGACCTGCCGGGCATGCCGACCCTCGGCAAGCTCACCCAGCAGATCCTCCGCCATGTCCCGGATCTCCCGCGCCTCCGCATTTCTTCGATCGACTCGATCGAAGCGGACGAGGCGTTCTATGACGCCATAGCGTCCGATCGCCGCCTCATGCCGCACCTGCACCTCAGCCTGCAGTCCGGCGACGACATGATCCTGAAGCGCATGAAGCGCCGTCACCTCCGCGCCGACGCCTTCGCCGTGGTGGAAAAGCTCCGTTCGCTGCGTCCCGATATCGTCTTCGGCGCCGACATCATCGCCGGCTTCCCCACCGAGACCGACGAGATGTTCGAGAACTCGCTCGAGTTCATCCAGACGGCCAACCTCACCTATATCCATGCCTTCCCCTATTCGCCGCGCCCCGGCACCCCGGCCGCGCGCATGCCGCAGGTGGACAAGCGCGTGGCGAAGGAGCGTGCCGGCCGGCTCCGCGCCCTCGGCGAGGCCCAGTTCGAGAAGCTGGCGCGCTCGCGCATCGGCCAGATCGAGTCGATCCTCGTCGAACAGAACGGGATCGGGCGGCAGGAGCAGTTCATAACCTGTTCATTGCCCGGTCATCAGGCCGGTGAAATTGTGACAGCTCGTATTACCCATTTCGCCGACGGCAACCTCGTCGCCGAACCACTGAGGACTGCTGCCTGATGGCCGAGAAAAAGAAGGGCTTCTTCCAGCGCCTGTTCGGCGGCGGCGACAAGCCAGCCGCTTCACAGCCGGAGCCCACAGTCGCCGAGGAACTCGAGGCCGACATCGTCCTCGACGACATCGTCGAAGCCGCCCCTCTTGTCCTGCCGCCCGACCAGGAAATCGCGCTCGAAGAGGCCATGCACGACGCCGGCATGACCATCGGCGCCACGCTCGACCCGGAGCCGGTCGCCGAAGTCCCGCACGAGCCGACGGTCGAGGAAGAGCTCGTCGCCGACATCATCCTCGACGATATCGTCGAGGCCGCGCCGCTTGTCCTGCCCCCCGACCAGGAGATCGCCCTCGAAGAGGCACTCCACGAGGAGGGGAAAACTATCGAGGCGCTGCAGGAGGTTAGCCCCTCGGAGCCGCCGCCCGGCCCGCCCGAGGCGACGCCCGCCTATATCGAGAAGGTCGAGGACGACCTGGCCGAAGAGCCCGAGGCGGTGCCCGAGACCCCGCCCGAGATCACCGCGCCGGAGCCCGTCCCGCACGCCCCGATTCCGCCGCCGCCGGCGCCCGAGCCGCCGAAGAAGCAGAACTGGCTGCAGCGGCTGGCGAGTGGCCTCAAGCGCTCCTCCGACCAGCTGACCGGCTCGATCGCCGCCGTCTTCACCAAGAAGAAGCTCGATCAGGCGATGCTCGACGACCTCGAGGACATCCTGATCCAGGCCGACTTCGGCGTCGACATGGCGACCGATGTCACCGACGCCCTGCGCCGCGACCGCTTCGATCGCGACGTCTCCTCCGAGGAAGTCCGCGAAGTCCTGTCGAACGAGATCGTCAAAGTCCTCGATCCCGTCGCGCGGCCCCTCGCCATCGCGGCCGGGATCAAGCCTTACGTCATCCTAATGGTGGGCGTGAACGGCACCGGCAAGACCACCACCATCGGCAAGCTCGCGAGCCTCTTCCGGGCCCAGGGCAAGTCGGTGATGCTCGCCGCCGGGGACACTTTCCGCGCTGCCGCGATCGAACAGCTGCAGGTCTGGGGCGACCGCACCGGCGCCCCCGTCGTCAAGAAGCCCGCCGGTTCCGACGCCTCCGGCCTCGCCTTCGAGGCGGTGGAACGCGCCAAGGCCGAGGGCACCGACATCCTCCTCATCGACACGGCCGGACGGCTGCAGAACCGCGACGAGCTGATGAGCGAGCTCGAGAAAATCATCCGCGTCATCAAGAAGGTGGAGCCTTCGGCCCCGCACGCCACACTGCTGACGCTTGATGCGACTACTGGCCAGAACGCCCTCAGCCAGGTCGAGATCTTCGGCAAGCGCGCCGGCGTCAGCGGCCTCGTGATGACCAAGCTCGACGGCACGGCGCGCGGCGGCATCCTCGTCGCCATCGCCCGCAAGTTCGGCCTCCCCGTGCATTTCATCGGCGTGGGCGAAGGCGTCGACAATCTCGAACCGTTCGCAGCGCGCGATTTCGCCGCCGCGATTGCAAGGACCGCCGAATGACCGAAGCGACCAAGGACCCGGAGATCAACTGGAGCGAGCTTCGCCCGCAGATCATCAAGATCGCGCTCGAACTCGGCCCGCTGCTGGTCTTCTTCTTCACCAACGCCAACTACGACATCTTCACCGCCACCGCTTGGTTCATGGGCGCCATGGTGGTGTCGCTGGTGCTGAGCTGGCTGCTGCTGAAAAAGGTCGCGGTCATGCCGCTGGTCACCGGTGTCGTCGTGCTGATCTTCGGCACGCTGACCCTCGTGCTCAAGGACGACACCTTCATCAAGATGAAGCCCACCATCGTGAACTCCCTGTTCGGGTTCACGCTGCTCGGCGGCCTGCTGTTCGGCCAGTCGCTGCTGAAATACGTGTTCGGCGAAGTCTACAAGCTCAAGCCCGAGGGCTGGCGTGCCCTCACCATCAACTGGGGCCTGTTCTTCATCTTCCTCGCCGTCGCGAACGAAGTCGTCTGGCGCCTGTTCGACACCGATTTCTGGGTTGCCTTCAAGGTCTGGGCAATCATGCCCATCACGGTCGTCTTCTCGATGCTGCAGCTGCCGCTGCTGACCAAATACGCCCCCGATCCCGAGCAGCCGATCGATCCGATCCCGCCCATGGACCCGCTGCCGTAGCAAGAGCTTATCCCCGGGATTGCCCCCGGGGATTGACGACGTTCAAGAGGCGCGTGGGCTTCAGTGCCGCTTGATCAGCTCGTCGCGGGTGACGTTGAGCATCAGCTCGTCGTCGGCCACCGAAGCGATCTGTTGCGGCGTGATGTAGCGGTCTGCCGCAAACAGCCCGTTCGAGTCGATCCGCACGAAGCCCTGGTGCAACAGGCGCTGGCGGAGCTCGTCCGGCAGCGAGTCGGTGCGGAACGCCCTCGCGACCGCGTCGACCAACGTGTTCTCGCCGTCGCCGAAATCGCTAACGCTGCGCGCTTCCATCTCGGGGGTTTCCGGATCGTCGTCCCCGAACTGCACGAACTCGACCTTGCCGATCTCGTCGTGGTTGCTGTCGAAGACCTTCATTCCGGACTGGACATTGCGAAGCGAGTTTCCAAGCATGACTTTTCTCCCTCTGTCGTGAAGCGACCGAAGGGAGAAATGGGCGGAAGGCCGGGAAGTTCCGTCAGCCGGCGCGGGCGCGCTGGATAGCCGGGATCACGTCGCGCTCGAGCGTCTGCGGCGAGATCGGACCCACATGCTTGAACGTGACCACGCCCTCTTCATTGACGACGAAGGTCTCGGGCACGCCATAGACGCCCCAGTCGATCGACACCCGGTTATCGGTGTCACCGCCGATCCGGTCGTAGGGGTTGCCCAGCTCGGTGAGGAAGGCGGTCGCATTCTCCGGCGCATCGCGCTGGTTGATGCCGAAAATGCGGACGCCGGTCTCCGCCTTCAGCCGCTCCAGCATCGGATGTTCATCGCGGCAGGGGATGCACCAGCTGGCAAAGACGTTGACCACCGTCACCTCGCCCTTGAGCGAGGCCGTGTCGAACCCCTCGACCCCGGTTCCGGCCACTGCGGCGAGTGCAAAGCTTGGCGCCGGCTTGTCGATGAGCACCGAGCGCACCAGGCTGGGGTCGCGATCCATGTTCAGCGCGAACACGGCGACGAGGCCGACAAGCAGGACCAGCGGCAATATGGCGAGGAGGATGCGCTTCAACTGTCGGTCCCGGCAGAGCGGCGGCGGATGCCGGCCTTGTCCATTGCCTCGAGCCGCGCCTTCACCCGACGCGAGTCCCAGACGACATAGGCGATCAGCCCCAGCGTCACCAGCGCCACGCCCACATAGGACCAGGTGATGTACTGGAAATGTTCGGCGTTCATTTGGCGCTCCCCGCGAGTGCGGCCTGGCGGCTCAGTGAATCGGCCCGGCGGCGCAGAATCTCGGTCCGCATGCGGACGAGGCCGAGCAGGATGCCGAGCAGCGTGAAGGCCAGCATCATGACCAGCAGCGGCGTGAGGATCGAGGCCGGCATGCGCGGCCCATCTGCGGTGAAGACGCTCGCCGGCTGGTGCAGCGTGTTCCACCAGTCGACCGAGAACTTGATGATCGGGATATTGAGCCCGCCCACCAGCGTGACGATGGCAACGATGCGACCGGCCTTGAGCTGGTCGTCGAAGGCGCGCCACAGCGCGATGATGCCGAGGTAGATCAGCAGCATCACCAGCGTCGAGGTCATGCGCCCATCCCACTCCCAGAACGTGCCCCAGGTCGGCCGGCCCCACAGCGCCCCGGTATAGAGCGCGAGGGCGGTGAAAGCCGCGCCGAGCGGCGCCGCGGCCTTGTTGGCGACATCGGCCAGCGGGTGCCGCCAGACCAGCGTACCGAGCGCGGCGAGGAACATCACGCCATAGACGAACTGGCTGAGCCATGCGTTCGGCACATGCACGTACATGACGCGCACCATCTCGCCCATCTGGTAATCCTCGGGCGAATTGAGGAAGGCAAACCACAGCCCCACAGCGAAGGCGATCGCCGTCGCGATGGCCAGCGGCCAGATCACATAGCGGGTCCAGTTCAGGAACTGGCCCGGATGTGCGAGGCGGCTGAACCAGTTGGGTCGTTTGGCGGCGGTGACGGACATGGGTCTCGCTCTATTCCCCGGCCGCGCGCAAGGCAAGCGCAGCCGCGAACGGCGAGAAAGCCGTTACCACTAGGCTCAATGCAATGAGGAACAATGTCGCGCCACCGCCAGCGAGCGGATCTGCCATGCCCACGCCGAAAATCATCACCGGGATGGAGAGCGGCAGGATCAGCACCGGCGCGATCAGCCCGCCGCGCCGCAAGCCCACGGTCACCGCGGCCCCGAGCGCGCCGAAACTTACCAGCGCCGGCGTGCCGATGACGAGCCCCAGCACCGTCATCCCCCATTGCGCCCAGCTCATCGACAGCAGCAGCGCCAGTACCGGGGTCGCGATCAGCAGCGGCAGCGCCGTCACCAGCCAGTGCGCAATCACTTTTGCGGCAACCACCGCCTCGAGCGGCAGCACCGCGTGGCGCAGCAGGGCCAGGGAGCCGTCTTCCTCGTCGGCCCGGAACATCCGGTCGAGCCCGAGCAGCATGGAGAGAAACGCCGCGATCCACACGATACCCGGCGCGAGCCGCATCAGCTGCGGCCGGTCCGGTCCAATGGCGAAGGGGACGATCACCCCGATCATGACGAAGAACAGCACCAGCGTCATCGCCTCGCCGCCGGCGCGGAAAGCGAGGCGCAGGTCGCGCCCGATCACCGCGAGGAACGGCTTCATGCCCCGCCTCCGAGCGTGATCGTTGCGACATTTGCCGTGTCCTTGAGCGGCAGGTCGTGATGCGTCGCAATGATCGCGATCCCGCCCAGCGCCCGGTGTTCGTCGATCAGCGCCCCCAACAGACGCTCGCCCGCCGCATCAAGCGCGGCGCTCGGCTCGTCCAGCAGCCAGATCGGCCGTGGCGACACCAGCAGCCGCGCCAGCGCGAGGCGCCGGAGCTGACCCGACGACAGGTAACCGGCCTCGAGCTCGACAAGGCTGCCGATACCCACACGCTCGAATGCGGCCATATCCGAAACCGGGCCCGGCCCGTTCATCTCACGCCAGAATTTGAGGTTCTCGGCCACGGTCAACCGCGCCTTGAGCCCGCTCTGGTAGGTGATGAGATGTACGTCGTCCCTCCCGATCCCAGCCACCGAACCGGCGTCGGGCCGGACGATCCCCGCGAGGGTCATCAACAGGGTGGATTTTCCGACCCCGTTGGCCCCGCGCAGCAGCAGCACGTCGCCCGCGCCGACCTCGAATGACAGGCCGGAGAACAGGACACGCTCGCCACGCGCGACCGTGAGTTCGCGCGCCGTTACCATCGGCGACGCGAATGACCCGGAGGGGGGCTGTGGCTCAATCATGGCCGCAATGCCTAATGAACCCACGTCACCACTGGCAAGCGTCATTTAGTTTCTCTATAAGCCAGCCATAGATTGGAACGTTTCCAGTCAGCTAGCCTCTTGCCCCTTGTCCCACGGGCCTTTTTGGTCTCGCGTCAGGGCCAGGCGGCGCCTTGCAACACCAGCGCGTGAAGGCGACACCGTGACCTCGAAATCCCTCGACAGCTTCAAGTCCAGAACCACGATTACCGTCGGGGACAAGACTTACACCTACTTCTCCATCCCGCTGGCCGAGAAGAACGGGCTGAAGGGCGTCTCGCAGCTGCCGCACTCCATGAAGGTGGTGCTGGAGAACCTGCTGCGCTTCGAGGACGGCATCACGGTCACCCGCGCCGATATCGAAGCCGTTGCCGACTGGCTCCGCACCCGCGTGTCCGAGCACGAGATCAGCTACCGCCCGGCCCGCGTGCTGATGCAGGATTTTACCGGCGTCCCCGCCGTCGTTGACCTCGCCGCCATGCGCGATGCGACCGCCAAGCTCGGCGCCGACCCGCAGAAGATCAATCCGCTGGTCCCGGTCGACCTCGTCATCGACCACTCGGTGATGGTGGACAGCTACGGCACCCCGCTCAGCTTCCTCCAGAACGTCGACCTCGAATATGAGCGCAACGGCGAGCGCTACGAGTTCCTGCGCTGGGGCCAGAAGGCCTTCGACAACTTCCGCGTCGTACCGCCCGGCACCGGCATCTGCCACCAGGTTAATCTCGAATACCTGGCCCAGACCGTCTGGACCAAGTCCGAGGACGGCGAGACCATCGCCTACCCCGATACCCTCGTCGGCACCGACTCCCACACCACCATGGTCAACGGCATGGCCGTTCTGGGCTGGGGCGTGGGCGGCATCGAGGCCGAGGCCGCCATGCTCGGCCAGCCGATCACCATGCTGATTCCTGAAGTCATCGGCTTCAAGATGACCGGCCGGATCAACGAGGGCATCACCGCCACCGACCTCGTGCTCACGGTCACCGAGATGCTGCGCAAGAAGGGCGTCGTCGGCAAGTTCGTCGAGTTCTACGGCCCCGGCCTCGACTATCTCTCGCTCGAAGACCAGGCGACCATCGCCAACATGGCCCCCGAATACGGCGCCACCTGCGGCTTCTTCCCGGTCGACAGCGACACCCTGACCTACCTCGAGACGTCCGGCCGCGATGCCGACCGCGTTGCGCTGGTGAAGGCCTACTCCGAGGCCCAGGGCATGTATCGCACCACGACCAGCACGGATCCGCTGTTCACCGATACGCTCGAACTCGACCTTACAACCGTCGTTCCCAACCTCGCCGGCCCCAAGCGCCCGCAGGATCGCGTCGCGCTCACCGATGCCGCGCCGAAATTCGCCGAGGCGCTCAAGGAAATCGCCGGCGGCCGCAAGGAACGCACTGCCCTGCCCGAATCGAAGGGCGAGAGCCGCTTCGTCGATGAAGGCGCTACCGGCGTCGACGACATTCCGGAAGAAGCCACCCTGCCGGTGCGCGGCGAGAAGTACGGCATCAATGACGGCCATGTCGTCATCGCCGCCATCACCTCCTGCACCAACACGTCGAACCCGAACGTGCTGATCGCTGCCGGCCTCCTCGCCCGCAAGGCCCGCGCCAAGGGCCTGAAGTCGAAGCCGTGGGTGAAGACCTCGCTCGCCCCCGGCTCGCAGGTGGTGACCGACTACCTCAACGCGGCCGGCCTCTCGGCCGATCTCGACGCGCTGGGCTTCAACCTCGTCGGCTACGGCTGCACCACCTGCATCGGCAATTCCGGCCCTCTGCCCGAAGCGATCAGCGAGTGCATCAACCAGAACGACCTGGTCGCCGCCTCGGTGCTCTCGGGCAACCGCAACTTCGAGGGCCGCGTGAACCCGGACGTGCGGGCGAACTACCTCGCCTCGCCGCCGCTGGTCGTCGCCTATGCGCTGGCCGGCACAATGAACAAGAACCTCACCACCGATCCGCTCGGCACCGGTTCTGATGGCCAGCCCGTCTATCTCAAGGACATCTGGCCGACCAACCAGGAGATCGCGGACGTCGTCCGCACCGTGATCACGCCGAAGATGTTCCTCGGTCGCTACTCCGACGTCTTCAAGGGTGACGAGAACTGGCAGGGCATCGCCGTCGATGGCGGCGAGACCTACAAGTGGAACAGCGGCTCCACCTATGTGCAGAACCCGCCCTATTTCGAGGGCCTGACCATGGAGCCGGCGCCGGTCACCGACATCGTCGAGGCGCGCGTGCTGTCGCTCTTCCTCGATTCGATCACCACCGACCACATTTCGCCTGCCGGCTCGTTCAAGCCGACGACCCCGGCCGGCAAGTACCTAGTCGAACGCCAGGTCGCTCCGAAGGACTTCAACTCCTACGGCGCCCGCCGCGGCAACCACGAAGTCATGATGCGCGGCACCTTTGCCAACATTCGCATCAAGAACCAGATGCTCCCTGGCGTCGAAGGCGGCTTCACCAAGGGCCCGAACGGCGACCAGATGCCGATCTACGACGCGGCCATGGCCTACCAGAAGTCGGGCACCCCGCTGGTGATCTTTGCCGGCAAGGAATACGGCACCGGCTCGTCGCGCGACTGGGCCGCCAAAGGCACCCGCCTCCTCGGCGTCCGCGCCGTCATCGCCCAGAGCTTCGAGCGCATCCACCGCTCCAACCTCATCGGCATGGGCGTACTGCCGCTGCAGTTCG
The DNA here is from genome assembly GCA_023393475.1 of Pseudomonadota bacterium. Lineage (GTDB taxonomy): Bacteria > Pseudomonadota > Alphaproteobacteria > Rhizobiales > Devosiaceae > Devosia_A. The sequence continues at coordinate 43,259 of JAEWLC010000035.1, forward strand.
CCGAAGGCGAGAGCTGGCAGAGCCTGAAGCTCGACGGCACCGAGACGGTTTCGATCGAGAACCTGCTCGACCTCTCCCCGCGCGCCACAGTCAAGGTCAAGATCGTCCGTCATGACGGCCGCATCGAGCTGATCGATACCCGCTGCCGCATCGATACCGTCAACGAGCTCGACTACTACAAGCACGGCGGCATCCTGCACTACGTGCTCCGCAATCTCGTCGCGGCGTAAGTACAGCCAATGATCCCACCCTCCCCGCTCGGCGGGGAGGGTGCCTGCCCACCTGTGTGGCGCCTTGAACTGGGCGCGCCCAGCGCGGCCGCTTCACCACCTCTTTGCGATCACGAAAACTCGCGTCGATTTGACTCGCTTGCCGTGATGCACGTGCCTAAAAACGTCGCCATGCTTTCTCGCCGGATACTTTGGGGATTTGCCCTCTCGCTTGCGCTCGCGCCGTCGGTTCTTGCCGGCGAGTTCAAGCTCGGCCCCAAGGCCGTACTCGAGCTTTTCACCTCCCAGGGCTGTTCATCCTGCCCGAAGGCCGACGCCATGTTCGAGCAGGTCGGGAAGCGTCCCGACATCGTGACACTCGCCTACCATGTGGACTACTGGGACTATATCGGCTGGCAGGACACGTTCGGCACCGCCGAGAATTCTGACCGCCAGCGCGATTATGCCGAGGCCTGGGGCTCCTCCCGCATCTTCACCCCGCAGATGGTCGTCAACGGCAAGGGCGGCGTCGTCGGCAGCAAGACCGAGGCGGTGAACGGGGCGCTCGCCAGCGCTACCCTGCCGCTGACCGTGTCGCTGACCGAGCAGCAGGGTGGCCTGATCGACATTTCCGTTCCGGCTCAGGCTGACCTGCCCGCCGGCACCATCTGGCTCGTCACATTCCTCGACCATGCCGATGTCACGATCGAGCGCGGCGAGAACGAGGGCAAGCGGATCGGCTATACCCAGATCGTCACCGGCCGGCAGGTTCTCGGCATGTGGGATCCGAAGACCGGCGCGAAGCTGACCCTGCCGGTGCGCGAGGCGCTGACCGGCAAGGCCAATGGCGCGGTGATCATGGTGCAGCAGGAAAAGGCTGGCCTGCCCGGGCCGATTCTCGGCGCCGCCAGCTTCACTCTCTAGAACCTGAGGCCCAAAACAAAACTCCCGCCAGCGTGACGCGCAAGCGGGAGGAGAATGACTGGTGCATGTAAGAGGCGGCCGGCATTCGGGCATCGTGGTTTGGGGGCTCGGTCAGCCCGGATGCCGGCCACTGGAGGCAATGGTTGTATGCTGCCGAGCCAATCGGGCGTGATCAGGGACAGAATGTGACCGAAATGGGGTTTCTGCCTTAGCCCTTTGTTCGATACCGCGCGCTTCTCACCCCGACTTGCCAATCGCGACGATTGACGCGATCATGACGGCCACGTGACGGGGAGAGGAATGGCGGATCAACCCGACGAAATAGGATCAGGGCTCCTGATCGACTTCCCGCCGGTCGCGAGCCCCCAGTCCAGCAATAGTCGCTTCGTTCCCGCGGTCAGCTTCGATCGCAAGGAGCTGCAGACCATCCTGAACCTCTACGGCCGCAAGGTCGCCGATGGCGAATGGCGCGACTACGCGCTCGATTTCCTCCGCGACCGCGCGCTGTTCTCGATCTACAAGCGCGCCTCCGAGCGTCCGCTCTACGTGGTCGAGAAGAACCCCAAGCTGCGCAACAAGCAGGGCCAGTACATGGTACTGAGCCAGGACGGCCGTGTGCTGAAGCGCGGGCACGAACTGGCCACGGTACTGCGCGTACTGGAACTCGCCGTCGTCAAATGATCCTTGTCCGGCCGGCCGTGCCGGAGGACGCCGCGGCAATGAGCGCCGTCCTCACAGCTTCGATTCGCGAGCTCTGCGCCGCCGATCATTGCAATGATCCCGGCATCCTTGCCGGCTGGTTGCGTAACAAGACACCGGGAATGGTGCTGCAGATGTTCGGCAATCCTAACGCGCAGCTCTTTGTCGCCGAGCAAGACGGGCAGATCGCGGCAGTCGGCTGCCTCAACGGCATCGACGAGATTGGGCTGAACTACGTCGATCCGGCACATCGCTTCGCTGGCGTCAGCAAGGCGCTCCTTGCTGCCCTCGAGGATCGCATGCGCGAAGCCGGCACTACCCGTGCGCGGCTGACCAGCACCGGCACCGCCCATCGCTTCTATCTCGACTCGGGATGGCACGACGCCGGCCCCTGCGAGGCCGATCGCGGCATGCTCTGCTACCCGATGGAAAAGCCGCTCTAGCCCGCCCGAGATCCCCGGCGCGTCTCACAGCGCCTTCTGCATGTAGGTGACGCCGATCCAGCGGTCGAACTTGAAGCCGGTGGCTTCCTGCGTGCCGACATGGATGAAGCCGGCCTTCTCGTGCAGCCGCACCGAGTTGGCGCGTTCGGCAGTGATCACCGCGATCATCTGCTTGAAGCCGAAAGCCCGACACTCCTCGATCAGCCTGTCGAGCAGCTTCCCGCCCAGCCCCTGCCCCACCATGTCCTGCCGCAGGTAGATCGAATCCTCGCAGGTGAAGCGGTAGGCGATGCGGGTGCGATAGTAGGAAGCGTAGGCATAGCCCACCACTTCGCCGTCGCGCTCCGCCACGATGATCGGATGACCGAGGTCCAGCATTCCCCCGAAGCGCCGCGCCATCTCCGCCTCGCCGGGCGGGTCGTATTCGAACGTGATCACCGTGTCGGTGACATAGGGCCGGTAGATCGCGGTGATTGCCGGAATGTCGCGCCACTCGAAGGGGCGGAGGAGGATGTCGCTCATCGGGGATCCAGATACGAAAGAGGCCGCGGTCATAGTTGGCGGGCGGCGGGTTTAGTGCAATAAGACGTGCTGATTT
>JAEWLC010000046.1 GCA_023393475.1 Pseudomonadota bacterium
AGGAATTGACCTCGGCATCGCCGATGAAGATGCGGCCGATAGTGGGCTTCTCGAGCCGGGCGATCATGCGCAGCGGCGTGGTCTTGCCGGCGCCGGTGGGGCCCAGGAGGACGAAGAACTCACCGTCGGCGACATCGATATCGAGGTCCTCGACGACAGTGTGCGGGCCGAAGGACTTGCTGAGGTTTTCGAGGCGGATGCGGGCCATGGTCTAGGTCTCGGAGTGCTGTGCCGGTCGCGTGAGCATCGTTCCTGCTCACGCCCCCAGCCGGATGCCGAGCGAGGCGCCCGACTTGCTGTCGAAGAAGTGGGCCTGCGACGGATCGAGCTTCGCGAAGACCCGGGTGCCGACCCTGTCGACGAAACCGGAGGTGGTGCGGGCGCGCAGGGTCTTTTCGCCGAACTTCAGGTCGACGATGTCGAAGCCGCCGAAGGGCTGGATGATATGCGCCTCGGCGGCGCTGTAGCCGGGGCGCTCGTCACGCGAGACGAGCACGCCTTCGGGACGGATGCCGAGCGAAAGCTCCTGCCCCGCCCGCTTCTGCTCGAGCATGCCGAGCAGGACGCGCGGCAGGGTGAAGCTGGCGCCATCGAGCGACACCTGCGCCTCGTCGTCGTTGCCGGAGACGCGGGTGGCGGCGATGTTCATCACCGGCGAACCGATGAACTGGGCAACGAAGAGGTTGGCCGGATAGAGGTAGACGTCGGTCGGCGAGCCGACCTGCTGGAGCACGCCCTCGTTCATCACCACGATGCGATCGGCGAGCGACATGGCCTCGACCTGGTCGTGGGTGACGTAGATCGAGGTCGAGCCGTTCTCGTAGTGCAGGCGCTTCAATTCGACGCGCATGGTCTCGCGGAGTTTGGCATCGAGCGAGCCGATCGGTTCATCGAGCAGCAGGGCCTTGGGATGCCGCACGAGGGCGCGGCCGATGGCAACGCGCTGCATGTCGCCGCCCGACAGGGCCGACGGCCGGGCGTTGAGGAGGTGCAGGATGCCCAGCGACTTGCCGACCGAACGGACCGTCTCGTCGACCTCTTGCTTGGGCGTGCCGACGGCGCGCAGCGGGAAGGCGAGGTTCTCGTAGACGGTGAAGTGCGGATAAAGCGCGTAGTTCTGGAACACGAAGGCGATGTCGCGATCGGCGGCACGGAGGTTCTGGATCGGCTTGCCGTCGAGCAGGATGTCGCCGGAGTCGATCTCCTCGAGGCCGGCGATGGCGCGCAAAGTCGTGGTCTTGCCGCAGCCGGAGGGGCCGAGGAAGACGACGAATTCGCGGTCCTTCACGGTGAGGTTCACGTCCTTGATGACGTGGACGAGGCCGAAGTGCTTGTCGATATGGCGCAGCTCGATCTCAGCCATGCGGCCCTCCCTGGCTCGGCGCGAGATCGTCGATGACCTTCTTTTCCGGCGGCGGGATGTGGACGGCGACGTTGAAGCCGACGAGGCCGATGAGCATGACCGTGACGGACCACTGATGCAGCACTTCGATCCAGGGCTGGCAGAGGAAGATGATGCCGAGGATCATCAGCGTCATTGAGCCGGGCTCGAGAAAGCGCTGGTTGAAGACACGAAGGTTCATTTGCGGATCGCCCCGAAGCTCATGCCGCGCAGCAGGTGGTTGCGGAGGAGGAAGGTGAAGATGGCGACCGGCAGGAGGAACAGGAACGTGCCGGCGGCAATCACCGTCCAGTCGGGCAGGCCCGCGCCGATCTGGCTCGGGATGAAGGGCGGCGCCGTCTGGGCGCGCCGGTTGGTCATGATCAGCGCGAAGGCGTACTCGTTCCATGCCGTGATGAAGCAGAACACGGCGGTGGCGGCGATGCCGGTGGCGGCCTCGGGCAGAACGATCTTGAAGAAGGCCTGGATGCGCGTGTAGCCATCGACCAGCGCCGCTTCCTCGTATTCCTTCGGGATCTCGTCGATGAAGCCCTTCATCAGCCAGACCGCGAACGAGACGTTGAAGGCGGTGTAGAGGATGATGAGGCCGATATGGGAATCGTTGAGGCCCACCGCCCGGTACATCAGGAACATCGGGATGGCGACGACGATGGGCGGCAGCATGCGCGTACTGAGGACGAAGAAGAGCAGGTCGGACTCTCCCTTCACCTTGAAGCGCGAGAAGCCATAGGCGGTGATGGTACCCATCGACACCGCGAGCACCGTCGAGGTGATGGCGATGATCAGCGAGTTGATGAAGCGATCCGGATAGGCCGAGAGCTGGATCTGGCCCTTGCCCGAGCGGGTGATGCGCTCGCCGCCATCGAAGACCAGCCGCTCGAACCAGGGGGCGTTCTCGTAGTCGACGACCTCGTTGGGCTTCAGTTGCACGCGCTTGGTGAAGAGCTTCACGAAGGGCGCCACCGTAGGCTCGAAGATGATGGTTGGCGGGTTGGTGGTGGCGAGGTTGCGCGGCTTGAACGAGGTCGCCACGATCCAGTAGATCGGCGCCAGCATGATGAAGGTGACCACGACCACCGCAGCAATGGCGAGCATGTTGCCGATGCGCTGACCGCGGGTTGAAACGACGGCCATCTCAGCGCTCCTTCGCCTTGTTGAGGTACTTGACGTAGACGTTGGTGATGCAGAGCACCATGATCAGCACGATGTAGGCGAGCGCACAGCTCTTGCCGGTCTGCCACTCCTGGAACGCCATCTTGTAGAGCCGGATCGACACCACTTCGGTGGTCGGCTGGCCCGACATCACGTAGGCGAGGTCGAAGGTCTTGAAGGCCTCCATAGTGCGGAAGATGATAGCGATGAGCAGGATCGGCGCGACCAGCGGCAGGGTGATGCGGAAGAAGGTGTAGAGCCGGCTGGCGCGATCGATCGAGGCGGCCTCGTAGAGGTGCTTCGGCACCGCCGAAAGGCCGGCGAGCGAGAGCAGCATCACGAAGGGCGACCACATCCAGATATCGGTCAGCGCCACGGCGTAGAGCGCGATATTGGGGTCGCCGAGCCACTCGAGCTTACCGAGGCCGAGGGCGTAGTTGATGATGCCGAAATTGGGGTCGTAGAGCAGCTTCCAGAACAGGCCCACCACCGCCATCGAGAGCATCATCGGCAGCAGCAGCAGGGTGGTGATCAGGCCCTTCAGCGGGAAGCTGCGATTGAGCAGCAGCGCGAGGCCGAAGCCGACCACGACTTGGCCGACGACCGAGACGATGACGTATTGCGCGGTGATAGTGAAGTTCGACCAGATGTTCGGATCGCTGAGCAGCTCCATGTAGTTCCGGAGGCCGACGAAGTTCACCGGATCCTTGGTCGAGGCGCGGAAGTCGGTGAACGAGTAGCCTAGCGAATAGAGCAGCGGGAAAATGTTGAAGACGATCAGGAACAGGATCGTCGGGATGACGAACAGGTTGCGGATCGTGATGTCGCTCCAGCCGCGAACGGCAGCCCGCGAACGCGGATCGAGCGTGGTCATCATCTGGTTCAAGGCACACTCCCCCGGACACGCGCTGCCCACCGGGCGGCACGCTGCAGATCAGTTGCGGCCGGGTTGCCCCCCGGCTCGGTTCGGATGGAACCGGGGAGCCGAAGCTCCCCGGCAATAGTCATCAGCCGCCGCGGCCGTACTTGGCGAAGGTCGCCTTCCAGTCGGCAGCCAGGGCATCGAGGGTCTCCTGCGAGGTCCCTTCGCCACCGACGATGGCCGGATAGATGCGCTGGTTGAGCTGGGTCAGCAGCTCGGCGTATTCCGGCACCGCCCAGAAGTCCTTCACCTTGAACATGGTCTGGTAGAAGGCCTCGTTATACGGCGTGGCGTTGCGGAAGCCCTCGCTCTCGAGCACAGCGGCCGAGCAGGTGTAGCCACCGAGGTCGGCCCACTTCTGCTGGGTGTCGTCCTGGATGAACCACTGCAGGAACTTGAAGGCCTCATCCTTGTTCTGGCTGTAGCTGACGATCGAGATGCCCTGCCCGCCGAGCGCAGCGAACTGGTCGCCATCCGGACCGGCCGGGTTGGCGAAGAAGCCGGTGTTGGCGGCGTTCGGGTTGGACGCCTCGTTGATCAGCGCCGGGAAGAAGGCGAAGTAGTTCATGGACATCGCCGCGAGATTCTCGGTGATGGCCTGGTTGTTCTCGACGAAGAAGGTCTTGGCCCAGCCCGGAGGCGTGAAGCTGTAGAGCTTCTTGTAGGCATCGAGAGCGGCAACGGCCTTGGGGCCGTTGATGATGCCATCGACCTTGTAGGTCTCCATGTCGCCCAGTTCGCCACCGTAGGAGAACAGCGCGTTCTCGAAGCCCATGGCCATGGCGTCGTAGGAGTTGTCGGTGTAGATCGCCACGCCGTAGCGGTTCTGATCCGGACGGTGGAAGAACTCGGCGATGTCGGTGAGCTGCTTCCAGTCCTGCGGCACGGCGAGATCGTAGCCGTACTTGGCCTTGAAGTTGGCCATCTCGGTCGGATCCTCGAACCAGTCCTTGCGGTAGGCCCAGCCCACGGCGTCGCCTTCGGCGGGGATCGACCAGTACTTGCCGGAGTTGCCGGGGTACTCGGCGTAGAACTTCATGGTGGCGGGCGCCATCTTCTCGAGGACGCCGTTCTCCTTCACGAAGTCGGTCAGGTCGACATAGTGGCCGGCTTCCGATGCCGCGCCGAGCCACTGGCTGTCGCCGACGATCATGTCGTAGGCGGAGCCCTGGGCGTTGAATTCGGTGAAGGCCTTGGTCTGGAAATCACCCCAGGGCGTCGTCTCCACCGTCACCTTCACGCCGGTTTCGGCTTCGTAGAGGTTGGCCAGTTCCTGCAGGTAGTTGGCCGGATCCCATTCGGCCCAGAAGATCGTCAGTTCCTGCGCCAGCACAGACGTGCTGGACGCAAGCATCAGGCCGAGCCCGGCCAGCATGCTCTTTCCTAGAACGCGCATATGGTCCTCCCTGTAGCGCTCGTGGACCGGCTGCGAAACCGGTCCGCGCCCCTCCTCCGTGCCGGGGGCATTCAGCAGCAACCGACCGGGCTCTCCCAAGCCCGAATGGCCGGCCGTTTTCCTAGTTTTTGCGTGGCGACGTCGGAATGTTCCGGTGTGCCGGCCTGCCTCTCCCAAAGCATCCGGCTGCGGCGCCCCTCAGCGCCCGTCGCACTTGATCCTCCCTCCGATCGTCGTGCTGGCAACAGTGTTTCTATGTTTTGCCAGTGTCGTCAAGCTAACATGCTAGCATTTTTGCCAGTTGAAACCGATGTGAGAAAATTGTTTCCCACTGACAGATCAAGACCCTGCCTCCGCTACTGCGGCCTGGACCAGCGCCGAAGCCGCCCAGCCAGCAACGTCCTGCATCTCATTCATGTCGAGTCCCCACAAGTCTTTGAGAACAATAAGGACTTCGAGGCCGTAGACCAGTGACAGCGCCTTGGCGAGGCGCTGGAACTTGGCTTCCGGCAATTTATTCTTGAGTGGCGCTATCGCCATTTGCAGCATGTGGACGCGATGTCCGCGCTTGAACGGTGGCTCGGTACCGAACGTACCGGCCTGGCGCTGGGCCCACTGCTCCAGCGAGAGCTTCAGCGCCGCCTTGAACGTGGCTTCGAACTCGGCGACCCGCGGCATGGTGAGGGCGAGCAGATCCTGCACCCGCACCTCGGGATCAGAACTGTCGCTGCGCCAATCGAGGATCGGGCCGAGCGCTTCGTCGACCACGGCATGGACCAGCGCCGCCTGGCTGGGAAAGTAGCGATAGGCGGTGGCGCGCGACACGCCTGCGGCTTCTGCGGCATCGCTGACAGACGGAGTCTGCCCGCGCTGCATCAGCGCGATGGCGGTCTGCAGCATGAGCTTCCGCGTGCGGGCGCTGGCGCCGCGCGGCTCGACCGGTTGCATGTCCTCGGCATCTGAGACGTCCATATCGAAATGATACGCACATCTCAAAAATCTTTGCAACGAGGCGCGAGGTCTGCAATGACTGGAGCAATGGCGCCGGCGGCGCGGACGGGAGGAGACTGTCCGCGACTGCCCCAAGAGCGCCGGAGGGAGCGCCGATGAAGCGCATCTACGTGGTCGGCACCGCCGACACGAAGGGAGAGGAACTGGCCTTTCTCGCCGAACGGGTGCGTGCGCTCGGCGGCGATCCCCTCGTCGTCGATGTGGGCACAAGGACGCCATCCATCCCGCCCGAGATCGGCGCCGCCGAAGTGGCGGCGTTCGGCACGCCGGGCGTCCTGGAAGTTACCGACCGGGGCGTCGCGGTTGCCGGCATGGCGGAGGCTTTCGCGAACTTTGTCATAACACGTGATGATATCGCGGGGATAGTCGGCATCGGTGGTGGCGGGGGCACCTCGATCATCACTGCGGGGATGCGCAAGCTGCGGATCGGACTGCCGAAACTCATTGTGTCGACCCTGGCGTCAGGCGACGTGTCGCCCTATGTCGGGGTCAGCGACATCATGATGATGCCCTCGATCACCGATATGGCGGGGCTCAACCGAATATCACGTGTTATATTGTCGAATGCGGCGCAGGCGATCGTGGGCATGAGTGCCAGCGAGGAGCCTGTGCCGCCGGCCACCAAGCGGGCCGTGGGCCTCACCATGTTCGGGGTAACGACGCCGGCAGTGATGAGGATCGTGGAGCTGATGGCCGGGGCCACCGAGCCGCTGGTCTTCCACGCGACGGGAACCGGCGGCAAGACCATGGAGATGCTGGTCGATTCCGGCCTCATCACCGCCGTGGTGGATATCACGACGACGGAAGTGGCGGACTACCTGATCGGCGGCGTGCTGCCGGCGGGGCCGGAGCGGCTCGATGCCATCGCGAGGATGCGCGTGCCCTATGTGGGGTCGGTCGGCGCCTGCGACATGGTCAATTTCTGGGCGCCGTCGACGGTGCCCGAACGGTTCGCCGGGCGGCTGTTCTACTCGCACAACGACAATGTCACCCTGATGCGGACGACGGCGGACGAATGCCGGGCGATCGGGGAGTGGATCGGCGGCAAGCTCAATGCCTGCGAGGGACCGGTGCGCTTCCTGCTGCCACTGCGCGGCGTGTCGGCGATTGATATCGAGGGCGGGCCATTTCGCGATGAAGCGGCGGATGCCGAGCTGTTCAATGCCATCCATCGCACGGTGCAATGGACTGACAACCGGCGGCTGATCCCCATCGACTGCCACATCAACGACCCTGAATTCGCGGCTGCTGCGGTCGCCGCCTACACTGAAATTGCGGCATAGGAGGCCACATGGCAGCGATCGCGCGCGCCGAAATCCTGAGGAAATTCCACGACATGGTGGCGCGCGGCGTGCCCATCGTCGGCGGCGGGGCCGGCACCGGCATCTCCGCCAAGGCCGAGGAGGCCGGGGGCATCGACCTCATCATCATCTACAATTCGGGCCGCTATCGCATGGCCGGGCGCGGCTCGGCGGCAGGTCTGCTCGCCTATGGCAATGCCAATGAGATCGTCAAGGACATGGCGCGCGAGGTGCTGCCGGTGGTGAAGCGCACCCCGGTGCTGGCGGGCGTCAACGGCACAGATCCGTTCGTTCTGATGCCGCAGTTCCTCGCCGAGCTGAAGGCCATGGGCTTTTCCGGGGTGCAGAATTTCCCGACCATCGGGCTGTTCGACGGGGTGATGCGGGTCAGCTTCGAGGAGACCGGCATGGGCTACGGGCTCGAGGTCGACATGATCGCCGAGGCGGCAAGGCTCGACCTGCTGACCACGCCCTATGTGTTCAACCCGGATGAGGCGAAGGCCATGGCCGGGGTCGGGGCCGACATCATCGTGGCGCATATGGGTGTGACGACCGGCGGCGCGATCGGCGCCACGGCGGCCAAGTCGCTCGATACCTGCTGCGCCGAGATCGAAGTCATTGTGGCTGCCGCGAAATCGGTGAAGCCGGATGTGCTCGTCCTCTGCCACGGCGGGCCGATCGCCATGCCGGAAGATGCGAAAATCGTGCTCGACCGGGTGAAGGGCTGCCACGGTTTTTACGGCGCCAGTTCGATGGAACGGCTGCCGGTGGAAGTGGCGATCAAGGCCCAGGTCGAGGGATTCAAGGGGCTGCGGACGGGCGAGTAGTTCGTTGGCAGAAGACTCTGGAGGAGGAAGCAATGGCCGAGAACAACTTCGTCTATCCGCGCGATGTCAGCGCGTTCGGGTTCGACTGGGGGCGGCTGGCGCTGACGGTGGCGCCAGAGGTGAACGGGGCGCGGCGATTCTCGGGCGGGATCGTCGACCTGCCGCAGGGACAGGGGCACAGCCGGCACAACCATCCGGGCGCCGAGGAGATCATCTTCGTCATCTCGGGCGAAGGCGAGCAGATGGTGGAAACGCCGGACGGCGTGCCAGTGACGCAGAAGGTCGGGCCCGGTTGTACTATCTTCGTGCCCGAAAGCCGCTTCCATTCGACACTCAACACCGGCGATGCGCCGATGCAGTTGTTCGTCGTCTACTCGCCGGCGGGCCCCGAATTGGGTCTTCGCGAGCTGCCGGATTTTCGGCTTATCCCAAAAGGCCAGTAGCGGTTTCCACTTCCAAGTAACGCTGCAAGGATTTACCCTTCGACCAAGGCGAAGACTCCGCCTAGGAACCGGGTATGGAACAGGTTTTGTCGCGCCGTCTCGTGGCAGTGCTTTGCGCTGATGTCGCGGGATACAGCGCGCTGGTAAGCATTGACGAAGCCGGGACCGTTGCTGCTCTCAAGGGGCATCAGGTCGCCGTCATCCAGCTGTTGCAGAAGCACGGCGGGAAGGTGGTCGATTTGGCCGGCGACGGCCTCGTTGCCGAGTTCGGCAGCGTCGTCTCGGCCGTCGAGGCGGGTCTCGCCATGCAGGCCATGATGGCCGAGCGCAACGCCGACATCCCCCCTGCCCGACGCCTGGTGTTCCGTATCGGCATCAACCAGGGCGATGTCGTGCATGACGACGCCCATATCTATGGCGACGGCATCAACATCGCCGCGCGCCTGCAGCAGATCGCCGATCCCGGCGGCATCTACATCTCAGGAAAAGTGTTCGAGGAAGTGCGCGACCGGATGAAGGCCGGCTTTCTCGACATGGGCGAGCGCGAGCTGAAGAACATCCCCCGCCCGGTGCGGGTGTACGAAGTGATGGCCGAAGGGGCCGCGGCGCCCAAGGGCCGCGAGTTCGGGCCGGTGACGCCGCGCCGGCCGTCGGTGGCCGTGCTGCCGTTCGACAACATGAGCGGCGACAGCGAGGAAGAGTATTTCGCCGACGGCGTGGTCGAGGACATCATCACGGCGCTCAGCCGGTTCAAGGATTTCGCCGTCATCGCGCGCAATTCGAGCTTCGTCTACAAGGGCCGCGCCGTCGACGTGCGGCAGGTGGCGCGGGAGCTCGGTGTGCGCTACCTCCTCGAGGGCAGCGTCAGGCGGGCGCGCGACCGCTTGCGGATCACCGCGCAGCTGATCGACGCCTCGACCGGCGCGCACCTTTGGGCCGACAAGTTCGACGGCACGCTCGAGGATGTGTTCGAGTTCCAGGATCGCATCACCGGCACCGTCGCCTCGATCGTCGAGCCGACCATCCGCTGGGCCGAGATCGAGCGTTCGCGGCGCGAGCGGCCGGACAGTGTCGAGGCCTACGACCTTTACCTCCGCGCCATGCCGATGCACCTGTCGCAGACCGAGGCTGCCAATGCCGAGGCGATCCGGCTGCTGCTGCGGGCTATTGCGCTCGAGCCGAACAATCCGAGCTACCTCGTCTATGCAGGCAACGCCATGCTGCACCGGGCGGCGCAGGGCTGGCCGCCGATCGGGGAAGACGACTATCGCCGCGGCATCGAGCTGGTGGAGAAGGCGATGGCGAACGCGCGCGACGACGCCGTGATCCTCAGCCTCTGCTCGATGATGCTGATCCACTATCTCAAGGACTACGACCTCGGGCTGGAGTTGAGCCGCCGGGCGGTGAAGCTCAACCCGAACAATCTCGATGTGATGATCTTTGCCGGCATCACGCAGCTGCATCTCGGCAGCATCGACGATGCCGTCGCCTATTGCGAGCATGCGATCCGGCTGAGCCCGGCGCTCGACGGCGCGCATTGGCCGCTGACGGCGATCGCCCATGCGCACATGATCCGGGGGGACTACGAGGAGGCGCTGGTCTGGTCGAGGCGCAGCCTCACCGCCAATTCCAGCTTCGTCTGCACCTACTGGATGCTGGCGGCGGCCAATGCCCACCTCGGCCGCATGGAAGAAGCCCGGCGCTACCTCGCGACGCTGAAGAAGCTGTCGCCGGGCGTAACCGCCAAGCTGATCTGGGACGGCCAGCCACAGCGCGATCCGACGCGGCTTCAGGCCGTGCTCGACGGCCTGAAGCTTGCCGGGCTCGAAGAGGCCTAGGCCACCGTCACTACCAAGCGAGCGCATCCTGCCGCTGGTCGAACTCGGACCGGGAGGCGGCTATGGCAGCGTGATTGTCGGCGGCCCAGTGGCCGAGCACCCGGACGCTTTCGCCCAGCGAAAGGCCAAGCTCCGTCAGCTGGTAGTCGACGCGGACGCGGCTCGCAGGCGTGACCGTGCGTCGAACCAATCCGTCGCGTTCGAGATCGCGCAGCGTGGCGGTGAGCATGCGCTGCGAGATATCCGGGATATCATGAAGGAGTTCAGTGAAGCGGCGCGAGCGACCGCTCCAGAGGTGGGCTACGACGATGAGCGTCCACTTGTCGCCAATGCGCAGGAATATCTCCGTGGCCGGCCGGCAGCCATCGGTTACGTGCAGGGAACTACGCGACATTAAGCTGCCTCATTGCCCGGTGGGGAAGGCGCGGAGATAAAGCGCGCCCACTTCAATACGCACGGGAATAGCGATGAATATTGTCATCATTGGAGCGAGCGGCCGTGTTGGCCGGCATGCACTGGAACAGGCCCTTGCGGCCGGGCACACGGTTACTGCGGCGGTGCGCTACCGCGGGGCCATCGAGGTTCGGCACCCTGCCCTGAGCGTGGTCAGCTGCGATGTCCGCAACGCGGACGAGGTCTGCCAGGCGGTCGCGGGGCACGAGGCAGTGATCGTCGCTCTGGGCGATCCGTCGCGCGGGCCGACCGACCTCTATTCGACGGGTGCGCGCAACACGATCGCGGCGATGCAGGAGCACGGCGTGCGGCGGCTGGTATTCCTCTCGAACTTCGGGGTGCTGGGCGAGCGGGCCGGCGACCTCGTGGGCGCGCTGCTGCTGATGCTGGTGCGCCGCGTGATCGCGTACACGCTGGCCGACCATCGCCTGGCGCTCGATGCTATGCGGGACTGGGGCGGCGAGTGGGTGGCGGTGCGGCCGATGGCGCTCGATGGTGGGCCGCGGACTGGGCGCTACCGGGTGGCGATCGAGGGGCTGCCGGATCGGGGGCGGCGCGTCTCGCGGGCGGACGTGGCGGAGTTCATGCTGGAGCAGGCTACGGCGACGGAGTACCTGCGTTCGGTGCCGGCGATCGCCTACTGAGCTGTAGAGTGGAACCGGCGGCTGGCGTCAGCGCGGTGAGTTGGCTGCCAGCCGTCGAATCCGATCCCTCCCCGTTCGACCATCTGCGTAACCACCACGGAGACGCATGATGCTGGATCCCTCGGTCGAACTGTTTCTCAGGGCCTGGGCCCTGGGCCTCGATGCACGGATGGAGCGTGAGGATGATCTCAGCCAACTGGTGCGCTTGAAGCAGGAGGAGGCGAGGCGTAAGGGTTCTCACCCTATTTTCGCGAAGGTTTTCCAATGGCTCAGGGCAAGTCCCCCATCGATCCCGTCAAACTCGACCGCCTCGCCGAGGTCGCGATCAAGGTAGGGCTCCAGCTGCAGCCGGGACAGGACCTGGTGCTGACCGCGCCGATGTCGGCCTTGCCGCTGGTGCGCAAGATCACCGAGCACGCCTACAAGGCCGGCGCCGGTATCGTGCAGACGATCTTTTCCGACGAGGAGATCACCCTCAACCGCTACCGCTACGCGCGGGACGAGAGCTTCGACAAGGCGCCGGGCTGGCTGTTCGAAGGCATGGCCAAGGCGTTCGACGGCAATGCGGCGCGGCTCGCGATCTCGGGCGACAACCCGATGATGCTGGCGGCCGAGGATCCGGCCAAGGTGGCGCGCGCCAATCGCGCGACGTCGATGGCCTACCGCCCGGCGCTCGAGAAGATCACCGGCTTCGACATCAACTGGAACATCGTCGCCTATCCGAGCCCGGCCTGGGCCAAGCAGGTGTTTCCGGAGGATGCCGAAGACGTGGCGATCGAAAAGCTCGCCAACGCCATCTTTGCGGCGAGCCGCGTCGACCAGGCGGACCCCATCGCGGCGTGGAAGGCGCACAATGCTGACCTCAAGAGGCGCTGGACCTGGCTAAACGAGCAGCGGTTCGCGGCGCTGGCCTATACGGGCCCGGGCACCGACGTGACCATTGGCCTAGCGGACGGGCACCAGTGGAAGGGCGGCGCCAGCGAGAGCAAGAACGGCATTACCTGCAACCCCAATATCCCGACCGAGGAGGTGTTCACGACGCCGCACGCCATGCGGGTCGAGGGCTATGTGTCGAGCACCAAGCCGCTCAGCCACAACGGCACGCTGATCGACGGCATCCGGGTGAAGTTCGAGGGCGGAAAGATCGTCGAGGCCAAGGCCACCAAGGGCGAAGACGTGCTCAACAAGGTGATGGACACCGACGAGGGTGGCCGCCGGCTGGGCGAAGTGGCGCTGGTG
>JAEWLC010000032.1 GCA_023393475.1 Pseudomonadota bacterium
GGTGCCCCACCGGTGCGTCAGGTTCGATCTAGCCACAAGCTCGACTCTTCACCTCCCCCTTCATGGGGGAGGCCGGGAGGGGGCAGTCTCTATCGGGAGCCTACTCCGCCGCGGCGGGCTGGCCGAACTGTTGCTCGAGCAGCGCGCGTTCGTAGGCGAGGCGCGAACTGGCGCGCTGCGGTGCTTCGAAATTGTCGTCGAGGGCCCGGGCGAAGAGCTTCTCGCGCTCGTCCTCGGTCGACATGAAGAACGGATAGCGCCGAAGCGTCGCCGGCAGCTTGGTGTTCACATAGGCGCCGAACAGCGCCACCGGGAATGCGAGGCCCGGATAGACGCGCACGCCCGACATCTCCTCGGACCCGAACACGCGGCGATAGAACGCAGTATGTTCCGGCCGCACCAGCGCCAGGCAGGCGTCGGCCTTGAAGAACAGCGAGGCCATGACCGCGATGCGCAGCGTCAGGAACGGCAGGGCCGGATAGGCAAGTGATGCTTCGTAGTCGGCGGTGAAGCGGGACGGATCGATGAAGGTTTCGCCCCTATCGAGCAGCGGCTGCAGCACATCGGGGCAGCTCTTCATGCTGGGGCCGAAAGGATACTTGGCGCTGACGTGATGCAATCGGATAGAACTGACCAGCTCACCGTCGATATGGACGCCGAAACTCATGCCGTTAGGCGCAGTATCGAGATCGTCTACAACAACCCCGGCATCGTTGAACGGAACGGATTCTTCGCGGCGATACGCTTCATAGCGCAAACGGTAGATCGGATTGTCCGTGACATCCATTCGAACCCGCGAATACTCGACGCGGTCCAGTATATCCATTAGCGTGCCGGCGAAGCGGGAGACGGGGGCAGCTGACGCCGCTGCCGAACCTTCAACATCCGAACGCATAGAGAACTCCGCAACTTTCACGCAGAGCTTAACCTTTCATTAGCCATAATAAAATCGGGATTTCTCGCACGGGGGACGCGCGACCCACGCATAAGCACGTAGGCGAACGAACCATGGCGCGTTTGTGCTGGAATCGGAAGACTTTAGTTAAAATTAACCACGTTTGCGGTTTGCCGCACCTACTGCGACCACGCGTTCGGTGGTGGCGCGCACATCCATGCGCGCGATCAGCTCGGCCACTTCCCGACGCGGCAGCGGCACACCGAAGAGGTAGCCCTGGATCTGGTCGACATTGGAGTGCTCGGCGATGAGGTTGAGCTGCTCGACGGTCTCCACGCCCTCGACCGTGACGGTGAGGTTGATGTCCTTGCCCAGCTGCGCAACGTTGCTGAGCAGCCGCATCGAACGCGGGTTCTCGACGATGTCCATGACGAACGAGCGGTCGATCTTGAGCTTCGAAAACGGCAGCGCCTGCAGGTAGCTCAGGGACGAGTAGCCCGTGCCGAAATCGTCGAGCGCAATGCCGATGCCCTGCTTGGCCAGCTTGGCCAGGATCTTCGTGGCAGCGGCGCGTTCCTCGATCACCGCTGTCTCGGTGACCTCGATTTCGAGCCGCTGCGGTTCGAGGCCCGAACTGGTCAGCGCATTCTTGACCATGGCGGCGACATCGGCATTGCGGAAATCGCGCGCCGAGATGTTGACCGAGACCGAGACGTCTTCCGGCCAGTTGCGGCACTCGGCCGAGGCCGTGGTGAGAACCCAGCGGCTGATCTCGGAGATGAGCCCCGTCTCCTCGGCAATGGGAATGAACAGCGACGGCGGGATCGAGCCGAGCTCCGGGTGATGCCAGCGCGCCAGCGCCTCGCAGCTCACCACGCGCCGGGTCTTGAGGTCGACGATCGGCTGGAACACCAGCGACAGGCCGCCATCGGCCACCGTCTGCTTGAGCTCGGCCTTGAGGCGCTGGCGATAGCGGTAGTCGGTGTCCATCTCGTCGTGGAACACCTGGCTGCGACCCTTGCCCAGCGCCTTGGCCTTGTAGAGCGCAAGGTCGGCCTTGGTCATCAGCCCATCGAGATCGTCCGCCCCGTCGGTGACGGTGACGACACCGATCGAGACATTGACCCAGAACACCTCGCCCTCGACCTCGAACGGGCCACGGAAGCCTTCGAGGATTTTCTCGGGATCGTTGATCGTATCGGCCGGCAGCACACCGCCGGACCGGTAGACGACATACTCGTCGCCACCCAGCCGTGCCACGAGGCTGTCCTTGCCGAGGACGCGCGTCAGGCGCTCGGAGGTCTCGATCAGCACGCGGTCGCCGATCAGGTGGCCCATCGTGTCGTTGACATGCTTGAAGTCGTCGATGTCGACGATCAGCAGCATGGCCATGTCGTCGGCATGCTTGCCGCGCTTGCCGCGACGCCGGCGCTCGAGATCGGCCTCGACCTGCTCGGTGAAATAGGCGCGGTTCGGCAGGCCGGTGAGCGTGTCGTAATGCGCCATGTAGTTGATGCGCTCTTCGGCCTTCACGCGCTCGGTGATGTCTTCGAACAGCAGCACGGTCTTGTCGAGCCGCGACGAAACGGTCACTTCGCAGAACTGGCCGTCGGCGAGCTTCAGCACCACCTTGCCGCCGCTGCCGGCGTTGACCGTGTCGAGCAGCTGCGTGGCGGAGCGCGGCGGAATGGTGCCGCGCTGTGCCGCGGCAGTGATCATCGCTGCGAACGGTCGCCCCGACCAGTCGCCGGTCATGAAGCTTGAGAACACCAGTTCGGCGCGGTCGTTGGCGACGGCGATGAGCCCGTTCTCGTCGAGCATGCAGAGGCCATGCTGCATGGTCTCGAGCGCCGTATCGAGTTCGGAGGCCAACCGCGTCGCCTCGATGCGGCCATGCACCGCGCGCAGCAGGATGGCCCGGATATTGGCCGAAAT
This sequence comes from Pseudomonadota bacterium, assembly GCA_023393475.1. Taxonomy (GTDB): domain Bacteria; phylum Pseudomonadota; class Alphaproteobacteria; order Rhizobiales; family Devosiaceae; genus Devosia_A. The sequence goes on from JAEWLC010000032.1 coordinate 2,831, forward strand.
CCGGCGCAGCGACAGGACGAACGTGATCAGCACCACCGACAGCGTCAGGGTGTGGAAGGTGCCGTCGAACAGCATGCCGATGCCCATGCCGATCGACATGATGCCCATCTGGATGGTCACCAGCCGGTCGATGGCGAAGTTACGTCCGACGACGCCCACCAGCACGGCGGCAGTCACCGAGAGCGAGCTCATTTCGGCGAAGGCCGTGTTCACCACGAGGAAGCTGTAGGCCATCCACACCGCATAGAGCGCGGCAATGGCGGCAGCGCCGACCGTCGAGCGGAGTTCCCACTGGCTGGCAGTGGCGACATCGTCGTCGGCGATCTGAGCCCGCTCGAAGGCACGCATGTCGAAATCGCGGGCGATGCCGACGAGCACGAAGGCGACCGCAATACCGGCAAGCACCCACGAACCGGCCTCGAGGCCGGCGACGACCGCGACAAGCGCCGACGAAAAGGCGCCCAGAATCATGACGCGCCGGTCAGCGTAAAGCGACCGGATCATCGACACGTAGTCGACGGGCGGCAATGTCTTATGTGCAGGCTCGAACATGGACCTCACCAAGGTGTGAGCGATCTTGCCGGGTAGGCGTTAATGCGGGCTTTCGAGTAGCGCTCGGACGGGGTGCGACTAGGGCTTGGGCGCAGCTTTCCCCGGCCATTCACGGCAAGTGGTTTACGCTTCCTTTTGAACAGGTTTCAGATTTGCACGAAGCGAATGAAATCAGCGGCTTGCCCCGCCATGCTTCGGGCACTTTGCGCCCCGAGAGTGCCAATCCATTGCAGCAGAGGTGATCGATAATGGCGGAAAGACTCGAGGCAGCGCAGCGCGAGGCGGCACTGAGGAAGCTCAACGGCTGGATCTACGATCCGGCGACCGATGCCATCAGCCACGACTTCAAGTTCAAGTCCTTCTCCGAGGCCTTTTCCTTCATGACGCGGGTGGCGCTCGCCGCCGAGAAAATGGACCATCATCCCGAATGGTCCAACACCTACAACAAGGTCCGCATCACGTTGACCACCCATTCGGCGGGCGGGCTGACCAGCAAGGATGTTGCGCTGGCCGAAAAGATCGACCGGGTGATGATCTGACGCCGCGCTTTGCGCATTCGCTCGACCTCGGCCATGATGGCGTTAGGGGAGAGACGAATGCGCGCTGCGCGCCTGCACGCACCGGGAACAATGCTGGTCGAGGACGTCCCGCGTCCGACACCGGGCCCAAATGATCTGCTCGTCCGTGTCGAGGCCTGCGGCATCTGCGGTTCCGACCGTCACATGTTCAGAGGCGAGTACCCGACGGCCAAGCCCGTCACGCTCGGGCACGAATTCTCCGGCATCGTCGAAGCGGTAGGCGCGGCGGTCGACGATGTTGCCGTCGGCGCCCGTGTTACCGGCGACCCCAATATCTCCTGCGGCCAATGCGACTATTGCCGCACCGGACGGCCGAACCTCTGTGCTTCGCTGAGCCCTATCGGCGTGATGCGCGACGGAGGCTTTGCCGAATACGTGCTCGTTCCGGCGGCGCAGGCGGCGATATTGCCGGCCGATCTCGACCCGCGCCACGGCGCGTTCTGCGAACCGGTCTCCTGCTGCATCCACGCCATCGACGTCGCCCGGATCCCGGCCGGCGGGTCGGTGCTGATCATTGGTGGCGGCGTTATCGGCCTCCTGATGGTGCAGCTTTCGCGCCTCGCCGGAGCCGGAACAATAGTGCTGTCCACCCGGCAGGCGCCGCGTCGCGCTCTGGCGCTCGAACTGGGCGCAACCGGCGTGGCCGATGCTGCCGGCGGCGATGACGCAATCGCCGCCGTCCTGCCCGGTGGCGCCGACGTCGTCTTCGAATGCGCCGGCCTCGGCGAAACCCTGCAGCAGGCGACGCGGCTGGCACGGCGCGGCGGCGCGGTCGTGCTGTTCGGCGTTGTCCCCGAGGCGGACCACGTCACCCTCTCGCCATTCGATCTCCTGACCCGCGAACTCCGCCTCGAGAGCGCCTGGCTCAATCCGCTGACCCACCGGCGGGCCGCCGAGCTGATTGCCTCGAAAACCCTGGCGCTCGACCCGCTGATCACCCGCACGATCGGGATCGAAGAGGTGCCGCAGGTGATCGGGGCATCGCCCCAGTTCGGCGAGATCAAGGTGATTATGGCACGTTGAGAACTGCCGGGACGAAAGTCCGCAGGCAATTTCGCGTATTCCCATGATTGTGCCGCAGTTTTCGTCCTTCATCGGTTGCGAACGATGGTCTCTTGCCCCATCTTCGCTCCACTCACTTTCCGACAAGTTCTGGGGAACGCCCCGCCGGAGGACCGCTGATGCCGCATAGTACCCCCCTGATCTCCACGATCGTCGCGGGTCTGGTGCTGGCGTTCATCCTCGGCACCATCGCCAACAAGCTGCGCATGCCGCCGCTCGTCGGTTATCTGATCGCCGGCGTACTGGTGGGCCCCAATACACCCGGCTTCGTGGGCGATACCGAGCTGGCCACCGAACTCAGCGAGATCGGCGTCATCCTGCTGATGTTCGGCGTGGGTCTCCATTTCTCGCTCAAGGACCTCCTCTCCGTGCGGGCGCTCGCCGTGCCGGGCGCCATCGTGCAGATCGGCGGCGCCACCCTGATGGGCCTCGCCCTCGGACTGCTGCTCGGCTGGGGCCTCGGGGCCGGCCTGATGTTCGGCCTCGCCCTCTCGGTCGCGTCGACGGTCGTGCTGCTCAAGGCGCTGGAAGACCGGCACATGCTGGACAGCGAGAAGGGTCGCATTGCCGTCGGCTGGCTGATCGTCGAGGACCTCGCCATGGTCCTCGCCCTCGTGCTCATCCCGGCGCTGGCCTCGGTCTCGGGAAATGGCGCGGCGGACTACCACGACTCCTTCATCGACTTCATCCAGCGCTTCACCGGCCCGCTCGGCCTCGTCGGCATCCTGTCGATCACCGTCGTCAAGATGGCCGCCTTCGTCGGCTTCATGCTGGTGGTCGGCCGCCGGCTGATCCCCATGCTGCTGCACTACACCGCCCATACCGGCAGCCGCGAACTGTTCCGCCTTGCCGTCCTCGCCATTGCCCTCGGCGTGGCCGCGGGCGCGGCCTACCTGTTCGGCGTGTCGCTGGCGCTTGGTGCGTTCTTCGCCGGCATGATCCTCAGCGAGAGCGAACTCAGCCATCGCGCCGCCCAGGAAAGCCTGCCGCTGCGCGATGCCTTCGCCGTGCTGTTCTTCGTCGCCGTCGGCATGCTGTTCGACCCGGGCATCCTGATCACCAACCCGCTGCCGGTGCTTGCCACCGTGTTCATCATCCTGATCGGCAAGTCGGTGCTCGCCTATATCATCGTCACCGCCTTCAAGCGGCCGGTGGGCACCGCCCTGATCGTGTCGGCAAGCCTTGCGCAGATCGGCGAGTTCTCCTTCATCCTCGCCAGCCTCGGCGTCGGCCTCAACATCCTGCCCGAGGAAGGTCGCGACCTCATCCTCGCGGGCGCCATCCTGTCGATCGTCCTCAACCCGGTGATCTTCCTCGCCGTCGATGCGCTGCGGCCGTGGCTCGAGAAGCGCTTCGACCGCCCGGCCGAGGCCGTCGTCGCCGTGCCCGCCGGCGAACGCGTCGAGCCCGATCTCACCACGTCGGCCGTGCGCCCCAGCGAAATCGTGCCGGAACCGGAGCCGACCGAAGTGGCGACCGGCAAGACCGGCCATGTCGTCGTCATCGGCTTCGGCCGTGTCGGCTCAGTGGTCGGCGAGGCACTGCTCGAATCGAAGACCCCCTTCGTCGTCGTCGAGGACGCCGAAGGGAGGGCCGCGGCTGCCATGGCCAAGGGCATCGAGGTCGTGATCGGCAACGCCGCCGCGTCGCGCGTGCTGAACCTTGCCAATGTCGCCGCCGCATCGGCCGTGGTGATCGCCATACCGAATGCGTTCGAAGCCGGACAGGCGACCGAGCAGACGCGCAAGCAGAACCCCAAGGTCCTGATCGTCGCCCGCGCCCACTCCGACGAGGAGGAGTCGCATCTCAAGGCGCTGGGCGCCAACATCGTGATCCTCGGCGAGCGCGAGATCGGCCTCGGCATGGTCGATGTGATCAACCGCGACAGCAAGGCGGTGGCCGAGATCACGGCCGCCGACGCCGTCGAGGCTGTGCTGAGGCCACTGGCCGCGGCCGGCGCGGCCAGGCTGCCGCCTGATCCGAACCTTCTGGCCGAGGCGATCGAAGCCGCGCAGGCTCGGGTGCAGCACGTGGACGCTGGCCCGGCCGAGCCGCCGGCCGTCGTCGCCTCCTATGGCGAGGAGCCCGACGCCCCCGACGTCGACGAGGTCGAGCAAGGCTATGTCGAGGACTACGTGGTCGAAGCCGAAGAGATTGGCGACCTCGCGGCCCTCGATGGCGAAGCCGCCGTTCCGGCCGAACTCGTGACGCCAGCCGAGCCGGAAGCCCCCATCGAGGCGCCCGTCGCCACTTCGCGTCCCGCGACGCCGGCCACCACGCCGGGCAGCCCGTTCACCGCCAGGGCGGAGCCCGCGCCCTCGGCCCCGTTCAACCCGGAAGTGCCGCCACCCCTCGTCGAAGAGGAGAAAGCCTAAGCCTAAGGCAAGGCTTTCTTCATTGCGCGCTTCCTATATCCTACTCCAGCGGTCGAGTTAGCGCCGCGTCGGATCGCTTCGCGATGATTTCGCAAAAGGCCAAATACGCGCTCAGGGCGCTGGTCGCGCTCACCAAGGTGCCGCAGGGCGAGTCGCTGATGATCTCGGAGATCTCGCGCGGCCAGGCGATCCCGAAGAAATTCCTCGAACAGATCCTGCTGGAACTGAAGCGGGCGGGCATCGTCATGAGCCGCCGCGGCCGCCTGGGTGGCTATGTGCTGCTGCGTGCGCCCGACAAGGTCACCTTCGGCGAAGTCCTTCGCCTGATCGACGGACCGATCGCCCCGCTCCCCTGCCTGTCGAAGATCGCCTATCGCCGTTGTTCCGATTGCGCCGACGAATCGAGTTGCGAGATCCGCCACGTCTTCGCCCGCGTCACCATCGCGACGCGCGAAGTGCTGGACAGCACCACACTCGCGGACGCCGTCGTGGCCCACGACGTGCTGGTCTAGGTTCGATAGAGGCCCAGCTCCTTCAGTTCCGCCACCCAGTTGGTGACGTTGGCCACCGCCCTTTCATCGGGCAGGAAGCCTTCGGCCAGCTCGGCCAGCCGCAAGGCCGAACTGTAGAGCATCACCGTGTCCCGATCTATGCTGACCCCGGTAAGCTGCTGGTATCGCTCGATGATGCGCAGCGTGAGATCGGCTGAAATCCAGTTGCTGTAGCTGAGATCGCGGTGCCGGGAGCCGAAACCGGAATCGGCGAAGTCGAACACCCCGTTGAGCAGGCCCGTCTCGTGGTCGAAGGCCATATTCCAGCCATGGCCATCGAAATAGCCGTAGATCTGCTCGCTGCCGGCGATGCTCAGCTTGCGATAGGCAGCCACGGTGCGGGTAAGGAAGGCCTTGTAGCCCGCTGGCAATTTGGGGCCGGCGCCCTCGATGATCTCATCGGGCGACATCCAGGGATCGACTGCTACTGCGCCGGCCTGTTGCATGCGGTTGAGCGGCAGCGCGTGCAGTTCGGCGTAAAGCTGCGCCATGCGGAGCGCCAGGGCATCGCGCCGATAGTCGTCCAGCTGCGCATAGTGAACTGCCTCGAGGGCGGACCCCGGGATCTTCAGATGCTGGGTGAAAGGCGTGGGCCCCTCATGCAGGGTGATCTGCGGGAGGGCCATGGTGATGCGGGGCTTAAGGAATTGAAGCACGCCGACTTCCCGGCGCAGCCGGGCTTCCGCATCCGGCTTCCGGGGAAACTTGAAAATCCAGCCGTCGCACTCGAGCGCGACACTGTCGAATCCGTCGCTGAGGGTAGCGAAATTGCCGCCGACGAACTGTGGCAGCGTACTGACGACGAGCGCACGATAGCGAGCGATCTCCGCCGCCGGCACCTCCTCCATCGTCGCGTCCCCCGTCAAGCCGCAACGAATCTAGACGAGTGCCGGTGAAAGTCCAATCACGCCAGATGCAATTCCCGCACGGTGTGGCGTTGCCGCCGCGGTGCTGCCTTCGCTTCGTGGCGCGTGTTGGCGACCGTGGTGCGGCGGTGCGGCAGGCGTACCCCCAGTGCATCGGCAACGGTCTTTTCAAGCAGGCGGTCAAGTTCGAGCTTACGCATGAGAACCTCTCCGTGGAGTCGCGCGGACCTTCGCCGCGTCGTTGCAGACAAGAACGGCTTCGCCTCGCCAAGGTTGCGGGCACCGGTCTTCAGATTCTGGTGAACGCCGCACCGACCACCTCGTCTCGCCTCATGATAAATGATCGCATATCCGCCGATGGAGTTCGACTGCAGATAATCTGACTGGTTAAGAATTGAGCGAAATTGCGTGGCACGAGAACTGTCGATCATACTGCCACAACTACTATCGCCTCAGACTTGCTCTCTAAGCGACGCATTTCTGCCGCAATCCGGTCGACCAGCACGTCTCGAATCTCGTGCGGAGGCGACCTTTCGTGGCAATTCCCGGTTAACAAGCCCGTGGCACTATCCGCCGAACCGGCCGCGTCACCGGGAGCGCAATTTCATCCGCTGTTTGCGGAGGGGGCCATCATGCGGTCAATCGGACTGACGGCGCTACTGCTGAGCGTCCTGATCTTTCTCTATCCGTGGTACCGGCACTGGGCGCCGGTCCTCGACATATCCAACAATGATACCCGCATCGTGGGCGGCCTGCTGCTTGCCGTGGGAGCGCTGACCCTTGCGGTCTATCGCCGGGCTTAGTCCTTGTCGTCGCTCTCGCGCTTGAGCGGAGCGACGGCGACCTTCTCGAGTGCAAACGCCTCGGCGAACATGTCCTCGACGCTCTGTGCGGCGCGCGGCGGGGCGGGAGCCGCGCTGTCGTCCGCCGGTTCCGCTTCTGTCGCAAGGACTGGACCGGCAGGGACCTCGCGACCTGCTTCAGCCACAGCCACCTCCGGAACAGCCTCCACGGCAGGCACCGGTTCCGGCTCGGGACGGACGACTGTGAGCACCGGCGCGGCACGCGGAGTCGGCTGGGGTACGCCTGGCTCCAGCGTTGGCGCGGCGGGTTCCCGCCGAGGTGGGAGTTCCCGCCTGGGAAGTGGTTGCGCCACCGCCACAGGTTCGTCGCTGGCCTTGGTCGTTTGCTCGGCGGAATGCGGGCTTGCGGGGGCCTTCTCCTCGCGCGCCTTCTTCCGATCGAGCAGCGCCAGTTTGCTGCCCGATGGAACCGGTGTTTGCACTACCCCGCGGGGCGCCGCGGTCTTCAGGACGCGTGCACGCTGTATTCTCCGGCCAAGGCGCCAGCGCTCGAGGCTGGCATAGAGCACAAGCAGCAGGAAGCACGCGCCGATCCCGACGCCGATCCCGACCACCAGCCAAACCATTGCGTCGAGGCTCATCAGGCCGGCTCCGTTAATCTCGTGTGTTAGGGAAATAGGCCGGACCCTTCCGACGCGCAACGGACATGCTATGACGTTGATGCGCCAGCGTCAGCGCCAAGCCGAGACCATGTCCATGCAGCATGTCCGCACCCGCCCCCTGCTCCCCGATGTCGTCCGGGCCGAGATGCGACGGCTCATAATCGCCGGTGAGTATCCTCCCGGCTCGCGCCTGCCGAACGAGGATGCCCTCTGCGCCCGCTTCTCGGTGAGCCGCATCACCCTGCGCGAAGCGGTGCGCGGCCTGATCGAGGACGGATACGTTACCCGCCGGCAGGGCTCGGGGACATTCGTCAATGCCGGCCCCGTGCTGCGCAACTCGCTCGACACAAATTTCAGCTACACCGACTATCTCGAGAGCACCGGGGTCAAGGCGACGAAGCAACTCCTCGACGCCCGCCCGGCAAAAGCCAGCGAAGATGTCGCGGCGGACCTCGGCCTTGCTCCGGGCGCCAACATCGTCGTCATTCGCCGCGTTCGGAGCGCTGATGGCAAGCCCGCCATCTATTCGGTCGACAGCCTCGCCGCCGACCTCGCCGACGCCCAGGCCGATGCCGAGGCCTTTACCGGCTCGATCTACCGCCTGCTCTCCCTGCGCGGGCACGACGTGGACCACGCCCGGGCAGTGCTCTCGCCGGTGGTAGCCGATGAAGAGCTGGCCCGAATCCTCGAGGTGCCGCCGGGCACGCCGCTCCAGCATCTGAAGCAGGTCGACCACGACACCGCCGGGCGCCCGGTGATGCACTCCCTCGAGTGGCACGTACCGTCGGTGATTGAGCTGCGCGTCTACCGGCGCGGTCCGGGACGGGTCGAGGCCTGACCTCAGCTGCTGAGGCGATCCCGCAACTCGGACAGTTCGAGCATGCAGCGGTCGATCTCGGACTTGAGCGAACGCTTTTCCGTCGCCGTCAACGGCGGCCTCGGCCGGACGACGATCTCGCGCAGGGCCGCGATCTCGCGCTTCAACTTGCCGATTTCGCTGGTCGTCTGCATGCCGCTCCTCCGCCTAACGCCCTTGTGGCCCGAGCGCGATGCGGCACGCAACCCCGAGGCCGCAAAAAAGCCCGCCAGGCACGAATGGCCTGACGGGCTGTTGGCGGGTCGGCGCCAGATTACTTGACGGCGACCACCGTGCCCGGTGAGTACACCACCGTCCGGTCGCTCAACTTGACGAACCAGACGCGGTCGTTGGTGTAGAAATACCCGTGCTCGGGATCACCGTCGATCACGTGAAGTTCGACGGTTTCCGGCACAACGAAGCCGGCATCGATGTCGCCCTCGATCACCACCGGCTCGGTGGGATTGGCGCGGACATACTCGACCGACGCGTCGCTGACAGCCGCGGCACCGATGACCGCACCAGTGAAGCCGCCGATGATGGCGCCGATAGGCCCGAAGATCAGGCCACCGGCGACAGCGCCGCTGATACCGCCGGCCGTTCCGCCGACTGCCGTGCCGGCATCACTTTGCGCCATGGCAGGCGCCACGCCGAGCGTAAGAATGGCCACCGAGGCGAGGAGTAGGTTTTTCATTGTTTTTCTCCTGAGCTGGTTGGTGCTCGGGAGGGGTAAGCCTTCTGTGCCGGATCGGTTCCGTCAACCGAACTCGATCACGGGCAGGTCACGGACCAACTCGGCGGCATCCCCGCGCCTTGGCTTGCCGTTCTCATTGCGGGGCACATCGTGCGCGACATAGAGATGTTTGAGAAGGCTCGCTGAACTCAGTTTGTCGGTGGCGAATGCCCGCAAGCCCTGCAACCGGTTGGCATCGACACCCTCGCGGACCGATACAATGGCGGCAAGCCGGTCGAACCCGCCCTCGGTCCGCTCGATGAAGCAATAGCCGTCCGCAACGTCAGGATGGAGCTGGATCAACTCATCCAGTTCGCCCGCGTTGAGCTTCACCCCACCAACGTTGATCACATCGCTGGTGCGGCCGCTGAGATGAAGCGCACCGCTCGCATCGACATGGCCAAGGTCCCCGGGATGGAACCAGCCGTCCCGGAACACTTCCGCTGAGAGCTCCGGTTCATTGAAGTAGCCGCCAAAAATGCCGGGGGTCTGCACCCGGATTTCGCCTGCCACGCCGATTGCAGTCGGGGTACCGTCGGTATGGACCACCTCGATGGTGGTGTCGCCGCTGGGCCGCCCCACCGACCCATCGAACTGCGCGCTATCGGTGAACTCTGCCAACGTCATGATGCCCGCCTCGGTCGAACCGTAGAGGACCTCCACCTGTTCGAAGTGACGTAGCGCAAGTTCCAGGAACTTTCGTGTGACCTGGGCCCCAGTCAGGCGGCAGGACAGCAACTTCCGGGCAGGCTCCAGCGCTTTCGTCAGAACTGCACCCAGTTGCGCCGGGGACGCCAGCACACGAGTCACGCCACTTTCCTGCATTTGCCGCCAGCGGACATTGGTGATGTTGGTTCCGCCGGCCGCGAGGACGGTCAGGCGAGGCCGGAGACCGACATAGCTGGAGCCGTCGAACATGCTGTATAATACGGGGGGCACGACATCGCGCAGGTCGGGGACTTCCATTATGCGCACCCATGCGGACCTGTAGCTGATCGGAATGCATTTCTGCCGGCCCGTCGTGCCTGACGACATGGCGTAAAACCAGATATCCTCCTGCTCAGCGTTCCCCGCGAACTGTTCCATGTCGGCCAGGGAGGAGGCAGGGGCCTCGAACCAAGCCCGCGTGAACTCGAACGCGCCCTGGCCTCCGTTTTTCATGCCGGCAAAGCTGTGCGTCGTCGGCAGCAGACTGTCGACCCAGGCCACATCGCGTTCGTATCGACGCCAGCTCGCTCCAAGCAGCGATAGGGCCGTCACGGCAATGCAGGACACCATCGGACTCTGGATCGCCAGGCTGAGGCGCGAACGGTCATTGACGCCGAACTCTTGCATCCTGCGGGCAAAGTGCACGACGAGATCGGCAAAACGTTGATACCGGACCAGGCCTCCGCCGCCATCGAAGGCCACGTTGTCCGGCTGCGCGAACGCCTTTTCCATGATCCCAAAAGCAAAGTTCCGCACGGCGTCCCTCTCGTCCAGCTTGTCCAGGCACCCACTACATTGGTATCCGCGGCGCATCAACTTCGGGGCGTTGAGCGTCAGACGCGCGAAATCTACATCCGCTCGCGGCAGCGGGCTGCGTCGCGGGGGCGGCCGAGATCGGAGTAGCGCGAGGCGGCTTCGTCGAAGGCCGCGATCGCCCGGATCTCGGCGCCCTGGGCCCGGCGCTGCACCCCACGTGCTTCCCACAGCGCGGCGGCCCATGGCCCGCCATGCCACATGCCGGCGATTCGCTCCGCATCGGCCAGGCGGCGATCGACCTGCTCGAGCTCGCCCGCCTCGCTGAGGGCGATGGCCGAAGCCGTGCGAAGCGCCATCGAGCAGGGCTGGCAGGCGCCATTGGTCAGCAGGCGGTCGCCGGCGCGGATCGCTTCCTCGGCCTCCATCCATGTCGGCGCCGCTCGCACCGCCAGGGCCTGCATGCGCATGATGAGGTGGGACGAGAGCCAGGATTTCTCGGCTTGGCCCATGCCACGCTGGATCAGCCGGTTCGCCTTCCACTTCTGCCCGCGCTCGAGTGCGATCTCGGCCAGACGCTCGATCGCCAGCACCCTGCCTGAGGTGGCGCCGGCTCCGTGATGCAGCTTCTCGGCCTCGGTAAGCAGCGTTTCCGCCTCATCGAGCTGGCCCGAGAACAGGGCGACTTCGCCGAGGAGAAGCGAGGCCAGCGCCTTGCCGACATTCGAGTTGGCATCATCGGCAACGGCATGCAGCTCGTGCGCCGCTTCCGCCATCTCGGCGTGACCCGACGCGCTGCAGAGGCAGAACTCGGAGAGACAGAGGTGCCCGTCGAAGACATGATGCGCCGACGAGGGCCGGCTGCGTACCCACTCGGTGAACTCGGAGCGGAAGAGTGCCGGCCACTGCTGCTGCATGTTGGCCGTAAGCCCGATCAGGGCGCTCGCCTCGCCCACTTCGCGGCCGAGGTCGGCGCCCATGGCGAGGTCGCGGGTCTCGCGTGCGATCTGGCGCGCCTTGTCGAACTCGCCGCTCTGCAGCGCCACGAGGCCCCAGGCCAGCGAGGCCCGGATGCGTTCGGACACGTCGCCCGGCGTGCCGCCACCGAGGGCGAGTGCCTGCTCGTAGAGCGCAATCGTCGCGCGGCTGGGACCGACGCCGAGCTCGGCATGCAGCGTTTCGCGCAACTGCTTGAACAGCCGGATGGCCTCGGCCCGATTGCCGGAATCCAGCGCCGCCTGCATCAGCGCACACTGCGCCTGCTCGTCGGTGGGGTCGAGTGCGATCAGCCGCTGCCACAGCTGGCCGCCGCGCAACAGCTCGACATAGCGCTGCTGCAATCGCTGGCGCGGCGTGTCGAGCCAATCGACATAGATGTCATCGGGCAGCAATGAGCCACCGTAAAGCTCGGCGGCCCGCTCGTGGGCCGCCTTGTCGCCACCCTGCAACGCCGCCCTGGCCGCGATCTCGAATCGCTCGCTGTCGATCGAAACGTCCGCTCCGGGCGCAAGAGCGACGACATCGCTGCTGATCTCGATGAGTTCGTGCGCGCCGAGAGTCTTGCGCGCGAAGTGGACTGCCTTGCGCAGGTTGGCGCCCGCCGCCTCGAAATCGAGATCCGGCCAGAATGCCTCCATCAACTGCTCCCGGTGCAGCCGGCGCGCCGGGCTGATGGCGAGGAGCTTGACCAGCGCCGCCGCGCGATCCCGCCGCCACTCGCCTGCGGGGATATGGCGGCCGTCGACGCTGACGCTGAATCGGCCGAGCAATGCGATGGAAACGAGCAAGAAAGCACCACCTGAATATCCGGCCCGCGGAGCCGTCACCAAGCGTTCCCCGGCGAGGAACGGTGGCGGAACAATCACATCATAGAGATGTCCTCACAGTCCAATCCCGGACGACAACGGACGCGAAGAAATGACGCTCAATATCAACACCTTGGCCCCCGACTTCAAGGCCGATACCACGATGGGTCCGATCGCCTTCCATGATTGGCTGGGCAACGACTGGGGGATCATCTTCTCGCACCCCAAGGACTACACCCCGGTCTGCACCACCGAGCTTGGTCAGATGGCCAAGATGAAGCCGGAGTTCGACAAGCGCGGCGTCAAGGTCATCGGCCTTTCGGTCGATCCGATCGACCGGCACGAGGGCTGGGCCCGGGACATCGGCGAAACCCAGGGCATGGCCCCGAACTTTCCGATGATCGGCGATCCGACGCTCGCCGTCTCCAAGCTCCTCGACATGCTGCCGGCCGAGGCGGGCGAGAGCTCGGATGGCCGAACCGCCGCCGACAACCAGACGGTGCGCAACGTCTACATCATCGGCCCGGACAAGAAGATCAAGCTGGTGATCTCCTACCCCATGACCACCGGCCGCAACTTCGACGAAGTGCTGCGCGTCATCGACAGCCTGCAACTGACCGCCAAGCACCGGCTCGCGACGCCGGTCAACTGGATGCCCGGTGACGACGTCATCATCGCAGCATCGGTCTCGAACGACGAGGCGAGGCAGCTCTACCCCATGGGCTGGAAGGAGCCCAAGCCCTATATCCGCATCGTGCCGCAGCCGGTGCTCACCTGATCCAACGGCCACCGAGGGGCACGAAAATCCGTGTCCCTCGGGCCCACTTGGTTGTATCGTCCAAGCCATTGCGTCATCGGGGATTTTTCATGAGCACCAATACCAGGCCAAGCGTCCTCGTGCTGGGTGCCGGGTTCGGCGGACTGGAGCTGACCACGCTCCTTTCCGAGGAGCTGGGAGACAGCATCGACGTCACGCTGATCGACAAGTCGGACAGCTTCATGTTCGGCTTTTCCAAGCTCGACGTGATGTTCGGCCACGCCGAAGCGAACGCCGTGCGCATGCCCTACAGCCACTACGCCAAGCCGGGTGTGAAGCTCCTGAAGCGCACTATCACCGCCATCGACCCGGTGGCGCGGCGGGTGACCACCGACAACGGCGTGTTCGAGGCCGACTACCTCGTCGTTGCGCTGGGCGCCGAGTACGATTTCGACGCGACCCCCGGGCTCTCCGGCACCACGGAGTTCTATTCGATACCCGGGGCCGAAAAGCTGCGCGAGGTGCTGCCCACCTTCACCGGGGGCAAGGCAATCATCGGCGTTTGTGGCGCGCCCTATAAGTGCCCGCCTGCGCCGAGCGAGTGCGCCCTGATGCTGCACGACTACCTCGTCGAGCGCGGCATCCGCGACAAGTGCGAGATCTCGCTGGTGCTGCCGCTCGGCAGCCCCGTGCCTCCCTCGCCCGAGACATCGAAGGCGCTGCTCGAGGCCTTCGCGGAGCGTGGTATCGAGTTCATCGGGTCGCGCCGTATCGCCTCGATCGACAACGCCCGCAATGTCGCCGTGCTCGACGATGGCCGCGAGATGGGGTTCGACCTCTTCCTCGGCGTCCCCAAGCATCGGGTCCCCCCGGTGGTGCTCGAAAGCGGCATGTCGGAGAACGGCTGGATCCCGGTCAATCCGCGTACGCTCGAAACCAGGTACGAGAACGTCTATGCGGTCGGCGACGGCGCCGCGACCGGAACGCCCAAGGCCGGTGTTTTTGCCGAAGGCGCCGCCAAGGCCGTCGCCAGCGCCCTGATCGCCCGCATCAGGCAGACAGGCAAGGTCGTCCAGTACAACGGTTTCGGCACCTGCTACATCGAGTTCGGCGCGGGCCGCATCGGCAAGGTCGAAGTCGATTTCTTCTCAGGCCCGCAGCCGACCGGCAACTACTATGAGCCCTCGACGACGCTGCGCCGCGACAAGGAGCATTTCGGTTCCAGCCGCCGCGCCCGCTGGTTCGGCCTCTGAGTGTGCCTTCAGTAGCATCGCCTTAACGCGACCGCCCGATACTGCCCGAAAACAAGCGGGACGGCGGGGGGCGGTCGCGTGACCATGGTCAGTCTGAATCTCGTGAACATGGTCATGTTCGCGGCCCTGTCGCTGCTATGCGGCGCAGTTTTCCTCGGCTTGCGGAGACAATCGTCGCTCGCCTGGCTAGCGGTATCTCTGCTCATCGGGAGCCTCGAGATCATGGTGCTCGGGGCGGACCTCGATGCCAGCGTGATTATCGCCGCAGCAACGATCATGGTCCCGGCCGCCTATCTCGCCTTCGGCCAGTCCGTGCGCCTGACCAGTGGTGGGCCATTTGTGGCGTGGCCGTTCGTCGCCGTAGGCGCCCTTGCAGCGCTCTCGCTGCTGATGCTTGGCGCTGGCGTGCCGTTTCCGTTGCAGTCGGTCGCCTTCCACCTCGCTTGTGCGGTAGCGCTGGCGGAGAGCATCATCCGTTTGTGGAGCAGCAGGCGCGGCATCTGGGACCTGCTGCTGATCACCGTACTCCTCGGCGTTGTCGCGACCTTCCTCGTCCGCATCCCGCTCTACCCCCTGCTCTTCGGCATCGATGCCAGCTTTGCCACTGTCCGGGCGTCCGGCATCGAGAAGACCCTGCTGATGGCCTCCGCCGCGCTGACGCCGCCGGCCGTCTTTCTCCTGCTCGCCCGGGTCATCGGCTCGGTGATCGCGACTCATCGCAGCCGCGCCGAACGTGACGGCCTCACGGGCCTCTACAACCGCCGTGCTCTCGACGAGATGGCCATCGTCCCGGACCCGGCGGGCGGCGCCGTGGTCTTTTGCGACATCGACCACTTCAAGCGCGTCAATGATCGCTACGGCCACCAGACCGGCGACGCCGTGATCCGGGCCTTCGCCACGCTGATCGAGCATACGGGCTATCGTGCCGCCCGCATCGGCGGCGAGGAATTCGTGCTGCTGCTGCCGGGCAAATCCGCTGCTGCGGCAGCCGAGATCGCCGAAATGGTGCGGCTGCGCTTCATCGACACGGCCCATCCCAACATTGCCGGCGAGAACCGCCCCACCGCCAGCTTCGGCGTTGCCGAATATGCGCCGGGCCAGCCACCGGTGACGGCTTTCGCCCACGCCGATGGGGCGCTCTACGGCGCCAAGCAGGCAGGGCGCAACCTCGTCGTCAGTCTTGGGCAACGCGAACCGGCCCAGGGCGCAGAAGAACGCGCTGCCGCATAAGTCCCTCGCCCCGCGAGGGCTTGCACAATCATCGAAATATCGGTCACTTGGCCTGATACTCCCGAAGGGGGCTTCCATTTTTCAACGCGTTGCCAGTATTGCCGGCACGGCATTTCTTTGCGCACTGATGACGGTGGCGCTTGCGCTCAGCAACGGTGCGTTGCTCGCGCGGGGCGACCTGCTGCCACTCCTCACGCCGCTGGCCGGCGCCATGCTGGTGGCAACAGCCGTGCTGCCGATCGCCACGGCCTGGTTCAGCACCATTCCCGGACAGGTTACGACGACCCAGGAAATCGCCGTGGTGGCACTCGCCGCGGTAACCGGCGCGACAGCGGCGGCGTTCAGTGGTGGTGAAGGCCTGCTGATCACCATCCTCGTAACCCTCGGCATCACGACCGCCCTCTGCGGCGTCGCCATGCTGGCTCTCGGCTGGTTCAGGCTCGGGCGCATCACCCGCTTCGTGCCCTTCCCTGTCTTCGCCGGCTTTCTCGCCATCACCGGCTGGTACCTGATAACCGGAGGGCTGGAGACCATCATCGGCGGTCACCTTGGCCTCGACCGGATGGGGGAGTTCCTTGACCCGGGCACAGTATTGAAGGTCGGCGCCGGCGTGGCCTTTGTCGCTGCCGTCGAAGTCGCGCACCGGCGCCTGACGTCCGGCGCGGCCCTGCCGCTCGGCGTGCTGGTCGCCATCGTCGCTTTCAACATCGTCGTCTACACGGCCGGATGGGACCGTGCGACGCTCGAGCAGACAGGCTGGCTGATAGCCGTGCCGGCGACCGGCATGAGCTGGCCCCCGGTCGGGATCGCCGACTTCGGGCATATCGACTGGAACGCCGTCTGGATGGGGCTGCTCTTTGCGCCCTTCGTGATCGTCATCACGGCGGCTGGCGCCATGATGAATGTCAGTGGCATCGAACTCGATGCGCGCCGCGACGTCGACCTCAACGCCGAGCTGCGCTCGATCGGTGTCGGCAACCTCGCCTCCGGCATCGTCGGCGGCATCCCGGGCTTTCCCGCCGTCTCGACCACGATGCTGGCCCTGCGCCTCAACACGCCCTATCGGTCGGTCGGCGTGCTCACCGGCATCTTCGCCATCTGCGCCCTCCTGTTCGCGCCGCAGGTCCTCGGCATCGTGCCCCTGCCGCTGCTCGGCGCGCTGCTCATCTGGGTCGGCGTGTCGCTGACCATCGACTGGCTGCTGCGCCCGGCGCGGACGCTCCGCCGATCGGAATATGCCATCATCCTGATCATCCTTGCGGTCAGCATCGGCGTCGGCTTGCCCGCTGGCATCGCCACCGGGCTCATCGCGGCGCTGATCCTTTTCGCGGTGGAGTATGCCCGCGTCGACGGCATCCGTTTCGTCGCCTCCGGGCGCGACTTCCATTCCCGTTCCGTCTCGGATGCACGCCGAACAGAACTCGCCGAGCGTGGTGACGCCATTTCCATCATCAAGCTTGGCGGCTTCATGTTCTTCGGCACGGCCGACCGCATCGTGCAGCGCATCGTGAAGAAGGCCGAAGCCGCGAGCGGGCCTTGGTACGCCATCCTCGATTTCAGTCGCGTCACCGGCTTCGATTCCTCGACCGTGCTGAGCTTCGAGCGCCTGCGGCGTACTGCCGAACGGGACGGCTTCACGGTCGTGTTCGCCGGACTGGGGGAGTTCTCGCAGCGCCTTGCGGATGGCGGCCTCGATATCGAGACGACCCCCTTCCACAGCGAGACCAACCTCGACTCCGCCTTGGCCTGGGCTGAAAGCCAGGTGCTGGGCGCCGCGCCCGAAATCTCGCAGGCCGGTGTATCGGCTGAAGTCTCACTGGCGCGACTGCTGGGCGACGCCGAACTCGCCGCCGCCATCTTCCCCTACCTGCAGCGGGTTGCCTATGCCCCCGGCGAGCGCCTGATCCAGCAGGGCGCCATCGCCGATGACATCTACATCGTCGAGGCCGGGCGCGGATCGGTGATCCTCGAGGACGAACGCGGCGAACCGGTCAACCTGCTCGATTTCGGTCCCGGCACCATCCTCGGCGAAGTGGCCTTCTACGGCACCGACACACGCTCGGCCTCTGCCCTTGCTGCGGAGCCGGGCGCGGCATGGAAACTGAGCCGCGCCGCCCTGACCCAGGTGGAGGCCGACAAGCCACAGGCCGCTACCGCCTTCCACCGCGCCCTCGCGCGGCTGCTGGCGAAGCGCCTGCAGAGCGCCAACCGGCTGATCAGGGTACTGGCCGACTGATCGGCGCCCGGCCTCACGCGGCCCGGAGCCAATCCCCGTGGACCCAGCCCGTGAAATCGGCATTGCCGGCGGCATTGGCAACCGACACGAACCGCCACTTGCCATTGGCCTCGTGCACCATGACCCGGGTTCCATCCGGCAACGGCTTGTCGCGCACCAGCGGATGTTCGGAACCGGGCCCGCTGCGGATGTTGAGCCCCGTCGGAGAACTCACGACGAAACTGCCGTCCCCCGTGCTGTCGCGCCCCATCACTTTCGCGCGGAACGACCCCATGTTCCAGGCCGGACCCGGATCGGACTTCCTGCCCGGTGAGATGTCGTCATGGCCGACGATCTCGTCGATCTTGTAGGCCGCGCAGATCGCCCGCGCGACTTCGATCGTCGCCTCGATCTGGGCCTCGGTATACACTTCCCAGCCGCAGTTCGGCGTCCCGAACCTGTGCCGGGCCTCGATGCCCTTGCTCTGGTCGACGGGCGCGCCGGTCCACGAAAGCCAGCCATTGCTGGCCTGTTGCAGAGGGCCCCAGTTCTCTATCTCGATGCCGATCGAGTGCTTGTTCAGCCCGACATAGGTCTTGCCGTCCGAGCCGCGCCACTGGCTGTCGCCCGCATGCCAGGCGATCGCATTGAACGGCACGCACTGGTTGACGCTGCCGTCGCGCCTGATCACCAGGTGAGCGGAAACCTTGTGGGCGGGATTGGCGAAGTAGGCTGCGATATTCGAGTTCGGACCGCTGGCGGTATAGTGGATGACCAGGAAGCGCGGCGTCAGCTTGCCGCCGACATTGGGGCTCCTGACAAATCCGACCGGCGACGTCTCACTCTGGATCAAATGCTCTTTGACTGCGAATACCATGGAGACCGACTCCGCTTGATCAGGAACCCTGCTAGTTCATCAGGCTTGTCAGTATTATCCACAATCTTGCAGAGTCAACGCACTACGATTGCCGTGTAGAACGGAGCTCCGACTCCGACCTCAAGGCACAGCGCCAAAATATAGAATATTTCGTCGCGGCAATTACTTGCCACGCCCCACGATCGTAACGTCACCATCACGGAAGCTTCCGCGCGGGAGTCGTTCATGTTTGGAGACGGGTGGTGCCGCATGACGGATTCGAACCGCCGACCCCCTCATTACGAATGAGATGCTCTACCGACTGAGCTAATGCGGCGCCCTAGCGCACGCATCAAGCGTGGCGGACGGGGTCTCATACAGGCGCCTTCCACAGCGCGCAAGAGTTTCGCGCGGCTCAGGCGTCGGGCAATGCGAGGGGCCCGGGCTGCGGCTTTTCCGGTTCCAGCAGTTCGGCCTTGGGCGAAGTGGTGGTGGCCGGCAGACTGGGCGCCGTGGAGGAAGTGGTGCGGGTCGCAACGGTGCTCGTGGGCACGCGCCACTCGAAGGCATCGAGTTTGCCGCTGACCGGCGAGAGCGGCTCCCACTCGTCGGCCGTAATGCCATCGGCCGTCCAGACCGGATCGCGCGGTGCGTGGACGGCACGGTTCAGCCAGTCGCGCGATTTGCCCTGGTCGCCCGTCTGCCCGTCCTCGATCTCGGCCATCAGCAGGCACACCGCCTGCGAGGGATTGGCGTTGGAATACCCGGCCAGCGCCTGCCGGGCCGCGACCCAATCGAACGCATCGATGGCGGCGCGTGCCAGCACCAGCGCACCGGCCTTGTTGGGCGGCGGCGAGTCGATCAGTTCGCGCACCCGCTTCAGCCGGTCGACGGCCGAGACGCCGGGGATGGCGTTGGCGAAGAGCGTCGCGACATCGGGATGCGAAGTCGCGCGCCAGACGCGGCGAAGCAGGCTCATCGCCTTCCGGGCTTCGTTGCGGTTCGAATAGATGCGCGCCGCGATCAGTGCCGCCGGCACGAAGTCGCCCTGCAGCTTCAGCGCCGCCAGCGCATGCTCGAGCGCGGCGTTGGGCTCGCGCCCTTCGGCAATCTGCGCCCTCGCCGTCTCGACCACGGCCATGCGCCGGCGCTTGCGCGTCTTTTCCTCGCGCGTGACTGCCGGCTCGTCTGCCACCATCGCCGCGGCCTTCTCCCACCGCCCGTTGCGCGTGAGATCGTCGAACACGGCCTCGCGCGCCCACGGGGCTGCCGGCGAGATATCGATGGCCTTCTGCGCAAAAGTCAGCGCGGCATCGACCCTGCCCTGCTGCCGGGCCTGGTCGTAAAGACCCGAGAGTGCGGCCAGCGCCGTCTTGCGGTTGGTGATCAGCGCCCGGTAGTGCTCCCGCGCCGAGTGCATGTCGCCGACGGCGAGGTCGGCGCGGGCTTCGAGCAACTGCGCCGCCGCATTGCGCGGCAGGTTCGACTGCGCCTCGCGCGCCAGTTGGCGGGCCCGATGCGCATCGCCCGCCTGGAGCGCGATGAAGCCGTCCGAGAGTGCCAGATAGCCCTGGTCCTTGCGCTTTTCGCGCGAGCGGCGGGCGATGTAGTAGGGCGCCGCGATGATGCGCTTGACGATGCCCCAGATCAGGATCGTCGCCACTACGGCGGCCACCGCGAGGATGGCGGCGATGCCCAGCCGTGGCTGCATGCGATAGTCGAGCAGTTCGATCGTCAGCGTGCCCGGCAAGCTGATGAGCCAGGCGATGCCGGCGGTGACGAGGAGACTCGCAATCAGCCAGTAGGCAAGCCGGATCACGGATTGGCCTCCGCGCTGGGAGCAAGGGCACGCGCCCTGAGATCGATGAGGAACTGGTCGGCCGCGGCGAGCCTGACGATGTCCGCCCCCGCCGTTCCCGCTCCTGCCTGCATAGCGGGCGGCAGCGCCGCCAGCAGTTGCGCGGCATTCGCGAAGTCCCGCCGGCCGACGGCGCCCTCGAGCTGCGACACCACTGCCTCCGGCGTATCCCCAGCCATCTCCCCGGCTGGGCGCAGGGCCAGCAGTCCCTTCATCCATTCGAGCGCGTCGGCGCCAATATCGCCAGTGCCGCTCGCAGCGCGTCCGGCGAGGATGTCGGGCACCGCTGCGGTGAAACTGATGGCGACGGCATCCGGCCGCGGCAGCCCGGTTTCGGCCGAGGCGGCGATGGCTTCGGGAACCGCGAGGTCGGGCAACAGCGTCCGCAGGCTCTGCAGTTCTCCCGCAAAGGGCCGGCCATTGATGACGGCGCTCTCGAGCCCCGAAACGACGAGCGGCAGGCGTACGGCCGGGCCGATATCGGCGGCGCCGACGGCCTGGCTGCCGGTCGAAACGGTGCCCTTCAGCGCCGCGACGTCCTGCTGCAATGCCGCGACACCGCTCTCGATCGTCGTGAACTTGCCCGCCGTATCCGTCGCTTGCGTGCGCAACTCGGCAATACCGGCTTCGATGGCCTGGATCGTATCGGCCAAGGCAGTGGCGTCGGCGCTCGAGGCACCTGCACCGATGGCGGTGACGCGATCCGACAGGCTATCGAGCTGGGCCTGCAGCGGGGCAAGGTCCACGGCAGGTGAAGCCTCGGGCAGCGCTGCGATCTCCGAGCGGACCTCGGTCAGGCCTGCATCGAGCTGGGCCAGGGTGGCATCGAGGCCGACCTGAGTGCGCTTCGTCTGCTCCTCGAGTGCCACGAGGCGCCCCTCGATCGTGCCGAAGCTCGCCTCCTGCGCATCGAGCCGCGTCGTCGGGTCGGCGATTACCGGCACCTTGCTGGGCAGCGCGACCCAGTTCCCCAGCGCATAGACCAGCGCAGCACCGAGCAGCGCACCGCCGACGGCAGCAATCGATATCGCACTCCACGGCATCGCGAGGCGTGCCTGCGGGCGCGGCGGGGGCGGTGGCGTACGGGCGGGTTCCTCGACCGGAGCAGCTTCGGCCACGGCCTCTTCGGCCCGTGCCTCCGCGGTGCTCGCGGCCGGCTCGGCTTCGCGCGCCTTCAAATCGATGACCGGTGGCTTCACGGGCCCCGATTTGCGTTGAGCCATGCGGCTTTCCCCTACCTTCTCGGCCTATGGGTTTTGGTCGCGGGCGAACGACAAGGCAAGCCCCATCATCGCTTCCTCGTCGGGCCGCTCGGCTAGCCCGACCCGCACGAAATGGGCATCGACCAGCGGCTCGGCAACTGCCTCGGACATGCAAAGCACGCCCAGCGCCGCGCGCTGCTCGCGGCCGATCACGCCATCGGTGAGTTTGACGAAGGCCTCGGCGGTCCGCCTCGAGTAGAACAATGCCGCATTGACCGCGCCAGCCCGCAGTTCATCGGCAACCGTCGAATGCAACTGCGCCAGCGGGTTCATCGCATAGACCGGCACCGCCACCACCTCGCGCCCGAACGGGACGAGCGAGCGGACGAGATCGGCTGAGACCTCGCGCCCATGCGGATAAAGGATCGGACCGGTGATGGGGGCATGGGCGAGGAGATCGACAAGATCGGCAAAGGCGCCGCTCGCGCTCGTCACCATGACGAAGCCGAGGTCCTCGGCAAGGTCGGCTGTCTTGTCGCCGACGGTATAGGCGGGCAGATGCTGGTAACGCTCGATCGCCCCCGTCGCTTCGAGAGCACGGAGCGCATTGGCGCTGCTGAAGGTGATGGCCGCAAAACCTTCGGCTGGGGGCAGATCCGCTGGCAGCAACTCGTAGACGAGCAGTGGCGTGACCACGGGCTCGATGCCGAGCGCTTCCAGCCGCGCAGCGGTATCGCTCGCGTCGGGTTCCGGCCGGGTCACGAGCATTTTCACGTCTGGCGCCTTACCCTCTGAACTGCCGCTGGAAATCCGGTCCTGCCGCTTCCAACAACCGCTGCCCCAGTTCCGTTCCGAGCGCCGCAGCTTTGTCTGCCGCGCCTTCGACGCTGTCGCGATAGAATTCGCGCCCGTCGGGGCTGAGGATTTCGGCCGTCAACCTGCACGAAACCCCATTCAATTCGGTAAACGCACCGATGGGGGTTCGACACGAACCGTCGAGAGTTGCGAGCAGGGCGCGCTCGGCCGCGATGGTGGTGGCGGTTGGCGCGTGATCAAGAACGCTGACGAGGCCGGCGGTGCGGCCGTCGTTCTCGCGGATCTCGATACCGATGGCGCCCTGGGCCGGCGCCGGCGGAAACTGATGGGGATCGAGATAGGCGGTGATGCGATCGGACTTGCCGAGGCGGTTGAGCCCGGCAACGGCGAGCAGCGTCGCGTCGGCAACGCCCGCTTCGAGCTTTTGCAGGCGCGTATCGACATTGCCGCGGAACTGCACGACCTCGAGGTCGGGCCTCAGCCGCAGCATCTGCGCCGCCCGGCGGATCGAGGAAGAACCGAGCTTTGCACCCTGCGGCAGGGCTTCGGGCGAAGCGTATTTCAGCGATACCCAGGCGTCCCGCACGTCCTCGCGCTCGAGGAAAGCGGCGAGCATCAGCCCCGGCGGCAGCAGCGAGGCGAGATCCTTGCTGGAATGGACGCCGAGATCGACCTCGCCGGCTTCGAGCGCCGCTTCGATTTCCTTCGAGAACAGCCCCTTGCCACCGGCTTCGCTGAGCGGCCGGTCGGTCAGCCGGTCGCCACTGGTGGTGATGACCTTGATCTCGACCGCCTCGCGCTGAACGCCGTGCGCCTCGGCGAGCAGACGCTGCACCAGCTGCGCCTGCGCCAGCGCCAGCATGGAGCCGCGCGTACCGATGCGAAGAAGAGGCGCCGATTGCATTTCAGTTCTTACCTATGTAGGCCAAAGCCGGGCTGGGCTTACCCCTTACATGGAACCCGGACAAGGTTGATGAAAGTCCTCGGCATCGAAACCAGCTGCGACGAAACCGCCGCCTCGATCGTCGAGCGCGATAAGGCCGGCCGTGGCACCATCCTTTCGAACATCGTCCGCAGCCAGTTCGACGAGCACGCGCCCTATGGCGGCGTGGTGCCCGAACTCGCGGCCCGCGCCCATGTCAGCCATCTCGATCACATCATCCAGAAGGCCGCCGACTCGGCCGGGATGAAGCTGAGTGAGATCGATGCCGTGGCCGCCACGGCCGGCCCGGGCCTGATCGGCGGCGTACTGGTCGGCCTCACCACCGCCAAGGCAATCGCCGCAGCGCTCGGCAAGCCGCTGGTCGCAGTGAACCACCTCGAGGGCCATGCCCTGACGGCGCGGCTGACCGACGGCGTCGCCTTCCCCTACTTGATGCTGCTGGTCTCCGGCGGGCACAGCCAGTTCGTGCTGGTGCGGGGCGTCGGCGACTATGAGCGCTGGGGCACGACCATCGACGACGCGCTGGGCGAGGCCTTCGACAAGGTGGCAAAGCTCCTCGGCCTCGGTAATCCCGGCGGCCCGCAGGTCGAGAAGATGGCGGCATCGGGCGATGCGCACCGCTTCGCCTTCCCCAAGCCGCTGCTGAGGGAAGACCGCCTCGACTTCTCCTTCTCCGGCCTGAAGACCGCCGTCCGCCTAGCCGCCGAAAAGCTCGCGCCGCTGACCGACCGCGACGTCGCCGATATCTGCGCCAGCTTCCAGCGCACCGTCGCCGAGATCGTCGCGACGCGTGCCGGGGCCGCGCTCGACAAATATGCCGCGGACCTGCCGGGCCAGCCGCTGCGCCTCGTCGTTGCCGGTGGCGTCGCCGCCAACAGAGCGATCGGCGCGGCGTTGCGCGATGCGGCCGCCGCAGCCGGTGCCGAGCTGATCATCCCCCCGATCCCGCTCTGCACCGACAACGGCGCCATGGTCGCCTGGGCCGGGGCGGAACGACTGGCGCTCGGTTCGATCGATGGGCTCGACATCTCCGCCAAGGCCCGCTGGCCGCTCGACAGCGCCGACATGGGGCTTGGCCATGGCGCATGAGACCGTGGCCGTCATCGGAGCCGGAGCCTGGGGCACCGCCCTGGCGCAGGCCTCCGCCATCGCCGGCCGGACCGTGACGCTGGTCGGCCGTGATCCCGTGGTCATTTCCGAGATCAACGACTGGCACGGCAATTCCGTCCACCTGCCCGGCGTCGAACTGCTGCCAACCGTCGGCGCGTCCATCATGTTGCCCGATGCCGACATCGTCATCCTCGCGGTGCCGGCCCAGTCCAGTCGCGACGCGCTGCGCGCCAACGCGACGGGGCTCAAGGGCAAGCCGGTGGTGCTGACGGCTAAGGGCCTCGAGCACGGCAGCCTCAAGCGCCAGAGCGAAGTGCTGGCGGAGATCGTGCCGACCGCCACGCCCTACGTGCTCTCCGGCCCGAGCTTTGCCGCCGACGTCGCTGCCGGCCGTCCGACCGCCGTGACCCTTGCCGGCGACGACGCCGAGCAGACTTCGGAGATCGCCGCTCTCCTCGCCGGCCCGACCTTCCGCCCCTACGCCTCCGACGACCGGCTGGGCGTCGAGCTCGCCGGAGCGCTGAAGAATGTCTATGCCGTGGGCTGTGGCGCCGTCGATGGCGCCGGCCTCGGCGCGTCGGCGCGCTCTGCCCTCCTCGCGCGTGCCTTCGCCGAGCTGACCCGCCTCGTCGTCCGCATGGGCGGTAGCGCCGGGACGCTCACCGGCCTTGCTGGCCTCGGCGATCTGACGCTGAGTTGCACCTCGACCCAGTCCCGCAACTACCGCTATGGCATCAGCCTCGGCCGCGGCCAGCATCCGGGCGGCGAACTCGCCGAAGGGGTGCTGACCGCACCCGTGGCGAAGGCCCTCGCCGACCAAGTGCGCATCGACGCTCCGCTGATCGATGCGGTAAACCTGCTGCTCGAGGGCAATACCTCGATTACAGATATCGTCGCCGGCCTCATGTCGCGGCCGCTCAAGAGGGAAGAAGACTAGATGCCGTTCTACTCGATCATCGCCACCGACAAGCCGAACGGACTCGAGCACCGCATGGCGGTCCGCCCCGAGCACCTGAAGCACCTCGACAATCTCGGCGACAAGCTGGTGATCGCCGGCCCGTTCCAGACCGAGGAAGGCAAGGCCACCGGCAGCTTCATGGTCATCGAGGCGCCCGATCTCGCGACGGCTACCGCGCTCTACGAGCAGGATCCGTTCATCCGGCTCGGCGTCTTCGAGAGCTACACGATCAGCCGCTGGGCCCTGACCATCAACAAGTCCGCCGGGAGGTAGCGATGGCTTACTGGCTGATGAAGTCGGAGCCGAACGTCAATTCCTGGGACGACGTGGTTGGCCGCGGCGTCCCCGAGGAATGGCACAGCGTGCGCAACTACACCGCGCGCAACAACATGAAGGCGATGAAGCTGGGCGAGAAGGCCTTCTTCTACCACTCCAACATCGGCAAGGAGATCGTCGGCATCATGGAAGTGGTGGCGCTGGCGCATCCCGACTCCACGGCCGAGCCCAACGACAAGGGAAAGATCGTCTGGGAGTGCGTCGACATGATGCCGGTGAAGCCTCTCCCCAAACCCGTGACGCTCGAAACGATCAAGCAGACGCCGGAACTGGCCAACATGGCGCTGGTGAAGCTGTCGCGTCTTTCGGTCTCGCCGGTGACCGAGGACGAGTGGAAGCTGATCTGCAAGATGGGCGGTCTCTAGGCCGCCCTACTCCCGCTCCGCCGTGGCTTCTATCGCTTCCATGTCTTCGTCCGAGAAGCCGAAGTGATGCCCGATCTCATGCACGAGGACGTGCGTGATGATCTCGCCCAGCGTTTCGCCTTCTTCGCTTTCGACCCAGAAGTCGATGATCGGGCGGCGGTAGAGCCAGACCTGGTTGGGCATCTGCCCGGTGAACGGCGTCGCTCCGCCCTGCGGCAGGCCAATGCCGCGGAACAGCCCGAGGATGTCGAACTCGCTCTCGAGTTCCATCTCGCGCATTGTCTCTTCATCGGGGAATTCGGAAACGACGCAGGGTACGTTCCCCGCGAGTTCGCGGAACTCGGCCGGCAGGGCGGCAAATGCCGCCGCTGCGATCTGTTCGAAATCGTCGAGCGAAGGGGCGGTACGATCCGCCCAGTCGTTTACTGCCACTCGCGAATATCGACGAAGTGGCCGGTCACCGCCGCGGCAGCGGCCATGGCCGGCGACACGAGGTGCGTGCGGCCCTTGAAGCCCTGGCGGCCTTCAAAGTTGCGATTCGAGGTCGAAGCGCAACGCTCCTGCGGCTTGAGCTTGTCGGGGTTCATGGCGAGGCACATCGAGCAGCCCGGCTCGCGCCACTCGAAGCCCGCGTCCTTGAAGATCACGTCGAGGCCCTCGGCCTCCGCCTGCTCCTTCACGAGGCCCGAGCCCGGAACGACCATGGCATTGACGCCCGGGGCGACCTTCCTGCCCACGACGACCTTTGCCGCGGCGCGCAGATCCTCGATGCGACCGTTGGTGCACGACCCGAGGAACACGCGCTCCACGGTGATGTCGGTGATCTTGGTGCCCGGCTCGAGGCCCATGTATTCGAGCGCACGCCACTTGGAGGCCCGCTTGTTGGCGTCCTGGATCTCGTCCGGGTTCGGCACGACGCCGGTGACCGAGATCACGTCCTCGGGCGACGAGCCCCAGGAAACGATCGGCGGGAGCTTGGCGGCGTCGAGGATCACGACCTTGTCGTAGACGGCATCCTCGTCCGAGTAGAGCGTCTTCCAGTATTCGACGGCATGATCGTAGGCCGCGCCCTTGGGGGCACGCGGACGGCCCTTCACATATTCGAAGGTCTTCTCGTCCGGCGCGATCAGGCCGGCGCGGGCGCCACCCTCGATCGTCATGTTGCAGACGGTCATGCGGCCTTCCATCGACAGGGAGCGGATGGCTTCGCCCGCGAACTCGATGACGTGGCCCGTGCCGCCCGCGGTGCCGATCTCGCCGATGATGGCGAGGATGATGTCCTTGGCGGTGACGCCCTCTGGCAGCTGGCCATCGACACGCACCAGCATGTTCTTGGCCTTCTGCTGGATCAGCGTCTGCGTCGCCAGCACGTGCTCGACCTCGGACGTGCCGATGCCGTGCGCCAGCGCGCCGAAGGCGCCGTGGGTCGAAGTGTGCGAGTCACCGCAGACGATGGTCATGCCCGGCAGCGTAAAACCCTGCTCGGGGCCGACGATGTGGACGATCCCCTGGCGCTTGTCGAAGGGGTCGTAATACTCGATGCCGAAATCGCGGGTGTTCTCGCCCAGCGCCGCGATCTGGATCGCGCTCTCGGGATCCGGGTTCGGCAGCGAGCGATCGGTGGTCGGCACGTTGTGGTCGACCACGGCGAGCGTGCGCTCGGGCGCGCGGACCTTGCGGCCGTTCATGCGCAGGCCTTCGAACGCCTGCGGGCTGGTGACCTCGTGGACGAGGTGGCGATCAATGTAAATAAGGCTGGTCCCATCCTCGTTGTTCGAAACAAGGTGATCGTCCCAGATCTTATCGTACAGAGTTCTGCCGGCCATTTTCCGTGAGTTTCCAGCTCGTGTTGAGGGTAACGCGGGGTTCTAAGCCGCACCTGCCATACCGGTCAAGCCAGCGAGGCGGCTAGGCGTCCAGTCCGGCGCGCGGAGCGACGCGAAAACGACATACGCTTTACCCATATCGGTTATAGTCTCGATCGGAGTTCGGGGGGACTTGGCATGAACGAAGTGTCGTTGCTCGACAGGCGCGCGGCTCTCATCACGCGGGCCGACGGTTATCTCTCGACCGAGCCGAGCTTTGCTCGCTTCCTGAGATCGGTCGCGGAGGCCACCGACCCCGAGGATTTCGGCACTCGCACGATCGACGAGATCGAAGCCATCTTCCGCCGCTCCTACGGCCGGCTCGGCAAGCGCGAACTGGCGAGCCACAATGTCTATATCGATCCGCCCGAACATCCGGGCGGGCCGGAAACGGTCGAGGTCTTTTCGGCCGACATGCCCTTCATCGTCGACAGCGTGCTCGCCGCCATCCGCGCCCGTGGCGGGGTGATCCGCGCCCTGTCGCATCCGATCCTCAAATTCGATCCCGCCACCTATCGCGTGCTGGAACTGCCGGGGCCGGGCAGTCGGCTCGAGAGTTTCCTCCATGTCGAGATCGATCCCCTGCCGGGACTCGTCGAGCGCGAGGCGATGCAGGGCGAGATCGACGACACGCTGACCGATGTCGGCCGCGCCGTCGCCGGCTGGCGCCCGATGCTCAACCGGGTCAAGCGGGCGATGACCGACTGGCACAGCCATGCTCCCAAGGCGCCCCCGGCCCAGGTGGCCGAAGCCATTCATTTCCTCGGCTGGCTCGCAGAGCACAACTTCACCTTCCTCGGCATGCGCGAGTACCGGCTCGAGGGTGACGGCGCCGACGCGAAGCTCGTACCGGTCCATGACAGCGAGCTGGGCATCCTCGAGGACAAGAGCGTGCTCTTCCTCCGCTCCGGTGCGAGCTACGTGGAGATGACGCCGCAGCACTACGCATTCCTCAGGGAACCGGCGCCCATCATGGTCACCAAGGCCAATATCCGGGCCCGCGTCCATCGGCGCAGCTACATGGACTATATCGGGGTCAAGCTCTACGACGCCGAGGGCAAGACCACGGGCGAGCTCAGGATCATCGGCCTCTTCACTTCGATGTCGCTCGGCACGCCGAACACCGAGGTTCCGCTGATCCGCAAAAAGATCGCCGAGGTCATGAAGCGCTCCGGCCACGACCCCAAGGGCCATGCCGGCAAGGCGCTGATGAACGCGCTCGACACCTTCCCGCGCGATGAACTGTTCCAGATCGAGGACGACCAGCTCTACGACTTCGCCACCACCATCGCGAGCCTCGTCGACCGGCCGCGCGTGCGGGTGTTGGCGCGGGTCGACCGCTTCGACAACTTCGTCTCCCTGCTCGTCTTCGTGCCGCGCGACCGCTACGATTCCGACGTCCGCGCCATCATTGGCGGCTGGCTGGCGCAGATGTTCGACGGCCGGCTGAGCGCCTACTACCCGAGCTTCCCCGAAGGCGAGATGGTGCGGGTGCATTTCATCATCGGCCGCAATGGCGGCGAGACGCCGCGGCCGAGCCAGGACGAACTGGAACAGGGTGTCGCCGAGCGGATCCGGACCTTTGGCGATCGCCTGGCCGCCGCGTCGCCCGACCCCGTCGCCATTGCCGACTATGCCGACGCCTTCCCCGGCGACTACCAGGCCGTCCATACGGCCGGCGAGGCGCTCGCCGATATCGGCGTCATAAGGCTCCTGCCCGACGAGCGCGCCATCGCCCTGCGGCTGGGCGCCCGCGAGGGCCGACCGGGCAGCATGGGGCTCAAGGTCTACCACCAGGGAACGCCCATCGCGCTTTCCGACCGTGTTCCCATGCTCGAGAATTTCGGCTTCCGCGTCATCGACGAGGACACCTTCACCATCAAGCCGCGGCACGGCGCCGGGACTTACCTGCACGACATGCTGCTCGAGGCCGACGTTCCGCTCGATCTCGACGACCGGGCGCGCGGCGAGGAGATCGAGCGCGCCATCCTCGCGGTGTGGCGGCGCGAGGCCGAGAGCGACGCGCTGAACCAGCTGACGCTGAGCGCCGGCCTCGACTGGGAGGATGTAGAAATCCTCCGCGCCCTCGCGCGCTACCTGAAGCAGGTCGGCATCCCCTATTCCCGCGACTATCTCAACAGCGTGCTGGCCCGGCATCCCGATGTCGCCTCGGCACTGGTGACCGTGTTCCACGCCGAGAACGAGCCGCACTATGCCGCCGACCGGCGGGTCGCAACGGCCGCGGCGCGCGCCACCATCGAAGTTGCGATCGAGAACACCACCTCGCTCGACGAGGACCGCATCCTCCGCCGCTTCCTCAACCTCGCCGAAGCCGTGGTGCGCACCAATGCCTACCAGCGCGACAGCGCCGGCAGCCGACGCCCCGCCCTGGCGCTGAAGTTCGATTGCGCCAAGGTGGATGGCCTGCCGGAGCCAAAGCCCTATCGCGAGATCTTCGTCTATTCGCCGCGCGTCGAGGGCCTGCACCTGCGTTTCGGGCCGATCGCGCGCGGTGGCCTGCGCTGGTCCGACCGGCCCGAGGATTTCCGCACCGAAGTGCTCGGCCTCGTGAAGGCGCAACAGGTGAAGAACGCCATCATCGTGCCGGTCGGCGCCAAGGGCGCCTTCGTGCCCAAGCAGATGCCGGCGGGCGCCGATCGGGAAACGGTGCTGCGCGAAGGCACCAACTGCTACAAGATCTTTGTCTCGACCCTCCTCGACGTCACCGACAATCTCGAGGTCGACACGGTCGTGCCCCCGCCGGACGTGGTGCGCCGCGACGGCGACGATCCCTACCTGGTCGTCGCCGCCGACAAGGGCACGGCGAGTTTTTCCGATACCGCGAACGCCATCGCCATCGACCGCGATTTCTGGCTCGGGGACGCCTTCGCCTCCGGCGGCTCAGCCGGCTACGACCACAAGAAGATGGGCATCACCGCACGCGGCGGCTGGGAGGCGGTGAAGCGGCACTTCCGCGAGATGGACCGCGACATTCAGACCTCGCCCTTCACCGTCGTCGGCGTAGGCGACATGAGTGGCGACGTGTTCGGCAACGGCATGCTGCTCTCACCCGAACTGCGCCTCGTCGCCGCCTTCGACCACCGCGACATCTTCATCGACCCCGATCCGGATCCGGCGATAGGCCTCGCCGAGCGCCGGCGCCTGTTCGAACTGCCGCGCTCGAGCTGGCAGGACTACAACCCCGAGCTGCTCTCGAAGGGCGGCGGCGTCTATTCGCGTGGCGTAAAAACCGTGCCGCTCTTCGCCGAGGCGCGCAAACTCCTCGGCCTCAATGCCGATGCGGTGACCCCGGCCGACGTGATCCGCGCCATTCTCAAGGCCGAGGCCGACCTGCTCTGGTTCGGCGGCATCGGCACCTATGTGAAGTCGAGCGCCGAGACCGACGCCGACGTCGGCGACAAGGCCAATGATGCCGTGCGCATCAACGGCGCCGACATTCGTGCGCTGGTCGTCGGCGAAGGCGCCAATCTCGGCGTCACCCAGCTCGGCCGCGTCGAATATGCGTTGAAGGGCGGCTGCATCAACACCGACGCCATCGACAACTCGGCCGGCGTCAATTCGTCCGACCTCGAGGTCAATATCAAGATCGCGCTCGGCGCGCTCACCCGCACCGGCCAGCTCACCACCCAGGTGCGCAACGAGTTCCTCGCCTCGATGACCGACGAGGTGGCCGAGCTGTGCCTGAGGAACAACTATCTCCAGACCCTCGCCCTCTCGGTCGAGCAGGCTCGCGGCGCCTCCGCCTTCCCCGAGCATGTGGCCCTGATCGAACAGCTCGAAGCTGCGGGCGAGCTCAGTCGCGCCGTCGAGTTCCTGCCCGACGACGCCGCGCTCAGGCACCGGGTCCAGACCGGCAAGGGCCTCACCCGGCCCGAACTCGCCGTGCTGCTCGCCTATGCCAAGAACACCGCCAACGCCGACCTGCTTCGGTCCGGCGTCCCCGACGACCCCTATCTCGGCAAGGAGCTTTATCGCTACTTCCCCGAGCGCCTGATCGAGACCTTCGAGGACACGGTGACTCACCATCGGCTGCGGCGCGAGGTGATCGCCACGGTCCTCGCCAATGCCATGATCAACCGCGGCGGGCCTGCCTTTGTCGCCGAAATGACCGCGGCAAGCAGCGCCGATGCCGGCCAGGTCGCGGCCGCCTACGCCGCGGCCCGCGATGCCTACGACACGCCCGGCCTCAACCGCGACGTCGACGCCCTCGACGGCAGGATACCCGGCAAGACCCAGCTACAGCTCTATGCAGAGACCCAGGCGCTGCTGAAACGGGAAACGCTCTGGTTCCTGCGCAACACGCACCTCGACCAGGGCCTTCGCCCGCTCATCGACCGCTACCAGCAGGGCGTGACCGAACTCCGCGGCCTCATCACCGGCCTGCTCGGCCCCTCGCTCGAGGCCGGCGTCGCCGCGCGCGCCAGCCAGCTCGAAACTGCCGGCGCGCCGCGCGACCTCGCCCGCCGCTTCGCCGAATTGCCGGTGCTATCGCTCGGAACCGACATCGTGCTGGTGGCCGAGAAGGCGGTGCTGCCGGTGCGCGAGGCTGCCCAGGCCTTCTTCGGCGTGCTCGACGCCTTCGGCCTTGCCCAGGTCCTCGCGGAGGCGAACGCCATCGTCCTCGGCGACAAGTTCGACCGCATGGCCCTCGACCGGGCGCTCGCCAACCTGATGCGCGCCCAGCGCGACCTGACCGGCGACGTCCTCGCCGAGGGCAAGGGCGACGTAACGAAGCGCCTCGCCACCTGGCGCGAGCGCCACGCCACCCCGATCACCCGCGTCGCCGACGCGGTACGCGGGCTGACCGAAGGCGAGATGACCGTGTCGCGGCTCAGCGTCGCGGCGGGGCTGTTGGGCGATCTGGCGCGGGGGAATTGAGGTACCATCGCCATCGCTGAACCAAACTCGATGTCATCCCTGCGAAAGCAGGGACCCATGTCGAAGCTGGTACCGGCGGTGAGTTGGGTCCCTGCTTTCGCAGGGATGACCGCCGGTGTGAGGGCGACGCCTTGCCTTCCCCCGCGCCCTCAGTGCCGGAAATGGCGCATCCCCGTCAGGATCATGGCGATCCCAGCTTCGTCGGCGGCGGCGATCACCTTGTCGTCGTTGACCGAGCCGCCCGGCTGGATCACCGCGGTCGCGCCGGCTTCCACTGCCGCCAGCATGCCGTCGGGGAACGGGAAGAACGCGTCGGACGCAACCACCGAATTCGCCGTCAGTGCGCCTTCGATGCCCGCTGCTTCAGCCGCATCGATGGCCTTCCGATGTGCGACGCGCGAGGAATCGAGCCGGCTCATCTGGCCCGCACCGATGCCGACGGTCGCACCGTCCTTCACATAGATGATGGCGTTCGACTTGACGTGCTTGGCGACCTTCATCGCGATCTTCAGGTCACGGAGTTCCGCCTCGGTCGGCTGCTTCTTGGTCACCACCTTGAACTCGGTGTCGTCGACATTGCGGTTGTCGCGACCCTGGACCAGCAGCCCGCCGGCCAGCGACTTGACCGTCAGGCCGGCTTCCTTCGGATCAGCCAGCGCACCGGTAAGGAGGAGACGCAGGTTCTTCTTGGCCGCGATGATGGCGATGGCCTCGTCGGTGGCGTCGGGGGCGACGATCACCTCGGTGAACACTTTTACGATCTCGGTCGCCGTCGGCCCGTCGATGGTCTGGTTCAATGCCACGATGCCGCCGAAGGCCGAAACCGGGTCGGTGCGGTGCGCCAGCTGGTAGGCCTCGATCAGCGTCTTGCCCACGGCGAAGCCGCAGGGATTGGCGTGCTTGATGATGGCAACGGCCGGCACCGCCGGGTCGAACTCCGACACCAGCTCGAGGGCCGCATCGGTGTCGTTGAGGTTGTTGTAGCTCAGCGACTTGCCCTGCACCTGCCGCGCCGTCGCGACACCCGGACGCTGCTCGCCGGTGGTGTAGAAGGCGGCCCACTGGTGCGGGTTCTCGCCGTAGCGCATCACTTCCTTCAGCCGCCCGGCAAAGGAGCGATACGGCATTTCGGCATAGTCGAGCGTCTTCGCGAACCAGCCCGAGATCACCGAGTCGTAAGCGGCGGTGCGGGCATAGGCCTTGGCGGCGAGCCTCTGGCGCATCTCGTAGCTGACGCCGCCTGACGTGCGGATGCTATCGAGCACCGCGTCATAGTCCGCGGGATCGACGATCACCGTGACATAGGCGTGGTTCTTGGCCGCCGAGCGGATCATCGCCGGGCCGCCGATATCGATGTTCTCGATCGTCTCCTCGTAGGAGGCGCCCTTGGCGATGGTTTCCTCGAACGGGTAGAGGTTGACGACGACGAGGTCGATCGCACCGATCGCGTGCTCGTCCATCGAAGCCTTGTGCGTGGGGTTGTCGCGCACCGCGAGGAGACCGCCATGCACCTTGGGGTGCAGCGTCTTCACCCGCCCGTCCATCATCTCGGGAAAGCCGGTGAGATCGGAAATGTCGCGCACCGCCGCGCCCGTGCCGGCGATCAGCTTCGACGTGCCGCCGGTCGACACCAGGTCGACCCCAAGCCCCGCGAGTGCCTTGGCGAACTCGGCCATCCCGGTCTTGTCGAAGACACTGAGAAGCGCGCGCTTGATGGGAACGATGGCGTTGGACATGGGGGCTCCGTCACGGTTGAAGGGGGGGCCCAGGCGAGCGGCAGCTGACGTTCGCGTTCCCCGATGGTGGCCCATCTCTTCTCGCCAGTCGCGCGAACGCGGGCCTTATTGCAGAAACGGCAGGCCTTGGAAAGCCCGGGGCGTTTTCAGGAAGAGTCGCACACTCTTCCGGGCCGAAATTGCGACCACTCGATGGTCGGTCAGTTCTCTTCGAGCGTAAAGATCCAGCTGACTTCGCTGGCATCCGCCGCCAGCACTTCCAGCACCAGCTGCTTGGTGCGGTGAAAGCCGAAATAGGCCGATTGCCGGACACTGTCCTCGACCCGCATCTCCGCCCCTTCCCAGAGGAACGTCCACACCGCGCCCGATCCGAGCCGGAGCCGCACCAGATCGTCGGTCACCTGCACTTCGGTCTGGTGCGCGAGGTGGAAGCGGATTGCGACAGCACCCGAGACCCGGCTGCGATGGCGCACGAACCGGTCCTGCCCGACCAGCGTCTTGCCCTCCGCCAGCAGCGTCAGGTGCCGCTCGAGCGTCACCCCGAAGCGCTCGGCATAACCGTGCGATGAAATGATCAGCGTATCGTCGGAACTGCGCGCCTCTATCTCGCTCGGCCGCCCCAGCTGCACCAGCCGTCCGGCAAGCGGACCGCTGCCGGCGATGGCGGCCGCCGACTGCGCATTGATGGTCGGCGCGGAATGGGCGATGCCCTGCCGGAACAGCTGCGCATCCTCATAGTCGGTCGGCGCCGGTCCGCAGTTGCAGACGACGAGGTCGCGCCCGTGGCTGAACTCGAACGCCAGCGCGCTCGCATGCGCATGTCGCGCATAGGCAGGATCGGGAACGAGGCCGGAATCGGCGACGACGATCGAACGGCCCGCGATCAATCGGCCGTAGCCGCCCGCTGTGCCGGTCGCCCGGGCGCGGGCCGCACTCTGCGCCTGCACTGCGACGATCAGGTCATGCGGCATCTGGCCGGTGCCGTTGAAATAGGCCGGCTCGCCGGTGCCGAGCGAGATCGCATCGAGCGCACGGTGCATGCTCTCGGTGAGCGCGTCGATATCGGCGGAGAGTTGCTCGTGGTCGCGCCGCAACGCCTGCTTGATCGTGGTGAGTTCGACCAGCAGTTGCACCTGGATACGGGCCGAGCGGGTCCGATGCAGGCCATCCTCGTCGAGCTGCTGCTCGAGCAGGTCGAGGACCCGACGCACCCGCGCCTCGACCTCGGAATCCGGGCGGTCGGCGCAGAGCGCGACCCCCACCAGCGCGATGGCGACGAGCAGCGCATCGACGGGATCCGACGCGAGGCCGCCGCGCAGCCGCAGCGAGGAAATCTGCGTCGAGAGAGAACGGGAGATCTGCTGCGCCTGCTCCTGTGGCGCGCCCTCGAGCAGGATATTGTAGTGCCGCAGCCAGTTGAGCACCCGCCGGGCCGTCAGCGACGGCGCCCAGGTATCGCGGCTGAACTGACCCTCGCGGCCGATCCAGTCGAGCGCCAGTGTCCGCGCGAAGCGCCGCTCTTCATCGGTGCGGGCATCGCGGAAGTGGCGCAGCCAGGCGAAGGTCTGCAGGTCGTCATGCCAGTCGTCATGGTCGACATCGAGCGAGAACGGCGACACCCCGTGGGTATCGACCAGCTTGCTGGCGAGGAGATACCGGCCCTGCATCATTTCGAGCACGGTCTCGCGATCGGTCGGCCTGAACTCGCTGAGCGCGGCGACCATGTCCTCGTTGGTGGGACCGGTCCAGGTCCAGCGGACGAGCGGATTCGTCACAAGGTGATCTGCGGCAGACAACAGCGTCCGGCGAGCGAGGAAACGCAGCGAATTTGCCAAGTCTCTACGTCCTCACATTCATCGACCGGCGGCCCGCGGCCGTCACCCTTCCGGTCGAACGAAAATACCTACGGGGCACGTATACGTGCAACGAAGAACCCGTCGAGTGTGCCGCCCTTATCCCCAGGAACCGGCATGCCGGGATGGGTACGGACGAAACCCTCTTGGGTGATGGCACCGGCAAGGCCGGCAAGCTCTTCCGGAGCAACTGGCAGGTTCTCGACGCCGTCGCGACCCAAGAGCCAGCGCGCCTGCTCTTCGCCCTCCGCCGGCTCGAGCGAGCAGACGCAGTAGACGAGCACGCCGCTCGGATTGAGCCAGCCTAGGGCCCGTTCGATGAACCGGCGCTGAAGGGCGACCCGCCCCGCGATATCGGCCGCGTCGCGGTGCCAGATCACTTCGGGATGCCTGCGGAACGTACCCGTCGCCGAACACGGCGCGTCGAGCAGGATGCCGTCGAACTTCTGCTCCGGTTCGTATGCGAGGGCGTCCGCCGTGATCACCGTCGGCGTGTAGCCGAGGCGGGCGAAATTCTCGCCCATCCGCCTGACGCGATCCGGATCGTTGTCGAGGGCCGTCACCGCATAGCCGGCCTTGAGCAGTTGTGCCGTCTTGCCGCCGGGGGCAGCGCAGAGATCGAGGACCTGCGCGCCGGGCGCCAGCCTGAGCAGCCGGGCAGGGATGGCCGCAGCCGCGTCCTGCACCCACCAACGACCCTCGGCATAGCCGGGCAGCGCCTCGACCGGACGGTCGCGCTCGTCGATCCGCACCGTGTCGGCAAGCACCGGACCCGCGTTGAGGTCCTCTACCAATGATGCGTCGTCATCGCGCAGGGTCAGGTCGAGCGGCGCGCCTTCCATCAGCGCATCGGCGAGATCTTCGATCGCGTCCGCGCCATAGGTATCGCGCCACAGGGGCCCGAGTGCTTCGGGGAACAGGGCCTCGTGCGGCAGGTGGCGCAGCGAATGCGCCTCGGCCTGCGCGCGCCGCAGCACCGCGTTCATCAGCTTGCCAAGATGCTGGCTGCGCGTATCGCGCTTGGCGGCCTCGACCGCAAGGAAGATCGCGCTGTGGTCGCCGAGTTCGGGCAGGAAGACGAGGTGCGCGAGGCTGATCCTGAGAATCGCCTCGAAGGGTCCCGATTTCTTCGGCACGCCACGATCGAGGAAGCGGGCCAGCATCAGGTTGATCTGGCCATGACGCCGCAGCGCCACGGTCACCAGCCGGTTGGCCAGCGCCCGATCGCGTCCATCGGCAATCTCGGCAACGCCAAAGGGGGCGAAGTTCGCCCCCTTGAGCACATCACCGAGCCTTTCGGCGGCCAGTAGCCGGAGCGCCAGCCCCGGCGGATTCTTCTGCTTCTTCACTGGCTTCCTTACTCAGTGGCGCACTCGACCGGAAAAGTCTGCAACCGAGAACGCCTCAGCCCCAGGGTCCGCGGCTGCTATTGCCATCCTCGCTGCCCCCTGTCGAGGGGACACGCCAGCCGCCGCCATTCTCCTTGGGCGCGGCGCGCGGGCCCTGCGGGGGCGGCGAGGGCCGGCGACCGGTCCGGTCGACCTGCATTTCTCCTGCGAGCCGCTGCAATTGGGCAATGCGGTTTTCGACATTGGGGTGGGTCGAGAACAGGTTGTCCATCCGCTGCCCGCTGAGCGGGTTGATGATGTACATGTGCGCCTGCGCCGGGTTGCGCTCGGCTGCGACATTGACGGTGCGATGCGCGATCTGGCTGATCTTGTTGAGCGCCGACGCCAGCGCCAGCGGATCGCCGGAAATCTCGGCGCCGTCCTTGTCGGCCTCGTACTCCCGCGTCCGGCTCACCGCCATCTGCACCAGCGCCGCAGCGATCGGCGCCACGATGACGGCGACCAGCACGCCGACCGGCCCGAGCGGGTTGTTGCGCGAATTGCCGCCGCCGAAGAACAGGCCGAACTGCGCCAGCGACGAGATCGCCCCCGCAACCGTCGCGGTGAGCGTCATGGTCAGCGTGTCGCGGCTGCGGATGTGAGCCAGCTCATGCGCAATCACTCCCGCCACTTCGCGCGGCTCGAGATAGCGCAGCAACCCTGCCGACACGGCGACCGCCGCGTTCTGCGGGTCGCGCCCGGTGGCGAAGGCGTTCGGCTGGTCGGAGTTGATGACGTAGAGCTTCGGCATCGGAAGTCCGGCGCGTTGCGCCAGTGCCGCCACCGTGTTGTGGAGGTCAGGCTGGCTGCGCGGATCGACCTCGACGGCGTTCTGCATGCGCAGCACCATCTTGTCCGAGTTCCAGTAGGCGAAGAGATTGGTCAGCGCCGCGATGACGAAGGCAATCACCATGCCGCCCGTGCCGCCGACGAAATAGCCGACGGCCATGAAGATGGCGGTGAGGGCAGCAATCAGGACGGTGGTGCGGAGGAAGTTGAGCATTGGCGCTAAGTCTTGTACCTCGGGAAATGGATCGTAACGTGACCAATAGATGGGATGGCTCGAGGTTCCCGGCAAGAACCTTCGCCACGACGGTGCCGGAATGGACGAAACGCCCGAGAAAAAGCCACTGACACCGGCCGCAGCCCGCGCTCTGGCCGAAGCCGAGTCCCGCCGCGCCGAGATCGACCGCAAGGCGGCCGCCGGCAAGGCCGAAAAAGACGGCCGCGGCGGCCTCGACCCCGCCCGCTACGGCGACTGGGAGATCAAGGGCCGGACTGTGGACTTCTAGGCGGCAGACGCCGCGACGCCGCCGAACAGACCGATAACGATGCCCTGCACCGCCAGCACGCCGAGCAGGTGCCCGCCGTCGATCAGGGTCAGCTTCCAGGGCATGTTCTGGTAGCGGTGGTTGATGATCATGGCCGTGATGATGAAGCCCACCCACATGTGGGCGCCGGCGAGGATGCCGTTCCACACGTCGACCGAGCCGAACAACGCAGGCGTGACCAGCGCGATGAAATAGGCCATCACCAGTTCGGCCGCGAAGCACCAGGTATAGGGCCGCCAGCTGGCATCCAGCTGTTCCCGCGGCTTGCCGATCGCGTCAATCCACTGCTTGCTCAGCGTCATGTACCAGGCCGCCCCGAACGCCATGCTCGCGACGGCGGCCACGATCACGGCCAGCCAGTTCACTGTGAAATGCATTGCTCTTCCCCTCCCGGCCCCCTCTGCCGGAAGTCAGAGCTTAGGTGAAAATGGCGCGGGGGAGTAGTCCGGCCTAGCGCTGGTCGCGGGGCACGAACTCATAATAGGCGTCGAGCACGCCGGGACGTTCGTCCTCGACCAAGAGGCCATATCTCAGCCGGTCGAACTCCTCGAACCACTCGTCCCAGCCGACGAGATCCAGCCCGCCCGGTCGGTCCCCATACTGGCTCTCGCCCGAATTGAGGCCCTGCTGGTCGAACAGTATCCTGAGAACCAGCGGGCCGTCGCCACTGACACGATCCTCCATCGCCGGATTGCCCGACCGGGCGATAGCCCACTGCCGGATTTCGTCATGCTTGACGAGGACCTGCGTCATTTCACTGGCCTTTCTGCTCTTCTTGACTTGTCGAGCTTAGCCCGAAACCACCGCCAGCTTAAGTGGTCTTGCCTTCCGCTGGTTCCAAGGTCACATCTTTCGGATCGTTAACCACTTTTTGTCCGACCCACCCTACTGTCCCGGTCAATTCGGGACGCAAAGCTATCATGACCGGCGCGAGCTTCATCCTCGCCATCAACCTGTTCATCGCAGCGCTGTTTGCGCTCGCCTTCTTCCTTGTCGGCATGTCCAACCGCGCCGATCGGGCCGCACCCTGCTTTGCCCTCGCCTACCTGTTCGGCATGCTCTACATCGCCTCGGAATTCATCCTGCCGCTGCAGGACGTTCCGCAACTCGCCTATACCGCCGGCTTCTCCTCCTTCCTCGGCGCGGTGACCGCGGTGAGCTGTGGCGTCGCCCGGCGCTACGGTGAGCCGATCAACTGGCCGGCGCTGGGATTGTTCTTCGCCGTCGCCAGCCTCGCCAACTGGTTCGGATATTTGCTTCCCCATGACACCGTGCCGCGCAACCTCATCTATCAGGCGCCGTATGCCATAGTGCAGGCTTGGGCGGCCTGGGCCATCATCGCGTCGCGCCGGCGGCAGGCGATCGACGTTGGGCTGATCGCTCTGTTCGGGCTGAGCGTCGTGCAGTTCCTCACCAAGCCGTTCGCCGCCATCCTGCTCGGCGGCTCGGGGGATAGCTCGAGCACCTATCTCGCGACCACCTACGCACTCTACTCGCAGTCGCTCGGCGCCATGCTGCAGGTGGCCACCGGGCTCCTGATGCTGACCCTGCTCGTCCGGGATATGCTGGTCGAGGTAACGGCCCGCTCCGAAACAGATCCGCTGTCATCCATCTTCAATCGCCGCGGCTTCGAGGAACGCGCGGCGCCGTCGATGCATTCCAGCTTGCCGGCTGCCCTCGTCCTCGCCGACCTCGACGGATTCAAGTCGATCAACGACGGCTACGGCCACGATACCGGCGACCAGGTGATCGTCGCCTTTGCCCGATTGCTGCGCGAAACCGCCCCGGGCAGCGCCATCGTGGCTCGCCTCGGCGGCGAGGAGTTTGCGGTCTTCCTGCCCGATTCAAACCTGGCCGCAGCGCGCCTCCTTGCCGAGGCCATCCGCTCAAGCTTCTCCGGCCTGCAGATTCCGGGCCTGCCCGTCTTCGTTCGCGTGACCGCCAGTTTTGGCGTCGCGGAGCGCGTGGCAGCGGAGAATCTGTCGGATCTGCGTCGCCGTGCCGATGCAGCGCTCTACAACGCCAAGCGCGCCGGGCGCGATCGTGTCGTCGGCGCGGCCATACCGGACGCGGACAGCATGCCGGCTCATCCGCTCTCCGGAACGTCGGTCGCGC
This sequence comes from Pseudomonadota bacterium, assembly GCA_023393475.1. Lineage (GTDB taxonomy): Bacteria > Pseudomonadota > Alphaproteobacteria > Rhizobiales > Devosiaceae > Devosia_A. The sequence continues at coordinate 44,221 of JAEWLC010000032.1, forward strand.
GCTCGGCCTAGATATCGCTCAGTTGAGGCCGCGACGGTCGACGAACTCGAAGTCGTCGTCGCCTCTTATCCGCAGGGCCAGGTTCTGCCTGTCCAGCTCCGCCAGCCAGGCGGTCCACGAACAGGGACTCATGCCGTCGTTCTGGGTCGGGGGAGCGCCCACCGGCCTCGCCTGGCGGCGGGCAAAGTTGATGGCGAGCTTTGCGTGCATGCGGCCGGTATTATCTGCAAACCGGGAAAGCGCCGGCTGCCCCTGCTTGGTGGAAATCCATTTCTGGATGTCGCTGTGATCAACCAGCGTATGCGAACTCATCCTGGCCTCCCCTCAGATGCCCAACGATCCCAGAACGTACGCAGCCGGTCCGGGTTCCGATCGCCGACTCGGATTTTACCCCTTGATCGTGACGGTTTCACTGGCGCCGGATTTGCGCCCTCACCCCTGTGCACAAGTGGCCTGCCCGCTAGCTGCCGAGCCGGCGCAACACCTTCTCGATACGCGCCTTTTTCGCCGGGGCCGCAACTGTCGCCAGCCGTGCGTTGAGCAGGTCGCGCAACCCGTCGCGATGCGTCCCCTCGACCACCGAGGCGGCAATTTCGGCATACATCGGGAACTGGTTCGGCGCGGCCCCCGCGACCCGCTCCAAAAGGGTTCCCTGCGCTTCGCCGTGCCCAGCCGCGACGAGCTTGGCGAGGATCTGCACCGCCTTGTCCTTGGCGATGACCGAGCCCTTGTCGGCGGCGGCGATGATCACCGGCAGGGACGCGCGGACAGTACCGGGCACCACGTGCGTCACCGCCTCGATGGCCTGGAGCGCGCCCCAGACGTTGCGGTTGTTCTTCGATCCGAGCAGCGTGAGGAACGCCGCTACATGCGGCGCGACCAGCTCGGGGCGACGCGCCCCGAGTTCGTACAGCACCTTGATCGCATCGTTGGCGACGGCAATCGGGCCGGACAGTGCGGTAACCAGCTCGGAGATCGCCGACGCATCCGGCTTCGATGCCAGTGCTTCGGCCAGTTCCACATTCGGCCGCTCGTCGTTGCGGCCGAGCGCCGATGCGAGCCGGCCGAGGATGCTCACGCCCCGACGGCCGTATCCAGCGACAGGGTGATCATCTCCCTGAGCGAGCTCTGCCGGTCCTCGGCGCTGAGTTCGGCATGCGTGATCAGGCAATCGGTCATGGTGCAGATGGCGAGGGCTTTCACGCCGAAGCGCGCCGCCAGCGTGTAGAGCGCCGCCGCCTCCATCTCGACCCCGAGGATGCCGTGCGCCGGCAGCCGGCCATAGCCGGCGAGGCCGGGCTCGATGTGGTAGAAAATGTCCGACGAGAGCATGTTGCCGACGTGGTAGCGCATCCCCGCCTTCTCGGCCCGCTCGACGCTGTCGCGCAAGAGGCCGAAATCGGCGATGGGCGCGAAATTGAACGGCGCGAATGCGTCCCGGACAATGGCGGAATCGGTTGTCGCGCCCTGCGCGATGATCAGGTCACGCACCTTCACGTTTGCGTTGAGGCCACCGCAGGTGCCGACGCGGATCAGGGTCTTCAGGCCGTAGACGTTGATCAGCTCGTGCACATAGATCGAGAGCGATGGCTGCCCCATGCCCGTCGCCTGCACCGACACGCGCTTGCCCTTCCAGGTGCCGGTATAGCCGAGGCAGTTGCGCACCGAGTTCACCAGCACCGGGTTCTCGAAGAAATTCTCCGCGATCCACTTGGCGCGCAGCGGATCGCCGGGAAGGAGGACCGCTTCGGCGTAGTCGCCGGGCTTGGCGTGGTTGTGCGGGGTCATTTTTGCCTCTCGTGAGCGTGAATTCGCTTTCACCAAAGCCTTTGCACGTGACGGAGGCAACCCCTATATGTCCCGCGCATTCACCCCTTGGATGGGAGCCTCACATGGTCGCAAAAATCTTCATCGACGGCGAAGCCGGTACCACGGGTCTGCAGATCCGCGAGCGCCTGGCCGGTCGCCGCGACCTCGAGGTTATTTCCATCGCCCACGACAAGCGCAAGGAACTCGAGGAGCGCAAGCGCCTCCTCAACCTCGCCGATGTCGCCATCCTCTGCCTGCCCGACGATGCAGCCAAGGAGAGCGTGTCGCTGATCGAGAACGACACCACGAAGGTCATCGACGCCTCGACCGCGCACCGCATCGCCGACGGTTGGGCCTATGGCTTTGCCGAAATGGACAAGGCACAGTCGGCCGCCATCGCGAAGTCGAAGCGCGTCGGCAACCCCGGCTGCTGGCCGCAGGGTGCCATCGCTACGCTGCGCCCGCTGGTCGAAGCCGGCCTCGTGCCCGCCGATTTCCCGGTGACCGTGAACGGCATCTCCGGTTATTCCGGCGGCGGCCGTTCGATGATCGAGGACTATGAGGCAAAGGGCGAGGACGCCAACGAGTTCGCGCTCTACGGCCTCACCTTCAAGCACAAGCACCTGCCCGAGTTGCAGAAGTATGCCCGGCTGCTGCAGACGCCGCTCTTCCAGCCCGCCGTCGGCAATTTCCGCCAGGGCATGATCACCGCCGTGCCGCTGCAGCTCTGGACCCTCGACAAGGTGCCGACCGGTGCGGATATCCACGCCGCCATCGCCGACCACTTCGCCGCCATCAAGGGCGGTTTCGTCGAGGTTGCGCCGCTCGGCGACGTCGAGCGCACACCGGAACTCAACCCCGAGATCTACAACGACACCAACACCATGCGCCTCCACGTCTTTGCCAATGACAGCAAGGCGCAGGCGCTGCTCGTCGCGGTCTACGACAATCTCGGCAAGGGCGCGTCCGGCGCCGCGGTGCAGAACCTCAACCTGATGCTCGGCGTCGACGCCGCAACCAGCCTCGCCGCCTGATCAGGCCTCTGCAGGTACCGGCGTGGGCTTCACGCCGGTCAGCGCGATATAGGCGTCGGTGAGGTTGTCAGCATCGGCTGCCGCCAGCAGTTCGGCCGGCGTGCCGATACGGATGATCTGGCCTGAAACGATCAGCGCGATCCGGTCGGCATGCTCGACTTCCTCGACGAGGTGCGTGGCCCAGAGGATCGAGGTCTGGTGCTGCGCGCGGACTTCGTGCACGTGCTTGACCAGGAGCTTCCGCGTCGTGGGATCGAGTCCCACCGAAGGCTCGTCCATCAGCAGGAGGTCCGGCGCATTGATCAGCGCCCGGACGATCTCGATGCGCCGCTGGTTGCCGCCCGACAGCGTGCGCACCGGCTTGTCCACGAGGTCGGTGACCTCGAACAGCGCGGCCGCCTCCGCGATCCGCGCGTCCAGCGCCTTGCCCGACAATCCGAACAGGTTGCCGTGGAACTTGAGGTTGGCCTTCACGGTCATGTCGAGATCAAGCGAGCGCGACTGGAACACGACACCCAGCCGGCCGAGAATCTCGGATGCGTTCTGCCGGTAGTTCAGGCCGAACAGCTCGACCTCGCCGCCATCCGGCGCGAACAGCCCCGAGGCGATCTGGAACAGCGTCGACTTGCCCGCGCCATTCGGCCCCAGCAACCCGACGATCTCGCCGCGCCCGATCTCGAGCGACACGCCCTTCAGCGCCTCGTTTTTCTTGTAGGACTTCCTGACGTCGCGAAGCGACAGCACCGGGTCGGTCATTGCGATACCTCTGCCGAAGCGCCGGCAATCTGATGGGCGATCTGTTCGCGCTCGACGCGCGAGCGCTGTCCGGCAGGGCTGGTAAACCGGTAGTCGGCGACGATCTTCGCCGGCCGCCCCGAAAGCACCACGGCACGATCGGCCAGCGCCGCCGCGTCCTCCGGCAAGTGGGTAACGAGCAGCACCGTCGGTCGGTTCGTTTCGATCAGCGTCAGCAGCACCTGCTCCATCTCGATGACCAGCGTCCGGTCGAGCGAGACGAAGGGTTCGTCGAGCAGCAGCAGTCGCGGATTGACCGAGAAGGCCCGCGCCAGCGCCACCCGGCGCTGCATGCCGCCACTGAGCTCATGCGGATAGTAGTGCTCGAACCCGGCGAGCCCGACCCGCATCAGCATCGCCTGCGCCTCGGCCTCGCTCGTTTCAGGGCGGACGGCACGGATGTTGTCGAGCGCCGTCAGCCACGGCAGCAGCCGCGGATCCTGGAACACGAAGCCCGCCGGCGGGGCATCGGCGGCGAGAACGCCATCGACCAGAACCCGACCCGAAAAGAGCGTATCCACCCCGCCGATCATCCTGAGCAGCGTGGATTTCCCCACCCCGCTCGGTCCCACCAGCGCCACCACCGACGAGGGCTCGATCTCGAACTTGAAGCCTTCGAGCAGCGGCTCGGGCAGGAAGTCGAACTTCTTGCCGTCGACGTCGATCTCGAGACGCGGTCCGCCGCTCATGCCCGTACCTGCCGCCATTTCAGCACGCGCCGCTCGAGTGGCCTCAGGATGAGATACTCGAACGCGAACACCACGAGGATGAAGGCGGTGGTGTAGGCGAGGATGCCGCGGATATCGAAGAACTGGAAGAACACCGAGATGCGGAAGCCGACGCCACCGTCCGAGCCCAGCACCTCGAACACCAGCACGATCTTCCAGATGAGGCTGAGGCCGGTGCGCGCCGCCGCGAGGACGAAGGGCATCAGCTGCGGCAGGAAGACCAGTCGCAACCGGCGGCTGAGCGGCATGCGGAAGGCACGGCCGAGATCGTCATAGGCGGGATCGAAACTGCGCACGCCCTCGCGGATGGTCGCGATGACGAGCGGCAGCTTGTTGAGCACCACGGCGAGGATCAGCGCGAACTCGGTGAGCCCCAGCCAGATGTAGAGAACAATGGCGATGACGATGGCGGGCACGTTCAGCCCGACCACGACCCAGGTGGAGAACAGCCGGTCGAAGGTGCGCGAGCGGCCCATGCCCACGCCGATGATGGTCCCCAGCACCATCGCGACGATGAACGCGATTATCGCGCGGCCCAGCGTCTTGCCGAGATCGGGCACCAGCTTGCCGTTGATGGCGAGGTCGACGACATGCAGGCCGACAGCCACCGGCGAGGGGAACAGGCGCGACGGGAACAGCATCGACAGCACCTGCCAGGCGCCAAGCAGCAGCAGCAGGCTGATCAGTTCGAGCGGAAGTTTCCGCCCGACCCTTGCCTGCTGCTCGTCGTCGGTGCCGGCTATGGACCGGCCTTCGCGCACGTCGGCTGCTATTTGCGGTAGCCCTTGTAGAACGTACCGTTCTCAAGCTCGGTCGTATCACCAACCACGTCCTTGCCGCCATACTTGGCCATCAGTTCGAACGCCTGCTCGGCCGGCTTCATGGCCGAGGACGCGTACTTGCTGACGATACCGGCGCGATAGTCCTCGCGCAGCTGGGCGAACAGCGCGTCGTCGTCGCCGACATTCATGACGTCACGAATCTGGTCCCACACGGCATCGTCGGCAAGCAGAGCGGCCTTGGTCTCGAAGCTGGCATCGAGGAAGGCCTTGATCTCGGCCTTCTTTTCACGCGCCACATCGTCGAAGAAGGTCCAGCCAAGCAGCGGCGGCGTCTCGCTGACCCCGAGGTCGGCAAGCATCGCAGCGACCGAGACCAGCTCCGTCTTGCCGGCAAGCTTGGCGCGCGAGTTCCAGTTCCAGAGGTTAAGTGCAGCCTGTGCCTGGCCACCGGTTATCAGCTCATTGACCAGCGGCGGGGCGCCGAACTTGGCGCTCGCGTCTTCGGTGAGGTTGCCGCCGGTCAGTTTGTTGTATTCGGCCGCGAGGATCACGTAGCTCTTGTCGACCGGACTGCCGGAGACGGCGAGGGTCTTGCCCTTGAGGTCGGCGACGGACGCGATGCCGGCTGCGGGATCGACGACGAGGCCGCCAACGGTCAGCGAGTGCGGCACCATGGTGACCATGTTGCCCCCGTGCCGCTGCAGCGACACCCAGACGAAATCGCTGAGGATGATTTCGACTTCCTTGGCCTGCAGCGCGATCTGGCCAGCCTTGCTGTCGGCGACGTCGCGGATGTCGAGCTCGAGGCCGTGCTTCTTGTCGATGCCGAGCGCCTGCATCGCTGCAAGCTCCCACTTCACCGTGCCGGTCGCCTGCACGCCGAGGCTGACCTTCTTCATTTCCTGGTTGTGCGCAAAAGCGCCGGCGACGGACGCCAGTGCGAGGGTCATGCCCACGAGCGCGATACGAATGAACTTACGCATTGTTCCTCCCCAGGAACGCTGGATTTCTGCCGAGTTCGAGCGCTAGCACCCGCTCTCATTGGGCTTGGCTATATCATGTATTGCAGGGCGCCAATTGCCGGCTTTCCTGTGCGTATCCCATTGTCGTTTCAGATGAAGTCCATCGGAACTACCTATGGGGGATACCTGTATGAATAAGCTTGCTCTCGCCGCCGTGGCCGCACTGGCGCTGACCGCCGGAACTGCCCACGCCGAAGGCAATCTCGCGGCGAACGGCACCGACCTGACGCTCGAGATCAATACCGTTGACCTGAAGTTCTCGCAGGACGTCTGGGAACTCGAGACCGGCAAGTACTACAAGTTCGACATCACGTCGGACGGTAACGAGGAGATCTCGGTGGTTGCCCCCGAACTGTTCCGCAACTCCTGGATCAACCAGGTCGTCGTGAACGACCTCGAGGTGAAGAGCTACGGCCTCTACTCGGTCGAGTTCGACGATGCCGGCACCTTCAACATCACCTTCGTGCCGATCCGTCCCGGCGAGTACGACATCTACGTCCCGGGCTACGAGAACCGCGGTCTCAAGGGCAAGTTCATCGTAAAATGATCGACCGGCGCACATTCATCGGGGCGGGCGCTGCACTTGTTGCGACCGCCGTCGCCATGCCCGCCGCCCGTGCCAAGGGCACCGGCATGATCTTCGTCTCGACCGAAAAGGGCAACGAGGTGGTGGTCTTCGACCAGGCCCTCACCCTTGTGAAGCGCATCGCGACCTCGCGCCGCCCGCGCGACATGCACTTCAACGCCGCCAAGGACATGCTCTATGTCGCCTGCGGCGATGACGACGCGATCGACGTGATCGATGTCGCCAAGCTGGAAGTCGTCGACTCGATCCCCACCGGGCCGAGCCCGGAAGTCTTCGCCTTCTCGCCTGACGAGAAGATCATCTACGTGTCGAACGAAGAGGACTCGCGCCTCGAAGCCATCGACATGGAGACCCGCGTCTCCATCCAGGACATCCCGACCGGCGCCGAGCCGGAGGGCGTGCTGGTGATGCCGGACGGCAAGACTGTCTACGTCACGTCGGAAGTCGCCGACATGGTGCACGTGGTCGATACTGCCACCGGCGCCGTCACCAAGAACATCCTGGTCGGCACCCGCCCGCGCCGCTTCATCCTGACGCCCGATGGCTCGGAACTCTGGGTCAGCTGCGAGCTCTCCTCGGAGATCTACATCATCGATACCGCCACCAACGAGATCAAGGGCGAGAGCCTGATCTACGTGCCGGATGGCTTCCGCGAGGAAGACGTGACCCCGGTCGGCATGGCGGTGACCAAGGATGGCTCCAAGGTCCTGATCAGCCTCGGCCGCGCCAACCACGTGGTGATCATCGACGCGAAGTCGCACGACGTCCTCAGCTATGTGCTGGTCGGCAAGCGCGCCTGGTCGGTGGATCTGTCGAGCGACGAGACCAAGGCCTATGTCGCCAATGGCTTGTCGGACGACATCACCGTCATCGACATGGCGTCGATGAAGGCAACCGTCTCCGTTCCCGTCGGCCGCGTGCCGCACTCGGTGGTGATCGATGACTAAAGGATTCCTTGGGCTCCTCCCCCTGGCGGCGTCGCTGCTCCTGAG
>JAEWLC010000091.1 GCA_023393475.1 Pseudomonadota bacterium
GCGCCCGCGGATAGCGAACCCCCCCCCCCCGCCGGCCGCCACCCCGGCCAACGCGGGGGCCCACGGCTCCAGGGAACAATCCCGCCACGGACAGCACCCGCCCGTCACCGACAGGTGCCACTTCGCCTACCCGCAACAGTCAGCGCACCCTCCCCCATCCACCGGCGTCATGCCCGCGAAAGCGGGGACCCACTGGATGTCTCGGCAGTCAGTGGCCCCTGAAGCATCCCACTGGATTCCCGCTTTCGCGGGAATGACAGCGGTGAGTGAAAAATCTTGTCCCCCACTCTTCCCCCGGCCTTATCCTCACTCCGTCTCGCACTGGGCGGCGTTCGCGACGAACGAACGGTGTGGGGATATCGGGAGCCACGGCAGTCGTGCCGTGGCGGGTTTGTGGGACCGACAACCAACCACCCATCCAGGCTCCGCTGCAGTAATGCAGGCGAGAGGAGCGATGGGGGCATGCTCCTTGGATCCCACAGGTCCAACTCATTCCCGGTGCGACCGGCGCGGCGACGGCCGTTTCACTTGCGGACTACCCGCGTGGCCTGAAACCGCGCCGGTCACCGTCCTGCTCTTTGACATCCTCCGGCGCCGCTGGCGGCCGGATGCATCGGCGTGTGCCGAACGGCCGCAACGCGGCTGAATTCACTCCCCGTTCAGGCCGCCCCGCGCTACAAGCAGCCCATGAAAACCATCGGCCTCATCGGCGGCATGAGCTGGGAATCGACCGCTCACTACTACGCCATCCTCAATCGCGAGACGGCTGCCCGGCTGGGTGGCCTCCACTCCGCGCCGGTCATCGTCCACTCGGTGGATTTCGCCCCTATCGAAGAGATGCAGCGGGCCGGTGACTGGGAAGGCGCCGGCGCCATTCTTGCCGGCATCGCAAAATCGCTCGAAGCCCAGGGCGCCGGCGTCATCGGCCTCGCCACCAACACCATGCATATCTGCGCCCCGCAGATCGTCGCGGCGTTGGATGTCCCCTTCGTCCATATCGCGCAGCCGACCGCCAGCGCGCTCCTCGCCGACGGCATCGGCAAGGTAGGCCTGCTCGGCACCCGCTTCACCATGGAGAAGCGCTTCTACATCGAAGGGCTCGAAGCGCGTGGCCTCGAGGTGCTGGTGCCCGATGTCGGCATCACCAACCTCAACGGCATCATCTACGAAGAGCTGTGCCTCGGCATTGTGCGCGACGAGTCACGCCGCATCTATGTCGATGCCATCACCCGCCTCGCCGCCCGCGGCGCCGAAGCCGTGGTCCTCGGCTGCACCGAAATCTGCATGCTCATCGACGACAGCGTCAGCCCGCTGCCCACCTACGACACGACCGATCTCCACGCCAAGGCGCTGGTGGCGGCTGCCCTCTGATCCCCCGCTTACGGGGGAGGCCTAAGCCGCCCGCCGCAGCCCCGCTTCCTGAGCACCGTCGACCTGGAACACGTCGACGATCCGGTCCAGTTCCACGGCCTGCGCCTCGGTCTGCTCGATCGCGGCGTTGGTTTCCTCGACGAGGGCCGCATTGTGCTGGGTCATCTCGTCCATCTGGCGCACGGCGGTGTTGACCTCTTCGATCGCCGCCGCCTGCTCCTGGCTGTCCCGGGCGATCTTTTCCATCAGCTGGTTCGACGACCGTGCCGCCCCGAGGATGGCCTCGAGCTTCTCGGCTGCCTCGGCGACGAGCCGCGAGCCGGAATTGACCTCCGAGCCCGACTGCTCGATCAGCGCCTTCACCTCGGACGAAGCACTGGCCGCCGACTGTGCCAGCCGCCGCACTTCCACGGCGACCACCGCAAAGCCCTTGCCGGCATCGCCGGCGCGCGCCGCTTCCACCGAGGCGTTGAGCGCGAGGAGGTTGGTCTGGAATGCGATGTCGTCGATCAGCCCGATGATGTTCGAGATCTTGGCCGAGGACTGCGTGATCCGCTCCATCGCCACGTTGGCCTGCTGCATGACCGCGCCGCCCTGTTCCGCCGCCGTCGTGACATGCCCGGCCGCCTCGCTCGCCTCAAAGGCATTCTGTGCGTTGGAGCCGACTGTCGTCGCCAGTTGCTCCATCGCCGCCGACGTCTCCTCGATCGTCGCCGCCTGCTTGGTGGTGCGTTCGGAGAGGTCGTTGGCGCCCGAGAGGATCTCGCCGGTCGCCGTCTTCAGCCCGCGCGAGGTCTGCTTGAGCTGGCCGACGATCTCGGTCAGCCGCTCGGCCACGGCGTTGGTGTCGTTCTTCAGCCGCGCGAAGGCGCCGCCAAACTGGCCATGCACGCGCAGCGTCAGATCGGTCTGCGCCAGCGCCGCCAGCACCTCGCCGGTTTCGCCAAGGCCACGGTCCACCGTCCCGACCAGCGAGTTGACGCTGCCGGCGAGTGCGTTGAGCTCCTCGTCCGGGAATTCGGCCGCGACGCGGCGCGAGAAATCGCCGTCGATGGCAGCGTCGACCACATCGCCAAAGGCGCGCTGCAGTTCGGCCATCATTGCCGCCCGCGCTTCCTGGTCGCGGATGATGCGGATCGCTTCCGCCTCGGTCATCGCCGCGACCTTCTTGCCGTTCTCGCGGAACACCTCGACGGCGCGAGCCAGCGTGCCCATCTCGTCGATGCGCGCCGTGCCCGGCACGGTCACGTCGTAATTGCCTTCGGCCATGGTGGTGACGGTACGGCTCATCGCCCCGAGCGGGCCCCCGACCATGGCGCGAACGAGCAGGAACAGGATGGCGCAGGCGACGAGTACGCAGGCTGCCGAGAGCGCGAGGATGGTGTTGCGACCCTCGGTGACGGCCGCCGCGAGCGTCGCCACCGGCACCGAGGCGACGACCACCCAGCGATCCTGGGTGCCCGCCACGTTGAACGGCATGGCCGTCTGCCGCATCGCAACGCCATCGGCGCCCGTCGTATCGGCATCGATCGCGATGTTGTCCGCAAGGGCACTGCTAACCACCGCGCTCACCGGATCGGCCGGATCGAGCACCTTGCCGATCATCGCCGGGTCGGGATGCGCGACGACGATGCCGGCGGCCGACACGATGGTGATGTTGCCGGTACCGAACGGCTTGATGTCGGCCATGCGGGTGTTGATGTCGTTGAGCGAAAGGTCGACGCCGCCGGCGCCGAGGAAAGTGCCGTTGGCCTTGATCGGCTGGCTGAACGTCATCAGCAGCATGTCGGTGCCGCCTACATTGTAGCTGTAGGGCTCGATGGCGACGACGCGATCGAGCGTCTTGGGCTTGAAGTAGTAGTCCGTCGCCGGGTCTTCGTAGCCGGCCAGGGCCTCGAGCACGATCTGCCCCGAACCCCGGTTCCAGTAGGGAATGTAGCGGCCCGTTGCATCGTGCCCGGGCTTGCCCGCCGAGGCCGCGTCGTTGCCGTCGAGCGCATTGGGCTCCCAGCCCGACCAGGTGCCGACGAGGCCTGGGTTGTTCTCGAGAAAGCGCAGCAGCGTCTTGTCGTAGACTGCGCGATCGACAACGCCGGCGGCATGCAGACCCTCGAGCGCGGTACCGATGGCTTCGGCGATACGCTCTGCCCGCAGCAGTTCGGCCGAGACCTCGTTGGCAATGCCGGTGGTGGTCCGCGACTGCAGTTCGCCCGTCTGCCGCTCGATTGTACTGCCGACCTGCTGGACCAGGACGGTCATGCCGACCGCGAAGACGGCTGCGAGGGCGGCGCCTCCCAAAAGAGCCACCTTGAGAGACAAAGAACGTATGCGCATGCGGACTACGGCTCCTGCCGGAATATTGTTCTGGTTCATAAAACGCGGCCCGACGTTAAAGAACGGCTAACCACGCCGCGGCCGTGCTGAAATAATGTGCAGTCTGAATGTGCAGAGCCCGGCTACCCAGAGAGCAGCCGGGCTCTGATTTTTCGTAGCGGCGCCGCGTGCACCCTGCTGGCGGCCGAGCCCTGCCTAGAACTCGTTCCAGTCCTCGCTGATCGCCGCATTGCCGTGCGCGACATACACCGGCCGGGACCCGGCCTTGCTGGGGACATGCGCCGCCGTTGCGCCGCCTGCCTCGACCGTGAAGACATCGACGATGCGGTCGAGCTCGCCGGCCCGCGCCTCGGTCTGCTCGATCGCCGCGTTGGTTTCCTCGACGAGCGCCGCGTTATGCTGGGTCATCTCGTCAAGCGTCCGCACCGCGACATTCACTTCCTCGATCGAGGAAGCCTGCGACCGGCTCTCGCTCGCGATTCCCTGCAGCAGATCATAGTTGGTGCGCGCCCCTTCGAGCATCGCGGCCAGCTTGGCCGCCGCTTCCGCGACGAGCTTGGAGCCGCCCGCAACTTCGCTGCCCGATTGCTCGATCAGTGCCTTGACCTCGGCCGAAGCGCTGGCCGCCGATTGCGCCAGCCGCCGCACTTCCACCGCCACCACGGCAAAACCTTTGCCGGCGTCGCCCGCTCGCGCTGCCTCGACGGAGGCATTGAGCGCCAGGAGGTTGGTCTGGAAGGCGATGTCGTCGATCAGCCCGATGATGTTCGAGATCTTGGCCGAGGACTGGGTGATCCGCTCCATCGCCTCGGTCGCGGCGTGCATCACCTCGCCGCCCTGTTCTGCCGTTTTCGAGACGTCGGCCGCATTGGTGCTGGCCGACTCCGCGCGTCTGGCGTTCTCGATCACGGTCGTCGCCAGCTGCTCCATCGCCGCCGACGTCTCCTCGATCGTTGCCGCCTGCTTGGTGGTGCGCTCGGAAAGATCGTTGGCGCCCGAGAGAATCTCGCCCGTCGCGGTCTTCAGCCCGCGCGACGTCGCCCGCAGCTTGGTCACCACCTCGGTCAGCCGGTCGCCGACCGCATTGGTGTCCTCCTTGAGCTGCAGGAAGGCGCCCTCATAGTCGCCCTCGACCCGCTGTGTCAGGTCGGTATTGGCCAGTGCGTTGAGCACGCCGCCCGTCTCGGCCAGACCTCGCTCCACCGTCTCGAACAGCTGGTTGAACACCTGCCCGATGCCGTCGAGGCTCGGATCGCCGTAGGTCGGGACACGCCCGGTGAAGTCGCCGCGCGCCGCCGCTCCGGTATATTGGGCCAGCAGGCCCCCGAACTCGTTGCCACGCTCCGTCCGCAGCCGCTCTTCGGCAACCGCGGCATCGCTCTCGGCCGTCATCTGCGCCCGGCTGACCAGGGCCGCGCGGAAGTCGGCCAGCACGTCGCCCAGCATGGCCATTTCGGTGACGATGCCGCCCCGTGCCGCTTCGACCTCGAGATCGCCTGCGGTCAGGCGCTTGAAGCCCGCCGTCATCCCCGCCAGCGGCTTGAGGAACAAGATGTTGGAGAAGACCAGCGTCGCCACTGGCAGGAGGATGATCATGCCGAGCCCGACAAGGCTGGCGATGTCGCTGAGCCGCGCGGTCCCCGCCGCCCCGGCGATCAGCTCGCCATTGGCGGCTTCGATCGCGTCGGATACCGCCGACATGCGGTCCTCGAGCGCCTTGAAGGACTCGTTGAAGCTCGGCAGTTCCGCTTTGGCGCCGCCGAGATTGCCGTCCGCCACCGCGCCAACCACATGCTCGGCCGAAGCGAGATAGGCGTTCAGCGGCTCGGTCACCGAAGCAGCGGCGTCGATCACCGATTGCGGTACGTCGAGCGCGGCCTGGGCGGCGACGGCCTCCCGCATCGCTGCGCCATACTCGGCGATCTCCGCCTTCCCCTCGGCAACGCCGTCAGCATTGTAGGTGATGCCCGAGTACATGGCGCGATAGACCACGCCACGGAGCCCGTCATGCAGCATGTCGGCGGTCATGTGGTAGCGGAGCGAACTCATCATCGCGCCTGAACTGCGCGACGCTTCCTGGAAGCTCTGCGACACCATGAAGGTCATCGCCGAGTAGATGCCGCCGATGACGACGATCACCAACCCCAGTGCCACCACGACCATCCTGGTCGGGATGCCCTTGCCGAGCATCGCACCAATCCGACCCAAACCCAACGCCATCCGAACCTCCTGGTTCTCCGCGGCAGACCGACCGACTTATCGGCTAAAGGCTTAGGCGTTCATGGTTAATGAGCCGTTGCCGAGTGGGTGGGCGGCTAAAATTCCGCCCACTCGTCCGACTTGATCGCAGTGTTGCCGCGCGTGAGATAGGTCTTGGCGGCCGCCGCCACCTTCTGCTGGATCGCCTTTATCCCCTTGGGCTGCGCCGGAGCCGCGGCCGGCTCGGCCTCTGCCTGCGCGTCCAGCGTAAACACCGCGACGATCCGGTCGAGTTCGCTCGCCTGCGATTCCGTCTGCTCGATCGCGGCATTGGTCTCTTCGACGAGGGCCGCGTTGTGCTGGGTCATCTCGTCCATCTGCCGGACGGCCGTGTTGACCTCCTCGATGGCCGAAGCCTGCTCGCGGCTGTCGCGGGCGATGCCCTCGAGCAGCTCGCGGTTGCCCCGCACCGCCACCAGCATGGCTTCGAGCTTGGCCGCCGCGTCGGCGACGAGCTTCGAGCCGGTGCGCACTTCCCCAGACGACTGCTCGATCAGCGCCTTGACCTCGGACGAGGCGCTGGCCGCCGACTGGGCGAGACGCCGCACTTCCACAGCCACCACCGCAAAGCCCTTGCCGGCGTCGCCGGCCCGCGCCGCTTCCACCGAGGCGTTAAGGGCAAGCAGGTTGGTCTGGAAGGCGATGTCGTCGATCAGCCCGATGATGTTGGAGATCTTGGCCGAACTCTCGCTGATCCGCCCCATCGCCTCGTTGGCGCTGAGCATCACCGCGCCGCCCTCTTCAGCCGTAGCGGTTACCTGGCCGGCATTGTCCGACGCGCCGGCCGCACGCTGCGCATTGGCCAGCACAGTGATCGCCAGTTGCTCCATCGCCGCCGAGGTTTCCTCGATCGTCGCCGCCTGCTTGGTGGTCCGCTCGCTGAGGTCGTTGGCGCCCGACAGGATTTCGCCGGTCGCCGTCTTGAGGTCGAACGAGGTCTTCTTGAGCTGCCCGACGATGCCGGTGAGCTTCTCGGCGACGGTGTTGGTATTGTCCTTGAGGCGAGCAAACTCGCCCTCGTAGTCGCCCTCCATCCGCTTCGAGAGATCGGCATCGGCCAGCGCGGCCAGCACGTCGCCGGCTTCGCTGAGGCCCTTGGCGACCGTGTCCATCAAGCCGTTGAAGTTCTCGGCGATCCGCTCGATATCGGCATCGTCGAAATGCGCGTCGATGCGCTGGCTGAGGTCGCCCCGCAGCGTCGCGCCGACCACGCCCTCGAACGCATCCTGGAAGGACTGCATCGTCTCGGCCCGCTCGGCCGCCTTCTGGTGGCGCGCGCGTTCGTCTTCGTTCATCTCGGCGACGCGGATGCCGTTCTCCTTGAACACCTGCACCGCGGCCGCCATCTGGCCGACTTCGTTCTTCTCGCCGACATAGGGCACCTCGGCAGCGAAGTCGCCCTCGGCCAGCCGCGCCATTGTGTTGGTCACCTTCGACAACGGCTGCGACACGAAGCGCGTCCCGACATACAGCGCCGCCCCGGCGCCGGCTAGAAGGCCGAGCAGCGTCGCGCCGATCACCACCGGCACGATCAGGCCCTCGAAGCTGTCGAGTTCGGCCTTGATCACATCGAACCGGG
Source organism: Pseudomonadota bacterium (assembly GCA_023393475.1). Taxonomy (GTDB): domain Bacteria; phylum Pseudomonadota; class Alphaproteobacteria; order Rhizobiales; family Devosiaceae; genus Devosia_A. The sequence goes on from JAEWLC010000091.1 coordinate 7,544, forward strand.
CCTGGTCGGTCTCAACCACAGCGTCGATCTCGGCCTGGTAGGCCTTGCGGTTGGCTCGGTTGGCCTCGTTGTTGCCCTGCGCGTTGGCCTGCGCCGGGTCGACCAGCGCGAGGCGTGCCGTCTCGGCGCGGAACTGCCGGAACTCGGCCGTGCGGGCCACCACCTTGTCGAAGGCTTCGATGCCTTCGAGCTGGACCAGCGGGCGCCACTCGGCGAGGTGGGCGTCGATCTTGTCGAGCGACTTCAGCAGCCCCTCGGCGAAGGGCGCGGCGGCGTCCACGTCCGGAGAGGCATAGATGCCGCGGGCATCCATCACCACGGCGGTCACCAGCCGGTTGAGATGCTCTCCGTTGAAGGCGCGCTGCGAGGCATCTTCGAGCTGCTGCGCCCTCTCGGTGAAAGCGACGGTCGCATAGACCGCGAGCCCTCCCACCGCACACACGATCAGGCCCATTACGGCCACGATAAGGTATATTCTGGTCCGGATCTTCATCTTCGTCGCCGTCGGGCCTTCTGCTCAGGAACGTTGAAGACAAGAGCCGTCGCGACCGTGCGTATGCCCGGCGGACAGCCTGCCAATGCTTTAAGACATTGGGCACAGCTCACTGACGACACCCCGGCTGTCCTTGCCGGAATGCGGTTCATCTTGGCTGCATTCCCGAGGCCGACAGTTACGCGGGTTTGCTTAACGGACGGTGAATTCGTTCGGGAGCAGAAATTGCTCAACGCCGGGGCACCCGGCCACAACGAAAACGGGCGCCCCGAAGGACGCCCGTTCCGAATTCTCTGTGCCGCGGAAGGCTTAGTGCGCGGTCGCGCCGGTGCCGATCGAGGCATCGAGCAGCAGGTTGCGCCAGCCGTCGATTTCTTCCTGCAGCCGCATCTCTTCGTCGGCGGTCGAGGCAGCCTGCTGGGCGGTGAGCCCGGCGGCGATCAGGCCTTCGATCTTGGCCTTGTCGAACTCGGCGATGTCCTGCGCTTCCTCGGCGAGGATCGTCAGGCCCTCGGGCGAGACGTCGGCAAAGCCGCCGCGCACATAGTAGACGTGGCTGATGCCGGCATTGTCCACCACCGTGACGAAGCCCGGCTTCATCGTGGTCATGAACGGAGCGTGGTCGCCGAGAACGGTGAAGTACCCGTCAGTGCCCGGCACGGTGACCGACTTGACGGTCTCCGACAGCAGCAGCCTCTCGGGCGAAACGATCTCGAGTTTGGTGCCTTCGGCCATTGTCCTGCCTCTGGATCAAAGTGGGGCCCGCCTTGCGGCGGACCCGATGGGGTCGTGAAGCTTAGGCCGCGGCCGCGAGCTTCTGGGCCTTCTTGACTGCGTCTTCCATGGTGCCGACCATGTAGAAGGCGGCTTCCGGCAGGTGGTCGTACTTGCCATCGACGAGGTCACGGAACCCCTTGATGGTGTCTTCGAGCTGCACGAACACGCCCGGCGTGCCGGTGAAGGCCTCGGCCACGTGGAACGGCTGGCTCATGAAGCGCTCGACCTTGCGGGCGCGGGCCACGGTGAGCTTGTCCTCTTCCGAGAGCTCGTCCATGCCCAGGATCGCGATGATGTCCTGGAGCGCCTTGTAGCGCTGCAGGATCTGCTGCACTTCGCGGGCGGTGTTGTAGTGCTCTTCGCCGACGATGTTGGCCGAGAGCATACGCGAGGTGGAGTCCAGCGGATCCACGGCCGGGTAGATGCCCTTCTCGGAGATGGCGCGGTTCAGCGTCGTCGTCGAGTCAAGGTGCGCGAACGAGGTCGCCGGCGCCGGGTCGGTCAGGTCGTCGGCGGGCACGTAAATGGCCTGCACCGAGGTGATCGAGCCCTTGTCGGTCGTGGTGATGCGTTCCTGCAGCGCGCCCATGTCGGTGGCGAGCGTCGGCTGGTAACCCACGGCCGAAGGAATACGGCCGAGCAGAGCCGACATTTCGGCACCCGCCTGGGTGAAGCGGAAGATGTTGTCCACGAAGAACAGCACGTCCTGGCCCTGGTCGCGGAAGTGCTCGGCGACGGTGAGGCCCGACAGCGCGACGCGGGCACGGGCGCCCGGCGGCTCGTTCATCTGGCCGAACACCAGGGCGCACTTCGAACCGGCGGTCGAGCCGTTGTTCTCATGCGGGTCCTTGTTCACGCCGGACTCGATCATTTCGTGGTAGAGGTCGTTGCCCTCGCGGGTGCGCTCGCCGACGCCGGCGAACACCGAGTAACCACCGTGGGCCTTGGCCACGTTGTTGATCAGTTCCTGGATCAGCACCGTCTTGCCCACGCCGGCGCCGCCGAACAGGCCGATCTTGCCGCCGCGTGCGTAGGGAGCGATCAGGTCCACGACCTTGATGCCGGTGACGAGGATCTGTGCTTCCGAGGCCTGCTCGGTGAAGCTCGGGGCTTCCTGGTGGATGCCGCGACGCGACTTGGTGACCACCGGGCCGGCTTCATCGACGGGCTCGCCGATCACGTTCATGATGCGGCCGAGCGTCTCGTCGCCGACCGGCACCGAGATCGAGTCACCGGTATCGACCACGGCGGCGCCGCGGACGAGACCTTCGGTCGTGTCCATCGCGATGGTGCGGACGGCGTTCTCACCGAGGTGCTGCGCAACCTCGAGCACGAGGCGGCTGCCGTTGTTGTCGACTTCGAGGGCGTTCAGGATTTCCGGCAGGTGACCGTCGAAGGTGACGTCCACCACGGCGCCGATGACCTGGCTGACCTTGCCGACCGGCTTGCCGGCGGTAGCGACGCTCGGAGTGCTCGAAGCGGCCTTGCGGGCCGGGGCCTTCTTGGCGGCGGGAGCCTTCTCGGTCGCCGGGGCTTTTGCTGCAGTTGCTGCGCGTGCCATCTGATACCTCGTTCCTGCTTAGAGCGCTTCCGCGCCCGAAATGATTTCGATGAGTTCTTTGGTGATCTGCGCCTGACGCTGGCGGTTGGCGCTCAACGTCAGCTTCTTGACCATCTCGCCGGCATTGCGCGTCGCGTTGTCCATGGCGCTCATCTGGGCACCGAAGAACGACGCGTTGTTCTCGAGCAGCGCGCGGAACACCTGCACCGAGATGTTGCGCGGCAACAGGTCGGCGAGGATCGCTTCCTCGTCCGGCTCGTACTCGTAGTTGAGCGTGTCGACGGCAGCGGTCTCGGCTTCGAACTTGGCCGGGATCAGCTGCTGCGCGGTCGGGATCTGGCTGATCACCGAGCGGAAGCGGGCATAGAACAGTGTCGCCACGTCGAACTCGCCGGCCGCGAACATGGCGAGAATCTTCTCGCCCACCTGCGCCGCGTTGACATAGCCGAGCTGGCGTACCTCGCGGAACGAGATCGTCTCGATGATCTTGTCGCCGAGCGTGCGCTTTAGGATATCGTTGCCCTTGCGGCCGACGGTGAGGATCTTCACCGTCTTGCCTTCGCCGATCAGCCGCAGCGCCGTTTCACGGGCGAGACGGGCGATCGAGGAATTGAAGCCACCGGCGAGGCCGCGCTCGCCCGTCGCGACGACGAGCAGGTGCACCTGGTCGCGGCCATTGCCGGCGAGCAGTGCCGGGGCGTCCTGGCGGCCGGCATAAGCCGCGCCGAGTGCCGTCAGCACGTTGCCCATGCGTTCGGCATAGGGACGCGCCGCCTCGGCTGCTTCCTGGGCGCGACGGAGCTTCGCCGCCGCGACCATCTGCATGGCCTTGGTGATCTTCTGGGTCGACTTGACCGAGGCGATCCGGTTCTTGAGGTCCTTTAGCGAGGGCATCGGGCCGCTCTACTCCTGTTGCGAGGCCCCGAAGGACCCCGCCCAATCCGAAGGGCTTACGAGAACGTCTTCTTGAAAGCGTCGATGGCGGCCTTGAGCTTGGCGCGCAGGTCGTCCGACAGCGCCTTCTCCTTGGCAATCGCGTTGAGCACGTCGGCGTTCTTCGAACGCAGCGCGCTCAGCAGGCCCGCCTCGAACTCGCCGACCTTGTTCACCGGCAGGTCGTCCAGGTAGCCCTGGCCGCCGGCAAAGATCACCGCGACTTCTTCTTCCGGCTTCAGCGGCGCGAACTGCGGCTGCTTCAGCAGTTCCGTCAGGCGGGCGCCGCGGTTGAGCAGGCGCTGCGTGGCGGCGTCGAGGTCCGAACCGAACTGGGCGAAGGCGGCCATCTCGCGATACTGCGACAGTTCGCCCTTCAGCGAGCCGGCAACCTGCTTCATCGCCTTGATCTGGGCGTTACCACCCACGCGGCTAACCGAGATACCGACGTTCACGGCCGGGCGGATACCCTGGAAGAACAGGTTCGTCTCGAGGAAGATCTGGCCGTCGGTGATCGAAATCACGTTGGTCGGGATGTAGGCCGACACGTCGTTCGCCTGGGTCTCGATGACCGGCAGCGCGGTGAGCGAGCCGAGGCCGTGCTCTTCATTGAGCTTGGCGGCGCGTTCGAGCAGGCGCGAGTGCAGGTAAAACACGTCGCCCGGATAGGCTTCGCGGCCCGGCGGACGGCGCAGCAGCAGCGACATCTGGCGGTAGGCGACGGCCTGCTTGGTCAGGTCGTCATAGGCGATCACGGCGTGCATGCCGTTGTCGCGGAAGTATTCGCCGATCGCGGCGCCGGTCATCGGCGCGAGGAACTGCATCGGAGCCGGGTCCGAAGCGGTGGCAGCGACGACGATCGAGTATTCGAGGGCGCCGGCGTCTTCCAGCACCTTCACGAACTGCGCGACGGTCGAGCGCTTCTGGCCGACGGCGACGTAGATGCAGTAGAGCTTTTCCTGCTCCGAAGCGCCGGCGGCATGCGCGGGCTTCTGGTTGAGGAAGGTATCGAGGATCACGGCGGTCTTGCCGGTCTGGCGGTCGCCAATGATCAGCTCGCGCTGGCCACGGCCGAGCGGGATCAGCGCGTCGATGGCCTTGAGGCCGGTCGCCATCGGCTCACTCACCGACTTGCGCGGAATGATGCCGGGCGCCTTGACGTCGACGCGCATGCGCTTGTCGGCCTGGATCGGACCCTTGCCGTCGATCGGGTTGCCCAGCGCGTCGACGACGCGGCCGAGCAGGCCCTTGCCGACCGGGGTGTCCACGATGGCGCGGGTGCGCTTGACGGTCTGGCCTTCCTTGATCTCGCGGTCGGCGCCGAAGATGACGATACCGACGTTGTCGGTCTCGAGGTTCAGCGCCATGCCGCGGGTGCCGTTCTCGAACTCGACCATTTCACCGGCCTGGACGTTGTCCAGACCGTAGACGCGGGCGATACCGTCGCCGACGGACAGCACCTGCCCGACTTCGGTGACCTCGGCCTCCTGGCCGAAATTCTTGATCTGGTCCTTGAGGATCGCGGAAATTTCCGCGGCGCGGATGTCCAT
>JAEWLC010000095.1 GCA_023393475.1 Pseudomonadota bacterium
TGGGCGTCTTTGCCCGGAAGCCGGCTCCGGTTTCGGCCATTTGGCTCGGGTACTCCGGCACCTCGGGGCATGATACGGTGGACTACATCCTCGGTGATGCCGAGGTCCTGCCTGATGGTGTGACGCAATCCGTCGAGCAGCCCTGGCGCCTGCCCGATGCCTATCTGTGTTTCCATCCGTCCGAACAGCCTCCGGTCAACGGCTTGCCGGCGTCGAGCAACAGCCGTGTCAGCTTCGGTTCGTTCAACAATCTCAACAAAGTCAGCGGCGCGACGCTGGATGCCTGGGCGGCAGTGCTCAGCGCGGTTCCGAACAGCCGGTTGGTGCTGAAGGCCCACCAGGGGTCTGGTCAGGCCGGACGTACCATCATCGACGGTCTGGTCGGGCGCGGGGTGGCGATTGAGCGCATCACCATGCTCGATTGGGTGGATGGGTGGTGCGAGCACCTGCCGCTCTACGGCCAGGTCGATATCGGCCTCGACCCATTCCCCTATAACGGCACGACCACGACCTGCGAGTCCCTGCTCATGGGCGTGCCGGTGGTGACCTTGCGCGGCGATCGCTTCATCGCGCGGGTTGGCGCGACGCTGATGCATACTGCCGGGCTTGATGACTGGATCGCCAACAATGTCGCGGACTATGTCGAGCTGGCTGTACGCAAGGCCCAGTCGATCGCTGCGCTGGGGGAGTTGCGGCAGGGGTTGCGGCAACAGTTCCTGTCGTCGCCGCTCTGCGACACGCGGCGATTTGCCGGCAATTTCGAAGCTGCGCTCCGCGGCATGTGGCGCCGCTACTGCGAAGCATGAGCTCTCTGCGGAAGGAGCCAGTCCCCTGTTCAACTCGCGATGTCCAGATCGTGACCGATCCTCGCCGGCTCCGAGGTGAAATCTCGCCTACCGGCCGCGGAGGGTCACAAAATCTTCAGTTTCGTCGGCGAACAGATCCCGGTCTGAACTCCAGCAACGGCGTTTCCCGAATGACCCGCTTCCTCGGCTCCGCTTTGCGGCTCGCTATCCCATTGTTCCTGGCCCTGTTCGTCGCCGCCGGTCCGGCGCTGGCGCAGGTCACGATCTTCTCGCCGTTCAACATAGCCGAGGCGGTGGACCAGAACGTCAAGAAGACAGCCGACATTGCCTATGCGGACGGTCCGAGGAAGAAGCTCGACATCTACCAGCCCAAGGACATGACCGAGTCGGCGCCGGTGGTGATGTTCATCTATGGCGGCAGCTGGCGTGCCGGCGACAAGTTCGAGTACGAGTTCGCCGGCCGCGCCCTCGCCGCCTCGGGCTTCGTCACGGTGATCGCCGACTATCGGCTGTGGCCCGACGTGAAGTACCCGGATTTCCTCGAGGATTGCGCGCAGGCGATGCGCTGGATCCAGGACAATATCGCGAGCTATGGCGGCGATACGAAGCGCTTCTTCGTGGCTGGCCATTCGGCCGGTGCCTATAACGCGGTGATGCTCGGGCTCGATTCCTCGTTCCGGCGCGACTACGGGGTGACGATGCCGATCCGGGCCATCGCCGGCATCTCCGGGCCCTACAACTTCTATCCCTTCGAGTACGACCAGGTGCGTGACACCTTCGGCACCGCGCCGAGCCCCGAGGGCACGCAGCCGATCAACCTCGTGACCTCGGATGCGCCGCCGATCCTCCTGGCTAGCGGCGACAGCGACCCGATCGTGCGAGTGCAGAATTCGCTCGATCTCGCCAACCGCCTGCGGGCCGGCGGGGTGTGGGTCACCGAGAAGTACTATCCCGGCTTCGGCCACATCGAGCCGGTGGTGGCGCTTGGGGCGATGATGCGGTTCCGCATGCCGATCCTCAGCGATGTGGTGGAGTTCTTCCAGACATTCGGCGCCTTCCCCTCGGGCACGCCAAAGCCGGCCTACACGCCGGATCCGCCGGAGACGGAGATGACGGCGGTGCTGAAGCAGATGGATGCGGTGCTGTCGCCTATCGATGGCGGCCGCCGGAACGAATAAGTCGCGGGCTAGACGTTGACGCTCTGCATCCGGGCGGCGAAGGCCTCGCCGAAATCCGCCATTCCTTCGGCCACGATACGGCCGACGGCGTAGGCGGCAATGGCATAGAACTTCTGGGCTGCCGGGGTGCGCAGGAACGAGATGTAGCGATCGAGCTCGTCATCGCTCAGGTCGCGATAGACGTAGGCCATCATGGCGCGCTGGGTCCGGCCGATGTCGAGCAGCAAGCCGGGCATCATCGCGTTGACCTGGGTGTCGATTTCCTCCCAGGGCACGGCGATCTGCCCCTGCTGGTGCGACACGGATAGTCCCAGCAGCAGGGCCCGGAGCGACTGGCCGACCATCGCGGCCGAGATTTCGGCCGAGACCAGCTCCATCAGCTGGTCGATCTGCGTGGCGCGGATCACCGGCGCCGAGTCGAGCAGCATCTCGCCGCGACTGATGGCGATCACCTGGGCCGATGGTCCGAGCAGGGCGGCGTCGCGCTCGAGCGTGGTCATGCGCATGCCGAAATCCGAGCGGAAGAACGCGGCCAGCACGATCTCTTCATCGCCCGAGAGCTTGCCTTCGAGCGCCCGTGCCAGGCGATCGTGCAGCTTGTCGGCGGCGAATACGGTGTTGGCGGTCGCTTCCCAGTGCTTGAGGAATATCTCGTCGTTGGAGATTTCCTCGGTGCGGGCCGAGCTGGCGATGGTTGCCGCGAACTGGCTGAACACCACATCGAGCGCGGTGGCTCGCATCAGGGTCGAGACGGCTGCCTGCTCGCTCTGGGCGGTGGCGGGGCGGACGGCCATATCGGGCAGTGCGACAGGCGCCAGCGCCAGTATCAACACTGCTATCGATCGGACCAGCATCCGGTGGCCTCCCGTCCCGAGCCGAATGCAGCCTAGCGCAGCGGCGGTTGCCTCGCCATCCACGTTTTCCATTGCGCACAAGCCTTGCTTCGCACCGCCGAGAGGCGTCAAAATCGTCTGAACAAGGGAGCAACGAGAGATGCAGTACACGCGCCTGGGCCGTACCGGCCTCGAAGTCAGCCGGATCTGCCTCGGCTGCATGTCGTTCGGCAATCCCAGGCAGGGTTCGCACGAATGGACGCTGGACGAGGAGGCAAGCCGGCCGATCATCCGGGCAGCCTGGGAAGCCGGGATCAACTTCTTCGACACGGCCAATGTCTACTCGCTGGGCAGCAGCGAGGAGATCGTCGGTCGCGCCCTCAAGGAACTGGGGCCGCGCGACGAGCAGGTGATCGCCACCAAGGTGCATGGGGAGATGCGCAAGGGGCCGAACGGCAAGGGCCTCAGCCGAAAGGTGATCCTCGGGGAGATCGACGCTTCGCTGCGCCGCCTCGGCACGGACTATGTGGACCTCTACCAGATCCACCGCTTCGACGCCGTCACGCCGATCGAGGAGACGCTCGAGGCGCTCAACGATGTCGTGCGGGCCGGCAAGGCGCGCTACATCGGCGCCTCGTCAATGGCGGCGTGGCAGTTCCTCAAGATGATGATGACCTCCGAGCGGCACGGCTGGGCGAAGTTCGTCTCGATGCAGGACCAGCTCAACCTGATCGAGCGCGAGGAGGAGCGCGAAATGCTGCCGCTCTGCATCGACCAGGGAATCGGCGTCATTCCGTGGTCGCCGCTGGCGCGCGGCCGGCTGGCACGCCCCTGGGGCGAGAGCACGGAGCGGATGGAAACCGACGAGTACGGCAAGACGCTCTACCTCAAGACCGAGACGGCGAACCGCGCCATCAACGGGGTCGTCGCCGACATCGCCAAGGCGCGCGGCGTGAAGATGGCGCAGGTGGCGCTGGCTTGGGTGCTGCAGAAGCAGCCGGTTACCGCCCCGATCGTGGGCGTCACCAGGCTCGGCCAGCTCGAGGACGCCGTAGGAGCGCTCGACGTGGTGCTGACCGTCGAGGAGATCGCAAGGCTCGAGGCCCCCTACCACTCGACGGGCGAGCGCAGCTTCCGCTAGGCTTCGCCTGGTTGGGGGAGGCGCGCGCTTGAAAGTCCGGGCGTGGATATCGGCGGTGGCGCTGTTCGGCATCGCGGCTCTGGGGACGACTGCAGCTGCGGCGGAGCCGGAGACGTTGCTTTGCGGGCTTGCGGCAGCATCGCCGTTCGAGGCCGGCTTCGAGAAGTCGGGCGTGAGATTCTACGAGATTGCCACCGACAGCGCGGTTCCAGCCTGTCGCGAGGCCGTCGCCGCCGCCCCCGGTTCCGTTGCCGCGAAAGCCTGGCTCGCCCGCGCCCTGCTGGCGGCCGGAGAGCCCGACGCCGAGGTTCTTGCCCTGCTCAAGAGCATACCGGACGGCGAGAGCCCGCTCGGCGCGCAACTGCTCGGCGACATCTATCTCGGCAATATCGGCGACGGCACGAAAGAGGACTATGACGCCGGCCTCAAGGTGCTGTTGCCTGCTGCAGAGGCCGGGTTCGCGCCGGCCCAGGCCAGCGTCGGGGTAGCCTATGATGCCGGCCTGGGCGTGGCAGAAGACCACACGATCGCCGCCGAGTGGTACCGGAAGGCCGCCGAGCAGGGCGAGTCGCAGGCGCAGGGCAACCTCGGATATCTCTACCATGACGGGTCCGGCGTCGCGCGAGACTACGACGCTGCGCGGCGTTGGTACGACCTCTCCGCGCAGCAGGACGACATCATCGGGATCTATGGCATGGGGCACCTCTACGAATACGGGGAGGGCGTGAAGCAGGACTACGCCACGGCGTTCGGCTATTTCCAACGTGGGGCCGAGCTGGGCGACGGCTACGCGCAGACGGAGCTCGGCTACTTCTTCGACGTGGGCCTTGCCGTAAACACCGATCCGGTCGAGGCAGCCCACTGGTACGGGCTGGCGTCCGACCAGGGGTATGCGTTGGCGACGGCATATCTCGGCCGGCTCTATGCAGCCGGCCGTGGCGTGGAGCTGGATTTCGAGCGCGCCCTGGAACTCCACACCATCGCGCACGATGCCGGTGAGTTGGCCGGCACGGTCGGTGTGGCGCAGGCTTACCTCTACGGCGAAGGCGCGCCCATCGATTACGAGAAGGCCCGTGAACTGGCGCAGAAGGCGGCGGACGGAGGCTCGAGCTCGGGACGATCGACGCTTGCGCATATCTACGCCGAGGGCCTCGGCGTAGACCGGGATATCGACAAGGCGCTCGCGTTGCTCGACCGGGCCGCCGAGGATGGCAACTCTTTTGCGACCGACCGGGCGAGGGAGATCCGCGCCGAACAGAAGTGCGGCGAGGCGGCGGCGTCGCTGTTCGAGAAGGGCTGGGAGTTCCGCGGCGTCGATGCCCGCCGCATCGAGGTGGAACTGGCACTGCCGCTCTGCGAACAGGCGGTGGCGCTCGATCCCTATTCGCTCGAGGACAAGACCTGGCTGGCGCGCGTCCAGGTGGCCGGGGGCAAGGACAAGCAGGCGGCGGCGCTGCTGGAGGAGGCTGCGGCCGGAGAGTGGGTGCCGGGCATGGCGCTGCTCGCCGACCTGCTCCTCTGGGGACACGGGACCGATGAAGATCCGGCGCGGGCGGTTCGGCTCTATCGGGCCGCCGCCGAGCAAGACTTCGCGCCGGCGCTGTTCGGGCTTGGCGTGGCCTACCAGAACGGGCGGGGCGTCCCCGCCGATCCCGCCGCGGCCGCGAGTTGGTACGAGCGGGCGGTCGCGCTGGGGTTCGAGGCGGCACGCGACCGGCTCGGGGAGGTCGACGATGCCCTGGCGTCGGCCGGTCCGCAGCGCGCTGGTGCAGGCAGCTAGGTTATTCGACCGGTTCGCGAACGACCGATGGCGCGGAGCGCTTTTCCTTGCCGTGGATGACGGCCTCGATGTTGTTGCCGTCGGGGTCGAAGACATAGGCGGCGTAGTAGCCGGGGTGGTATTTGGTGCGCTCGCCGGGGCTGCCATTGTCGTTGCCTCCGGCCTTGAGCGCGGCCTCGTAGAAGCGCCGGATCATGGCTTCGTCACGGGCCTGGAACGCGATGTGCACTTGCGACAGCTTCTGGCCCGGGCCGGGACGGCTGATGAACAGTTCGTCGGCCTGGAAGAAGTGTTCGTTGAGCTGGCCGACGGGCAGCTCAAGCGCCTCGAGGACGGCAGAATAGAACCGGGCCGATCGGTCGAGATCGGCGACGTTCAGGTGAACATGATCGAGCAGACGGCCGACGTGGTATTGCATGGTTCCTCTCCCGCGTTTGCCGCGAACATGAACGAATAGTGAACTGATAGCAACTCGGGATAAACGAAAAGGCCGGCCGCAAGGTTGCGACCGGCCTTCAAGATGGAAAATTGCAGCTGGCTTATTCGGCCTTGTCGGCGCTGTCGGAATTGAGCTGGCCGTACTTCTCGACACCAATGGTGTTGAGCAGCTGGAGCTGGCTTTCGAGGAAGTCGATGTGGCCTTCCTCGTCGGCGAGGAGTTCCTCGAACAGGTTCTTCGAAACGTAATCGCCGAGCGACTCGCAGAGCTCGCGGCTGGCCTTGTAGGCCTTGCGGGCGTCGTACTCGCCGGCGAGGTCGCACTCGAGCACTTCCTTGATGGTCTGGCCGATGCGGAGGGGCGCGACGCGCTGCAGGTTCGGATGGCCTTCGAGGAAGATGATGCGCTCGATCAGCTTGTCGGCGTGGTGCATCTCCTCGATCGACTCGGCGCGCTCCTTGCTCGCGAGCTTGGTGTAGCCCCAGTCCTGCAGGATGCGGAAATGCACCCAGTACTGGTTCACGGCACCCAACTCGAGGAAGAGGGCCTCGTTAAGCCGCTCGATGACCTGTGCTTCGCCTTTCATTCCGACCTCCTTGGCGTTTACGACGCATGGCCGAAAGCCGCGCGTGAACCGGGTGGGGTTCGGCGGGCGGCTGTTCGGACAACTGGAGGTGGTACTCTTCGGTCACGGCGAGGATAATGTCCACCACATTCGGAACGCAGCCGGCGCATTTGCAGCGCTTGTTGAGTTCCCGGTAAACCATTGCCGGAACGATGATCTGCCAGGGATCGTCCCGCAGCAGGCCCAGAATAATCTGCTTGATCTCCCTGTCGGTGATCACATTGCACTGGCAGACAAGCATGGGCAGGCGGAGGCTCTCTGGGACCGGCGGATTAAAGCGCCAGGTAAACCTGATTGTCAACGTCAGTTATTAGCGCACCCCGCGTTGGCCGAAACCATTGCGATGCGCAAACGTATCTAGCAGGCGTTCCAGAGAAGCTTACTCCATGTCCTTTTCCCTTGTCGGCCTGCTCAATCTTCTCACTCCGAAAGCAACAGGGTCACGCCGGGTGGCGTCCGGCATTTCCTATGGAAACCGCCCGCGGCTGCGGCTCGATGTCTATGCGCCGAGAAGCAGGGGCGGGCCCTGGCCGGTCGTGGTCTTTTTCTACGGGGGAGCCTGGAGCGAGGGGGATCGACGGGACTTCGCCTTTGTCGGCCGCTGGCTTTCGGCAGCGGGCTATCTGGTGATCCTGCCGGATTACGGCCTTGTCCCCGAGGTCGAGTATCCCGCGTTCCTCGAGGACTGCGCGGCCGCCGTGCGCTGGGCGGAGGCGAATGCCGGGCGCTTCGGCGGCGATGCGAGCCGGCTTGGCGTCATGGGGTTCGTCGGGCGCCTACAATGCGGTGATGGTGGCGCTGGAGCGGGGATATGGCGTGACCGAGGCGATCAAGGCCGTGGTCGGGCTCTCCGGCCCCTATGATTTCTATCCGTTCGACGTGCCCATCAGCATCCGCACCTTCTCCGAGGCGAGCGATCCACTGGCGACGCAACCCGTCAACCTCGTCACGGCATCCGCGCCACCCATGCTGCTGGCCAGCGGCGACGACGATACCGTGGTCGGGCCGCACAATACGGTCGGGCTGGCGCGGGCGTTGCAGGCGGAGAGAGTTGCCGTGGACGAACTCCACTATCCCGGCTTCAAGCATCCCGGGACCCTGCTCGAACTGGGCACGCCGCTCAGCCGCCGCTCGACGCTTGCCAGCGAGGTCCTCTCCTTCCTGCAGCGCACCCTTGGGGCTGGCGCAGTGGTGGCCAGCCGGTATGATCGGGTCGGCGAGAGGGAGTAGGCTCACATGCGGTTGCATACGATGCTGGCGACGGGCGCGATCATGCTGGTCCTTGCCGGTGCGCCGGCACGAGCGAGCCAGGCGTTCGATGCCTGCGCCGACGCCGCGGCGAGCCAGTATGAAGCAGGCTATGAAGCGATCGGCTCCGACAGCGGCAAGATGGATACTATGCAGGCCATCTTTGCCTGCTCCACGGCACTGGTCGATGAACCCGATACCGCTGCCATCAAGGCTTGGCTCGGTCGCGCCTATGCGACAGCCGACGATGCCACGAGTGCCCTGTCGTATCTCGAGCCGGCCGCCCTTGCCGGCAATCCGCTGGCGCAGACGCTCCTCGGCGACATGCTGATCGTCGGTGACGGCGTCACGCAGGACATGGTGCGTAGGGCGGAACTGCTCCGCAGTGCAGCCGATGCCGGTTTCGCGCCGGCAGAGGACAGCCTCGGCCTCAGCTACGATTTCGCCGAGGGCGTCGAGCAGAACCATGTGGAAGCCGCCCGCCTCTACCGGCGCGCGGCGGAGAAAGGCCTGCCGCGGGCAATGACCAACCTCGCGGCCATGTATGCGAGCGGGCTGGGTCTCGATCACGACCTCGTCGCCGCCGCCGCATGGTATCAGCGCGGGGCCGATCGCGGCGATGCGCGGGCTCAGTTCAACCTGGGCAAGCTCTTCGAGGATGGCGCGCTGGGAGAGCCGGACTACGAGCGCGCGGTCGAGCTCTACACGGCCGCGGCCGGGCAGGGCGATGCGCTTGCCGCCAATGCGCTCGGCTACCTCACCTTCCATGGCTACGGCACCAAGCCCGATCCCGAAGCAGCGCTTGCGCTCTACCGCCAGGCGGCCGATGCCGGCCTCGCCCAGGCCCAGTTCAACCTCGCGCTGATGTACGAGGACGGCATCGGCGTGCCGCAGGACTATGCCCTCGCCCGGCAGGGCTACCGGCAGGCCAGCGAGAGCGGCAATGCCGACGCCGCGGCGAACCTAGGGCTGCTCTATCTCAACGGCGCCGAGTCAACGCCCGACTATGACAAGGCCTTGCAATTCACCCAGCGGGCCGCCGATGGCGGCAGTGCGGTGGGGCTCAACAATCTCGGCCACCTCCATGAGAATGGTCTGGGCGCCGCCAGGGATGCCGAACTCGCGCTGTCGCTCTACCAGCAGGCCGCCGACCTCGACTATCAGCCGGGCGCGGACAATCATGCGCGACTCGAAGCGATACTGAATGCGCCGCGCGACCCGGCGCTGGTCAGGCTCTACCCGAAGAGCAAGATCGACAACTGAGGGGCCGCGTCCTTGGCAAGGTGGCTTGATGCTGCCACAGCCACCAGCCGTCATCCCGGCGAAAGCCGGGACCCATTTGTCCGCAGGCGCGGGCCGAGCGATGGATCCTAGCTTTCGCTGGGATGACACCGTTGTGGAGGCAAGATGGGGACCACGAACCCAGTTCGGCCGAACCTTTAGCCCTGCTCGTGCTCGGCGTGCTCCTGCTCGCGCCGGCTGGCCAGCACCGCCACCGAGGCGGCGACGCGGTGGGCGCTCGAGAAGAACTCGCGGTGGATCAGGAAGGCTACGGTGACGATGCCGGTGACGATCGCCAGCCATTCCGACGCGAACCAGAACACCATCGGCACCGCGAAGTAATAGGCGCGGATGCCGTTGTTGAAATTCTTGGCTGCCAGCGTGTTGAGCTGGGCGATGGCGTCGATCTCTTCGCGCCCGGTGTGCCTGCTGTGCTCGATGGCGCCGAGCATGATGCAGAAGTGGTTGAACTGGCGCAGCGCCAGCGTGAACGAGAAAAAGCTCAGCACGAAGATGGCGAGCGTCACGAACAGGTGGATCTGCACATCCTCAGTCGAATAGCCGGCGTGGATGCCTACACTGTCGAGCGTCCCCATGAGGGCAGTGAGATTGCCGAAAGCGGTGAAGACCGCCAGCACCAGTAGCACCGAGGTCGAGGCGAGAAAGCTCACCGAGCCCATGAGGTTGCCGGCAAGGATGGCATCGAGCGGGGTATCGCGGTTGACGGCGTTGGCGACCCAGCGGCGGCGCTGCATCGACATGATCACCGAGAGCGACGGGCGCCGGTGTTCGAGAAGGGGCACGCCGTAATTGTACGCGAACCAGCAAAAGAGCGGGAATAGCGTCGCAACCAGAGTCATGCCGGGCCCCCGTGAATCGGATGGCCTCTTATAGCCGCCCAAGACGACGTGCCCTAGCGGCGTTCGCTCAGATGAAGGGCGGCGAGAGCAGGTTGACGAAGCGCATCGTCTCGGCCGGATCGGTCGGCTTCGGCTCTTCGGCCGCCGGCCACTTGCCGTTGAGGACGGCCGCATCGCGCTCCGTCCGAGTCAGCCGCCATTCGGGGCCGAAGAAGGGTTTCTGGCGGTCGTCGCCTTCGGGCAAATCTTCACGCGGGCCCAGGATGCCAATGAAGTGCAGCACGTCGCGTCTCCTCTGTTGGCCGGCCCCGCCGCCGACAGGGACCGGCGGCGGGGTCGCTTGGGCGCCGGGAAGGAAGGGAGGAGGACCCGGCGAATGAGCTGACTTTGGCATTGTCTATCGACTAGGTCGAGAATTCAGATGCCAAAGTTCGGGTGAGGAGAGGGAAGAGATTTTCGCAGGGAGGCGGAGGAGTGGGACAGGGAAGTGGGCGCTGCTCCACCCTCATCCGGGCTTCGCCCACCTTCTCCCATCAAGGGAGAAGGCCCGACTGAGATAGTAGTGAAGGTGCCCGAAGGGCGGATGAGGGGGTGACCCTCACCCGGCCTAAAGCGTACGTGCGTAGCGCATGAAGATCTGCTGGATGCCTTCCAGCACTTCGGGGGAGAGCCTCACATTCGCCGCGGCGGTGTTCGTCCTCAGCTGCTCCATGGTCGTCGCGCCGATGATCACCGAGGTCATGAAGGGCTTGGTGAGGCAGAAGGCGATGGCCATCTGGTTGACGTCCAGGCCCTGCTCCTTCGCCAGCTCGAGGTAAGCCCGGATCGCCGGCTCGGTGTACTGGTTGTTGCGGTAGGCCGCCGACGCATTCACCGCGCCGCGGGTGCCGGGCGGGATGACGCCGCCGAGGTATTTTCCGGAGATGGCGCCTGCCGCCAGCGGCGAATAGGCGAGGAGGCCGACATCCTCGTGGAAGGCGAGCTCCGCCAGATCGAGGTCGTAGTAGCGGCGCAGGAAGTTGTATTCGTTCTGGATGGTCTGGACGCGCGGCAGCCCGAGCTCGTCGGAGAGCTTGAGGTACTGCATGGTGCCCCAGGCCGTCTCGTTCGAGAGCCCGAAGTGGAGGATCTTGCCCTCCTTCACGAGCTCGCCCATCACCTCGAGCACTTCGCGCAGGTTGGGAAGGACGCTCGCCTTGTCCTGGCGCGACGGTTGGTAGTCCCACGAGCCTTCGAAGTGGTAGTGGCCGCGGCGCGGCCAGTGGATCTGGTAGAGGTCGATGCGGTCCGTCTGGAGGCGGCGCAGGCTGCCCTCGACGGCCTCACGCACGCTCGGCCCGTCGATACCGCGGCCGCCGCGCACCCATGGGCGGCCACCACCGGCAACCTTCGAAGCAAGGACAACCTGGTCGCGCTTGCCGGTCTTGGCGAACCAGCTGCCGATGATTTCCTCGGTCTTGCCATAGGTCGAGGCATCCGGCGGCACCGCATACATCTCGGCGGTGTCGAAGAAGTTGATGCCCTGCTCGAGGGCATAGTCCATCTGCGCGTGGCCGTCGGCCTCGGTGTTCTGCTTGCCCCAGGTCATGGTGCCAAGGCAGATTTCTGAGACCGTGACGTCGGTACGGCCAAGCTTGTTCATCTTCATGTCAGGCACTTCCTCCTACAACCGCAGCATCGGGTGCGGCTCGAAATCGGCGCGCACCCTATGGGCCTCACGACATTGAGACAATCCCCGTGGTTGCGCCGGCAGGGATGATCGGAGACATTGGCGCCGCGACGTATCCGAGGTTATCGCTCTTGAGCAAACTACTGCCGCTTCTCGCCTTCGCCGGAACATTTGCGCTCCTGTCCGTCACCCCGAACATGGCCCAGGAACTGCCGAGGGCGGACAACATCTCCCGGATGGAAGTGAAGCAGCTCGGCGAACTGTCGGCCGCGATCACCTCGAGCGTCGGCCAGGATACGCTTAAGCTGCAGCCGGCGGCGAAGGCACGTGATTGCCTCGAGCTGACGCGCATGGCCAATGCCTTCGCGCTCGGCTACTCGATGCTCGCCGAAGTGGCCGAGACACTCGATGGCAAGCCGCCCGCGGAAGCCGCGCCGCTCAAGGCCAACGTGATCCAGTCGCGCATCGTCACCTTCGCGGCGCGGGTGCGCGCGGAGGAGTGGCTGAGTCGGGTCTGCGTCAGCTTCGTGCCGCCGCCCGAGCATGTGGGCGAGCCGCGCTACGCAACGCCCGCCAAGCTCCAGACGACCGAGTTCACCAAGGCAGTCATCGAAGCACGCCAGGTGGCCGAAGCCAATCTGGCGCTCGCGGTACAGGCGGGACTGGCCAAGAACTGCGCCGCAACCTTCTCCGCGCTCGAATCGATCCAGCTGCTGGTGCCCTATCTCGAAAAGCTGGCGAAGGATGTCGCGACCCGGCCCCAGGCACTGGGCCCGCGCGCCAGCCGCCGCGGCCTCGAGGTGGCGAAGCTCCAGCTCGTGAACGCCGGGAACAAGCTCTATCGCGAGGTTGGCATCGGCTGTAACCGGGCCCCGGCAGCGGCCGGTGAAAAGCCGACGCCGGCCAGCCCGCCCCCCGCCGAGCCGCCGACGCCGGCCGCTCCATAGCCGGTCAAAAAACTGTCACGGCAGGTGCTTTTTGCCTTGAGATCGGCAGGATCACCCCCTATATAGCCCCTGCGTCGCGGTGATGGCCGCTTCCAAAGGACGCAGAAAGCCCAAGGCTTTAGACTTCTTGGCGCGGGGTGGAGCAGCCCGGTAGCTCGTCAGGCTCATAACCTGAAGGTCACAGGTTCAAATCCTGTCCCCGCAACCAAACTTTCGAAGGCACCCTCCGGGGTGCCTTTCGTGTTTCAAGGGCCTGCTGCAACCAGGGCCGGACACGGCGCATTTCCAAACAGTGCTGCATGGGGTACCCCTTTCGCCCCGCGCGAAGGGATGGGCCATGACGCCGTTTCATCAGATTCTCGGCAACAACCTCGTTGCCAACGTCACCAACTTCACGGTGTGGTTCGCGGTGACCTTCTGGGTCTATCTCGAGACGCACTCGGTGTTCGCGACCGGCATGATCGCCGGCATCTTCCTGGTGCTGACCGCCGCCTTCGGCATCTGGTTCGGCTCGATCGTCGACCACAATGCCAAGCGCCTCGTGATGCTGGGGTCGAGCGCGGTGTCCTTCGGGTTCTATGTGGTGGGCATGCTGGTGCTGCTGGCCTTCCCGGCCGAGAGCTTCACCAACCCTTACGGCCCGGTGCTGTGGGTGTTCGTGCTCATCGTCATGTGCGGGGTGATCGCGGGCAATATCCGCTCGATCGCGCTGCCGACGCTGGTGACGATCCTCGTTCCCGAGGACCGGCGCGACAAGGCGAACGGGCTCGTCGGCATGGTCAGCGGCATCGGCTTTCTCACCACATCGGTGATCTCCGGCTTTCTCGTCGCCTGGGGCGGGATGCATGCGGTGCTGGTGCTGGCGCTGGTGCTGACGGTCCTTGCGTTCGTCCACTTGTGGTTCGTGAAGGTCGACGAAGGACGGGTGGAGCCGACCGCGGAAGAGCCGAAGGCAGAGAAGAAGGTCGATATCCGGGGCACTATCCGGGTGATCGGCGCGGTGCCGGGACTGTTCGCGCTCATCCTCTTTGCGACGTTCAACAATTTCCTCGGCGGCATCTTCATGGCGCTGCTCGATGCCTACGGGCTGTCGCTGGTGGCGGTGGAAGTCTGGGGCCTGCTGTTCGGCGTGCTGTCGACCGCCTTCATCATCTCCGGGATCATCATTGCCAAGACCGGGCTCGGGAAGAACCCGTTGCGCACCCTGCTGCTGGTGAACCTCATCAGCTGGTCGGTGTGCTGCGTGTTCACCATCCAGCCTTCGATCTGGCTGCTGGCGGGCGGCATGTTCGTGTGGATGTTCCTCGGTCCGTTCGCCGAGGCGGCCGAACATACGACGCTGCAGAAAGTGGTGCCGCTGGAGCGCCAGGGCCGGGTGTTCGGCTTTGCGCAATCGGTGGAGCAGGCGGCCTCGCCGCTGACCGCGTTCATGATCGGGCCGATCGCGGAGTTCGTCTTCATCCCGTTCATGACGACGGGGCTCGGGGCAGAGTGGATCGGAGGCTGGTTCGGCACCGGGCCGGCGCGCGGCATTGCGCTGGTGTTCACGCTCGCCGGCATGCTCGGCGTGGTGGTGACGATCCTCGCATTCCGCAGCAGGTACTACCGACAGCTCAGCGCGGCCTATGCGAATGCGCCGGACGATGATGAGGGCGAGGGCGGGCAGGCCGCCCCGAGCCCTGCGCTCTAGGCTAGACGAACATCCCCAGATGGCGCTGCAGGGCGGCGTTGAAGTGGGCGAGGAGGGCGGTTTCGGCCGCGTCCGGGTCGCGCCGCGCGCACGCGTCGATGATCTCGAGGTGTTCCTTGTTCGAGCGCTGCGCCAGCGGCACCGTCAACTTGCGATCTAGGCGCACCAGTCGCAGGTAGTTGTGCATGCGGCGGTAGCTCGTATCGATCAGCGGGTTGCGCAGGATCTCGATGATTGAGTTGTGGAGCAGGGACTCCAGCGCCTCGATCTCCTCGATGACCTCCGGTGCGAGGCCCTGCCGGTCGAGCGCGATGGCGGCGGCGCGGTGGCGGTCGCCCAGTTCGCGGATCAGGTCTTCGTCGCCGAACTCGGCGAAGGTGCGCACGGCGGCGCGCTCGACGATGGTGCGGAACTGATAGGTCGATTTGGTCAGTTCGAGTCCCGGCTTCACGAACTGGATGCCCGAGCGCGGGTGAATGGTGAGGATGCCCTCGACCTCGAGCGTGCGGAGCGCATCGCGAATCGGCGCGACGGGAATGCCGAGCAGCTTCACCAGGTCGTTCTGCGACACGAAGGCGCCGGCCGGCAGGCGGCGGTCGAACAGGTTCTCGAGGATGCGCGTATAGGCGAGATCGCTCAGCCGGCCGCCCGGTTGTGCCTCTGTCAGAACCTCGGATGCCTCTCTCGCAGCCACTTGTGCGCCCGCCCTCATTGGTCTATTACCACCCTCATCTGATATATCAGACACAAACACTAGTCGATCAGAGATCGTCCTTATATGCGCATTT
The DNA here is from genome assembly GCA_023393475.1 of Pseudomonadota bacterium. Taxonomy (GTDB): domain Bacteria; phylum Pseudomonadota; class Alphaproteobacteria; order Rhizobiales; family Devosiaceae; genus Devosia_A. The sequence continues at coordinate 15,286 of JAEWLC010000095.1, forward strand.
CCGAGTTCCGCATCACCCGTTTCCAGTTCGCCCGCGATCGCGTGATCGGCGACAGCCAGGTTCGAGCCGACGACGTGAACATAGCCGCGCTCGAACTGATTGCCGATACCGGCGCCGTCGGGCTCGGGTTTATCCAGACATTGTTTTATCCGCTGCCCGACCAGGCCGAGATCGAGCGGGTGTTCCGCTCCGAAGTCTGGCCCGGCCTCGAAGGCCAGCCGCCGGCGGCGCTGGTGCACCGGGTCGGCCGTCCGCGCGGCGGCAACCAGCGCGCCTATACGCTGCCGTTCCACGAGGCGCTGCAGGTGGCGTTGTGGGACCTCGCGGCCAAGGAAGTGAACCTGCCGCTGCACAAGCTGCTTGGCAGCCGCCGCGACAAGGTTGAGGCCTATGCCTCGGGGCTCGATTTCCACCTGAGCGACGAAGAGTTCGCGCAGTTCTTCGGCCATGCCAATTCGATCGGTTACCGCGCCTTCAAGATCAAGGTCGGCCACCCCGATTTCGACTGGGATCTCAACCGCCTGAAGATCCTCAAGGAAGTGGTCCGCAAGGACGCGCTGCTGATGATCGACGCGAACGAGGGCTGGGGCGCCAAGGAAGCGCTGGTGAAGCTCACCGCCATCCGCGACGCCGGCTACGACCTGCTGTGGGCGGAGGATCCGATCCTGCGCAACGACTATGTCGGGCTGAGGATGCTAAAGGATGCGGCCAACTGGACGCTGATCAACTCGGGCGAATATCTCGATGCCAGCGGCAAGCGCCTGCTGATGGAAGAGGAAGCGACCGATATCCTCAACGTCCACGGGCAGGTGACGGACGTGATGCGAATCGGCTGGCTCGCCGCCGACAAGGGCATCCCGGTCAGCCTCGGCAACACCTTCCTCGAGGTCGGCATCCACGCCGCCTGCGCGCTGCCCGAAGTGCAGTGGCTCGAATACTCGTTCCAGAATTTCGACCATCTCGTCGACCAGCCGGTCGAGATCCGGGATGGCTGGGCCTATGCGCCGGATCGTCCGGGCCATGGACTCGTGCTCAACGAAACCGCCCGCCGCGAGTGGGCGCGTCCCAATCTCTTGCCGCGCTCCGAGCTCGGCGAAGCCCCGTTCAATCCGCGTGTGAAGCAGGCTTTGCGCGCGGCCTGATCACTACCTAACGACCTACGTCATCCAGGGAGGAGACATCGTTATGAATCTTCTGCGCACTACCGTGGCGCTTTCGGCGATCCTCGTCGCCGGCGCTGCCCTCGCCCAGGACGGTGCCATCACCGTGTGGGCCGACGCTACCCGCCAGCCGGCCGTCGAGGCGTTCATCGCCGCGCATCCGGAAGTGCCGGTCAACCTCGTCCTCGACGATGGTTCTTCGGGCGCCTCGGGCACGTTCCAGACCAAAATCAGCCTGGCCGACCAGGCCGGTGAAGGCTGGCCGGACGTCGTGTTCTCGACCCAGAACAACGATGCCGCCTGGGCGGCGCGCGAGAACAACGGCCAGCAGGCCTTCGCGCAGGTGCTGAACGAGGGCTTCCTCGACGCCGACTTCCTCGCCGGCTTCACGCCGGGCGCGCTCGATCCGGTGACGGTCGACGGCAAGGTCTATGGCCTCCGCAACGACCTCGCGCCGGTGCTGTTCTGGTACAACAAGACGCTGCTGGATCAGTTCGGCTACGCCGCCCCGACCACCTGGGAAGAGTACCAGGCGCTCGGCGACAAGCTCGCCGCCGACCATCCGGGCTACTTCCTCGGCGCCATCGGCGACGCGTTCCCGGGCCCTTACGTCTACTACTGGAGTGGCGAAGCCCCGATCTTCCAGGTCGAGGGTGAGACCTTCAAGTCCGACACCTCGGCTCCCAACTCGGCCAAGGTCTCGGCCCTCATCGACCACATGGTGGCCAACAAGACCCTGACGCTCGACAGCCTGTTCGGCGCCAACTTCGTGGCCACGGCCGACAAGCTCGTCGCCATCCCGGGTGCTGCCTGGTATGCCGGCGCGCTGTTCCAGAACCCGGGTGGCGTCAATGCCAAGGCCGGTGACTGGGTCGCGGCTCCGCCGCTGAAGTGGGCCGATGGCGCTGCCGTGACCGGCAATGTCGGCGGTGGCGTCTGGTACGCCTCGAGCCACACCCAGAACCCCGAGGCGGTGAAGACCTTCCTCAAGTTCGTGACCTCGGACAATGCGGTTGCCGGTACCGGTGGCCTGCCGGCCTATCAGGCCGCGGCCGACGCATGGCTCGACGGACAGGCCAAGAGCGGCTTCTATGCCGGCGACTTCAAGGCCGCCATCCAGGCTGCCGCTTCGTCGGTGTGGAGCGGCTGGGGCTATCCGAACTTCTCGCCCGAGACCGCATGGGCCAAGATCGTCACCCCCGGCCTCGCTGCCGGCAAGACGATGACCGACCTCGCTGCCGACTGGCAGCAGGAAATGAAGAACGAGGCGCAGGTCGTCGGCTACACGGTCGAGTAAGCTTGCGATTGAGTTTGCCGGGGGCGCGACGTGCCCTCGGCCTTTGCGATTGCGCCCAGCGCCGATCACACACTCGATGTCATCCCTGCGGAAGCAGGGACCCATGTTACCTCTGGCGCTGGCGGCGAGTTGGGTCCCAGCTTTTGCTGCGATGACATCCGGTTGGGGTAGGGGACACCTTGCCCACCACCCATTGAAACTGCCTAGTGCCTGGAGTTTGCCGAGTGAGCACGATCGAGCATAGCGCTGCCCCCGCCGCGGCGAGCCTCGAACGCCCCAAGAAGGGCGTCAGCGTCGAGCGCGCGCAGGGCCGGATCGGCATGCTGTTTTCGGCGCCCTACACGCTGTTCCTGATCTTTTTCGGCATCCTGCCGGCGCTCTATGCGATCTATCTCGCCTTCACCAAGAAGGGCGCCTTCGTCGGCTTCGACAACTTCGCCAAGGTGTTCAAGGACTACCGGTTCTGGCCGGCGGTCGAGCATGTCGGCGTCTTCATCGTGGTGTGGCTGGTGCTGCTCGTGGTGCTGGTGGTGACGCTCGCCATCCTCGTCCACTCGATCGGCATGCGCTGGTTTTCGGGCACGATGCGCTTCGTCTACTACATCCCCGGCGCGCTGGCCGGCGCATCGAGCGTGATGCTGTGGCTGTTCGTGCTCGATCCGACGGTGAGCCCGGTGCAGTGGCTGCTGCACCTGTTCGGCATCCAGACGTTCGTTGGCGCGGTGGAAGCGACCAAGTTGCCGATCGTCCTCGCCGTCATCGCGTTCTGGACCGGCGCCGGTGGCTGGATCGTCATCATGTATGGCGCGCTCAACAACATCAGTAAGGACGTGATCGAGGCGGCGCGCATCGACGGCGCGGGGCCGGTGCAGATCGCGTGGTCGATCCAGATCCCGCTGATGCGCAAGTGGATCGCCTACATGGTGATCATGTCGTTTGCTGGCGGCACGCAGCTCTTCGTCGAGCCGCGTGTCCTCGCGCAGGCGAGCCGGGGCGTCGTGGGGCAGGACTATTCGCTGAACCAGCTCGCCTTCCTCTATGCCTTCAAGCAGAACGACTTCAACGGCTCGGCCGCCATCTCGCTGGTGCTGCTCGCCGTCGCGGTCGCGCTCTCCATCTACTTCGTCTTCAAGGGTGGTCTCTTTGAGCGCGCCTAACTCCGATATCGTGGGCACCCGCGCCCGGGATCTCAGCCCAGGTGCATGGCTCGGCCGCGCTTTCGGCGTGCTGATCCTCATCACCGCCGCGCTGTTCTTCGTCGTGCCGCTGATCTGGCTCCTGATCGCGCCGACCAAGACCGACCGACAGCTGCTGCTCGAGGCGCCGTTCGCGCTTGGCGATATCGGCACCCTGCTGGCGAACTGGCAGAGCCTCATGGCCTTCCAGGGCGGGCTGATCTGGACCTGGATCGGCAACTCGGTCTTCTACTGCGTGACCGCGCTGATCATCACGCTCGGCATCTCCATCCCGGCCGGCTACGCGCTGGCGATGACGGAGTTCCCGGGCCGCCGGCTGCTGCTGATCACGACGCTGATCGTGATGCTGATCCCAGCGACGGCGCTGGTGCTGCCGATCTTTCTCGAGCTGAGCGCGGTGCGGCTGATCGGCAATCCGCTGGCGGCGATCCTGCCGTTCTCGTTCTACCCGTTCGGCGTCTACCTGACCTACATCTACTTCTCGACTGCGGTTTCGCGCGACCTGCTCTCGGCGGCGCGGATGGATGGTGCCAACGAGTGGCAGGTGTTCATGAAGATCGCCATGCCGCTGGCGACGCCGGTGATCGCGCTCGTCGGTTTCTTCAGCTTCACCGGCAACTGGAACAACTACTTCCTCCCCTATGTGACGCTGCCGGGAAAGAAGGCGCCGATCCAGGTCGGACTTGCCGAGCTGCTCTCCAACGTGCCGGCCTTCAACCCGACCAATGCGGCTTCGACCACGATCACGCTCTCGGCGCTGGCGCTGGCGACGCTGGTGGCGATCGCGCCGGTGCTGCTCGTCTTCCTCTTCGCGCAGCGCTACCTCGTTTCCGGCATGACTGCCGGCGGCACCAAGGAGTAGGCCGATGGTCCAGCGCATGGGCATGGTGATCGGGGTGAAGCCCGAAAAGCTTGCCGAGTACAAGCGGCTCCACGCCGAACCGTGGCCGGAGATGAACGCGGCGCTGAGCGCGGCCAATATCCGCAACTACTCGATCTACCTGCGCGAGCCCGAAATGCTGCTGTTCGGCTACTGGGAGTACACCGGGTCGGACTACGAGGCGGACATGAAGGTGCTGGGCGAAAAGGCCATCACCAAGGAATGGCTCGCGCTGACCGACCCGTGCCAGGCGCCGCTCAAGACCGCCGCTCCGGGCGAGTGGTGGAGCACGATCCCCGAAATCTACCATCTCGACTGAGGAGAGTGCGATGGTGAAGCTGAACGGGCGGGACTACACCCGCCGCGAGATTGCCGAACGTGCGGGCATGCTGAGTCAGTTCGCCGGCGTGCGGCTGATGGAGCTTTCGGACGGGGTCGAGCGCGGCATCCGCATGCTCGAGTTCCGCACCGGGTCGGGACTGCGCTTCACGGCGCTGGTCGACCGGGCGCTCGATATCGCGGACTGCGAATTCAGCGGCAAGGCGATCGGCTGGAACTCGCCGGCCGGCTTCCGGCATCCGGGGCTGCATGAGTATGAGGGCGAGGGCGGATTGGCCTGGGCGCGCTCGTTCTCGGGGCTGCTGGTGACCTGCGGGCTCGACCACATCCTGTTCATGAACGACGTGCCGGCCGACAACTACGTCTATTTCCCCAAGCAGACGGTCAGCCACTCGCTGCATGGCCGCGTCGGCACCATCCCGGCAAAGCTCACCGGCTATGGCGAGGAGTGGCATGGCGACGAGTGCGTGCTGTGGGCCGAGGGGATCGTGCAGCAATCGGCGGTGTTCGGCGAGGACCTGCACCTGATCCGCCGCATCGAGGCGGATGTCGGCGGCAAGGAAATCAGGATCACCGACCGGGTGGTGAACCACGGCTTCTACAAGACGCCGCACATGTACTGCTACCACATCAATGTCGGGCATCCGGTGCTCGACGAAGGCTCGCGCTATCTCGCGCCGATCAAGGATGTGGTGTGGGCGGCGCATGCGGGCGCGGACTATCGCAAGCAGGACGTGGGTTACCGGACGCTGCCGGCGCCCAAGCTCGATTTCCACGAGCAGGTCTGGCAGCACGAGTTGGGCGCCAATGGCGACGGCAAGCAGTTCGTGGCGCTGGTGAACGACAAAGCCGGGATCGGCTTCGAGGTTACGACGCGCAAGGACCAGTTCCCCTGCCTCTATGAGTGGCAGAACCTCCAGGCCGGGCAGTATGCGCTCGGCATCGAGCCCTCGACCAACCATGTCCTCGGCAATAACGCGGCGCGCGAGCGCGGCGAGATGATCTGGCTGCAGCATGGGGAGGAGAAGCGCTACGACAGTGTGTTCCGCATCCTCGACGGGGCGGCCGATATCGCGGCGAGCGAGGCGCGCATCCGGGCGATCTCGGGGCAGCCTGGGGACGAGTATCCTGATGTGTCGGGCAACCATGTGAAGATCGAGGGGCGTTGATGGCGGGAGATCACTTCGGCTCGCTCGCCGGGCGGACCATTCTCTATACCGGCGCAGCCGGTGGGCTCGGGCTCGAGACGACGGTGGAGATGCTGCGCTCGGGCGCGAAGGTCATCGCCATCGACAACAATCCGACCAAGATCGCGGCGCTCAAGGAAGCGGCGAAGGGGCTTGACGGACTGACGGTGTCGTCGCTGGACCTGTCGGATCTCGCCGGGTTCAAGGCGGGGCTGGAGAAGCTGTCGGCGGAGGTCGGCGGGTTCGACATCGTCATCAACAATGCGGCGATCTATCCGAGCAAGCCGTTCGAGGCCTACACGATCGAAGAGATGCAGCTGGTCCAGCGCGTCAATGTCGATGCGGGGATCGTGGCGGTGCAGGTGGCGCTGCCGCACATGAGGTTGGTCGGGCGCGGGCGGATCATCAATATCTCGTCGGTGACGATTTCGGGCGGCTGGTCGGATCTGACGCCGTATGTGCAATCGAAGATGGCGCTGGTGGGCCTCACCCGCTCTTGGGCGCGAGAGTTCGGCAAGCACGGCATCACCGTCAATGCGGTAGCGCCGGGGGCGTTTCCGACCGATGCCGAAAAGATTCACCCGGACCTGCCGGCCTACGAAAAGCGCATCTACGAGGCGCAGGCGCTGCAGCGGCGCGGGGCGCCGGCTGACATCGCCAACATCCTGATGTTCCTGTCCTCCGACGCCGCTTCCTTCATCACCGGCCAGACCATCCATGTGGATGGCGGTTGGTACATGCACTGAGCTGAAAGACACCACTTCCATGGGCATCCTGTCCGGTTACCGCGTTCTCGATTGTTCCATCGCCATGGCCGGCCCGTTCGCGGCGCAGCGGCTGGGCGACCTCGGCGCCGATGTGGTGAAGGTGGAGCCGGTGACCGGCGAGTGGCAGCGCCACACGGCGGCGGGCGGGGCGCGCGGCAACAAGGTCAACGTTTCGTTCCTGTCGCTCAACCGCAACAAGCGCTCGCTGGCGGTGGACCTGAAGGACCCCGACGGCAAGGCCGTGCTGCTCGAGCTGGTGAAGACCGCCGACGTGTTTTTGCAGAACTACCGGCCGGGCGTGGCCAAGCGCCTCGGCGTCGACTACGAGACGCTGAGCGCGATCAATCCGAGGCTGATCTACGTCTCGATCTCCGGTTACGGCGAGGATGGGCCGTATCTCCACCGGCCGGGCCAGGACCTGGTGCTGCAGGGCATGTCGGGCGCCATGCTGTCGGCCGGGCGCGAGGGCGAGCCGCCGAACGCGGCGGGGCAGTATCTCGTCGACGGCATCACCGCCTACACGGCGTTCGAGGGGGCGCTGGCGGCGCTGCTGCATCGCGAGCGCACCGGCGAGGGTCAGCTGGTGCAGGTGAACATGCTGGATGCGATCACCACGATCCAGATGCAGGAACTCTCGGTCTTCACCGTCGGCCACAAGCCGCAGAAGCGCTCGGCCGAGCCGCATGCGCATGTCTATATCCGCGCGCCCTACGGCGCCTTCGCGACGAGCGATGGGTTCATCATCGTCGCGTTCCCCAAGCTCGCCAATCTGGGCCAGACCATCGGCGAGCCGAGCTTTCTCACCATGGATGACGAAGTCGACACCTGGGAGAAGCGCGACGAGATCTTTGCCAAGACGCGCGACCGGTTGAAGACCAAGACGACAGCCGAGTGGCTGGAGCTGCTGCGTGCCGCCGATATCTGGTGCGGGCCGGTCTATGGCTATGCCGACCTCGTCGAGGACGAGCAGATCAAGCACAACGGCACCTTCGTCGAGTACGAGCACCCGACCGAGGGGCACGTGAAGACGCCGGGCTTCCCGATCAAGTTCTCGAAGACCCCGTCCAAGGTCGATCGCGGCGCCCCGGTCGTCGGCCAGCACAGCCGCGACGTCCTGCTCGAAGCCGGCTACGACGACGCGCAAATCGAGGCCCTGCTGGCCAAGGGCGCCGTGGCGGAGAATGGGGTATGAGCGACAACATCCTTGTCACCCGCGAAGGCTTTGTCGGGACGATCACCATCAACCGGCCGGAAAAGCTCAACGCCATGGCGCCGGAGATGTCGTCGACGCTGGTCGAGGCGGTGACTGCGTTCAACAAGGATGACGGCATTCGTTGCGTCATCCTCACGGGCGCGGGCGAGAAGGCGTTCTCGGCGGGCTCCGACATCCGCACGCTCGACGACTACGATACGGCGTGGAATTTCCGCAACCGGCCGGATTATTGCGACGCGATCCGGGCGCTGCTGAAGCCGTCGATCGCGGCCGTGAATGGCTACGCTTTCGGCGGCGGGCTCGAAACCGCGATGGCCTGCGACATCCGGATCGCTGCGGCTAACGCCAGTTTTGCCGCCCCCGAGATCAAGCTCGGCTGGATCGGCGGCGGTGGCATGGCGGTGAACCTTGCACATGCCGTGGGGCCGTCCAACGCGGCGCTGATGGTGATGACGGGTGATCCGATCGACGCGGCGACGGCGGAGAAGTGGGGGCTGGTCTCCCGCGTCGTGCCGCAGGCCGACTTGATGGCGGAGGCGATGAAGATCGCGCAGGCGATTGCTGCGCGGGCGCCGATCGCGGCCGAGACGGCGAAGCTCAACCTTCGCGCCGCGTGGGAGCTTTCGATCGCCAACGCGATCAGCTACGAGCGCGACCTGCAGGCGATCTGCTTTGCGACGGAAGACGCGAGAGAGGGCCGGGCGGCGTTCAAGGAGAAGCGCGCGCCGGTGTTCAAGCGGCGCTGACTTAAGACACTCGCCCACCACCCCACCGGCTGTCATCCCAGCGAAGGCTGGGATCCATGGCGTGGCTGGCGCGTGGGGAGAGATGGATCCCGGCCTTCGCTGGGATGACATCGAGTGGACGGGACGTTTGGAGGCTCTGGGGAGAGCCTAGGCAGACTGCAGCGCAGCCAGACCTGCGCCGATCAGACAAGCAGTCGGCCCGAACTGCGCCGGGACGATCTGCACCGCCTTGCTGTCGCCGAGGGCTTCGCGCTTTGCGGCTTCCCGCGCTGGCCCTAGCAGCATATCGCCGAGCGCCAGCACGCCGCCGCCGACCACCACGATTTCTGCGTCGACCACGTTGTTGGCGCTGCCGATGACGGCACCCAGCACTTCCGCGGCTTCCGCGATCACGGCGACAGCATCGGCGTCGCCCGCTTCGGCAAGCCTCGCGATTTCGGGCAGGCGGATGGTGCGGCCGGTACGGGTGCGGAACTCGTCTTCCATCGCCGTGCCGCTGGCATAGGCCTCGAGATGGTCGGTGCCGCCGCAGGGGCAGCGGCGGCCGCGGCGGATCGGCGAGATGTGATGCCCGACGCTGCCGGCGATGCCGTAGGCGCCATGCTCGATCTTGCCGTCGCGCGCAATCGAACCGCCGACGCCGGTACCGAGGGCCAGCATCAGGGCGGAGCGATGGCCCCTGGCTGCGCCGAGCAGCGCTTCGCAGAGGCCCACCGCATGCACGTCGTTGAGCACGGTCACCGGCATGCCGAGGGCATCGGCGAGGCGCCGGCGCAGGGGCGTGCCGGCCCAGTGCACCAGATGATCGGTGGCCGAGGTGATCTCGCCATCCTCGCCGACGACGCCGGCGGTGCCGACGCCGAGGCGGGTAGCTTCGGGGTAGGCGGGGCGCAGCTTCTGCACCAGCGCGACGACCGTCGCGATGATCGCGTCGGCGCCTTCGCGGGCCGGCGTTGGCGCCTGCTCGCTGGTGAGGATGGTGCCATCGGCGGCAACGACCCCAGCGAGGATCTTGGTGCCGCCGATATCTACGGCGAGGGCGACCTCACTCACTTCAGCGCGCCCGTGGCGATGCCGCCGATGAAGTAGCGCTGGAAGACGAGGAAGATCAGGAAGGCCGGCAGCGTGAACAGCACGCAGGCGGCCATCAGCGGTCCCCACTGCACGCCATGCTGGCCGAGGAAGGAGTAGAGCCCGATCGAGAGCGTGTAGCTCTCCTCGTCGTTGAGGTAGATCAGCGGATAGAGGAAGTCGGTCCAGGCCCAGACGAACTGGAACACCGCCGAGGTGATGAGCGCCGGCCGTGCGATGGGCAGGACGATCGACCAGTAGATGCGGAACTCCGATGCGCCATCGACCTTGGCCGCCTCGATCAGTTCATCCGGAACCGAGAGCAGGAACTGGCGGATGAGGAAGATGAAGAAGGGCGTGCCGAGGAAGGCCGGGATCACCAGCGGCAGGATGGTGCCGGTGGCTCCGACATTGTTCCACATCATGTAGATGGGGATGAGCGTCACCTGCGGCGGCAGCATCATGGTGGCGAGCACCATGATGAAGAGGAGGTTCCGGCCGCGCCATCGGAGCTTGGCCAGCGAATAGGCGACGAGCGGGGACACCAGCACCGTGCCCAACACGCTCAGGCCGGCGATCAGTACCGTGTTGAACAGGAAGCGGAAGAACGGGATCTGGGTCAGGGCGTTGGAGAAGTGCTCCAGCGTCCAGGTACGAGGGAACAGTTCCGGCGGCGCTGTGAAGATCTCATTCGACGCCTTGAAGGCGGTCGTCAGCATGACGAGGAACGGGAATACGAACACCCCGGCAAGGATGATCACCAGCGCATAGCGGTAGATGGTCATCAGCCAGCCGAAGCGGCCGCCGACGGGCACGCGCTCACCGAGCGCGGCCCCACTCATTTCAGCGGTTGTCATAGAACACCCACTTCTTGGCCGACCACAGGATCAGCAGGGTTATGCCGAGCGTCACGAACAGCAGCACCCAGGCCATGGCCGAGGCGTAGCCCATCTTGAGGAAGGTGAAGCCGTTCTGGAACAGGTAGATCGAGTAGCTCAGCATGGAGTCGCCCGGTCCGGTGGCGGTCTGAGTGCCGAGGCCCGGATCCTTCGACAGCACGAAGGGCTGGGTGAAGACCTGGAGGAACGCGATCAGCAGCACGATCACCTGGAACAGGGTGACGGGCGAGATCATCGGCCAGGTGATGTGCCAGAACCGGCGCAGGGGTCCGGCGCCGTCGAGTTCGGCGGCCTCATAGAGCTCCTGCGGCACGTTCTTTAGTGCGGCGAGGTAGATCAGCATGGTGCCGCCCACCGTCCACAGCATCAGCACGATCACTGAGACGCCGCCCCAGCTGGCATCGAGCAGCCAGTTCGGCTGTGGCAGGTGGAACCAGCGCAGGATCTCGTTGACGAAGCCGTATTGCGCGTTCAGCAGCCAGCGCCAGAGGAAGCCGGCGGCTACGGCGGGAACGATCGAGGGCAGGTAGACGAGGGCGCGCCAGATCGGCTGGCCCTTCAGCTTCTGATTGAGGATGTGGGCGCCGAAGATCGAGATGGCGATGTCGACCGGCACGCCGACAAAGGTGAAGAAGAGCGTGTTGTAGAGGCTCTTCCAGAATTTCGCGTCCGAGATCATGCGCTCGTAGTTGGCAAGGCCGACCCACTTGGGGGCCTTGAAGAGGCTGAATTCGGTGAGGCTGTAATAGCCCGACGCGAGGATCGGCCAGGCGTAGAGCACCAGGAAGCCGATGATGAACGGAGAGGCGAAGGCCAGGCCCTTGAGAAGGGCCCGGCCAGTCGGTTCGCTCTTGGTAGAACGGGTGTCAGCCACGCGGGATTACTGCTGGTAAGAGCCGGTGCGGTCGGCAACGGCCTGGAGAGCCGCTTCCGGGGTGGCGCTGCCCTGCAGCACCGAATCGAAGGCCGAAGCGAGGTCGGCATTGTACTCGGCCATGTAGAGGGCCGGCGGCAGGCCGTGGTTGTTCGGGTTCTTCATCGCGTCGAGCCACACCTTGAAGTTCGGGATGCCGTCGTAGGCGGCACTATCCACCAGCGACAGGCGACCGGGAAGGTTGGCGAGCACGAGGCTGAACTTTTCCATCGCCGGCGGGCTGAGGAGGTACTGCAGGAACTCGGCAGCCGCTTCCTTGTTGCCGGTGTTGGTCGGGATGAACATGGTCGACACGTCCGTCCAGGTCGAGCCGTTCAGCTCGGGGGTCAGGCCCGGAACCTGCACCACGCCCCATTCCATACCGGCATCGGTATTGAACTTGGCGCGCCACTCACCTTCGAACACCATGGCGATCTTGCCCTGCGCGAACGAGTCCTGCTCCGACATGTAGGGGCCGAAGCCGGCCACAAACTTGTTGTAGGCTGCCGGGGTCACCGGTGCCACGACGTTGTCGTAGAAGAACTGCACGGCGGCGACGAAGCCCGGATCGGTCGGGGTCGGCTTGCCGTCGCGGGTCCAGTCACCGCCATGGGCGTAGCCGAGGGTCTTGAGGCCAGCCGAGATATCGGTGAGGCCGAGGCCGAGCTGGGTCACGTTGCCTTCGGCATCGACCTTGGTCAGCTTCTTGATGGCGTCGGCGAGTTCGGCGATCGAGGTCGGCGGGGTGACGCCGGCTTCATCGAGCAACTTCTTGTTGTAGACGAGCTGGAAGTTGTGGGTCGCGATCGGCAGCGAGTAAATCTGGCCGTCGACGACCAGCTGCTGCATGGCGCTCTCGGGGAAATCCGAGGTGTCGATATTGAACTCGTTCAGCGGCAGCAGGATGCCCTGGTTCGACCACGACGCGATGTTGGACGCGAAGTTGTCGGAAATGTCGAAGGCACCCTTGGCGCTCGACATCGAAGCCAGCTGCTTGGTCATGTCGGGGCTCGACACGCCCTTGACTACGATCTTGTCCTGGCTGGCGTTGAAATCGGTGATGATCTGCTCGAGCGCCGCGCCTTCGGCGCCGCCCCACAGATACGAGAAGGTGATCTCGGTCTTGTCCTGCGCGTAAGCGCCAAGAGCCCCACCGAACATCATGACCACGCCGAACGCGGTCGACATCGCAGCCTTCGCCGCGTGACCCAGAGCTTTCCGCTCCATCTGCAATCTCCCTTGGCTCTATGCCGGAAAATGGTGTAGCCCAATTTTTTCGAAGCCGTCAACACGGCGTCACATTTGCCTACCAATGAGGCATATTGCTGCAAATTGGAGTATACCACTGCTTGCGGAACGTGCCCGGGCTATGGTTGTATGCGCGCCAGTGAGAGGACCTCGATTCATGGCGGAGATCACCGGAAACGGCCGCGCGGGCAGCAAGGGCGCCCAATTGCGCGCCTATCTGCTCGGCCTGATCGAAGGCGAGCTGAAGCCGCATGAGAAGCTGCCGACCGAGCGCGAGCTGGCGGAGAACTTCGGCGTCACGCGCCTCACGGTGCGGCGGGCGCTCGACCAGCTCGGCTATGAAGGCCGGGTCTATCGCACCCAGGGCGCGGGCACGTTCGTGTCCGAGCCGCGCATCGCCAAGTCGGTGGAGCTGACCTCGTTCACGCAGGACATGCGGGCGCGGGGGCTGGTGCCCGGCTCGATGGATACGATGGTCGAGGAGATTCCGGCCGGTGCCGAGATCGGGGCGCGGCTGGCGCTCAGCCCGCGCGACCTCGTCGCCCATATCTCGCGTGTCCGTACCGCCGACGGCGAGCCGATGGCCATCGAGCACACCTATGTACCGGCCAAGCTCGCTCCAGGCCTCGCGCAGAAGGCGCTGGAGGGTTCGCTCTACCAGCTGCTCACCGAGACCTATCACCTCAAGATCGAGAAGGCGGAGCAGTCGATCCACGCCACGGTGCTCGATCCGCCGCTGGCGCGGCTGCTCGGGGTTCCCGAGTTCTCGCCGGCCTTCAAGGTGTCGCGGGTGGCCTTCGACGCCAAGAACCAGCGCATCGAGTATGCCGAGAGCGTCTATCGCGCCGACCGCTACTCCTACGATTTCGTCATTTTTCGCACGAATAGAGACAAGACCAATTGACGTCCGCACGTGCCCTCTCACTTGCCTTCCTGCCGCTCGACGAACGACCGGTGAATATAGGCTTGCCGGCGGGCGTCGCCGCCATTGCCGGTGCCACGCTGGTGTTGCCGCCCGACGAACTGCTGCCGAAACTGCGCCAGCCGGGCGACGCCGACGGGCTTGGGCGCTGGCTGGAGACGACCGCCGCGACGACGGGGGCGGTGATCGCTTCGCTCGACATGCTCTGCTATGGCGGGCTGATTGCGGCCCGCACGACGGCCGACACGACGCTCACTGCGCTCGGCCGGCTCGACACGCTGCGGCGCCTGCACGCGGCGCATCCGGAGCTGCCGATCTACGCCGTGTCGCTGGTGATGCGGGCCTCCAACTCCTACAACGCGCAGGAAGAGCCCGAATACTGGGCACAGCACGGCATGGAGCTGCACAAGCTCGGCGCGCTGCACCACCGTGACCTGCTGGAAGGGCTAGGGCAGTCGTTCGATGGCAATGTCGCCGAACTCGAAAAGCTGCGTGCCGAACTTCCGGCCGATGTCGTCGCCGATTTCGAGCGGCGGCGGCTGCGCAACCACCACGTAAATCTCGAGGCCATCACGCTGGCGTCGGAAGGCGCGATCGATCCTCTGCTGATGACCGCCGACGATACGGCCGAGCATTCTGCCGGCTCCCTGGAGCAGGTGTGGCTTAAGCAGTGGAGCAAGGTGCTGCCGATTGCCGGTGAAGTGCTGATGTATCCGGGGGCCGACGAGGTTGCGGCCGTGCTGGTCGCGCGGCAGCTGGGACATCGCTTCGGCGTTGTGCCGGAGTTCACCGTCGAGTGTGCCGATCCGCGGGGCATGGAGCGCATCGCCAAGTACGAGAACAGCCCGATGCGCGAGGCGGTCGAGCGGCAGATCCGGGCCAGCGGCTCGCGCATCGTCGACGATGCGGCCGCGATGGCGCTGGTGGTGCATGCGCCCGATCCGAAGCGGCGCGACCATTGCGGCATGGTGATCGGCAAGTCCGGCGAGCACGACGCCAGCGGCTCGGCCTTCGACGCCGACGACGAGGCCGAGGCGACGAAGACCGCCGATCTTGTCGAGCAGCTGCTCAAGGCAGGGCGCGACGTGGCGCTGGCGGACCTCCGCTATTCAAATGGCGGCGATCCGGTCCTGGTCGAGGAATTGCACCGGCGCGGGATCCTCCTCGATATCGTCGCCTATGGCGGCTGGAACACCGCCGGCAATGCGCTCGGCTCGGTGGTTGCCGCCGCCGCGGCGATCCAGATCGGACGCCGGGCGGGAACGCTGGATGCGGGCGCCGCCAGGCGGATGCTGCTGCACCGGCTGATCGAGGATTTTGCCTACATGACCCTGGCGCGGCGGCCCTACAATGCCGGCGTCTACACCTTCCAGGATCGCGACGAGGAAGGGCGGGCCGAAGCTGCGGTCTGCGACGACCTCGACGCGTCGCTGAAGCGGATCACCGGAAACCTCGATCTAGGGATTTCCAGCGTGCGCTTCCCCTGGCATCGCAGTTTTGAAGTGGATTTCGTGATTACCGGAGACCTCGCATGAACCCGGTGCTGAAGAGCCTCGAGCGCCGGCTGATCGTCTCGTCGCAGGCGATGAACCCGAAAAGCCCGCTGAAGCGCCCCGATATCCTCGCCCTGCTCGCCGAAGCGGCTGAGCTTGGCGGCGCCGGCGGTTTTCGCCTCGATGGCGCCGACGTCGTCGCGCTGCTGCGCCCGCGCACAAGACTGCCGATCATCGGGATCGCGAAGGATTATCGCGAGGGCTTTGACAACTATATCACCACGACCGTGGCCGACGCGAGGGCGCTGGCCGCTGCCGGTGCCGACATCGTCGCCGTCCAGGCTACGACCGGTTCGCGCCCTGGCGAGAGCTTTGCCGAGATCGCTGCTGCTGTGCACGAGGCCGGCAAGCTGGTGATGGCCGACATCGCCACCTTCGCGGAAGCCGAAGCCGCGGTGCGCGACGGGGCGGATATCGTCGCAACCACCATGGTCGGCCACACCGCCGGGACCGAAGGGCAGGGGCGTCCGCCCTACGACCTCGTCGCGCGGCTGGTCGCCGAGCTCGATGTGCCGGTGATCGTCGAGGGCGGCATCTGGACGCCCGAACACGTCGCCACCTCGTTCGAGCGCGGCGCCTTCGCCGTGGTCTGCGGTTCGGCCATCACGGCGCCGGATATCATCACCGAGCGGCTCGTCGCGGCGATACCGGCGTGAGGTAGGCCGGGTGGGCGAGCATCTTCCCCACCCACCCTCAGTCGTCATCCGCGGACTTGATCCGCGGACCCAGAGATATCGGCGGCATCCCATGGGTCCCCGGGTCTTCGCCGGGGATGACGGGGCGTGGGCTCTGCTACGCCGCAAACGTCCGGTGCGTTGAGGCGCGGAAGTGGGCTTCGAGCGCTTCCACCGCGCCTTCGACATCACGGCGCTCGAGGCACTCGATCACCTTGAGGTGCTCCTCGATGGTCTGGAGCAGCGCGCCGCGGAAGCCGGGGCGGCGATGCACCTGCTGGGCCATGCGGATATTGTCCTGCAACCGCTGGTGGGTGTCGAGGATGGCGCGGTTGCCGAGCGCCTCGACGATCTCGCGGTGCATTCGGTTGTCGAGCGCGAGGAAGCGAATCTGTTCGTCCTCGAACGGCCCGCCGTCGGTGAGGCTGCGGCGGCAGTCCTCGTGGCTCACGCGCATGTTGGCGAGCCACTCCTCGATGACGGTGTCGCCGAAGCTGCGCAGAGCAAAAACCTCGATCATGATGCGGAACTGGTAGTTCTCGCGGATGAATGCGACCTCCGGATAGATGATGCGGATGCCGGTGCGCGGCTTGATCTCGACGAGGCCGAACTCCTCGAGCAACACCAGCGTTTCGCGCAGCGGCGACAGCGACAGGCCGAGCAATTCGCACAGCTCGTTCTGCGTCACCACCATGCCGGGTGAGAGGGTGCCCTCCTGCATGGCCGCACGGAAACGGCGGTAGCCCTCGTTGTCGGAACGTACGTCGGTCATCTTCACCGGTTGGTTGGTGGGGGTGGTGGTTCGCACTTTAGTCTATCAATCCCCCGCTTAGAAATCTCAGCCCGGACGCCGGAAACACAGGAATCTCCGTGCTTGCGGCGTGTCTCCCGCGTGCCTTGTGATCGACGTTATCGACTCTCGTGTCGCTGCAGGAGCTTGACCTGAGATATTATTATTGGCCATTAATATCTCAATGGGGAGTATTGCAATGCAGTCGCTGGGGCATCGCCACGCGGCCGGGGGTCGCTAGTGGCCGCGGTCGAACTGAGGAATGTCAGCAAGTCGTTTGGTTCGGTGAACGTCATCAAGGGCGTCGACCTGACCATCGAGAAGGGCGAGTTCGTCGTCTTTGTCGGAGCCTCCGGCTCGGGCAAGTCGACGCTGCTGCGCATGATCGCGGGGCTCGAGACAGTCTCGGGCGGCGACATCCTGATCGACGGCAAGGACGTGACCTTCGACGAGCCGGCCGAGCGCGGCATCGCCATGGTGTTCCAGAGCTACGCGCTCTACCCGCACATGAATGTCTACGACAACATCGCCTTCAACCTGCGCCTCGCGCGCTTCGACAAGGGCGAGATCGACAAGCGGGTGAAGGAGGCGGCGCGCATCCTGAGGCTCAACGACCTGCTCGGCCGCTCGCCGGCGCAGTTGTCGGGCGGGCAGCGCCAGCGCGTCGCCATCGGTCGCGCCATCGTGCGCAACCCAAAAGTGTTCCTGTTCGACGAACCGCTATCGAACCTCGATGCGGCGCTGCGCGTGCAGATGCGGCTCGAGATCGAGCGGCTGCACCGCGAGCTCGGCACAACCATGATCTACGTGACCCACGACCAGGTCGAGGCGATGACGCTGGCCGACCGGATCGTGGCGCTCGATGGCGGCAGGATCCAGCAGGTCGGGCCGCCGCTCGAACTCTATGCGCGGCCGAACAACCTGTTCGTCGCCGGCTTCATCGGCTCGCCCAAGATGAACCTGATGCCGGGCAAGGTGCTCAGCGCCTCCGGCGACACGGCGGTGGTCGGGCTCGATGCCAATAGCGGGACGATATTCGAGCTCGGGGCGAAGGGCGTGGGCGCCGGCGACGCCGTGACGCTGGGCGTCCGGCCCGAGACGGTGGAAGTCGTCGCGGCAGGTGCCGCGGTTCCGGCCGGGCTCACCGCGCTGCCGGCGCGCGTCGAGTCCGTCGAGCGGCTCGGCAACATCACTTACGCCTATCTCGATGGCGGCACGCCCGAGGTCATCACCGTGCAGGTGACGGGCGATTCCGACCTCGAACCGGGCCAGCAGGTCCAGGTGGGGCTGAGGCCCGACCAGGTGCATGTCTTCGATGCGGCAGGCTCCGTCATGGCGTCGGCGATCGGCAAATAATCCGGCGAAGCCGGAGACATAACAGGAGGAGAGACTATGTTTCATTCCAGGACCGCGGCACTTGCCGGCGGCGTCGCACTGAGCCTGATGGCCAGCACTGCGATGGCCCAGGACGTGGTGACGCTGAACGTGTGGTCGGACACGCCGCGCCTTGCCATGTTCGATCTCTATGACCAGACCCACGAAAACGTGGCGCTCAAGGTCACGACGGTGGCCCCGGCCGACCTGATCGCCAAGATCCAGCTGGCGCTCCAGGCCAAGAGCGAAGTGCCGGACGTCATCTTCATGGGCGACGTCGGCTTCACGTCCCAGCTCGCCACCCGGCGCTCGAACTACATGCTCGACCTGACCGACAAGGTGCCGCAGGCGCTGCAGGACGAGTTCTATCCCAACGGCAACGCGCCCTGCCTCGTGAACGGCAAGCTGCTGTGCCTGCGCAACGACCTCGCGCATGATCTGATCTGGTACGACAAGCCGGCGATGGAAGCGCTCGGCAAGGCCGTGCCGACCACCTGGGCCGAGTACGAGGCGCTGGGTGCCGAGCTCGGGCCGCAGGGCTACGTGCTCGGTTCGGCCACCGAGGCCGGCCTGCTCACCGCCATGCTGGTATCCGACGGCTGCGACCTCGCCATGCCGGTCGATGGCAAGGACGATGTGCTGAAGATCGACCTCACCACCGAGCAGTGCCTCAAGCCGGCGCGCCTCATCGACGCGATGGTGGCGAATGGCAGCCTGAGCAAGATCGGCGTGTTCGAGCCCGATTTCGTCAACCTCGCCAAGACCGGCAAGGTGCCGCTGATGATCGGCCCGACCTGGTACGGCGAATACGTGATCAAGCCGACCTACGAATGGCCCGCCGGCAAGCTCGCCGCAGCGCTGCCGCTGAAGTGGGACGACCAGGACAAGCCGCTCACCTGGAGCTGGGGCGGTGGCACCTATGGTGGCTGGAAGGACACCGCGCATCCGGCCGAGGTGGTCGACGTGATCCAGTGGATGGCCACTGACGTTGCCAACCAGACCAATGCCGTGACCCTGCCGGCGCACAAGCCGTCGTCGATCGCGTGGGGCGCACGCCTCGCGTCCGACGAATACTACGCCACCCCGGACGTGTTCGACGTGCATGTCGCCGCGGCCGAGTTCAGCCACCCCGGCTACAAGAGCCTGCGCATCAACGTGGCCGAGGCGATCGCCAAGACCGTGACGCAGTCCGTCGCTACCGGCGGCACTGTCGAGGCGGCCCTTCCGGCGCTGCAGAACGAGCTCGTCAGCCTCGCCAAGCTCAACGGCTATCAGGTCGAGTAACGACAACGGGGCGCGGGGGCAAACCCCCGCGTCCCGCTCAACGTGACGGGGCGGCAATGAGCGCGACGACCATGGCAGGAATGGACACGGCGATGGCCGGCGACCGGGCGAAGCGAGCCCGGCGCAAGGCGGTGCGCGACACGCGCATGAGCTACCTGCTGCTCGCGCCCTACCTCGTGCTGCTCGTCATGTTCGGCATCTTCCCGGTCGGCTATGCCTTCGGGCTCAGTTTATTCGACACCATCGAAATGGTGTTCTGGGGCGTAACCAACTACCAGTTCGTGTTCGACGATTTCCGCGTGCCGGCGAGCGTCGTCAACGTCCTGAGCTTCGTCGCCATCTGGGTGGCGCTGACGATGATCGGCGTCGCGACATTGTCCCTGATGCTCGACAGCATCAACCGCAAGTCGGCGAACACGCTTCGCACCATCTATTTCCTCCCCGGCGCAGTCACGTCCTCGGCGATCGTGGTGCTGTGGCTGTTCGTGCTCGACCCTTCGGTCAGCCCGTTCCAGCCGGTGCTGCACACGATGGGCTGGGCGACGCGCGCCGACGTCATCAACAGCATCGGGCTCGCCGGCATCTTCGCCATCATGGCGTATTTCTCCGCCTCGGGCGGCTGGATCGTGGTGTTCGGCGGCGCGCTGTCGAGCCTCCCCACCGAAGTGATGGAGGCGGCCCGCGTCGATGGCGCCAACCGGTTCCAGCTCGCGATGCGTATCAAGCTGCCGATGATCTGGCGCTCGCTCGTCCTGATGGGAATCCTGTCGCTGGCCGCCGGCTTGCAGCTCTTCGTCGAGCCGCAGCTGATGGGTCTCGCCGGGCCGCAATTCGCGCAGAACGACTGGTCGCTGAACCAGATGGCGTTCCAGTACGCCTTCCGCATGGGCGATTTCGGCGCCTCGGCGGCGCTGTCGACGCTGCTGGTCAGCGCTTCGATCGTCATCGCGCTGGTGATCGTCTTCGCCACCAAGTTCTACAAGATCGATTGAGGGCGAGATGAGCACCAGACAAGCCCCGCTACGCGTCAATCCGGGCCGCTTCGTCGTCTTTGCGACCCTGGCCTTCGCGGTATGCTTCTACGGCATCCCGCTGCTCTGGCTGTTCATTGCCGGCACGCGGTCGGAATCCTCGCTGCTGTCGCAATCGCCCTTCGCGCTCGGCGACTGGGACTCGTTCGTCCGCACCTGGACGAACCTTACCAGCTACAACAACTTCCAGATCCTCACCTGGACGATGAACTCGCTGATCTACGTGGTCGGCGGGGTGCTGCTGTCGCTCATCGCCTGCATTCCCGCGGGCTACGCGCTGGCCGCCTCGGAGTTCCCCGGCCGCAAGCTCGTGCTCATCCTGACGCTGATCGCAATGATCACGCCGTCGACGGCGGTGGTGCTGCCGATCTTCCTCGAGCTCAACATGCTCGGGCTCAGCAACACCTATGCCGGGCTGATCCTCGCCTCGGGCTTCTTCCCGTTCGGCGTCTATCTCACCTATGTCTACTTCTCGACCTCGTTGCCCAAGGGCGTGATGGATTCGGCACGCGTCGATGGGGCCAACCGCTTCGAGTTGTTCAGCCGCATCGCGCTGCCGCTCGCGAAGCCCATCATCGCGCTGGTGGCGTTCTTCGCCTTCCTCGGCATCTGGTCGAACTACTTCCTCGCCTTCGTGCTGCTCAGCGACGACAAGCTCTACAACCTGCCGGTGGGGCTGACGGCGCTGGTCTCGGGCTCCGGAGCACTCAGCAATCTTCCGTCCAACGATGTGCCGATCAAGAAGCCCGAGGTCGTGCTGGCCGCCATCCTCGTGGTGCTGCCGGTCCTGCTCATCTTTCTCGCGGCACAGCGGTTCGTGCGCTCCGGCATGCTGTCGGGCGCGGAAAAGGGTTAGCGGTCGAAGCGGCCGCAGCGACTATTATCTTGGAGAAGACGTATGAAGATCACGGGGTTCACAACCTGGTTGGTGGAACACGAGCCCGGTCCGAAGTTCATCTGGCGCGACGGCATTCCCGGCTCGCATGGTGACATCCCGCGCGGCAAGAAGCCCAAGAAGGCGGTGATCCGCATGGAGACCGATTCCGGTCTCTACGGCGTCATCGAGGCGGGACGCGGCAATGCGGTGATCGACCTGGTCGAGCGCCGCTTCCACGAGTTCATCGGCGAGAACCCGCTGCTCACCGAGCGCATGTGGCGACTGGTCTGGGAACTCGACCGGATCGAAGAGTTCCACATGAGCTCGCTCGGCCTCGTTGACATGCTGTGCTGGGACATCAAGTCGAAGCAGGCGAACATGCCGATCTACCAGATGCTCGGCGGCGACAACCGGGTGGTGCCGGCCTACGCTTCGACGGTCACCTGGCCGACGATGGATGAGTTCGAACGCTACATCAAGATGAGCCGCGACGTAGGCTTCAAGGCGTTCAAGCTGCATGCCTGGGGCGGCCCGGTGAAGCGCGACATCGCGCTGTGCAAGAACCTTCGCAAGTGGGTCGGCGACGATGCCGACCTGATGTTCGACGGCTCGGCCGGCTGGGACTATGTCAACGCGCTGGAGTTCGGCAAGGCGATCCAGGACCTCGGGTTCCTGTGGTACGAGGAGCCGATGCGCGAGTTCCACCTGGGAAGCTACACCAAGCTCTGCGAGAAGCTCGACATTCCGGTGCTTGCCGCCGAAACCTCGGATGGCGTGCATGGCAACATGGCGACCTGGATCGAGAACAAGGCGCTCGACATGGTCCGCGTGTCGTCCTTCTACAAAGGTGGGTTCACCGGCTCGATGAAGGTGGCGCATCTCGGCGAAAGCCACGGCATGCGGGCGCAGGTCCACGGCATGGGCCTCGAGAACGCGCAGATCTGCGCGGCCATCTCCAACAACGACTATTACGAGCAGCTCGTGATGAACGAGGAGCAGATCAAGGGCCTCGACAAGCTCGGCCCGCTCGCGATCGTCGACGGCAACCTGACCGTCAGCGACGAGCCGGGCATCGGCTACCACCACAACTGGGACGACCTGGATGCCCGGGCCGTGTCGAAGATCGAGGTTACCGAGCGGCTGTCGCCCCACCCGACGTTAGTACCATGGCACTGATATATCAGATTGCGATATTGAACTATCAAACTGGGAGGAAATGACATGACCAGATTCGACCGACGTTCCGTCCTCAAGCTGGGTGGCGGACTTCTCGCCGCCTCGGCCCTGCTGCCCAAGGCTGCCTTCGCGCAGTCGACGGCGATCAACTACTGGCACACCTTCACCAGCCAGTCCGAGTTCGCCGGGCTCGACGAGGTGATGAAGCTCTTCGCCGCCGCGCATCCCGAGGTGTCGGTGACGCAGGAGAACATTCCGAATCCCGAATTCATGGCCAAGGTTACCGCCGCGGTGGTGTCGGGCAGCCGCCCGGACTCGACCATGGTCTCGTCCGAGCGCTTCGCCGACCTGCTCGCCATGGGTGCGCTAAACGACCTGACCGACAGGATTTCGGCCTGGGAGCGGCGCGCAGATTTCGACGACGTGCGTTTCGCCTCGATCAGCAAGGACGGCAAGGTCTACGGCGTGCCGGCCTTCACGTTCGTCGACTGGATGTACTACCGCAAGGACTGGTTCGATGAGGCCGGGCTGGCCGCGCCGACGACCTTCGCCGAGTTCCGCGATGCCGCGATCAAGCTGACCGACCCGGCCAAGGGCCGCTTCGGCTTCGGCATGCGTGGCGGTGCCGGCGGCCAGGCCTATGTCGTCAACGTGATGGAAGGTTTCGGTGCCAAGCTCGTGCATGAGGATGGCTCGATCAGCCTCGACCGCGACAAGGCGATTGAAGCCGTCGACTGGTGGGCAGGCCTGCTCATCCGCGATGGTGTCGTGCCGCCGAGCGCCCCCAACGACGGCTTCCGCCAGATCATGGAAGCGTTCCAGACCGGCCAGACCGCCATGGTGTGGCACCACACCGGCTCGTTCCAGGACAACTCCAAGCTCCTCAAGGCCGGCGAAGAGTTCGCGACTGCGGCCATCCCGGCCGGTCCGGTCAACCGCATTTCGCGCCTCGGCTATGCCTACAACACCTCGACCAAGCCCGAGACGATCGACGCCAGCTGGGAGTGGATCAAGTTCTGGGGCGAGCCCGATGCGGCCGTCGCCTTCCTCGAGAAGACCGGCTACTTCCCGGCTTCGACCGCGGCGGCGCAGGACCCACGCATTGCCGGCAACCCGCTCTACAAGCCGGCGGCCGATACGCTGGCCTTCGGTGTGCCGCAGCCGAGCTTCCCGGGCTTTGCCGGCTGGTCGGAGAGCGTCGTGCTCCCCGCCTTCCAGCGCGTCCTGATCAAGGAAGCGACGGCCGAGCAGGCAGTCGACGAGATGATCGACGGGCTGAACCAGGCGATCAACTGATCCTGACCTTGCCGGGGGGGGGGGGGTGCGGCCGCCGCGGC
>JAEWLC010000048.1 GCA_023393475.1 Pseudomonadota bacterium
ACCGGGCGCCCTACCCCTCCCTGGGCCGGCGGAACGCCACGATCCGCCCCGTGCCCTCTTCCAGTTCCGACCAGCGCTCAATGGCGAAATCCATCACCGCGATGGCCCCGGTCGGGTACCCACCGAAATCGGCGTCGTCCTCCGCCAGCAACAGAGCGGTCGTCTCCATGCCGGTATTGTGGCCGACGAGCGCCAGCGTGGGCGTCTCTCCGCCCATCCGCCGGATGATGTCGATGAAGTCCCTGCTCATCCGGTCGTAGATATCGCGCACGAACCGAGTCGGCGTCTGTAGGCCGCTCAGTTCAACCGTCTGCCGTGTTCGAACCGCAGTCGAGCAAAGGACGAGATCCGGAAGCCAGCCCTCCGCCCGCAATGTCTCCCCGATCCAGCGCGAGGCTTTCACCCCTCGGGGCGCCAGGGGACGCTCATGATCGTCGAGCCCTTCGGTGCTCCAGGCGGACTTGGCGTGACGGATAAGGATGAGGCGGCGCATGCACTGATCCTGCCGTCCATCCGAAAGCCGCACAATCCCCAGGCTGCGGCCACGCTGCACCCCCGCCCAGCGGGCTTGCCGCTATAGTGCGCAGATGATTCGCATGAGCCTGACCCACCGATGAGCGACGACAAGACCCGCCCCCCGGAGGACGACAAGACGGAAGTCGTCGACCTGCGTCGCGCGCTCGAGGAGCGCTACCTCTCCTATGCGCTGTCGACGATCACCCAGCGCGCCCTGCCCGATGCCCGCGACGGGCTGAAGCCGGTACACCGCCGCATCCTCCACGCGATGCGGCTGCTGCGGCTCGATCCCGATGGCGCCTACAAGAAGTCGGCCAAGGTCGTCGGCGACGTGATCGGTAGCTTCCACCCGCATGGCGACCAGTCGATCTACGACGCCATGGTCCGCCTCGCTCAGGATTTTGCCATGCGCTACACCCTGGTCGACGGCCAGGGCAATTTCGGCAACATCGACGGCGATGGCGCCGCCGCCTACCGCTACACCGAAGCGCGCATGACCGAGGTCGCGCAGCGTCTGCTGGAGGGCATCGGCGAGAACGCCGTCGACTTCAAGCCGACCTATGACGGCGCCACGGAAGAGCCCGTGGTCCTGCCGGCCAACTTCCCGAACCTCCTCGCCAATGGTTCGCAGGGCATCGCCGTGGGCATGGCGACCTCGATCCCGCCGCACAACGTGGACGAGATCTGCGATGCGGCGCTGCACCTGATCAACCATGGCCGGGACGCGACCACCACGGCCGACCTGTTGCACCATATCCCGGGGCCGGATTTCCCGACCGGCGGCATCCTGGTCGAACCCCGCTCCTCGATCCTCAACGCCTATGAGACGGGGCGCGGCTCGTTTCGCCTGCGCGCGCGCTGGGTGCGCGAGGACAAGGGCCGCGGCGTCTACCAGATCGTCGTCACCGAGATCCCCTACGGCGTCCAGAAGTCCAAGCTGGTCGAAAAGATCGCCGAGCTGCTGCTCAACAAGAAGCTGCCTTTGCTCAAGGACATTCGCGACGAAAGCGCCGACGACATCCGTCTCGTCATCGAGCCCCGCGCCGGCACGGTCGATCCGAACATCCTGATGGAGCAGCTGTTCAAGCTCAGTGACCTCGAGCAGCGCATCAGCCTCAACATGAACGTCCTCGACAAGGGCACCATCCCGCGGGTCATGGGGCTCAAGGACGCGATCGTCGCCTGGCTCGAGCATCGCAAGGACGTGCTGGTCCGCCGCACGCGGAACCGGCTGGCCGACATCGTCCGCCGCCTCGAGGTACTCGATGGCTACATCATTGCCTATCTCAACCTCGATGAGGTGATCCGCATCATCCGCGAGGAGGACGATGCCAAGGCCTCGCTGATGTCGACCTTCGATCTCAGCGACGTCCAGGCCGAGGCCATCCTCAACATGCGGCTCCGTTCGCTGCGCAAGCTCGAGGAAATCGAGCTCCGCACCGAGCATAAGTCGCTCACCGAGGAAGAGGCGCATCTGGAGGCCCTGCTCGCTTCCGACCGCAAGCAGTGGGGCGAGATTTCCAAGCAGATCGCCGACCTCAAGAAATCCTACCCCAAGGTCGACAAGAACGGCGAACCGCACCCCCTGTGGCGCCGCAAGACCGATTTCGCGGATGCGCTGGACGTCGATCTGGACGAGGTGGCGAGCCAGATGATCGAGCGCGAGCCGATCACGGTCATCCTCTCCGAGAAGGGCTGGATCCGCTCGATGAGGGGACACACTTCAGACATCGACGAAAAAGGCTTCAAGACCGGCGACCGGCTGAAGCTCTTCATCCACGCGCAGACCACCGACAAGCTGCTGCTGCTCTCTACCGGCGGCAAGGTCTTCACCCTCGCCGGCGACCGTCTGCCCGGTGGCCGCAGCCAGGGCGAACCCGTGCGGCTAATGGTCGACATGGAGGAGGGCCAGGACATCGTCGAGCTGTTCGTCTATCGCCCCGGCCGCAAGCGCGTCGTCGCCTCGCGCAAGGGCGATGGCTTCGTGGTGGCCGAGGATGAACTGATCGCCAACACCCGCAAGGGCAAGCAGGTGCTCAACCTCTCGGGCAGCGAGGAAGCAAAACTCATCGTTCCGGTCGATGGCGACGTCGTCGCGGTGATCGGCGACAACCGCAAGATGGTCGTCTTCCCGATCGAGCAGTTGCCCGAAATGTCACGCGGCAAGGGTGTCCGCCTGCAAAAGTACAAGGACGGCGGCCTCTCGGACCTCAAGACCTTCCCGGCGAGCACCGGCCTCACCTGGACGGATTCGTCCGGCCGCACCTACACCAAGACCATGGCCGAGTTGACGGAGTGGCTCGGCAACCGCGCCGACGCCGGCCGCCAGCCGCCGACGGGTTTCCCACGCAACAACCGGTTCACGGGGTAACATCAGGGGACACGGCTTCCCGGTCGGCGTGGGCACCAACCGCACGCTACGCCCCTAGGGCCCCTACTCCAGCCGTCGCCACCCGAGCGGGCCGCGCTGCACTTCGAGCGGGTGGAAACGGCCCTTGTAGGCCATCTTGGGCGAGTCTTTCACCCAGTAGCCGAGGTAGACATAGGTGAGCCCGGCGAGCTTCACCTGCTGGATGTGATCGAGGATCAGCAGGTTGCCGAGCCCGCGCTGGTCAAGGTCCGGATCGTAGAAGCTGTAGACCATCGAGAGCCCGTCGGGCATCACGTCGGTTAACGCCACTGCGACCAGCGGGCGGCCCGGCACGGTGGAGAGCCGATACTCGACCACCACGGTCTGCACGGGGGTGTCCTCGACCATGTATTCGTAGTCGACGAAGCTCATCTGCGTCATGCCGCCGCCGGCATGGCGCGCATCGAGGTAGCGCTTGAACAGCGCGAACTGCTCGGCTGTGGCGCGGGGCTGGCAGACCTCGACGGCGATGTCCGAGTTGAGCCGCAGCACCCGCTTGTAGCGCTTGTTGGGCGCGAACTCCTGCGCCACGATCCGCACCGACTGGCAGGCCGAGCAGCCGTCGCAGGCCGGCCGGTAGATCAGGTTCTGGCTGCGGCGGAAGCCGTTGTCGCTCAGGAGATGATGCAGCGATGCCGCACGACGCCCGGTCAGGTGGGTGAAGAGTTTCCGCTCCTGACGACCCGGCAGGTACGGGCAAGGCATGGCCGCCGTAAGGAAAAGCTGGGTGTTCTCGGGTGTCTGATCGGTCATTGAAGGCCTGCGAAAGACCCGATCAGTCTATGCGGGCAGACTCGCGTCGGCAATGGCCGTCAGGGCCGCACTCCACTGTGTCGCGCCCGATCAAGCCGAGCGCGCCCGCCAGAACTGCTGCATCGGCGAACGGCGTAGCATCAGCGTGCCGACCACGAGGTCGTGCAGCATCTGCTGGCGCGGCGTGAACAGCGCGAAGAGGATCGAGAACGGCCAGCTGATCCACACGGTCACCCAGAACAGGATCGGGTGGATGAGGATGGACCAGCCGTTGAGCGGAGTGCCGCGCACAGGCGTCAGCACGATGTCCATCGCCTGCATGCCCACCGTGGCACGCATGGGCGAACCAAGAGTCGCCGCGTAGTAGCCGAGGATCGCCAGGGGAATAATGATCGGCAGTGCCAGCAGGCCGAGCCCGAGCGTCACGACGCCGAAGATCAGCCCCACAACCAGCGCCGCGATGGTGATCCCGCCGATGATGACGGTGTCGATCAGCCATGCAACCGCCCGGCGCAGCAACACGCCCTCGTACAGCGCGGGTGCGGTACTCGGGTCGGGAAGGTGGTCGCTCATGGCATTGCCCTCGGTCATGAGGGAAAGATGGGGACCACTGGGGTGAGTGCAAGTGGCAGCGCGGCAATTCTGTCGCCTGGGAGCTTCACAGCACTTATTCCTGTCGGTATGCCATTGGTGCCCCACCATCGAGATACCGCAATGCACCCACTCTCCCTGCCTGCCACCCTGGTCGAGAATGTCGTCCGGCGCACCGGCAAGGCACACCCGTTCGATCGCATTCCTGGCAGGTCGACCGCGCTGGTGGTCATCGACATGCAGAACTACTTCTGCGCGCCCGGCTACCAGGGCGAGGTGCCCATGGCGCGCACCATCGTGCCGGCGATCAATCGTCTCGCCTCCGCCGTGCGCTCCGCTGGCGGGCATGTGGTCTGGATCAAGGGGAGCAGCGACGGCAGCGCCGACGACTGGTCGGTGTTCAGCACTGAACTGATGAAGCCCGACCGGCTGGCGGTGCGCCTCGAGACGCTGGCGTCGGCACACCGGGGGCACGAGATCTATCAAGGCCTCGATGTCGACGCAGCCGATGGCCATGTGGTCAAGACGCGCTTCAGCGCCTTCGTACCCGGCTCCTCGGAGCTCCACGCCCACCTGCAGGCGCGAGGCACCGACACGGTGCTGATCGCAGGCACGACGACGGATGTCTGCTGCGACAGCACCGCACGCGACGCCGCCATGCTCAACTACCGATCGATCATGGTCTCCGACGCCAACGCAACCTACTCGGACGAAGCGCATCTCGCTTCGCTGATGGCATTCTACCGGGTGTTCGGCGACGTGCAGACCGTGGACGAGGTGCTCGGGTTCCTCGAGCCCTGACAGGCCACGGCGTCGCCGGCGGGCGTCAGCGGTTCAGCTGCCGTGCTGCCTCGAGCGCGAAATAGGTCAGAACGCCATCGCAACCGGCGCGCTTGAAGGCCATCAGGCTCTCCATCATGGCCGCTTCCCCATTGATGGCGCCCGCCTGCGCGGCCAGCTTCAGCATCGCGTACTCACCGCTTACCTGGTAGGCGAACACCGGCACGTCGAACTCGTCGCGCGTGCGGCGGACGATATCGAGATAGGGCATGCCGGGTTTCACCATCACCATATCGGCGCCCTCGGCGATGTCCTGCTCGACCTCGCGCATGGCCTCGTCGGTATTGGCGAAGTCGAGCTGGTAGGTGCGCTTGTCGCCCTTGAGGCGGCTGCCCGAGCCCACGGCCTCGCGGAATGGGCCATAGAAGGCCGAGGCGAACTTGGCCGAATAGCTCATGATCGCGACCTGCTCGAAGCCCTCGTCGTCGAGCGCAGCGCGGATCGCGGCCACACGGCCGTCCATCATGTCGGAGGGGGCAATGATATCGGCCCCTGCCCGCGCCTGCATCAGCGCGGCCTTGACCATCACGTCGACCGTTTCGTCGTTGAGGATCTCGCCGTCGCGCACCAGCCCGTCCTGACCGTCGGACGAGTACTCGTCGAGCGCCACGTCGGTGATCAGCCCGATCTCGGGCACCTTCTCCTTGATGGCGCGCAGCGCGCGGCCCGTCAGGTTGTCCGGGTTGAAGGCTTCGCCGCCGCTCTCGCTGCGCCGGTCATCCTCGGTATTGGGGAAGATGGCGAGCGCCGGGATGCCCTCGGCCGCCGCTGCGCGCGCTACTTCGACCGCCAGATCGATGGTCACGCGCTCGACCCCGGGCATGGTCTTGATCTGCGAGCGCGTGTTGGTGCCCGCTTCGACGAAGATGGGCAGGATGAAATCATGCGGGGTCAGCACCGTCTCGCGCACCATGTTGCGCATCCAGTCCGTCCGCCGCAGCCGTCGCTGGCGCCGGCCGCCGAGAAAGCTCATGTCGTGCCTGGGCCAGTTGCTGCTCATCGAAATGCTCCGTTCGGTCGGCGGCCTTTTAGGGCACATTTGAGGACGGAGGAAGCGTCGCTGTTGCCTCAGGAGCTTGAGGCACGACTCGGCATCACACACTCGGTGTCATCCCAGCGAAGGCTGGGATACAAGTCGCGGCCCGCGCCAGCCGTTAGTTGGGTCCCAGCCTTCGCTGGGATGACAGCCGGTGGGTTGGGCGAACACAGTGCCCTAGCTTCTCCTCCCGGCATGGGTGGACCGAGCGCTTGTCGCATCGGGGCATCCGGGTTATCGAACGGCATGGATCTGAAGAGCGAACTCGCCGGCCGCTACCTCCGCATCATCGCGATCATCGCGCTGCTGCTGGGGCTCGGCGACGCCGCGCGCCTGCTTGGCGTATCCACCGGTGCCCAGAGCCCCATCACCCAGCTGGGCGCCGCCGGCTTCACTTATCTCGCGGTGTTCTGCGTCGCCCGCCTGTTCGCCGCGGTCGGCCTCTGGATCCGTGCGAGCTGGGGCGCCGTGCTGCTCGCCGGCGCCACCGTGGCCGAGCTGGCACTCTACCTATCCGGCGTGCGCGAAATACGGATCGACGCCTTCGGCTTTGCCCTCCGCCTGCTCATCCTCGGCAGCCTCGGGGTGATGTGGTTCCTGAACTTCCGGTTGCGCCGCCAGGCGCACGACTGAGCCGTAAACGGAACATTCAGGTTACAATTTTCTGACCTGCGGTTACCTTCCGTAAAGCCAAATTCCTGAACTTTTTCCGTAAGATAGTTTTAAGTCTACGGCTTAGGGCAATCTTATTTGGGCCCGCGTAATTTGAGGCCTATGAGACGCGAAGAAATCGCGCAAGACGACAGACAGTGAGGCACAAATGGCAATCAAATCCAACGCCGCAGAGGCAATGGTTCAGGAAGAGACCCAGGGGCTGAAGCCGCTGTATCTCGAAGCTGTCAGCCGGGTTGAACGGCTGCATCGTCGACTGCTCGATCTCATCAAGGATGAGTTCGATCGCATGGGCTGGGACGATATCAACCCCGTCCAGGCACTGCTGATGTTCAACATCGGCGACGCTGAGATGACCGCCGGCGAGCTCCGCTCGCGTGGCTACTATCTCGGCTCGAACGTCTCGTACAATCTCAAGAAGCTGGTCGAGACCGGGTACATTTTCCAGGAGCGCTCGCGTTCGGACCGCCGCTCGGTCCGCATCCGCCTGACGCCGAAGGGCGAAGAAGTCGCCGAAGTAATCGACGAGCTCTATGACCGCCACCTCAAGTCGATCGAAAAGGTCGGTGGGCTCAACAACGAGGCGTTCGAAGGCCTCAACAAGGCGCTGGGCCGCCTGGAGCGCTTCTGGGTCGACCAGATCCTCTACAAGCTCTGATCGGGCCAGTGTGGCATCTCAGCCACAGCGATTCAGCAAGCGCCGGCTTTAAGCCGGCGTTTCTTATTTGTGCCCTAAATTCAGCTATGCATCGAGCCAATTGCAGGTTCGCTCCTCGGCCTCTGCAAGCCCCTCGTATCCACGCGTAACGTGCTGGCGGTTCACAGCTGCTTGACCTGCGTTGGTGACACGTCGGGCCGGTGCTATGAGGGGCGTAGACCTAGACACATGCGACTGCTGGTGAATTGATGCGGCTGACGAGACGTAAACTGCTGACTTCGATGGCAACTGTTGGCGCTGGCCTGGCCATGCCGTCCATCGTGCGCGCCGAGGACAATTCCTTCTGGGACATGTTCAACAAAGAGCAGCGCCTCAAGTCGGTGGACCGTGAGGGTGCTACAGCGACGGCCAAGAGCCTCGTCGATACCATCGAGCCGATCCTCAGCTACGACACCTCGTACAACCTGCAGCTCGCGATCCAGAATTACGAGGCCTTCATCCAGGCCAATGGCAGCTGGGAGCCGCCGTCGCGCGAGACCTTCGGGCTCAAGCTCGGTGACTCGCGCCGCGCCGCCGCGCTGCTCAAGCGCCGCCTGATGATCAACGGCGACATGCCGCTCGAGAAGCGGGTCGACGACGAATTCGACGCCAAACTCGATGCCGCCGTCCGCCTGTTCCAGGCGCGGCATGGCCTCGTCATCAACGGCCAGGTGGACGAAGCGACGTTCTACGCGCTCTCGGTGCCTGCCGATTACCGCCTCAACCAGCTCCGCCTCAACGCCCAGCGTATCGACCAGTGGGCTTCGGCGCTCAGCGATCGCTATGTGGTGGTGAACATCCCCGCCGCGATGGTCGAGGCCGTCGAGGGCGCCCAGGTCGTGCAGCGGCACAACTCGGTGGTCGGCAAGGTCGACCGCGCCACGCCGATCCTCAATTCCAAGATCTTCCAGGTGAAGTTCAATCCTTACTGGACGGTGCCCAAGAGCATCATCGAGAAGGACATGATCCGGTACATGAACGAGGATCCGGAGTACCTGACCAAGTTCCGCATCCGCATTTTCGACGGCAAGGGCAACGAAATCCCGCCGACGCAGATCGACTGGTCCACCACCGAGGCCGTGAAGTACACCTTCCGGCAGGATCCCGGTGGCGAGAACTCGATGGGTCACTGCAAGATCGACTTCTACAACAAGTACGACGTCTACATGCACGACACCCCGCAGAAGGCGCTGTTCGGCGAGAACGCGCGCTTCCACTCGTCGGGCTGCATGCGCTGCGAGAACATCGAAGAACTGGTGGCCTGGCTGCTGCGCGACAATGGCGGCGGCTGGACTCCGGAAAGCGTCATGGCTGCCTGGCAGCAGGGCATGCGCGAGGACATCAAGCTCGACGTGCAGGTGCCGATCCACACCACTTACATCACGGCTTGGGCCAACCGGCAGGGCACCGTCAGCTTCCGCGACGACGTCTACCAGTTCGATGCCCAGGGCCTCGTGAACTTCTCCGAGGGCTGATGCCATGGCCGGACCCGACAATCGTCAGGCCGGCCGTGTCCTTTTCGAGATGACCCAATTGGGCCAGCAGATGCGCGTGGCCGCCATCGACGAGGCCAGCAGCACCGAAGTCGTGGTCATCTGCCCCATCCAGCTCCCGCAGCAGCAGATGCAGCGCCTCGCGCTCGCCAAGCTGCGCCACAAGCTCGGCCTGCCGCCCGAGCCACCCCCTGCCCCGACCGGAATACGGCCGGGAAAATACGCCTAGATCCGCCTTAGCCGTGGCTGCCGACATAGTCGGCGAGGTTGTCGAGCGATGCTCGCAACCCGGTGTCGTGGTCTTCCTTCCTGATGCCCTCAGGCACATCCTCGGCGAGGATGATCACGCGTGTCCCGCCAGTGGCCGGCTCGAGATCCCACACCATCCGCATGGTGCCGGCAAACGCCGGGTCGTCGCTGCGAAACTTCACCAGCCAGACGATGCGATGGTT
This sequence comes from Pseudomonadota bacterium, assembly GCA_023393475.1. Taxonomy (GTDB): domain Bacteria; phylum Pseudomonadota; class Alphaproteobacteria; order Rhizobiales; family Devosiaceae; genus Devosia_A. The sequence goes on from JAEWLC010000048.1 coordinate 9,461, forward strand.
CTCGACCAGTTCCGCGAACTCGGCGTCGATCTCGTCCGTATCGTCGGTCGTCTTGCCGTGATTGCCTTCGGCATAGCGCAGCACCATACGGAAGCGGCCGCCAGGGCGCGGATCGTATTCCAGCAGTTCGCCGGTCATGGTGTCGGGCGGCAGCCAGGCGACCAGCGCCTCACCATCGACCAGCGCCTCATAGATCGTGCGCGCGGGCGCCGCGATGATCTTCGATGCCGTATCCGAGCGCCTCATCGACGATCTCCTTGCGCTCTTGTCCTAACTCACAAGGCCGACAAAGGTATCCCGGATCGCCGGTTGATCGAGCTGGCGAGGCATCCACACATGCGCATCGAGGAAATAGCCCGTCAGCTTGAAAGCGTCGGCCACGTCGCTGGGCTCGGGCTCGGAGTTCCCGACAAGAAACTGCGGCAACCTGAGTAGCCGCGCAAGATATGGCTCCGCCGCGCCCCTGCTCACCGCCCGCCCCGATTTGGGCGAAACGTGCGTGAGGTCGCGGGTAGCGCCAGTTGCCGCGCAACTGGTGAGATCAAGTCCGAAGCCCAGCTCTTCGAGCAGCGCCAGCTCGAAGCGCGCAACCGCCGCTCCAAGCGCGGAGGGCGTCGCCTCCCACTCCATGATGCGATCTGCCATGGCGAGCAGCCGGTCGTGCGGATCGCGTTCCGGCAGCAGATGCAGATGCTCGCAGACAAGCTGGCTGGCATAGAGGCGCAGCCGATCCGAGATCAGCCCGGCTGCCCGGCCGTCGAGCAGTTCGAGCTGGAAGGTGCCGAGATGCTCCTCGAGCCTCGCGCGCCAGCTGACCTGGACCGTATTGCCCGGCTGCAGCGTCGCCGACAGCTTCGGCGAGCGCCCGCCGCGCACCAGTCCGAGGCACCGCCCCCGGCCTGCGACCATCACTTCAGCAATGACACTGGTTTCCCCGTGCCGCCGGACGCCGATGATCAGGCCTTCGCCGTCCCACTGCATCGGTCGCTACTTCTCGTGCGGGTATTCCAGCCCCATCTCGCGATAGCGCTCGGGGTCGTCGCCCCACTTCTCGCGGACCTTGACGAAGATGAACAGGTGCACCGGCACCTCGAAAATCTCCATCAGTTCCTTCCGCGCTTCGGCGCCGATCGCCTTGATCGTCTGCCCACCAGCGCCGAGCACGATCTTCTTGTGCGTGTCGCGGGTGACGTAGATCACCTGGTCGATCCGGTACGAGCCATCCTTGTTGATGGTGAACTTCTCGCCCTCGACCGTGGCGTTGTAGGGAATCTCGTCGTGGACGCGCAGGAACAGCTTTTCGCGCGTCACTTCGGCGGCGGTGATCTGCAGCGTCAGGTCGGTGAGCTGGTCCTCGGGGAAGTGCCAGGGGCCGAGCGGGATATGCTCGAAGGCCCAGTTGAGGAAATCCTGCACGCCGCTACCCGTCAGCGCGGAGATCATGAAGGTCTTTTCGAAGCGCAGCTTGCCGTTGAGGTTCTCGGCCAGCGCAAAGAGCTTTTCGGGCTTGATCAGGTCGACCTTGTTGAGCACCAGCACCTTCTGGTGCGGCACCTTCTCCAGTCCCGCGACCAGCGCCTCGATCTCCGGCGTGATGCCACGCTCGGCATCGACGATCAGCGCCACGAGGTCGGCATCACCGGCACCCGTCCAGGCTGCCTCTACCATGGCCCGGTCGAGCCGGCGCTTGGGTGCAAAGATGCCGGGGGTGTCTATGAACACGATCTGCCCGTCGCCCTCGGTCACGACGCCACGGATCATCGAGCGCGTGGTCTGGGCCTTGTGCGTGACGATCGACACCTTGGTGCCGACCAGCGAGTTGAGCAGCGTCGACTTGCCGGCATTGGGCGCGCCAACCAGCGCGACGAAGCCGCAGCGGGTGTTTTCGCCGGCGACCGGCAGCTCAGCCGCTTCGGGCATTTCGTTCTTGTCGGTCATATCGTGTCGCGCCAGACTTTCTCGCGGATCAGGAAAGCTTCGGCGGCCTTGTGTTCCGCCAGCTTCTTGGATGGGCCGGTGGCGTTGATGGCTTCATAGCTGCCCAGCCGCACGGCAATGGTGAATTCGGGGGCGTGGTCAGGGCCGGTCCGCTCGACCTCGGCATAGACCGGGGGTTCGAGCCCCCTGCCCTGCGCCCATTCCTGTAATGTCGTCTTGGGGTCGGCGCGCGTCGTGCCGGATTGGTCGAGCTGCTCGCCGAACAGCCGCTCGACGATCTCGTAGGCCTGCCCGAGGCCACCATCGATGAATACCGCGCCGATGACCGCCTCGGCCACGTCGCCGAGGATGGCATCCTTGTTGGCGCCACCGGTGCGGGCTTCGCTCTCGCCGAGATTGAGCTCTGAGCCGAGGTCGAGCTGCCTGGCGATGGCGGCGCAGGTCTCCTTGCGCACCAGCGTGTTCAGCGACCGGCTGAGCTCGCCCTCATTCGATTTCGGCATGCGGCGGTAGAGCATGTCGGCGACGACGAGGCCGAGTACGCGGTCACCGAGGAACTCGAGCCGCTGGTAGGAGCGCTCGATGCGCTTGCCCGGCGAGACGGCACTCGAGTGGGTGAGCGCACGATCCAGCAGGTCCGGGTCGGCAAAGCGATATCCCAGACGTGCCTGCAACTTCTCGTGCGTGCGCCCCTTCGCCATCAGTTCACGGACTGGAACATGCGGTCCCACCGCACATTCGCGGGCCACTCCCAAAGCTGCCACGGCGGAATGTTGTTCTTGATCGAGAAGAACCGCGCCTCGGCCTTGCCGATGAAGTTGTCCAGCGGCACGTAGCCCACCTGGCTCAGCACGCGACTATCGGCCGAGCGGTCGCGATTGTCGCCCATCATGAAGAAGTGGCCGGCGGGCACGACATACTCAGGCGTATTGTCGAGGCCCTCGTCGTCCGAGATTTCCTGGATGGTGTGCGTGACGCCGTTGGGCAGCGTCTCGGTGTAGACGATCACCGGAACGGTGGTCATGTAGCTGTCGGTGTCGGTCGCGGTGCCGATCTGCTCGCGCTCGACCATCGTGCCGTTGATGTAGAGGCGACCGGCCTTCATCTGGATGGTGTCGCCCGGCAGGCCGATGACGCGCTTGATGTAGTCCTCGTTGGTGATCTCGTTGCGGAACACGGCGACGTCGCCGCGCTTCGGCTCGCTGCCGAGGATGCGACCGTTGAACGGGATGGCGATTGGGAACGAGTACTTGCCGAAGCCCCATGCCCACTTGTTGGCGAGGAAATAGTCGCCAATCATCAGGGTCTGCTGCATCGAGGCCGTGGGGATCGAGAACGGCTGGTAAAGGAAGCTGCGGAAGATCAGCGCGATGATCAGCGCCTCGACGATGACGATGATCGTCTCAAGCAGCTCGTTCTTCTTCTTGCCGGCCTTGATTTCGGCTTTCGACACGGTCTGGCTCATTGGTTGCCTCTAGCCCAGTGGGCCAAGTGGTTACGAGAGGGCTGCCGCCTGGTCAATCGGCAGGGCCTCGATAATGACGAACGCCTGGGCCATGCCGCCGTCGTCGGTGATGGTCAGGTGGATATGAGGCTTCATCCCCGCTGGGACAAGGCGCTCCAGCACGCGGGCGGCGCCGTTGGTCAACTTCATCGTCGGCTTGCCCGAGGGGAGGTTTACCACGCCCATGTCGCGCCAATAAACGCCGAAACTAAGGCCGGTCCCGAGGGCCTTCGAGCACGCTTCCTTGGCCGCGAAACGCTTGGCATAGGAGGCCGCGCGCTGCGCCCGGCGATCCGACTTCGCCCGCTCGATCTCGGTGAAACAACGATGCGTGAACCGATCGCCGTACTTCGCCAGGGTCTTCTCGACCCGGGAGATATCGCAGAGGTCGTTGCCGAGCCCGATGATCATGACAGCCCCCGGCTACCGGGCTTGATCGCCGGGATCGCCGCCAGTTCCGGCGGCAGTGCGTCAGCGGGGTATGCCGGGACCTTGTACTGCACCAGCGACACCAGCGGCACGCCGACATCGGCCTCGCCGGCCGAGCGGTCGATCAGGCAGGCCGCGGCCACCACGTTGGCGCCGGTCTTCCTGATCGCCTCGATGCACTCGCGAATGGAGACGCCAGTCGAAACGATATCCTCGACGATGATCACCTTCTCGCCCGGCGCCAGTTCGAAGCCGCGGCGCAGCTCGAACACGCCGTTGACGCGCTCGGTGTAGATCGCCGGCACGCCCAGGTGCCGCGCGGTCTCGTAGCCCGGGATGATCCCGCCCACGGCCGGCGACACGATCTGGCTCACGTCGCCATAACCGGCCTCGCGGATCTTGGCTGCCAGCGCCTTGCAGAGCTTTTCGGCCTTTTCCGGATGCATGAACACGCGCGCCTTCTGCAGGAAGATCGGCGAGCGCAGGCCCGAGCTCAGGATGAAATGGCCTTCGAGCAGCGCGCCGCTCTCACGAAACAGATCCAGGACTTCGTCGGTGGTCACGCGGGCTCCTTTTGCCGTTGGGGCGCATTCCAGTCGATGCGTTCAAGCGCCTGTGCCTCGGCCACTGTCGCGCGCTGCACATCCGAGATGCCCGGCGCGAGCTTGAGCGAGTTGAGCACGTCGGTCAGTTGCGCCAGGTCCCGCACTTCGATCAGGAAGATGAAGCGGTGGAAGTCCGGCGACTCCATGCGCATCACGAGATTATGGATGTTGGCTTCGCATGCCGCAATGACCGTGGAGATCTGGGCCAGCGATCCGGGCTTGTTCTGGGCCTGCATCGAGATCACGGCCTTGTGGTCGCGGTCCTCGCGGCCGACGATATCCCAGCGCACATCGATCCAGGCGACGTCGCGGTCGTAGAGCTCCGACAGCGCATCGGAATGGATCGGATAGATCTCGATCGGCCGATCCGGTTCCATGATGCCCACCAGCCGGTCCCCCGGCACCACGCCCTCGGGCGAGACTTCGACCCTCGTATTGAAATCCAGCTGCTTGAGCGCCGCCTTGGCGCTCGGGCCGGAGCGCGGGTTGCCCGGCACGCGGAAGCGGAACAGGTCGGTGCCCCTGAGTGCGAACCAGCCCTCGGCCTTGTCGGGAGCCGGCAGGTCGATCTTCTTGCGCCGCCGCTTGATCCCCTTGACCTCCATCACCTGGGTGTCGAGGTCCTCGCCGGAGATCTTGCCCTCGCCCAGGCCGATCATCAGTTCCTTCTTGCTCGCCTGCCCCATGGCCTCGGCAAGCTGTTTGAACTCGGCGTCATCGAGCAGGATGCCCTCGCGCTCCAGCAGGATGGAGAGCAGATGCTCGCCCATGGCGTAGGCGCGTTGTTGCTGCTGCAGGCGCACGGCGCGCCGGATGGCGGAGCGTGCCTTGCCGGTGGCGGCAATCGTCTCCCAGTTGGAAGGCGGCAGGTGGTTCTGGTCGCGGATGATCTCGATTTCGTCGCCGGAACGAAGCTGCGTCACCAACGGCACGATCTGTCCGTTGATCTTCGCTCCCACCGCCGTGTCCCCGATATCGGTGTGGAGCGCATAGGCGAAGTCGATCGGCGTCGCGCCCCGCGGCAGGGCGATCAGGCGACCGCGCGGGGTGAAGCAGAAGACCTGGTCCTGGAACAGCTCCAGCTTGGTATATTCGAGGAAATCCTCGGTCGAGGCGCCGGCCGTCAGATGCTCGATGGTCGAGCGCAGCCAGAGGAAAGCCCGCGACTCGTTCTCGATCTTGTGGATGTCCGTCGCGCCCTCCTTGTAGAGCGCGTGCGCCGCGATGCCGAACTCGGCGAAGCGGTGCATGTCCTCGGTGCGGATCTGCAGTTCGGCACGCTGCCGCCCTACCCCCACGATGGTGGTGTGGATCGAGCGATAGTCGTTGTGCTTGGGGACCGAGATGTAGTCCTTGAACCGGCCCGGCACGACCTTCCAGTTCGTGTGGACGACACCCAGCGCCCGGTAGCAGTCGGGGATGGTCGGGACGATCACCCGGAAGCCGATCATGTCCGACAGCTGTTCCAGCGCGATCTGCTTGCGCTCGATCTTGGTGTAGATCGACCAGGGCGACTTCACCCGCGCCGACACGCGCGCCTCGATGCCCTCGCCCTTCAGCTTGTCGGCCAGTTCGGTCTTGATCGTCGAGATGGTGTCGGCGAACTCAGCCTTCATCTCGTCGAGACGGGTGGTGATCGCCTTGTAGTGCTCCGGCTGCAGGTGCTTGAAGGCGAGGTCCTCGAGTTCCTGCCGCATGCCCTGCATGCCCATGCGCCCGGCCAGCGGGGCATAGATGTCCATGGTCTCGGTGGCGATGCGCTTGCGCTTGTCCTCGCGCATGAAGTCGAGCGTGCGCATGTTGTGCAGCCGGTCCGCCAGCTTGACCAGCAGAACCCGAACGTCGGCCGAGATGGCGAGGAGCAGCTTGCGCAGGTTCTCGGCCTGGGCCTCTTCGCGCGTCACCAGCTGCAGCCGGTCGATCTTGGTCAGCCCGTCGACGATGGAGCCGATTTCGGGGCCGAACAGCTGGTCGATCTCGGCGCGCGTCGCGTCCGTGTCCTCGATGGTGTCGTGCAGCAGGGCCACCGCGATCGAGGCGTCGTCGAGCTTCAGATCCGTCAGGATGGCGGCGACTTCGAGCGGATGGGCGAAGTACGGATCGCCGGAAGCGCGCTTCTGCGTGCCATGCTTCTGCATGGCATAGACGTAAGCCTTGTTGAGCAGCGCCTCGTCGGTATTCGGGTTGTAGGCCTGCACCCGTTCGACGAGTTCATACTGACGCATCATGGGGTGCCGCACTCCTGGGCGGCCCGGCCTTGTCGGCTGTTTCTACACGCTGCGGGATCGCCGCATCGACCACGCAAAACAAAAGGCGCCGGGCGGAAACGACCGGCGCCTCAAGACTATATATGCGAGTTCAGCAGTCGATCAATCGTCGCGACGCTCGGGCGGAGCGAGGCTCTCGATGCCGCGCAGCAGCTCGTCTTCCGAGATGGTGTCGAAGGTGTCGCTGTCCTCGTCCGCGTTGGCGTCGAGCAGCGGGGCGGCGTGCCGCTCGGGCTCGTCGACCTCGACATACTTCTGCATCGAGTGGATCAGGTCCTCGTGCAGGTCTTCGGGGGAGATGGCGCCATCACCGATTTCGCGCAGCGCAACGACCGGGTTCTTGTCGTTGTCGCGGCTGACCGTGATCGACGAGCCCGCTGCGATCATGCGCGCACGGTGGGCAGCCATCAGGATCAGGTCGAACCGGTTGTTCACCTTCTCAATGCAGTCTTCGACTGTGACGCGGGCCACGTACGTCTCCAGATAATTGTGGGATCAAGGGGCCCTCATACACGAGGCGGTCTGGCCGCACAAGTTTTTCAGCCTCGTCACACGCGAGCGTGTTTTCTCACAGATTCCCGCTGCCTACGGGGGTGAGGTTTCGCCTGACGGAACAAGACCTTGCTCGCGACGACATAAATCGGACATGCCACGTCCGGTTTGAATCTGATTGCAAATCGCACGGATTAAGCCTTTGTTCCGAACTTAGGGGAACGACGGGCGCCTTAAATCGGCTAACCTTCAGTCTTACCGGTAGCCACTGAATATTGATGCCGGGCAGCCTGAGAGGCCGGCCGCCCCGGTCAGGAGAACCTCCATGACAATCGATCCGCGCGAAAAGGTCGTACTGTTCATCGACGGCGCGAATCTATACGCCACGAGCAAGGCGGTCGGCATCGACATAGACTACCGGCGCCTGCTAGCAGAATTCCAGGCCAAGTCCTATCTGCTTCGGGCCTACTACTACACCGCGCTGGTCGAGGATCAGGAATACTCCTCGATCCGGCCGCTCATCGACTGGCTGGACTACAACGGCTTCACCGTCGTCACCAAGCCCGCGAAGGAGTTCACCGACGCCGCGGGACGCCGGAAGATCAAGGGCAACATGGACATCGAGCTCACCGTCGATGCTCTTGAGATGAGCCAGTATTACGATCACCTGGTGCTGTTCTCGGGCGATGGTGACTTCACGGCGCTGGTCGCCGCGCTGCAGCGCAAGGGCAAGCGCGTCACGGTGGTATCCACGCTCACCACGCCGACTCCGATGATCTCCGACGAGCTTCGGCGGCAGGCCGACTTCTTCCTCGATGTGGCAGAGCTGGCCAAGACCGTCGGCCGCGTGCCGCCGATCGATCGAACGCATCCGGTGGAGCGTCCGGCAGAACGTCAGGTTGACCGGCCAATGGCGACCGTGGACCCTAAGGGCAGTTGAGTCCCTCCCTTCCGGTTTGCCTGTTGCCCGATACTAACCCGCCGCATGATTGCCCGCGCTGTCCTCGCCTCGTGGCGTTTCGCCACGACAACCAGCGCGCCTATCCCGAGTTCTTCAACGCCCCGGTGCCCAACTGGGGCGATGATCGCCCCGGGCTGATGATCGTCGGCCTCGCGCCCGGACTGAAGGGCGCGAACCGCACCGGTCGCCCCTTCACCGGCGACTATGCCGGCGACCTGCTCTACGCGACCCTCGAGAAGTTCGGCCTCGCCACGGGGCACTACCGGCAACGTCCGGATGACGGCCTCGAGTTGCAGGGCGTGCTGATCGTCAACGCCGTGCGCTGCGTGCCGCCGCAGAACAAGCCGACGCCCGAGGAGATCAAGACCTGCAGGGCCTTCCTGACAGCAAGCATCGAGGTGCACGCGCCCCGCGGCTACCTGGCGCTGGGCCGCATCGCCCATGACTCGCTGTTGACGACGCTCGGCGAGAAACGCAGCGCCTACCCGTTCGCACACGGCGCCGAGCATCGCCTGTCCAGCGGCGCCACGCTTTTCGACAGCTACCATTGCTCCCGCTACAACACGAATACCGGCGTTTTGACCACCGCGATGTTCGAGGACGTCGTCGGTCGCGCCGCCAAGGCAATGGCGACTTAGGTCAGATTTTGCTGTTTTGGCTATGTCGCCGCCAGCGGCAGCCTTGATATATGCAGTAAACAGAGTGTTAAACTGCCTCACGGCGTCGCCCGGGAGCAGTTGTTCATGCGTGCGCAGTGGCTTAGTTGTGTCACTCTGGTTCTCTGTCTGCTTGCTCTTCCAGTCAGGAGCCAGGATCAACTTGGTGTCGTCGCCGATGTTCGCCCCGAAGCAACAGGCGGCCTCGGCTCTGATCGCCTGACGCTGATACGCGGCAGCCAGCTGCGCGAGGGCGAGACGATCATCACTGGCAGCAATGGTGAAGTGCAGATCGTCTTCTCCGACGAAACGCACCTCGTCATCGGTCGCGGCTCCAGCCTCATCATCGAGCGCTACCTCATGCGCGGCGGCAGCGCGCCGCAGAAGTTCGCCGTCAATGCCCTCGCCGGCACGTTCCGCTTTATCACCGGCAAGGGTGACAAGAACGCCTATTCGATCGCAACGCCGACCGGCACGATGGGCGTTCGCGGCACCGAGTTCGATTTCACCGTCGAGCGCGGCACCGGCATGACCAGCGTCATCCTGTTCGAGGGCGGCGTCGAGCTATGTCCCACCAGCGGCGAATGCATCGTCATGACCCGTCGCTGCGAGGTCGCCCAGCTGACCTCGAGGCGCAACGCCCGGCTGCTGAACCGGGAGGCCGACAGACAGCGGGTCGCGGCCTCGGTCTTCCCCTATGTCAAGTCACAGGCCCGCCTGCAGCGCGACTTCCGGGTCGACCGGCCGGCGCGCTGTGCCGCCCCGATCCAGACGGCCCAAGGCAGCAGCCCGGCCAGGCTGCCCGCGGGAATCATCGACCCACCACCGCCGCCGCCGCCTCCGCCACCGCCGCCTCCACCACCACCACCGCCTCCTCCTCCACCGCCTCCGCCGGCCCCGGGGAACGAAGAGCCGCACAAGCCGAAGGGCAACAACGGCCTCGGCAATGGCGGCGAAGGCTCAGAGGGCGATCACGAACTGGGCAATCCCGGTCATGGCGGCGACAAGGGCGGGAAAGGTGGCGACAAGGGCGGAAAAGGCGGAGGCAATGGCAAGGGAAAGGGCCACAACAAGTAGGCCACCCGTCCACCTCCCGAAGCGACCAAGGTCCGCATTGCCTCTCGGGGCAAGAAGGCAGGAACTGTTGGGGCGGCCGACTCGCGCCACCACGCATCGGTTGCAGAGGGGCGGAGGACCCGGAAGGCCTCCGCCCTTTCTTTCCTGCCCAGGACAACGTTGACAGCGGGCGACGCGCCGGATGACGATCCTGTCGCAAGTTCTGACAGGGATATCTCACATGCAAATCGCCAAGGCCGGCCTGACACTGCTCATGGCCGCCTCACTGACGTTCGCCGTCAACTCAATCGCGCAGGCCGAGACGGTCGCCGAGGTCACCGTGACGAACGGCGCCCGCGCCGTTCCCGCCACGGTCGTGATCCCGGATGGTGAGGGCCCCTTCCCCGCCGTCGTGATGAACCACGGCCACGGCGGCGGCCGGCAGGAAGGCGGCGGCTTCGGCCGGCTCGCCAAGGCTCTCGCCGATGCCGGCATCATCACCATCCGCATGGATTTCCCCGGCAATGGCGACAGCAAGGAGCCGTTCACCGAGGGTTATCTCAGCAACATGATCTCGGATTCGAACGCCAGCCTCGCCTACCTCCTGGCCAACTACCCGGCCGATCCCGATCGGCTCGGCATCCTGGGCTACAGCATGGGCGGCCGCATCGCGCTCACCATCGGGGAGACCGAGGGCAATCCCTACAAGGCGATGGGCCTTCTCGCCCCCTCCGCCAACCCCGGCAAGGGCCTCGCACTGTTCTTGGCGGGATCCGAGGCCGAGCTGGACCGGCTCTACGCCGAAGCCTCGTCCGACAAGGGCTATGCCGACTACACCACGCAGTACGGCCAGCAGCAGCAGCTGAGCAAGCAGTGGTTCGACGAGCTGATCGCCTCGAGCCCGCTCGACACCATAAGCGCCTACAAGGGCGCCATGCTCGTCGTCCACGGCGACAAGGACACGGTGATCACGCCGGACGAGAACGCAGCGGTCGTCGCGGCCTATCCCGCCGCCTCAATCGTCCTCGTGCCTGAAGCCGACCACGGCTACGGCTTCTACAGCGACCAGCCCCAGGTCAGCGCTCTCGTCGAAAGCTCGTTCGCGAAGTTCTTCACCGACGCTCTGAAGTAAGGCGCTTACTCCAAGGTCACCTCGGTTCATGCCGGGGTGACTTCAGCCGTGCTTCATCAGCCGCGATTTCTCGCGGTTCCAGTCGCGGTTCTTCTCGGTCTCGCGCTTGTCGAAGCTCTTCTTGCCCTTGCCCACGCCGATCAGCAGCTTCGCGCGGCCCTGCTCGTTGAAGTAGAGCTTAAGCGGCACGATGGTGTTGCCGGCGCGTTCGACGTCCTGGCTTAGCTTGGCCAGCTGCTTCTTGTTCACCAAGAGCTTCCGCGGCCGCTTCTCCTCGTGGTTGAAGCGGTTGGCCTGGATGAACTCGGGGATGTGCGCGTTGATCAGCCACAGCTCGCCGCGCTCCGGCGAGGCGTAGCTCTCGGTGATCTGGGCCTTGCCCTGACGCAGCGATTTCACCTCGGAGCCGGTCAGCACGATGCCGGCTTCGAGGGTGTCGCCGATCTCATAGTCGTAACGGGCCCGGCGGTTTTCCGCGACGGGCCCCACGGAGATCGTCGCGGGTTTGCCAGGTGTCTTTGCCATAGGGGTTAGTTGGGCAGCAGCCCGGCGTGCTGCAAGGCCGCGTCGATGGCCTGCTCGTTGGCCTTGCTGATCGGCACAACCGGCAGGCGGAACTCGTTGCGGCAGAGGCCGAGCCTCGACGCGGCATATTTCACGCCGCCCGGGTTGTTCTCGAGGAACAGCGCCTTGTGCAGCGGCACCAGCTTGTCCTGGATGGCCAGCGCATCGGCGAAGTTGCCCTGCTGGCAGGCGTTCTGGAACAGGGCGAGCATTCGCGGTGCGACGTTGGACGTCACCGAGATGCAGCCATTGCCGCCATGGGCGTTGAAGCCGAGCGCCGTGACATCCTCGCCTGAGAGCAGGATGAAATCGGCGCCGAGCTTGGCGCGCTCGAGGCTCGCCTTCTCCATGTTCGCCGTCGCATCCTTGATGCCGATGATGTTCGCGTGCGCATCGCGCAGCCGGGCGATCGTATCGACGCTCACATCCACCACAGTGCGGCCCGGAACGGAGTACAGCACGATCGGCAGCGACGTCGCGGAGGCGACGGCCGAGAAGTGCTGGAAGATCCCCTCCTGGGTCGGCTTGTTGTAGTAGGGCACCACCGACAGCACCGCATCGGCGCCGATCTCCTCGGCATAGCGCGTCAGCGCCACGGCCTCGGCGGTCGAGTTCGAACCGGCGCCGGCAATCACCGGCACGCGCTTGGCGGTGACCTCGACACAGATTTCGATGATCCGGTGATGCTCTTCGTGGGTCACGGTCGGGCTTTCGCCGGTCGTGCCAACCGGCACTAGCCCATGCGAGCCTTCATCGATTTGCCAATCCACGAAGCGCTCGAAGGCTTTCTCATCCAGCGCCCCGTTGACGAACGGAGTGATGAGCGCTGTGATCGAGCCTCGCAACATTTCGGGTGAATTCCTCTTGGATAGATGCGCCGCCTCAGGCGGTCGCGGGCTTGTTGGTGGGCCCGGGCGCAACACTTGTTGCGCCTATGCCTGTTGGTGGTCGCGTAAGCGAACCGGAAAAGTCTGCAACTTCTCCTGCTCACGCTCCGCGGCCAAATTGCGGCCACATCCAGATCATCCGGAGGCCACAGTCGCGCACCATAGTTTCTCTCGTGCGGCGCGACAAGCAACTGTCGTGAGAGGGCGCGACGCACACCCACAAGGTCCTGGTGGCTAACCAATCGTTCACGCGAAGCGTGCAGATTTGGTTACGGCTGCAAGGGGTGGGGGCACCTTGTTGGAAACGTACCGAGGACCAACAGGACGGTAACTATGGTTGTTGCGCGAGGCCTCAAGGGCCTGGCCATCGGTATCCTTGCTGTAGGCGCGGTCGCGGCAGCACCGCTGCTGACGAACGTCTTGCCGCGCGCCAACGAAGGCGCTGACGCATACATTCCCCTGCCCGATCCGGTCGTCACCACCGCCCCTGTCGCCTCCCCGGCGCCGATCAGCGCTGCCGCTCCTTCACGCGCGCCGGCGATCGTCGCAGACATCGTTGATCCCCTCACTACCGGCGCCATCGCCCCCGCGGCAAAGGCGGAGCCGGAGGTTGTGCCCCTTCCCGCCACCTCGGCTTCGACCGAGTTCAAGGCGGCGCTGCAGCTGGTTGCGGATGGAGAGCGCGCGGCCGCCTTCGACATAGCGAAGAACCTGACCGATGCCGCAGAGCGGCAGGCCATCCAGTGGGCCGCCATCTATTTCGGGGATGGCGACATCGGCTCCGCCTCGGTGAAGGACTTCGCGAAGACCGCGCCGGATTTCTACACCCCCGAGGTGTTCCGGACGCGCATCGAGCAGTCGCTCCTGCGCTCCAGCGTCACCGGCAAGACCATCATCGCCGAGTTGGGCGGCTCGATGCCGGCGACGATCTGGGCGCAGATCGCCCTCGCCGAAGCCTATGTCGCCGACGGACAGAAGGCCCGCGCCACCCGTATCGCCCGCGCCATCTGGGCAGAGAACTTCCTCGACAAGACCACCGAGTCCCGCGTCCTCGCGCGGCTCGGTAGCCTCCTCGACAACGAAGCGCACTGGGCGCGCGCCATGCACCTGATGATGCATGACCGGGCGACTGGCGTCGAAAGGCTGACCAAGTTCCTGACCCCGGCGCAGAAGTCGCTCGCCACGGCGCGCAGCGCCGTGTCCCGCAACACCAAGAACGCCAAGAAGCTGCTCGACGACGTCGATCCGTCGATGCACGACAATCCGGTCTACCTGTTCAGCCGGGCCCAGCGCGCCGTGCAGTTCGAGCTCTGGGACTCGGCGATCACCTATTTCGACAAGATCAAGGGCACCGTCGCGGATGCCGACCAGGTCTGGTACGAGCGCCGCACCCTCACCCGCAAACTGCTTGCCCTCGGCGAGGTCAAGCGCGCCTATCGCGCTGCCGACGGCTATCGCGACGGGCCGGAAGGCCGCCAGGTCGAAGCGCATTTCCATGCCGGCTGGATCGCCCTGTCCTTCCTGAAGGACGCCAAGGCTGCCGAGGCGCATTTCGCAGCCATGACCACCCATTCGACGCTGCCCGACTCGGTGACCCAGGCCAACTACTGGCTCGGCCGGGCCCGGACGGAGCTTGGCGACGCCGAAGGCGCGAAGACCGCCTGGGAGGCGGCAGCCAGGTTCGGCACCGTCTATTACGGGCAACTGGCTCGCAGCGCCCTCGGGCAGAAGTCGTTCGAACTGCGCGACATGCCCTCGACCGCAGAGGTCGAAACCAATTTCGAGCAGCGCGAGCTGGTGCGCGCCATTCACCTCTTGGCCGACAACGGCCAGAAGCCGATGGCGACCACCCTGCTCCGCGATTTCGCCGCCAAGCTGACCGATGGCGGCGAACTGGTGCTCGCGGCGCGCCTCGCGCAGTCGCTCGATGCCCACAACCTCGCGATCAAGATCGCCGACGATGCCGAGCGCAGCGGCGTGCCGATGGACCTGCTCAACTTCCCCAAGGACGGGCTGCCCACGACCAGGATCGCCTCCATCGACCATGCCGCCGTCTATGCCATCACCCGGCAGGAGAGCCGCTTCCAGGTCGACGCTATCTCCTCGGCAGGTGCCCGAGGCCTCATGCAGCTGATGCCCGCCACGGCCAAGGAGACCGCCGGAAAGCTCGGCGTCGCCTACTCCAAGAGCAAGCTCACCACCGACGCGGCATACAACGCGCTGCTCGGCTCGACCTATCTCAAGGCCCAGCTCGAGCGCTTCGACGGCTCGCTGGTCCTCGCCGCCGCGGCCTACAACGCCGGCGGTGGCAATGCCCGCAAGTGGATCAAGGCGTATGGCGATCCGCGCTCCGAGGCGATCGATCCGGTCGTCTGGGTCGAGCTGATCCCGGTTCAGGAGACGCGCACCTACGTGAAGCGCGTGCTCGGCAACTACCTCGTCTATCGTGCCCGCCTGGGCAAGGACGACCTCAGCATCGAAAGCGCGCTGAGGAAGATCCCCAGCTAGCCGTTGGCGCAGGCCGCACCGGCTGCTATCGCTCAACTATGTTCGAGCGCACACGCACGGTTCCCGAGGACTATCGCAGCTTCCAGAGCCTGCCGGTCACCCGCTTCACCGTGGGGCCGGCGGACGAGCAGATCGCCGTCCATGTGTCGGGCAACCTGGGCATCGGGCGCATCCCCATCGTCTGCGTGCCGGGCTACCAGCGCAACATGGCGGACTTCGCCGATTTCGCGAACCATTTCCACCGCCTCTACAGCGCCGATTGGCCGGTTGTGCTGATCGACCTCAAGGGCCGGGGCCGTTCTTCCGACCGGCGCGACAAGTCGCGATACATCAGCACGATCGACGCCCTCGACGTCATCCAGGTGCTGGCAGCGCTGGCGGTGGACGGCGGCATCTTCGTCGGTCAGGGCTATGGCGGCCAGGTGGTGATGGCGCTCGCCGCGGAGCGCCCTACCCTCGTCTCCGGCGCGGTACTGGTCGATGCTGGCCCAGTGTCCGATCCGCGCGGGCTTGTGCGGCTCCGGAACAACCTCAGGGATCTCGACGGCAGCCGTTCGGAAGCCGGGTTCCGCAACATGTTCCGTCGCATGCTCTCGCCCGACTATCCTGCGGCGACCGAAGGGCTGCTCGACGTGCTCGCGGCCCGCACCCACTATCTCGACAAGCGCGGCCGCGTGAAGTCGTTGTTCGACCCGCACCTGATCACGATGCTGGACGCCTTCGAACATGACGACATCCTGGTGCCGCAGTGGCCGCTCTACGACGCGCTCGGCAGCGCGCCCCTGCTGCTCATGCGCACCCAGCTCACCGAGCAGGTTCGGCGTGAAACCTTCGAGGAAATGCTGCGCCGCCGCCGCGACAGCGAGGGCTATGTCATCGAAGGCCAGGGCTCACCCGCCCTGCTCGCAACGCCCGAAGACGTCGAGCCGATCGCGGAGTTCATCCGCAAGCTGCTGAAGCGCCGCGCCAAGGCCGCCTGAAGCTATTGCTGGCCGGCGACCCTGCCGGCGTTGTCCGACATAGCCGCCAGTTCCCGCGCCTGCTCACGCCAGTGCTCGCGATCGATGCGGCCACCTATGCCCAGGTGCGCCTCCAGCCAACTGACGTTCTCATCGCTGAACTCGCCGACCTGATCGTAGTGGAAGATGCCGATCGAATTCAGCGATGTCTCGATCACCGGCAGGATGCCGATCACGTTCGTGAGGCTGTCCTTCAATCCGTCCCGTGGCGCTGCAAGGCCGGCAGGCCTCCCCGGCGGCTCCACCGAAATCGGGGCGTCGACCGTACCGCTATCGTCCGTTGCGATCCGCTCGGGAGCCGGCACCTTCGCGGCGCTGCGGCTGGCGCTGCGGCGCGGCGTCCAGGTGCCCTCGATGGCGCGCATCGCCGCCGTCTCGTCCTCGGATAGCGCCGCCGGCTTGTCATGGGCCTTCGGCTCTTCAGCGACAGGGGGCGCTGCTACCTCGGCTGCCGGTTGGTCGACAGCGACGCCGTCACCGGCAGGTTCGGGGCCTGCAACTGGAGCAGACGTGGCTTCGACCGTTTCGGCGGTGTCCTGAGCCTCCGGCGTCGATACCTCCTCCACAGCGGCCGCCGGTTCCAATGGCACATCGACGGTCGTCGCCTCGGGCTCCTCCGCAACGTCCTTGGCAGGCGAAGCTTCGGCAACCGGCGCAGTCCGCTCCACCGGGAATGGGATTACATCGGCGCCCGGTCCAGTCGCTGCGGCAGGAGCCACAACTTCGTCCTTGGCCTGCGGCGACTGCACCTGCTTGCCCGACGTGGTCTTGCCGGCCTCGCGCGCCGGGGCCATCTGCGCCGCACCGTCGCCAACGTCGACCAGCCTCACTTTCGGCGCCTCGCTTTCAGGCGCAGGCGCGACAGCCTTCTCCGCGGCAATCGCATTGGCCACTTCGCTGAAGTCCGGCGTCGGCACCTCGAGTGGCGCCGCGGGCTGGGCAGGCTTTGCCGTCGGCTCGATCACCGGCGCAGCGACGAGTGCCGGCTGCTCGGCGACAGTTGCCGCCGCTGCAGGCACAGTCGCCACCGCTGCGGCTTTACTTGTGGGCCTCATGCGGAGCACCAGCAGCTTCGCCAGCGAACCGACAGTCGCACCGATCAGGAATGCCGCCAGCAGCAGAAACGCCGTCTCGAGAACGTGGGCAGGATTGAGCATCGCGATCTCAGCCCTTCCGCGCGACGGACAGCCAGCCCGTAACGAGACCAACCAGCAGCGCGCCGAGCGCAAATGGCCAGTAGAAGCCGAGCAGATAGGTCAGTGTATCCAGCATCATCGGCTACGGTCACTCATCCGACAGGTTGAAGGCGATGCGGCGGTTGGCTGCCTTGCCGGCCCGCGTCTCGTTCGAGTCGATCGGCAGGCTCTCGCCATAGCCGATGGCATAGAGCCGGTCCGCCGAGACGCCCCGCTCGATCAGCGCGTCCACCACGGCTTCGGCGCGAGACACGGACAGCGCCAGGTTGGCCTGGTCGTCGCCGTCGGAATCGGTGTGCCCTTCCACCTCGACGCTGGCCTCGGGACAGATGGCGAGGTCTGCGGCAAGCTCGTCGATCGCCGGCAGGGACTCCGCGGCAATCTTGGCGCTGCCGGACTGGAACAGGATGGCATTCCGTGTCGCGAACGCCGCGACCTTGTCCTTGCAGACGAGCAGAGGCGGCAGCAGCGACACATCGGTCTGCCAATTGCCGGCCGCGGGCGCGGTGGCGAGTTCGGCCAGCGCAGCGGTGCGCTGCGCCTCGGTCTCGGCCCGTCCGGTGAACACCCACTGTTCGCCATCCAGCCCGAACTCGCCATCGGCCAACAGCGCCAACGCCCGGCTACCGGCCTCGGCATTCGGAATGAAATCGGCCGGCAGGTTGCTATCGATCCTCAGCGTATCGGAGGGTTCTGCGTCGGTGATGACCGCGAGGAACCGACGCATTGCATCGGCCGGCACCGCGCCATCGAACGTCACCGGCCCGCCAAGGACCTTGCTGCCATCGAAGACGAAGTTGCGAACTACGGGCGTTGTCGGCTTCGGCTCGGCCTGCGGTGTCAGCGCGGCAACTTCCGTGTCGGTTGCTGCCGGCGCAGGCTCCACGGCCAGCGCGGCGGCTGGTTCCGCCGCCGGTTCGGGCTGAGCGGTTTCAACCTCCGGAGTCTCGGCTACCGCAATCTCGGGGGCAGCGACCAGCGGATCGGCCAGGGCCTGCGTCCAGCCGCGGCCACCGTTCGACATGGCTGCAATAGCGATGCGAACGGCTTCGGCATCGGCCGCCAGCTCTGGCTGTCCGGAGATCGACCAATGCGTGCCGTCATAGCGGAGTTCACCGCTCTTGAGCCGCATCAGGGCAGCTAGGCCTGCCTGTGAATCGGCCTCGAACCCGGCAGGCTCGCCCGAGCCGACCAGCGTCTTGTCGGAGACGCCCGCACCAGCCGACTGCGCCAACGCGGCGCGCAGCGATTCTGTCGGCACGTAGCCGTTGAGCGCGATCGCTCCACCTTCTGCCTTCGCCGCCGACCATGTGAAAGGCGTCACCACCGGCGCCGCATCGGCAGCCTGGATGGCCACATGCCAGCCGGAGACATCGGTTGCCCGCTGCAGAGCGGCCTCGATGGCGTGGCGATCGGCAGTCGAGCCAACCTTGCCATCCACCAGCCAGTTGCCGGCCGAGAAGCTCACGCTGCCCTCGTCAAAAGCGAGTGCCGCATCGAGCCCCGCCACCGCATCGGTAACAAAGGTCTCGGGCGCGCCACCACCGAGGGATGTGCCATCCACTACCCCCTGCCCGGCATGCACGGCCAGATAGGCCTTCAGCTGCGCGGTGGGCACGAAGCCCGAGAATGTCACCGCTCCGCCCGCGGCCTTCTGCACGCGCCAGTTGTACGGATCGACCATGGGCAAGGCCGCGACTTCCGGAGTCGCCGGCAACGCGACGGAATAGGACCAACCCGACGACCGAAGCCCGGTCGCTGCGAAGGCGCTCTCGGCCGCAAAAGCCTTGGCCGAGCTGTCCACCGCGCCGCTCAGGCTCCAGCTCGCGCCGTCATAGCTCACCTTGCCGCTATCCAGCAGGGCGAGGACCGCAATAGCCTCGCTCGCCTGACGGTTGAAATCGACCGGATTGCCGTCGGCGATCACGGTGCTGTCGGCCGCCGGCCCCGGGATCGCTGCCAGGATGGACTTGCGGGACTGCGTGCTCGGCACGTGCCCCGAAACGGAGAACGCTCCGTTCCCGGCCTTCTCGACGGCAAAAGTGAACGGCGTCGCCAGCGGCGGCTTGATCGACGATTGCGCGAGAATGAGCCCCTGCGGCGCACCCAGGGCGAGGCTGGTCTCGAGCTGGGTGAAGTCGGCGACCGTCGTCGCCCGACCTTCCAGCGAGATCGATGTCCCGTTGATGCTTCCCCTGCCCTCGCTCATGTGGCGGAGGGCCTCGATGATGAAATCGACCCCCGAGGCGAAACTGTCAGGCGCGCCACGGCCCAGTTCGAGCCCGTCGACCGTCACGCCGTCGATGGCATCGAGCCGATCGCGCAGCGCTTCGTCGGGCACAAAGCCGTCGAGCACGATATCGGCGCCCGAGCGTTCGGCACTGAACCAGAACCTCTCCACGACCGGCGGCCCAAGCATCACGGCAGTGCCGCCCGGCGTCATGGCGATCCGGATCTCTTCTGCGGTCGCGGGATCAGCCGGGGAGCCGGACAGAGTTGACGTGGCATCTGAGATTGCAGCGGTACCGCTCTGCAATTTCAGAAGATTCTGAACCAGAGAAACAGTCATCTTCTCGAAGTCGTCAGGGGCACCTGAGGCCAGCACCAGGCTGCTGGATACATCGGTATCGGCCGCTGCAAGCCCCTCGAGTTCCGCCACGAGTGCCTCGCCTGGAACGGCGCCAGACAGGATCAGGCGCTGTCCGTCGTACTCGGCCCGCCATTCGTAAGGCGACTGCAGCGGCGGCGTGAAATCGTGGAACGCCAGGGTGACGCCGTCCCGTGACGGAGCAGCGGCAAGCCGCTCAAGCGTGTCATAGGCCTCTGCCGACTTTGCCCGGCCGGAAACTGTGAGCGTAAGGTCGGCCAGCGCCACCTCGCCCTCGTCGAGCTCGCTCGCAAAGTCGACGGCCTGCTCGACTGCCGCGAGCCACAGGTCGCGCGGCGGGCCACCCGACATGGGACGCGTCTCATCGAGAGCGCCCTCGCCCGCGATCGAAACGAGTTCGCCGCGCGCGGCTTCGTCCGGAAGAGCGCCGGAAAGGGTGATCTTGCCGGCCTCTACCTTGGCGAGGAACGGAAACGGGCTGGCATACTCGGCAAGAACGACGTTCGAGGTGACCGAACGGACGCCGTGGACGGCGGCAACCTTAGCCACCGCGTCATCGATCATGGTCTGTGTGGTTGCCGTTCCGGTGACTACGGCGTCGCGCATGTCGAACTCGACCCGCGCCCAGTCACTTCCCGCACTGTCGATCACGGCTCCGGCACGGTTCTCGAGATCCTGCGGTATTGCCGCGCCGGAGGTCGCAATTGCAGCTGCGGTTCCGCCGATGACCGTTACGAAAGCGGGAATGCCCCACTTGAGAAAGATGCTCATGCCATTCCCGGATCAGTGAATGCAGACGCGCTAGGCCGCCGATGAGCCATAGCCTCAATCAATGAATCGGAGAAGTGCGCCAACTCTTTGTCCGACGTGGTTTTTCGGCCGACCCAATCACAGCTACGTGGCCCCGGATGAACGGAGGCTGAGCGGATGGAATGCAGCCCGGGTTCGTTGCCGATATCCCCCGAACAGGCTCCAAACGAAGAAAGGCCCGGCTGACGCCGGGCCTTTCCATTCCGATTGGGCCGTAAGGCTTACTCGAAGGTCTTCTTGAACTCGGTCTCGATCTTGTAACCGATATCCGTGTCGTCGGTGCCCGAAGTGACGGTGCCCTTGACCGACGAGGTGTAACCGCCGCCCGGAGCCCAGGCCAGCTTGGCCGAGCCGTAGAACAGGCTGTCATCCCAGTAGTCTTCGGCAACGTAGCCAACTTCGCCTGTGAGGGTGATCGACTCGGTAACCGCGGCCGAAACCGAAGCAGCGACCTGGTAGGCATCGCCTTCGCCAGCGATGTTCTGCTGGTACCAACGGCCACCAACGTTGAGGGTCACGCCCTCAGCGACAGTCGCGGTGATCGACGCGCCGGCGCCGACATCGGTCTCGTAACCATCGCTGACGGCCTCAACCGAGCCAGCGATCGTGAACACGTCGAACGTGGCCGAAGCCGACGCGAGGACGTTCCAGTAGTCTTCGTCGAGGTACTCGGACGAACCGTAGGCACCGGCGAGAACGACCTTGAAGTTGTCGAACGTACCGGCGAAGCCAGCGTGGACGCCCCAGTTCTGGATGCCCTGGCCATCAAGCACGCCGCCAGCGGCAGCAGTGATGTGAGCCGAGATGCCTTCACCGGCGTAGGCGATCACGCCAACAGCGGTGCCCGGGATGTCGTCGCCCGACTCGTAAACGGTCGAACCATCGAGGTTCTCGAGGCCGGCGCTGATCGACAGGCCGTTGCCGAGGTCAGAAGTGACCTGGATGACATGGCCGCCATCGGGAAGCTCGACATACGGACCCCACGACACGCCCTTATCAACGTCTTCCGAGTTGAAGAGGCCGAGCCAGTTCAGGGGCTCGTCGTCGCCCTTGTTCATGATCGAGCCCTTCTTGCCCGCCATGATGACGGTCGAGTCGCCGATCGAAACGTAGGCTTCGTCGAGGTAGAGACCACCGCTATCCGAGCCAACGGAGGTCGAGAACCACACGGTGTCGCTCGACATATAGCCGGTGACGATCTTGTAGTCCTTCTCGCGGAGCTTCAGGACGGCCTTGGCCGGACCGAAGTCGGAGTCGGCGGTCGCAACGAACTTGATGTAGGCATCGAACTTCGACGACCAGTCGGGGACGCCGTCGCCGCCAATCCAGGACAGACCACCGTCAGCCGGGGTCTCGATGTCCATGTCTTCGGCGTTGTAGTCACCCCAGTTGAAGTTGTACTTCACTTCACCGGTGATCTGCAGGCAGTTCGTGTCCGACGAGATCGTCAGACCCGACAGGCCAAGCGCGTCGCAAACGTCGAGCGAGGTGAGAACGCCGAGATCGGCCGCGAACGCACCAGTCGAGAGACCGGCTGCCGCCACAGAACCCAGAAGAAGGCTCCTGATTTTCATTATTGACCTCCAAAGTCAGTCATTCGTTTTTGCCAGTTGCCCGGCGGTTTGTCGAAACGCGACCACACTCTTGTGTGTGTTGTCGTCGCGTTTGCGACCGACAAACGATCCCATGCATGGATTCGCATTAGCCACTCTACGCATGAAGTCGGGAGGCGCAATCGCAGAATGGCCGAATTGGGGCGAGGCCAAGGTGGTTGCAAACTTCCTGTTGCAGATTCAGCACAGGTTTGGAAACGCCCCCTTAACACCTGTGACTAACGCGTTAGCGCCGGCCCGCCTGAGGGGCCTTTACCGGCCTCGATCGGGAAGACATCGGGCCGCGCGCTGCACCAGGCCGCCAGATGCTCGGCACGATTGGCTGCCCGTGTCTCGGCCGTCCAGTCCGTCAGCAACGGCTCGGACTCGACGTCAGCCAGGCACGCGTCGTTCCACGAAAGCCCACAGAATGTGAGCAACTCGCGCGTTTCAGCGAGGCGATCCTGCCGGAGCCGAGCCACATCCATCACGCGAAGCGCCGGCAGCGCCCGTGCCTGCCAGCGCTTCAGCAGTTGCCGGTAGGCGGCATGGTACGGAACCAGCTCGTCGAGATCGAAGGCATACTCATGACCGCGCCCGACGAGATACTTCTCGAATATCCCGATGCAGTGTTCCGTCGGCGCGCGCTCGCACCAGATAATGCGAGCGGCAGGCAGGGCGTTGGAAATGGCCGCTATGAGGCGATAGTTCGACGGCAGCGTGTCAATGATGGTCTTGCTGCTACCGGAGAGGCGGCGCGCTTCGTCCAGGTAGTCCTGACCTAGTTGTCGCATCAGCTCGGGCTGCTCCTCGGGCCGCAGGTCGGGCGCGGCCTTCCTGGCGTAGCGGGCGAACAGGCGGCCGAAGATCGGCAACTCACCCATTGGCGCCGTGTCCGGATGGCGGGCGAGAATGGCCTCGACCGTACTCTTTCCCGCCCGCGGGAGACCCACGATGAAAATAGCCGGCGTATCGCCGGATGTGTTCGTGTGCGACACGGCGCTCGGCTGCAGCGACTCATCGTAGCTGGCCTCGAGTTCCTGCGTGGCGCGCTCGAGCGAAAACTCGATCTTCTGCCGGTGCAGCCGGTTGGCGCTCTGGAAGACCTCGACCGACGCGCGGTGATCGCCCGACCACGCCAGCGCCTGGCCCAGCCCGAAACCGGCAAACACCCGATCCTCCAGTGGAGCGGCGGCATCCGCGAACAGCCTCTCCATTGCCGGAATGTCATGCGCGTCTCCGTCGCGCAGCAGCAGGTTGGCGCGGTGCTGGTACGGCTCTCCCAGATTCGGGTTCAGTTCGATCGCCCTGTCGTACTGGGCAACCGCCTCCTGAAGCCGCCCCAGGTTCTGCAGCAGGCGCCCCCGCCTCACATGAAGCTGGGGATGGCGCGCGGCGCCGGCCAGTGCCTGGTCGACGATCTCGAGACCCTCGGCCGCCGCCCAACGGTCATCGAGCAGCCCGCCAAGGCCCTGTGCGGCCCCGGGATGACCGGGCTGCAACACGAGGGCGCGGCGATAGGTCTGTTCGGCGGCAAGCACGTCACCCAGGTCGCGGAGCGTGTTTCCCAGGTTGGCGTGGAAGCCGGGCTCGTTCGGCCGGAGCTCGATCGCGCTTGAATACGCTGCCACAGCATCGTCGAGCCGCATGAGGGCCCGATAGGCCATGCCCAGATTGGAGTAGGCCTCGGCAAAGCCCGGGTTGATGCTTACGGCCCGGGCCAATGCCTCAACCGCCTCCTTGTGGCGGGAGGCCGCATTCAGCGCGACACCCAGGTTGCCGAGATATTGCGCATCGCCCGGCCGCGCCTTGACCGCCCGGCCGATGAAGTCGATCGCGCGCGACGCATCGCCCCTCGCGAGAAAGACGAGTCCCAGCAGGTGGTTGGCCGCCGGATGCCTTCCGTCCTGCTGCAGCACGCGTTCGTAATAGGTGCGAGCTTCGTCCACCCTGCCCGCCTGATGCAGCTGCAGGCCTGCTCGCAGCAGGTCGTCGACGGACGGTGCCCTCGGCGGCGCAAAAGGTGGCTTCGACATCGGGTGCCTGCAGGTGAACGCGCGTAACGACTTAGCCTAGAGGCTGCCTTGTCTATGCCGCAACTACTCGTCCATATGGGCGCACACAAGGGCGGGGAAAGACAAAATGACAGACGGCAAGGTCGCTGTGATCACCGGCGCAACCTCCGGCATCGGCCGCGCCGTGGCCATCGGACTGGGCAAGGCAGGCTACCGCGTGGCGATTCTGGGCCGGCGTGAAGGCGAGCTCGCCGAAACCGCCAAGCTCAGCCAGGCCGCCTACAGCGGCACCTGCGACGTGGCCGATCCGGCCGCCGTGCATCGCTACTTCACCGACCTGCGGTCCAAGCTCGGGCGCGTGGACCTGCTGTTCAACAACGCCGGCCGGTTCGCCTCCCAGGCGAGCTTTGGCGACACCGACATCGCGACCTGGCAGAACATGGTCGATGTGAACCTCAACGGCGCCTTCTACGTCGCGCGCGAGGCGTTTCGAATCATGCGCGACCAGTCCCCGCAGGGTGGCCGCATCATCAACAACGGTTCGATTTCGGCCTACGTGCCCCGCCCCGGCGCGGCTGCCTATACGGCGACCAAGCATGCCATCACCGGCTTGACCAAAGCGATCTCGCTCGATGGACGTGCGTTCAATATCGCCTGCGGCCAGATCGATATCGGCAATACAGCAACCGACATGACCGCCCGGATGACCACTGGCTCGCTACAGGCGAACGGTACTATGGAACCGGAGCCGACGTTTGATGTTCAGCATGTAGTCGACGCCATCCTCTACATGGCAGGACTGCCGCTCGAAGCCAATGTTCAGTTCATAACCGTCATGGCGACAACCATGCCTTACATCGGCCGCGGATAATATTCATTATCTAGTGCAATAGAACGTATTTCTATTGCAGCAACAACCCAACAGCTTACTGCGGAATACGAGAACGGTTAACTCGCGTTAACGAGCGGCCTTGCTCATATTCAGTTATGGCTCGTGCCGACGTAACTGAAGTCTATGAGTAAACTTCGGTGTGGCGAAGTGGCATCACGTGCCTGCAATCTAGGCAAATCTTCGACATTATCTCGCTACGCTCTTGCCGCATTGAGCGATTCCGTACAGGTTGCAGCCTCGTTTAACCCTAGAGGCCACTAATGTTGCTTTCTCGTTCTCTCCTCGTTGGCGCTTCGCTCATCGCGATGGCCAGCACCGCCTATGCTGCTGACCTGATCATCGAAGAGCCCGCTGCTCCGATCGTGTCGGCTGCTGCCTACGACTGGTCGGGCGTCTATGTCGGCGCTTCCGCCGGTTTCGCCTCGGGTACCGTCGAATGGACCGGCGAGTATTTTGACGACCTCGGCGCTTCGCTCGGCGAAGAAACCGGCTCGTTCGACGCTTCGGGCTGGGCCCTTGGCCTGCAGGCCGGTGCGAACGTCCAGTTCGACTCGATCGTCCTCGGCGTCGAGGCCGACGTCTCGTGGACCGACATCTCCGGCGAAGGCGACCCGATTGACCCGACCGACCTCGACCCGTCGGTTCCGAGCACCCAGATCGACTGGATCAGCACCATCCGCGCTCGCGCCGGTGTGGCCGTTGACCAGGTCCTGCTCTACGGCACCGCCGGTGTCGCCTTTGCTGGCGGCTCGCTGGACATCACCAACCTCGACGGTGCCGGCGATGACCGCTCGGCCGACCTGAGCGCCATTGGCTGGACTGCCGGCCTCGGTGCCGAGTTCGCCGTGACCGAGAACGTGTCGATCAAGGGCGAGTACACCTACACCGCCCTGACCCTCGACGAAGTCGAGTTCGGCGACGTGCTGCCGGCCGAATACCTGGCCGTCAACTCGGACCTGAACATCCATGCCGTCAAGGTTGGCGTGAACTACTCGTTCTAAGCCGAACTGGCCTGAAAATGCGATCGGCCGCTCCGAAAGGGGCGGCCGATTTGCTTTGGTCCGTGCGGTGTCTGGGCGGGGCCGGTCAGCCGTAGACCTTCTCCCCGCCAATCCAGGTCGAGCGCACATCCAGTGCGTCGTCGAGCACGACGAAGTCGGCCCGCGCCCCGCGCTGCAGGTGGCCGCGCTCCGCTTCCCGGCCGATCGCCATCGCCGGATAGAGGCTCGCCATGCGCAGCACCTCATCAAGCGGCACCCCGATGGTATCGCGCATGTACCGGATCGCCGCCGTCATAGTGAGATCCGCGCCGGCCAGCGTGCCGTCGCCGAGCCGGATGGCACCATCCTTCCGGTAGACGGTCCGGCCGGTGAGCTCGAAGCTCGTCCAGTCCGTGCCGGTGATCGACATGGCGTCGGTCACGAGGAAGATCTGCCCCGGCCCACGCTTGGCGCGCAACGCGATGCCGATCGAAGCCGGGTGCACATGGATGCCATCGGCGATCAGCCCAGCCGAGATCTGCGGCAGGTCGAGGGCCGACCCGACGACACCGGGCTCGCGATTACCGATCTGGCTCTGCGCGTTGAACAGGTGGGTCACCATCGAGGCACCCGCCTCGACTGCCGCCTTCACCTGCGCATAGGTGCCGTCCGAGTGGCCGATGCTGATCGTGATGCCGCCCGCCGCCAACCGGGAAATCTGTTCCGGGCCAACGGTTTCCGCCGCAACGGTAATGAGGAGATTCGGGAGCCGCTTGCGTGCCTCCAGCAAGCGCTGGAGATCCGCTTCATCCATCGGCCGGATCAGGCTCGGGTCGTGCGCGCCCTTGCGCGATACCGCGAGATGCGGCCCCTCGAGGTGGAGGCCGAGGAAGCCCGGCACCCCCTGCTCCGCCGCGGCAGCGCCCGCTGCCATGGCCTCGACGTTCTTGTCCACCGTATCGGTGACGATGGTCGGTAGGCAGGCCGTCGTGCCGAACTGGGCGAAGGTCGAGCAGATCGTGCGGATCGCGTCGACGGTCGGCGTGTCGTTCAGCTGCGCGCCCCCGCCGCCATTGACCTGCAGGTCGATGAAGCCGGGAACGAGCATCGCCCCGTCGGCGGGAACTCGGATGGCGTCGGTCGGCGAGTCGGCGGCGATGAGCCCCTCGATCTTGCCGTCGGCGACGACCAGCGCCATGCGGTCGTGCCAGGTCTGGCCGTCGAATATCCGGGCGCCGGTGATTGCTTGCTTGCTCATGTCCAGCTCCTAGATCGTCTCGGTGACCTTCTTCAGGTACGGCGGCCGGTCGGGATCGAAGCCGCGGCGGCGGCTCAGCGCCTCGACGAAACCGTAGAAGCTGACGATCAGCGCCAGCGCATCGGTGATGGCGTGGCCCGAAGCGGCAAACGGCAGACGCTCCGCACTGGTTGCATTGACCGAGGTGATGAACACCCGGGCGCCCTGCCCGGCCAGCCGTTCGGCAACCTCGGCCACCGAGGCCTCGGCCGCGTCGCGCGCCGCCAGCGCCAGCACCGGGAAGTGATGCTCGACGATGCGCGCCGGGCCGTGGATGACCTCGGCGGCGCTATAGGCCTCGGCATGAATGCCGCAGGTTTCCTTGAACTTCAGCGCCGCTTCGCTGGCAATGGCCAGAGCCGGGCCGCGACCCAGCACATAGAGCGACTGATGCTTGTCCAGCGCGCCGAGCAGCGGCGACCAATCGCAATGAACCGCTTCTTCAAGCACTTGCGGAAGTGATTCCAGTGCCGCCAGCAAGGCCTTGTCTTCCAACCAGTTTCCGACGAGGCCGAGTCCCGCGACCACCGAGGCGACGAAGGTCTTGGTGGCGGCCACCGACTTCTCCTCGCCCGAGCGCAGGGCGATCGTGTAGTCGGACGATGCGGCGAGCGGCGAGTCGGGCGTATTGGTCAGCGCGAAGGTCAACGCGCCGTTGCGCTTGGCCGATTGAGTCATCGCCACGATGTCCGGGCTCTTGCCCGATTGCGACGTGGCGATCGCGGCGGTCCGCGCCAGCTTCAGTTCGCGCCCATAGATCGAGACGATCGAGGGACCGACAGACGCCACCGGTACGCCGGCCAGCAGTTCGATCGCGTATTTCAGGAACGACGAGGCATGGTCAGAAGAGCCGCGCGCAATGGTGACGATGGCCGTCGGGTCGCGCTCGCGCAGCGCCTTGCCGCCGCGCACGAAATCCTCGCGGCCCTCGGCGAGCAGCCGGGCGATCGCGGCGGGGGTCTCCTCGACCTCCTGGCGCATGTGGCTGGCATTGGTCTTGGGATCACTCACGGTCAGGCTCCAACTCTCAGTTCAGCGACGAAATCATAGGTATCCCCGCGATAGACCGAGCGCGTCAGCTCGACGACCTTGCCGGATGGCAGGTAGGCGATGCGCTCGACATGCAGGGCGGCGGCCCCTGCGGGGATCTGCAACAGGCTGGCGTCATCCTCGCCCAGATTGGCGGCGCGGATGCGCTGGATGGCGCGGACCGGGCGGTTGCCGGTCTTCTCGAGATGCTCGTAAAGCGACGAGTCGATCGACTCGGGGTCCGGCAACGTCGCCGAGGACAGCGTGGCGCGCTCGATGGCGAGCGGCGCGTCGCCGGTCAGGCGCAGGCGCTGGATCCGAGCCACGCGCTCGCCAGGCGACAATCCCAGAATCATCGTCTCCTCAGGGGACGGTACATAGACCCCGCGATCGAGCCAGATGGCGCGAACCGACATGCCGCGGCGCGCCATGTCCTCGGTGAACGAGGTCAGCTGGCTCAGCGACTGCTCGACCCGATTCTGCTGCGTCGCAACGTAGGTGCCCGACCCATGCCGCTGCACCAGCACTCCGTCGCGTACCAGCTGCTGCACGGCCTTGCGCACGGTGACCCGCGAAACATCGACTTTCGCGGCCAGGTCGCGCTCCGACGGCAGCGCATCGCCGGGCTTCACCGCACCACGGGCGACGGCGTTCTCTATCCAGCGCTTCAGCTGCAGGTAGAGCGGACCGCCTTGCGGCAGGATGATGGCTTCGGAACCGAAGAGCGTGTTGGACATGGCACCGGTCTTTCCCCGGCTGGATTAATACCAATTCGATACCATTGGCAAGGAGCGTCGGCCAACTGCCCCCAAAGTGGTAGCTGTTTGGCATCAATCGGAATGGCTATCGCGCCAGCCGCACGGTACGGCTAACATGTCAGCCGCATTCTCCTTCAAGTGGCTGATTTCATGCGTATTCTCGATACCCACCTGCACCTGGTCTATCCGGATCGGTTCTCCTACCCGTGGCTGGCCGGGGCACCCGAGATCAATCGCCCCTGGTTGGTCGAGAGCTACTGGGCCGAAGCCTTGCCGCTGGGCGTCGAGTCGGCCCTCCACATGGAAGTGGATGTCGCCGAGCCCCAGATCGCAGCCGAATCCGAGTTCGTGCTGGGGCTCGATCGCATCGTCGGCGCCATTGCCAGTGGCCGTCCGGAAGCCGCGGGGTTCGAGCAGCATCTCGAAAAGATGCAAGCCCTCGGCCGGGTGAAGGGAATTCGGCGGCTCATCCAGGGCCAGCCGGCCGAGATGAGCCAGGCTCCGGCCTTCATCGACAACATCCGCCTGCTGCGGCGCTACGACATGACCTTCGATATCTGCGCCAAGTCGCATGAGCTGATGCTGGCGCCACCGCTGATCGAAGCCTGTCCCGATACCCAGTTCATTCTCGATCACTGCGGCAACCCCAAGATCGCCGAGCGAGAATGGGAAAGCTGGACAACCCGCATGGAGCGGATCGCCGAACTGCCGAACGTGGTCTGCAAGGTCTCGGGCATTCTCGCCAACGTCGCGCCCGACTGGACCCTCGACGAGGTCCGCCCCTATGTCGAGTTCGTCATCGAAACCTTCGGCTGGGACCGCGTCGTGTGGGGCAGCGACCACCCGGTAGTCACGCTCTTCGCCGACCTCACCCGCTGGGTCAACGCCAGCCGCGCCATCGTCGCCGGCGCCAGCCAGGACGAACAGGAGAAGCTGTTCTTCCGCAATGCCGAGCGGGTCTACGGGCTGAAAGCTGCATGATGGGTTCACTGCTCGACAACTGGGTATTCTGGGCGCTGTTGTCGGCCGTGTTCGCAGCGCTGACTGCAATTTTTGCCAAGGTGGGCATCGCCAATATCGACAGCGATTTCGCCACGCTGATCCGAACCGTGGTGATTGTTGTCGTTCTCGCCGGCATCGTCCTCGCGATGGGCAAGGCCCAGCCGCTCGAGACCATTTCGGGCAAGACCTGGCTGTTCCTCGTCCTCTCCGGCCTCGCCACCGGAGCCTCCTGGCTCGCCTACTTCCGCGCCCTCAAGCTCGGCCAGGCCTCCCAGGTCGCCCCGGTCGACAAGCTCAGCGTCGTGCTCGTCGCGATCTTCGGCGTGCTGTTCCTGGGCGAACACCTCGATCTCAAGGGCTGGATCGGCGTCACCCTCATCGCCGCCGGCGCTGTGACGCTGGCGATCAAGGTGTAGGGTTCATCCACAGGCGCCAGCCGAGAGATGGATCCCTGCCTGCGCAGGGATGACCAGCAAGTGTAGGGCACGATCCATCCCCAGGCACCCACCTCCCACTAGACGGGGAGGGCAAGCAAAGCTCGGCGGCTTTGCCGCCTGGCGTAGCTAGGAGGTGTCGGCGGGGTAGCCTTCTCCCCTCGTGGGAGAAGGTGCCCGAAGGGCGGATGAGGGGGAGCCACAAACCCCGGCCTAACAAACTAATCCCCCTCACCGCAGACCCATGCGATTCTTCCCCCGTCCGCTGCACCGAAGCGAGATCATGACGAGTGGTTGGTGCGGTGGAGGTTGGGTGGGTCGGCCGTCGGGCTGGTCCAGGCCCAAAGCACGCGCGGCATGATCCGGTTCGCCGGATGAGCCGCTA
>JAEWLC010000088.1 GCA_023393475.1 Pseudomonadota bacterium
GCTTCATTGTTTGAAGCACTTCATTAATGCGCTTGTGCCGGCCCCGGTTGGCCAGGTACCCATACGTCCTTATTTTAGTAAACCTTGCAGGCAATATGTGCTGCGAAAAACGTCGGATAAATTCTTCTCCGGCAAGTGTCATTTGCTTTTGTTTACCGCCATCCTTATAGTCTTTATAACCAAACGTTACGCTCCCTTCTTCACCCTTAATACTGCATATCCTGTGATTGCTGATGGCTACCTTATGCGTGTACCTGCCCAAGTATTCAATGACAGTAGCAGGGCCGCCAAAAGGCGCCTTGGAATACACCACCCATTCTTTTTGATACAGCAGATTAAAAAACGCCTGGCTGGTTGACGCATTCTTTAAACGCACTTCACCACAGGCAACCATTCGCTGCAAAGCCTGCAAAAACTTTGTTTTGTAAACCATGCTCATAGCCTTCACAGGAAACAAAAATCTCCAGTCATTCCTTTTTGCTTCTTTCCATTTGCCAGCCCCTGTAATGCCTCCACCACTTACAATGCAGTGGATGTGCGGATGAAAGCTTAACTGTTGCCCCCAGGTATGTAATACACTTATGATGCCCGTAGTGGCTCCAAGATATTTATCGTCCTGAGAAAAAGTAAGCAGCGTACTTGCAGAAGCATCAAATAAAAGTTTAAATAAAACCTTGCGGTGACCCAACATTACGCAGTTGAGTTCGTGTGGCACGGTGAACACCACATGATAGTACTTTACCGGTAGCAGCTCACGGGTGCGTGCCTCTATCCACTGCTGCTTCTTTACAGCACCACAGTTGGGACAATGCCGGTCCCTGCAACTGTGATACTGGTATTGAGTATGGCCGCACTGTTCATCACTGCACCGGTACAGATGATAACCCAGAGCTGCTGTGCGGCAGCTTCTTATTCGCTGCAATACCTTTTGTACATGTGCATTATTAATATCTGCTGTGGTGTGCCTTTGCAGCAACTGCTGAAGCGTTGCCCGCGGTGCTAAGTAAGACGACATGGCACATCAGTTTTGATTTTTTTACTGAGGTGACTTTCATCTTCCCGGCTCAGCGCATCGTAGGGATTAATGATCCTCGAGATCCGCTTTGAACTCAGGTGCATGTACCGCATCGTGGTCTGTAAACTGGTGTGGCCAAGCAGTTCCTTTACCGTATGCAGATCTGTTCCATTATCTACAAGATGTGTGGCAAAGCTGTGCCGGATCGTGTGGATGGAATAATTTTTACTTCCAAGCCCTACCTGTACCAAAGCTTTCTGCAAAAGGTGTTGTACACTGCGCACACTGTATCGTTTGCCGGGCCGGCCATTAAATAAATATTCTGTTGGCTTGTAAATGATGTAGTAAGCCCTCAGCTCCATAAGTACTTGTTCACTCAAAATCGTAAACCTGTCCTTTGCACCTTTGCCTTGCACAATTTTAATGCGCATGGCTTTGGAGTCAATGTCAGTGATCCTGCAGTTGACGATCTCACTGAGGCGCATCCCGGTACTATAAAGCATGATCAAAATAGTACGATGCTTTAGGTTCTGCACGCTCTGTATTAAAGATCTTATCTCCTCCTGCGACATGACAGGTGGAAGGTTGCTTGTCTTCCTTGGATAAATAAGAGAAGGAATGACGTAAGGACGCCTGATGACATAGCGGCAAAAAAAAGAAATGCTCTGTGCCGCCATTCTGCATTTTACCCTGCTGCAACAAAGTGTCTTAGCCAGGTAAACCAGATACTCCATGAACATGTCCTCGGTAATATCCACCGGATCTACATCGGGGTAATAAACAAAAAGATAACGTAGCTGACTTAAATAATTACGAATAGTAAGTGGACTGTAATGACCAACCGTAAGATAGTGGCTGGTTTTTTCAAGTGCCGCAATGGCTTGCGGGCTTAGCGATTTTTTTTTCCATGACCTTGTAGTTTTAAAAGTGAAAGAACACTACAAGTTACAAACTCTCTAAAACTCATCGCCGAACAGGCGATGTTGGTTCAACGTTGAAGCATTGGCGATGTGGCGGTATTCTGAGTTCTGTCTGCCCGGTGCCGCTGCTGATTAAAGATACAAAAGCTCATTGTTTATTCTGTTGCTCGGCATTATTCGTCTGACGAAACCGAAGCCGATTAATGAATAAAAAGCTGAGAATATAGTCGTCACCCGCCATATTGCCAATGCAATGTTAGCAGCATACCCTATTTTGTCGCGTAATGCAAACTTAATATTCTGTCGGAATTATCTTATTTCATCCGGTTCAGTATAGTTTCCATCTGTTGAATTTCTCGAACTTGCGCAGCAATAATGCTGTCTGCCAATTTTCTTACTTCTGGGTCTTTAATATTAGCATGCTTACTCGTCAAGATTGCGGATGAGTGATGAGGTATCATTGCTTTCATATATTGTACATCACTGATAGGCGTTTGCGTCCGTAGTGCGGCAAGTGTCACAATAAAAACAATGATTGCTGTAATGATAATTCCTGTATTTGTCCTTTTGTTTGGGTACATTTTTCCCATCATGGTCATCATGACTATTGCCATAGGAGCAATCATCAAAATTGCCATATAAATCCTTGTCGTACTTGTGTGATAATGTTCAATGCTGTCGACATTTAAGAACATTACGACATACATAATGATGAAAGAGATAATCATCATCACTGTGAATTTCTTGTAGCTCATAC
>JAEWLC010000057.1 GCA_023393475.1 Pseudomonadota bacterium
GAACCCGGCATAGAAGTTGAGGTCTTCGCATTCCGTGTTGTCGGTGCAGTTGCGGAAGATGACGTAGTACTGGACCCCGTCGATCTTGCCGTCGATCCGCGGATCGCCGTTCTCCTGGCTGGCCAGCACCGCCGACCCGTAGCCGCGCGCGATATTGAGGATCTCGTCGGCATTGCTGCCGTCGATCACTACCTGCTGCGCCGACGCCATTGCCACCCCTCCGCACAGCAGCACGATTGCCGCCGGGATCACTCTGAGACCCATCTTTGGGCCCTCCCTCAAAAAACAAGGCCGGGTGGCACTGCTGGCCGCCGGCATCACCCCACGCTCGGGCCGATGCTACACAGCTTTGGCCCGGCAGAGCAACGCGCTGATTCAACTGGCAGGGAGCCATGCGATCGGGGTAGGGGTGCCCTGCTGAACCGCCCCTTTGGCACCCATTGCCGCCAACGGCCCGGAATCGGCCCCTCGGGGCCCGTTTTCTGAACAAAGAATCCTTGACGGGGGGACTCAAGGGCCGTAAAGAGGCGCCACCTTAACGGTCGGTCGTGAGTTTCACACGGGTATCTGCCACCTAGCGCGGGCATCCAGGACGCTCAAACACACTGCTAAAGGCAAGAAGACGTAGCAAATCTTTGTGCGCATGAACGCCAACTGAACGGTTGGTGGTCCGCTGCATTCAAAGGCGCCGCTGGCCCGTTTCGGGTTTGGCGGGCGCCGTTTTGGTTTGCTGCATCTTTCGCGAAGAACGAAATTCGGACGGATGGAAAGAGCGCAATGCCGACCATTAACCAGTTGATCCGCAAGCCACGGGTATCCAAACCCAAGCGGAACAAGGTTCCGGCGATGGAAGCCAACCCGCAGAAGCGCGGCGTTTGCTCCCGCGTCTACACGACGACCCCCAAGAAGCCGAACTCGGCGCTGCGCAAGGTGGCCAAGGTCCGTCTGACCACGTCGCGCGAAGTCATTTCTTATATCCCCGGCGAAGGCCACAACCTGCAGGAGCACTCGGTTGTGCTCATCCGCGGTGGCCGTGTGCGCGACCTGCCGGGTGTGCGTTACCACGTGCTGCGCGGCGTCCTCGACACCCAGTCGGTGAAGGATCGCAAGCAGCGCCGTTCCAAGTACGGCGCGAAGCGGCCGAAGTAAGGAGAGCATCACATGTCCCGTCGTCACCGCGCCGAGAAGCGTGAAGTCAATCCAGACGCCAAGTTTGGCGATCTCGTTGTCACCAAGTTCATGAATTCGCTCATGAACGATGGCAAGAAGTCGGCTGCCGAAAGCATCGTCTACGGCGCATTCGACATCGTACAGGCCAAGACCAAGCAGGATCCGATCCAGGTCTTCCACACCGCGCTCGACAACATCCGTCCCGCCGTCGAAGTGCGTTCGCGCCGCGTCGGTGGTGCCACCTACCAGGTGCCGGTCGAAGTCCGCACTGACCGTCAGCAGGCTCTCGCCATCCGCTGGCTCATCGAGTCTGCCCGCAAGCGTGGTGAGCACACCATGCGCGAGCGTCTCTCCGGCGAGCTCATGGACGCCCTCAATGGTCGCGGCCAGGCCGTCAAGAAACGCGAAGACACGCACCGTATGGCTGACGCCAACCGTGCCTTCTCGCACTACCGCTGGTAACGGGAGCACATAATGGCACGCGAATACCCGATTAACCGCTACCGCAACTTCGGCATCATGGCCCACATCGATGCCGGCAAAACCACGACCACCGAGCGTATCCTCTACTACACCGGCAAGTCCCACAAGATCGGCGAAGTCCATGACGGCGCCGCGACCATGGACTGGATGGAGCAGGAGCGGGAGCGCGGCATCACCATCACGTCCGCCGCGACGACGACGTTCTGGAAGGGCCGCGACGGCTCGCAGTACCGCTTCAACATCATCGACACCCCCGGCCACGTCGACTTCACCATCGAAGTCGAGCGTTCGCTTCGCGTGCTTGACGGCGCCATCGCGCTGCTCGACGGCAACCAGGGCGTCGAGCCCCAGACGGAAACCGTCTGGCGCCAGGCCGACAAGTACAACGTCCCGCGTCTGATCTTCGTCAACAAGATGGATAAGACCGGCGCCGACTTCTATTTCTGCCTCGACACCCTCGACAAGCGCCTCGGCATCAAGCCAGTGGTGATGCAGCTGCCGATCGGCTCCGAGAGCGATTTCAAGGGCGTCGTCGACCTGATCGAGATGAATGCGCTCGTCTGGCGCAACGAAGAGCTCGGCGCCCAGTGGGACGTCGTGGAAATCCCGGAAGATCTGAAGGCTCGTGCCGCGGAATACCGTGAGAAGCTGGTCGAAACCGCCGTCGAAATGGACGACGCGGCTACCGAGGCGTACCTCAACGGCGAGATGCCCTCGAAGGAAACTCTGCGTCAGCTGATCCGCAAGGGCACCTGTGACGTCAAGCTCTACCCGGTCTTCTGTGGTTCCTCATTCAAGAACAAGGGCGTGCAGCCCCTGCTTGACGGCGTCATCGACTTCCTGCCGGCCCCGACCGACATTCCCGCGATCAAGGGTATCGACGTCAAGACCGACGGCGAAATCGAGCGTCATGCCGACGACAACGAGCCGCTCTCGATGCTGGCCTTCAAGATCGCCAACGACCCGCACATGGGC
>JAEWLC010000017.1 GCA_023393475.1 Pseudomonadota bacterium
CGTGCGGCCGGGCGCCCACGGGGGACGTCAACAACAGGGCTCTGTATCAAGGAGGGAGCTTCATGAACGCGTTGCTGAAAATTGTCGGCGCCGTTGCGCTGGCTGCGGGTCTGACCGCAGCTCCGGCGCTGGCGGAGACAAAGCTTACGGTGCCGGGCGGTTCGACCACCGGTACCTATATGGACTACATGAAGACGGTCTATGCGCGCGCCTCGGGCGCCGAGCTCCTGCAGGAGCCGCTGACCAGCTTCGACAACGAGTACCAGCTCACCCCGCTCGCCGCGACGAGCTGGGAGCAGTCGGAGGATGGCCTCACCTGGACCTTCCACCTGCGTGACGGGATGAAGTGGTCCGACGGCGAGCCCGTGACCGCCAACGACTACGTGTTCGCGCTGCAGCATGCCGCCACGTCGGGCTACGATTTCGCCTGGTACTGGAGCTTTGCCGGCGGCATCAAGGGCTGGGACGACGTGACGGCCGGCAAGGCCGACGTCTCGACTCTCGGCCTCGGCGCTCCCGACGACAAGACCATCACCGTAACCACGAATGCACCCAAGCCCTACCTGCCGGGCGTGGTCTCGCTGTGGTACCCGGTGCCCAAGCACCAGTTCGACAAGTTCGGCGACGACTGGGCGACCAACGTCGCCAACGTCGTCTCGTCCGGCCCCTTCCTGCTCAAGAGCTGGGAGAAGTCGAACAACTCGGTCGTCCTCACCAAGAACCCGGACTACAACGGCCCGTGGGTGGCGCAGGTCGATGAACTGACCATCGATCCGTCGGTAGGCCTCCCCGAAGTCGGCATGCCCGCCTTCCTCGCCGGCGACCTCGCCTTCACCAACCTCAATGCCGGCCAGATTCCGGTGGTGAAGCAGCGCTTCCCCGACTCGATCCGCAGCGAGGCGGTGTTCGCCACCTCGTATATCGCGTTCGACCTCGAGAAGCCGCCGTTCGACAATGTCGACGTGCGCCGCGCCTTCTACTATGCGGTCAATCGCGACGAGCTGACCTCGACGGTGCTCAAGGACATCGCCATTCCGGCCCACTCGATCCTGGCGCCCGGCTATCCCGGATACTCGGACAAGATCGCGGCCGAGGCCGTGTTCGACCCGCAGAAGGCCAAGGACCTGATGGCCAAGGCCGGCTACCCGAACGGCGAAGGCTTCCCGACCATCGAGATCTGGTTCCGCGAGGAAGGCGGCTATAACGGCGCCATCCTGCCCCCGATGGCGCAGTACCTGCAGGCGCAGTTCAAGGACATCCTCGGGATCACCATGAACATCAAGGTGATGCCGGGGAAGGACTGGATGGAGGGCATGCTCGCCCGCAAGAACAACATCTATCTGGCGCCCTACGAGTACGACTACCTCGACCCGTCGAACTTCTACGGCATTTTCTACAATGGCGGGCGCCACAACTATCACGTGCCCGAATATGACGCGCTGGTGGCCCAGGCCGACAGCGAGAGCGATCCCGAAAAGCGTCTCGATCTCTATGCGCAGGCCGAGCAGGTGATGATCGACCAGGGCCTGATCGTGCCGCTGGTGCATCCGATCACCACGGCCGCCGTGAGCGACACCATCACGGGTCCGGGCGTGTCGCCCAACTCGCGCGGGTTCACGCCGCTCGGTCGTATCGGTAACTTCATCTACTCGCACATCAGCGTGAAGCAGTAGTCGATGTCTCGGGCTCCCCGGCCCCGTGCCGGGGAGCCTCCCGCTTCCATGCCGCCGCCGAGGCGGAGGTCGGGCCATCCACGTCACCCGACCAGAACCTTTGGACCAGTGCTTCCGGCCCGGGCCGGGGGCGCCCCGCCCAGGACAACGCATGAGTTTGGTAGAGATCAAGGGACTGCAGGTCAGCTTCCGCCAGCATGGTGGCGAAGTGGAAGCCGTGCGCGGCGTCGACCTCAGCCTCAAGGATGGCGAAAGCCTCGGCATCGTCGGTGAGTCCGGCTCGGGCAAGTCGGTGACCTGCCTCGCGCTGATGCGGCTCCTCGCCAGCACCGCGACCGTCAAGGCGGACAAGCTGGTGCTCAACGGCGTCGACGTGCTCAAGGCGAAGAACCGGCAGATGGCGTCGATCCGCGGCAGCGCGGCGGCGATGATCTTCCAGGATCCGGCGACGGCGTTCGACCCGGTCTTCACCATCGGCCACCAGATGGCCGAGACCATCATCACCCATCGCAAGCTTTCCAAGGCCGCGGCGCTGGCCGAGGCCGAGCAGCTGCTGCTCAAGGTCGAGATCAAGAACGCCAGGGACGTGCTCGGCTACTATCCGCACCAGCTCTCGGGCGGCATGCTGCAGCGCGCCATGATCGCCATGGGGCTCTCCTGCCAGCCCAAGGTGCTGATCGCCGACGAGCCCACCACGGCGCTCGACGTCACCATCCAGGCGCAGATCCTGCAGCTCATCAAGGGCCTGCAGGCCGAGATGGGCATGGCGCTGATCATGATCACCCACGATCTCGGCGTGATCGCCGAGACGGTCGACCGCGTCGTCGTGATG
>JAEWLC010000006.1 GCA_023393475.1 Pseudomonadota bacterium
TGCCTCCCGTAGGAGTTTGGGCCGTGTCTCAGTCCCAATGTGGCTGATCATCCTCTCAGACCAGCTATGGATCGTCGCCTTGGTAGGCCTTTACCCCACCAACTAGCTAATCCAACGCGGGCTCATCCAACTCCGATAAATCTTTCCCCCGAAGGGCGTATACGGTATTAGCACAAGTTTCCCTGAGTTATTCCGTAGAGTTGGGTAGATTCCCACGCGTTACTCACCCGTCTGCCACTCCCCTTGCGGGGCGTTCGACTTGCATGTGTTAAGCCTGCCGCCAGCGTTCGTTCTGAGCCAGGATCAAAC
The DNA here is from genome assembly GCA_023393475.1 of Pseudomonadota bacterium. Taxonomy (GTDB): domain Bacteria; phylum Pseudomonadota; class Alphaproteobacteria; order Rhizobiales; family Devosiaceae; genus Devosia_A. The sequence continues at coordinate 310 of JAEWLC010000006.1, forward strand.
TCTCAAGTTTGATATCTGACTTATCGCTCGACATTTGCACGTTTTGCGTTGCGCCTTGCGGCGCAATTGACGAGGACACACACCTAACCAACGAACCGAAGTTCATCGGCAATGGTATGTACCTCTTAAGAAACGTACCGTCGATCTTGTCGTGTTGCCCAGTCTTTCGACCGGACCGCAAGAACCTCGCCGTCCACGTTTCTCTTTCTTCCAATCTTCACAATGTCAAAGAGCGGACCCCGTTTGCGGCGCTAGCCGGCGGCGTCAGTGGAAGCTGAGCTTCCGAATTTCGCGGACAGTAGTCTTTCTTCCGGTTGCCCGGCAGCAGACCTGCCCGTTCAGTGAACGTTGAACAGTGGGAGCAGCAAGTGCTCGGCGTCGTCAACGCGGCGGGTTGTATTCGAGACGTTTCAGTCTGTCAACACCCTATTTTCAACTTTCGGAAGGTCCGAATTTTGAAAACCTGAAAGAGCAATTTCGTCAGCTTTTTCAGGACCTTCGCTTCAGTCTTTGGCGCCTTGCGGTGCCGCCGTCGTCTGCGGTGTAGGCCGGGGTTATAGTCGGGCATTTCTGCCTGTCAACCCCTATTTTCAAACTTCAGAAGAACCGAATTTTGAAAACCTGAAATCGCAAATTTCTAAGCTTTTTCAGAGGCTTGCTTCAGTCGTTGGCGTCTTGCGGCGCCGCAGTCCTCAGCGGTGAGGCGGGTTATAGGGGCGACCCTTTTGGGCGTCAACAGCCAAAATGACGAATCTGACATTTTTAGCCCGAGCCGCGCCGTGCCGCCGTCCCATCGCTGGGTAGCGTATATAGCACGCGCGCGAGGGAACTGTCATCTGGGCACTGAAGAACCAGCATTCAAGGGCTGTGCCTGTATCCTGGAGCCTGTGGAAAACTGGAATCGGCGTCCCGATCGCCTCCGGATGGCGGACTGATCCCCGGTTTCGGGCAGCACATATACGCTCGCTGCCCTTCCCAGAGCCGCACGAGCTCTCCGGTGCACCTCGCTTCAGGTGGCCTAGTTTCGCCGTATTGTGCTCGCACCAAGCAGGGATCGGGGCTGGTGAGTTGACTCGCGCGTGAGCGCGGGTACTTCTGCTGGCCGAGGGCAAGGGCTTAGGCAGACACCGGTTGAACCCAGCACAGCGCAGTCGTACCGCCGCCCTGTTGAAGGCGAGCGGCTTCGAAGACGGTCCCGCGCTGACCGTCCAATCCACCGACGGCGAAATTCCGCACGGCCGCGAGCTCAGCTTTGCCTGGCTCACCGGCACCGTGATGACCGGTCTGACCTCGGTGCTGCTGATGGGCGCAGCGCTCTATGTCTCCTTCGAAGGCCAGGACACCTTCTCGACCGCCTATGAGGCGCTGCAGCTCATCACCCGTCCGGCCGACGACGCCGCGGTGGAGTCGAACGTCAAGGGCGACCGCGTGCGCCCCGTGGCAAAGACCAAGTCCGAGCTCGAGATCGTCGAGGCCTCGATCCGCGAGACGGTCGATGGCCGCGCCCTCATCCGCAAGCAACCCTTTGTGCGCGTCCGCGCGACACTCGCCACTTCGGCCACGACGCTTTCGGGCGACATTCCGGATTACGATCCCGTCGCCATGATCGATGCGAGCCAGCCGGTCGTCGTCACCGACGCCGATGAAGTGGCCAATCCCGAGATTTATGGTGCCGAGGTCGAGGGCGAGGTGCAGATCCGCACCTCCGTCCTCCCCGCGAGCTTCGTGCCGGCGCCCGCCATCACCGACAAGGGCGCCTCCGACTTTGCCCGCCAGAGCGTCGAGACGGTGTTCGGCGATGGCGCCTCCGACGGTGGTGGCGATACGCTGCTCGCCTATGCTCCGGCCGATACCGGCGTACGCGACCTCGGCGTCGTCACCGATGGCGGACTTTCCGGCGTCGCCGAGAACGTGACCGTGCTGCCCAAGACCAAGACGGCAGAGGATGCCGGACTCGGTCGCTCGGAGCGAGTCATCACCGTGACCGGCCCGTTCAAGGAAGCGCTGCTGAAGAACGGCTTCGACGGCCAGACCTACGACATGATGGCGGCCTCGCTCCGCAACGTGTTGAAGCCCGACAATGTCCCCTCCGGCGCCAAGCTGCGCATCCTGATGGGCCCGGCCCGCAACGAGCCGCGCCTGATTCCCCACCGCCTCAGCGTCTACATTCCCGACCAGACCTCCGGCGCTATGCGCCATGCCGCGACTGCGGCGCTGACCGATCGCGGCAATTACGTGCTCGGCAGCGAGCCGCCGGTGATCGAGTTCCCGGCCGAGGACACCGAGGAAATCAACGTCAACAACCTGCCCTCGGTCTATCGGTCGATCTGGGAGACGGCGCGCAAGCACGACATCGACGATGCCGTAACCTCGCGTATCGTTGCGATGTTCGCCTACGACATCGACCTCACCAAGCGCATCACCGCCGGCGACTCGATCGAGATTCTCGAGACGCAGAAGGATGCCGACGGGCACCAGGAGCTGCTCTATGTCGGCCTGAAGCTCGGTACGACGACACGCGAACTGTTCCGCTTCCGCACCGATGACGGCACGGTCGATTACTACGACCCGTCCGGCGAGACCGGGAAGCGCTTCCTGACCCGCCGACCCCTGCAGGGCGGCGGGCGCCTTGCCAGCCGTTTCGGCTCCCGCGTCCACCCGATCTTCAAGTCGCGCCGCCAGCATACCGGCGTCGACCTCGCCGCGCCGCGCAATACCCCGATCTACGCCGCCGGCGATGGCGTGATCGAGAAGGCCCAGTGGGTCTCGGGCTATGGCCGTTACGTCCAGATGCAGCACGTCAACGGCTTCGAGACTGCGTATGGCCACATGAACAAGATCGCCGATGGCATGAAGCCCGGCGTCCGCGTCAAGCAGGGCCAGATCATCGGCTATGTCGGCTCGACCGGTAACTCCACCGGCAACCACCTGCACTTCGAGATCAAGGTCAACGGCCGCTTCGTGGATCCCCTGAGCGTCAAGCTGCCGCGCGACAAGTCGCTCCAGGCCCAGTACGAGAGCAGCTTCGAGCAGACCATCGCCCAGGTCCGCGACCTGATGCATCGCGACGCCGCGCCGATGACTGTCGCCGCGATCGACTAGGGTTTCCGAAGCCGGTTTTCCTGGGTGAGCCAGGCAATTACCGCCGACAGCAGCGCGAGAGCCGCGTTGGCGTAGGCGATGGCCGCGAAGGCCGCGTTGTTGCCGGCGAGTCGCGCCGCTTCGGCATTAGGCTCTATCGCCGCATCGGGCTTCATGCCGAAGAACAGCGGCAGTTCGGCGAATCCCCCCAGCGCCCGCTCGAAGACGAAGGCCGCGACGCCGCCCATCAGGGCGACGGCGAGCAGCCCCGCGACCCTCGCGACGGCATTGTTGACGCCCGACGCAAGGCCGGTGTCGCGATCCTCGACCGAGGTCATCACCGCAGTCGAGAGCGGCGAGACCACCGCGCTCATTCCGAGACCCATGAGAATCGTCGCGGGCAGCACGCCGAGCCAGACGCTCTGCAGCGGCGCCAGCAGCCCGAGCAGGGCGAAGGCGATGGCAACGATCAGCGCGCCGACAGCGATCATCGGCCCCGGACCGACCCGGTCGGCGAGTTTTCCCGCATAGGACGAGAGCAGCGTCAAGAGGATGCCGAGCGGCAGGAAGACGATCGAGGCTTCCGCCGCGCTGACGCCCCAGCCGCCGATCATGGTCATCGGCAGGAAGAACGAAATGGCGGCGAGCGCGAAGTAGAGCGCGAAAGTTAGGCCCTGCGCCCCCGAGAAGGCGGCGCGCCTGAAGTGGTGGAGCGGCAGCATCGGCGCAGTCGTGCGCGATTCCCAGAAAAGAAAGGCGAGGAGCGCGACGAGCCCGATACCGCAATAGATGAGGATGTGACTGAGGAGCGGAGCATTGCCCTCGCTGCCGGTGAGGCCAAGCGCGATCAGCAACAATGCCGCCGTGATGAGGATGCCACCGATCCAGTCGAGCCGGCGCCCGGGTTCCGGCTGATCGGCCGGCACCCGGAGCAGCAGCAGGGCGAGCGCGATACCGCCGAGCGGCAGGTTGATCGCGAACACCAGCCGCCAGCTCCAGTCGCCGAGCGCGGTGAGAACGAACCCGCCGATCACCGGGCCGAGAATCGTCGTCAGCGACGAGAAGGCCGACCACAGGCCGATCGCCTTGCCGCGCTCCTCGCGCGGATAGGCCTTGGCAATGATGGCAAGGCTCCCCGGCACCATTAGCGCCGCGCCGATTCCCTGAATGGCACGGGCATAGATGAGAAAGGTCGGGTTCGGGGCTATCGCGCAAACCAGCGAGGCGGCGACGAACAGCACGATGCCGATGGCGAAGACGTTCCGCAGCCCGAATCGATCGCCGGCCGCGCCACCGATCAGCAGCAGCGAGGCGAGGAACAGCATGTAGGCGTTGGAGATCCACTGCGCGTCGGCAAGGCTGGCGCCGAGATCGGCCCGGATGGCCGGCGTTGCGATCGCCAGCACCGAGCCATCGATGAACCCCATGGACGAGGCGAGAGTCGCCGCGACGAGGACGAAGATGCGATTCTGCGGGGGGCAGAAGCTCGCCGGCGCCTGGGTAGTCGCACTCGTATCGGTCATGCCGGCCCTCGCTCGTATCGACGGGGAGCCTACGCCTTCTCGATCCACACCGCGAGTTCGACGCCGCCAGGCTCGCGGAAATGGAATCGCCGCCCGCCCGGGAAATCGAAGGCGGGTGTGGTGATTACGCCGCCGGCGGCAACGACCTCGCGCTCGGCCAGCTCGAGATCAGCCGTCCGGATCACCGCCAATGGCGCGCTGGGCCGGCCGGAACTCGAATCGATGCCCCCGTCGATGCCCGCGTTGTCGATGGCGTTGTAGTCCGGGCCATAGCCGGTGAAACTCCAGCCGAACGCGTCGGCAAGGAAGCGGCGCGTATTGGGACCGTCGGCGGAGGGAAACTCGATGTAGTCGATCTGGTAGGATTGCGGCATGGGTTCCTCCTTGCGACCGGCGCAGAAACGCGACACTTGTTGGCGTTCCTGTTATGTTCTAGTTTTCCACGATGTGCAAGCGGGAGAGCGGATGATGGCGACGCAGCAAGGGACTGTGGACTACCTGCTCGAGCAGATCGCCGACGCAGGCGACGTCTCCGCACGAAAGATGTTCGGCGAGTATGGCGTCTATTGCGATGGCCGAATCGTCGCCCTCGTCTGCGACGATCAGTTTTACCTGAAGCCGACCCCGGAGGGCCGGGCAGATCTCGGCGACGCGGTAGACGAACAGCCAGCCTACCCCGGAGCCAAGCCGAGCTTTCGCATCGACGGCGAACGCTGGGACGACGCCGAGTGGATGTCCCGCCTGGTGCGCCTGACCACCGCCGCCCTGCCGCTACCCAAGCCGAAAAAGCCGCGCGTACCGAAATAGTCGCACTGATGCATCCGGCGGCCATTGGCCCCGGAGGATTTCAAAGAACGAAGCGACGTGCCGGCGAGGCGTTTGCCTCGAGCGGTAGTCCGCGAATGAAGTGAGGCTCACGCCTCGCCGGCCGATCGGGGTTTTGGGCTTATGGCACGCGAGCCCGGGCGCATCCCGTGCCGCATCGCGAGACCGGTGGGCTTTGCCGGTCGCCGACCCAAAGGGGCCCGTCGCGTACCGCTCCACCCGCTGCCCATGCCTTGGCAGCTTCCAGCCTTCGGCAGCGCCGGCATGGCGCTGCCCCGCGTGATAGCGGCTCATCCGGCGAACCGGATCATGCCGCGCGTGCTTTGGGCCTGGACCAGCCCGACGGCCGACCCACCCAACCTCCACCGCACCAACCACTCGTCATGATCTCGCTTCGGTGCAGCGGACG
>JAEWLC010000044.1 GCA_023393475.1 Pseudomonadota bacterium
CTCTCACCACATTACTGTGGCGGAGCCTGGATGGGTGGTTGGTTGTCGGTCCCACAAACCCGCCACGGCACGACTGCCATGGCTCCCGATATCCCCACACCGTTCGTTCGTCGCGAACGCCGCCCAGTGCGAGGACCGGGTGAGGATAAGGGTGGTCGGAGGGTGGGGGGACAAGATTTCGTGGCGTGCCCGCCCAGCCGCTCTCTCAGTCGTCATCCGCGGACTTGATCCGCGGACCCAGCGATATCGCGGCACCCATGGGTCCCCGGGTCAAGCCCGGGGATGACGGTGGTAGAGGGCGAGTACCGAGCGCTACTCGCACCCCCTCCGAGCTGCGCTAGGTCGCTTTGCTCCCAAGCTCCGCTTGCCTCCCCATCGAGGGGGAGGTGGGCTCGGTGGTTGGGACACGATGGTGCCCGCAACTCGATCGGCACCTCCCCCTTGATGGGGGAGGATGGGAGGGGGTGAGCCCGGCGTTACGCGCTACTGTGGTGCCTGCCGTATTTCCCGGCTACTTCCTCGGCCAGCCTGCCGCCAATCTCCGCCAGATGGTCGAATTCCTGGACGAAGCTGCCGACGCCGGCGGTGGCCGATCTCAGTTCGATGATCAGATCCTGCATTTCGGAGGCCGGCACGAGGGCATGGATTTCGTCCCAGCCGTCCCAGCCGTCGCGGGCGTCGGAGCCGATGATCTGGCCGCGGCGGCGGGGGAGGATGGCGTTGATGCGGGCGGTGGCGTCGCTGGGGCAGCGGACGGTGACGTCCATCACCGGTTCGAGCAGCACCGGCTCGCATTGCGGCATGCCTTCGCGCATGCCGACCTGCGCCGCCTGACGGAACGCCATGTCGGACGAGTCGACCGTGTGGTAGGAGCCGTCGGTGAGCGTCACGGCCACGTCGACGACCGGGAAGCCGAGCGGGCCGGCCATATCGAGATACTCGCGCACGCCCGCCTCGACCGAGCTGATATACTGGCGCGGTACCACGCCGCCGGTGATCTTCTCCTCAAAGCCGTTGCCCGAACCGCGCGGCTGCGGCCGGATGGTCAGCACGACGTCGCCGAACTGGCCGTGGCCGCCCGACTGCTTCTTGTGCCGGCCGCGGACATTGGCGGTCTTCCTGATCGTTTCGCGATAGGCGATGCGCGGCACCGACGTGGTGACCGGCACGCCGTAGCGGCTGGCGATGCGGTCGACGACGACGCGCAGGTGCATCTCGCCATGGCCCTCGAGCACGGTCTCGCCGGTCTCCGGCACATGCACGAGACGGAGCGATGGGTCCTCCTCGAGGATGCGCTGCAGCGCGGTCGAGAGCCGGACGTCGTCCTTCCGCTCCTTCGGCGCGACGGCGATCGACATCATCGGCATGTTCGGGGGGAGGGACGCGATATCCGGGACCATGCTGGTGGAGAGCGTATCGCCGGTGCGCGCGGCCTCGACCTTGCCGAGCGCGACAGTCTCGCCCTCCCTGGCGTTGTCGCGCTTCTGCGTATCCTGGCCCATGACGCGGAAGATGCCGGAGACCTTGCAGTCGCGGCCATCGGCCGAGCGCAGGGTCATGCCGTCGCTGACCGAGCCGGTGAGCACGCGGGCGACGCACATCTTGCCGCTGCGCGCCGTCTGCAGCGTCTTCATGACCTGCACGACCGTCCCGGAGGCATCGCCGAGGCCGAGCCGCTGGCGCGTCTCGCGCACGGTGGGCGCTTCGTGGCGGATGGCCTTGAGGAGGCGCGAGATGCCGTTGCCATGCTCGGCCGAGCCGATGAAGACCGGGCTGATCTTGCCGGCGCGCATCTCTTCGACGAGATCCTTGAAGATGAGGCTCTGCTCGGGCGCGACGTCCTCGAGCAACTGCTCCATCAGTACGTCGTCATAGTCGGCGATCTGCTCGAGCATGGCGGTGCGCGCCTCGACCTCGGCGGCCTTCTCGCCTTCGGGCAGGGCGACGATCTCGCTCTCCTTGGCCTCGTGATAGACATGCGCCCGCTCGAGCGCGAGGTCGATGCAGCCGGTGACGATACCGCCCTTGGTCATCGGCAGCTGGCGCAGTACCAGCGGCACGCGGCTCGCCGGCTGCAGCATCTGTAGGATGTCGCGCACCGAGCCCGAGAGCTTGTCGATCTTGTTGAGGAAGACGAGGTGCGGCAGCTGGCGTGCTTCGAGATCCCTGAGGATCATCTGCAGCGCGGGGACCTTCTTGGGGTCTGCCTCCGCCACCACGACGGCCATGTCGACGCCGGCAAGCACCGGCAGGGATTCGAACTGGAACTCGACCGATCCGGGACAGTCGATGAAGGTGTAGCGGTCGCCCATGTACTCGGCTTCGGCGACATTGAGCTCGATGCTCATGCCGGCGGTGCGGGCTTCCGGCGAGGCATCCCCCACCATGTTGCCGTCGCGGGCATGGCCTTGTCTCGTGATGGCCCCAGTGCGCATTAGGATCGCCTCGAGCAGCGAGGTCTTGCCACTCGCGAACGGCCCCACCAGCGCAATGCACCGGGGCCCGGCTTGTCTGCCGTTGTCTGCCATCTCTTCCTCCTCGATTGCTTTTCGGTCGGCGTCTCCCTCTCCGGTGCGCAATGAACCCGCACCGTGAAGGCGCGTCCGCAGGGGGAGCTTACGCCCTTTCCGGAGCACATGTCAGCCATGTGCAAACCCGCTTCCCAAAGGCCGGACCCGGTGCTATTCACCCTCGCCAACCCGTGAGCCGGCGACGAGTCGTACCCGCTCACGGGCTTCCGTTTTTCTGATGCTCAGAAGGGAAGGGCCCACCCCTTGGCGAAGATCATTACCTCCATCACCGGCGAGAGCGCGCTGACGTTCGACGATGTGCTGCTGCAGCCGGCTGCGTCCGACGTGCTGCCGACCGATGTGGACATCCGCACGCGGGTGACCAAGGACATCTTCCTCAACATCCCGATCCTGTCGTCCGCCATGGATACGGTAACCGAGCACCGCATGGCGATCGCCATGGCGCAGGCCGGCGGCATGGGCGTGATCCACAAGAACCTCGACGTGCTCGAGCAGGCCGAGCAGGTCCGCCAGGTGAAGAGCTTCGAAAGCGGCATGGTGGTGAACCCCATCACTATCGGGCCGGACGCGACCCTCGCCGATGCCTTCGCGCTGATGCAGGCCAACAATATCTCGGGCATTCCGGTGGTCGAGAACGGCGGCACGGGCGGCCGGCGGCTGGGCAGGCTGGTGGGCATCCTGACCAACCGCGACGTGCGCTTCGCCTCGAACCCCAACCAGCGCATTGCCGATCTGATGACGCACGAGAACCTCGTGACCGTGCGTGACGGTGTCAGCAAGGAAGACGCCAAGCGCCTGCTGCACCAGCACCGCATCGAAAAGCTGCTGGTGGTGGATGACGAAGGCCGTTGCGTCGGGCTCATCACGGTGAAGGACATCGAGAAGGCCCAGCTCAACCCGAACGCCGTCAAGGACGCGCAGGGCCGCCTCCGCGTTGCCGCCGCGACCGGCGTCGGCGATGCCGGCTACGAGCGCTCGCTGGCGCTGATCGATGCCGGCGTCGACCTCCTCGTGGTCGATACCGCGCATGGCCACTCTGCCGGCGTGCTGAAGTCTGTCGAGCGGGTGAAGCGCGAGAGCAATTCGACCCGCATCGTCGCCGGCAACGTGGCGACCGCCGAGGCAACCCGCGCGCTGATCGACGCCGGCGCCGACTGCGTGAAGGTGGGCATCGGGCCGGGCTCGATCTGCACGACCCGTATCGTCGCCGGTGTCGGCGTGCCGCAGCTTGCGGCCGTGATGGCCTGCGCCGAGGAAGCCGACAAGCAGGGCATTCCGGTGATCGCCGACGGCGGCATCAAGTTCTCGGGCGATCTCGCCAAGGCCCTCGCCGGTGGCGCCAGCGTCGCCATGGTGGGCTCGCTCCTAGCCGGCACCGACGAAAGCCCGGGCGAGGTCTACCTCTACCAGGGCCGCTCCTATAAGTCGTATCGCGGCATGGGCTCGGTGGGCGCCATGGCCCGCGGCTCGGCCGACCGCTACTTCCAGCAGGAAGTGCGGGATTCGCTGAAGCTCGTGCCGGAAGGCATCGAGGGCCAGGTGCCCTACAAGGGCGCCGCCGGCAACGTGCTGCACCAACTCTCGGGCGGCCTCCGTGCGGCCATGGGCTATACCGGCGCGCCGGACCTGCAGTCGTTCCGCGACAACTCGGTGTTCGTGCGGATCTCGGGCGCGGGCCTCAACGAGAGCCACGTCCACGACGTCTCGATCACCCGAGAAAGCCCGAACTACCGCGGCGGCAACTGACGGCGATGGCGCCCAACGCGCCATGGCTGGTGATCGCCATGCTGCTTCAGGGCGCACTGGCCTTGGGGCTGCTGTGGTACCTCGGCCGGGTCCGCATCCCGCTGGTGACCGGCGGCAAGGTCAAGGTCCGTGACATCGCGGTCGATCGCGGCGGCTGGCCGGAGGCCGAGCACAAGGTGTCGAACGCCTTCGACAACCAGTTCCAGTTGCCGGTGCTGTTCTATGTCGCGTGCCTTCTGGCGCTGTGGCTCGGTCCGACGCTGCTCGAACTGGTGCTGGCCTATGCCTTCGTCGCCACGCGCTACGTGCACGCCTTCATCCACGTCACTACCAACAACGTCGTCCGCCGCTTCGCTGCGTACACGGCGGGCCTCGTCGTCCTTTGCGTTTTCTGGGCGGACTTGCTAGTGCGCACGCTTCTCGTCGCTTTTGGAGCCAACTGATGCGCCTGCCGGGCCGTATTGCCGCCGCCATCGCTGTGCTCGCCGATATCGACGCGCACAAGCGCCCCGTCGCCGAGGCGCTAAAGGCCTGGGGGCTGAACAACCGCTTCGCCGGCGCCGGCGACAGGGCCGCGATCGGCAACCTCGTGTATGACGCGCTGCGCCGCCGTACATCGCTTGCCTGGATCATGGGCGCGGACGAGCCGCGGGCGCTGGTGCTCGCCGTCGTCGTCCGCGAATGGGGCGAGGATATCGCCGCGCTCAACGACAGCTTTGGCGGCGACCGCTTCGCGCCCGCCCCCATCTCCGACGAGGAGGCGGCGCGGCTGACTGCTGCCGATCCGCTCGCCGGTGCGCCAGATCATGTCCGCGCCGATGTGCCCGAATGGGTGGCGCCGCATCTCGAAAAGAGTTTCGGCAGTGACTGGATCGAGGAGGCGCAGGCTCTCGCCGGGCGTCCGCCGCTCGACCTGCGCGTCAATTCGCTTAAGGCCAATCGCGACAAGGTGCTGCGCGGCCTCGGTCGCTTCGCCCCCGAGGGCGAGGTGCGGTTTGCCGAGGGCGTGCGCTTCCCGGCCGGTGCCCGCGACAGCCGGACGCCGAACGTCACCAGCGAGGAGGGTTACCTCAAGGGCTGGTTCGAGGTGCAGGATTTCGGCAGCCAGATCGTTGCCGCGCTCGCCAGCCCGCGCGGCGGCGAACAGGTGCTCGATCTCTGTGCCGGGGCAGGGGGCAAGACCCTCGCCATGGCGGCGGCGATGCAGAACCGCGGCCAGATCTTCGCCTATGACAGCGACCGGCAGCGGCTCGCGCCGATCTACGACCGGTTGAAGCGCGCCGGCGTGCGCAACGTGCAGGTTCGCGCCCCCGGTCCGGGCGTACTCGACGACCTCAAGGGCAAGCTCGATCGCGTCGTCGTCGATGCGCCTTGCACGGGCACGGGCACCTGGCGCCGCCAGCCGACCACCAAGTGGAAGCTGACGCCCGAGCAGTTGCAGACCCGCGTTGCAGAGCAGGCCGCCATCCTCGCCGAGGCAGCGACTTTCCTGAAGCCGGGCGGCACGCTGGTCTACATCACCTGCTCTGTGCTGCCCGAGGAGAATGCGGAACAGGCCGCAGCCTTCCTCGCCGCCAACCCGGGCTTCACCGCTATCCCCGGCAACAAGCAGTGGATGGCGCACTTCTCGGGCGCAAAGCTCCGGGCCCGGTTCTCGCCGGAAGGCGGGGTGGCGATCACGCCGCACACCACCGGTACCGACGGGTTCTACTGCATCGCCATGCAGGCGGGCTGAGGTGAAACCTTAGCGGACGGAGTACGTTACTCGGGGCATGAACACACTTGCTCCCACCGAACTCAAGTCACCCCGCTCCCTTGTCACTCTGGCGGTTTTCCTTGCCGTCGTGATCGGCGTCGGCGCAGCTCTGGGGCTGCTGACGGCGCCCGGCGAATGGTATGCCGGCCTCAACAAGCCGCCCTTCAATCCGCCGAGCTGGCTGTTCGGCCCGGTGTGGTTCGCGCTCTACGTGCTCATCGCTATTGCCGGGTGGCGCACCTTCGTTGCCGAGCCGGGCGGCACGGGCATGAAGATCTGGTACGGCCAGATGGTGCTCAACTGGCTGTGGTCTCCGGTATTCTTCTCGCTTCACGCCTTGTGGCCGGCCTTTGTCGTCATCATCGCCATGCTGGCGCTGATCATCGGCTTCATCGTCAACCGCTGGGACCGCGACCGGCCGGCGGCGTTGATGTTCCTGCCCTATGCCGCGTGGGTCAGCTTCGCGAGCCTTCTGAACCTCTCGATTGCTGTCCTCAACTGACGGCCGGAGATAGAGCCGGTTTCCTGGGGGCGCGCGTCTCCTTGCCGCGCGCCCAGCGGATCACCGGTTCTTCGAGCATGGCGTAGGACATGTGCGCGACAACGATGGTGATGGCGGTGACGATCACCGACGTCATGGCGAAGCGCAGCGGATCGGACGCCGTGCCGTGCTGGATCTGCGGGTCCCAGTAGAGCCGGACCAGTTCCAGCACCGGATAGTGCCAGATGTAGATGCCGAACGAGATACGGGCGATGTAGCGCGTCGGCGGATTCTCGAGGATGCTCCCGAGCCAAAGGCTCGACGGGGTGGCGGCGAGGAACAGGGCGACGGCCAGCGCGAACCATGGGAAGCCGTAGGGAATGCCGAGCCAGCCCCAGCTGTCCGGGGTCGGCGCATCGTACTGAACGACCATGCGCTGCACGGCCCAGGCCAAGGCGATCACGGCGACGAGGCCGAACAGCCCGTTGCGGTACTTTGCCCAGCGCACCTGCAAGCCCGCTGCCAGCGCACCGATGGCGAACATGGCGAAGAAGCCGAACGGGTTGAACCGCGGCATCCAGTACTTGGCGCCGCCGATCAGGCCAAAGTCCCAGCCGCGCTGGCGCATGTCGACCCGGTAGTAGCGGGCGAACAGCCAGTGCGCGAGGATGGCGAGGGCGAGGACGCCGATCCACATGAGCCGCGATTGCCAGCCCTGGCCGCTCCAGCGCGCGGCGAGGAAGAGCAGGGCAAAGCCGACTGGGAGCAGCAGGTAGGACGTGACCTCGAAGCTGATCGACCAGAGCGGCCCGTTCACCTCGACCGGGAACAGCGTCACCCAGTGCCAGTCGCCGACGGCGAAGAAACCGACGACCAGCCGCAGGAGCAACTGCCCGTCGAAAGCGAAGCCGAACACGGTGATCGAGAGGACGAACGTGACCAGCAGCGCTGCCCAGTAGCCCGGCAGGATGCGGGCTGCCCGCCGGATGGCGTAGGTGCGCAGCGGCGGCATCGGCTCGCCGCGATCGAGCGCCTGCCAGAACGGCCGGGCGAGGAGGAAGCCGGAGAGCACGAAGAACATGGCGACGCCGAACGTGCCCATGTCTGAGAATGGCCGGAACCACTCCATCCAGCCGACGTCCTGCTCCCAACTCATCCGTTGCGCGAGGTGGTGGAACAGCACGGTGAGGCAGGCGGCAGCACGGACGAAGTCCGCGCCCGCGAGGCGGTTGTCAGTCATCGGTCTCCTCCGCACGCGCCCGATCTTCGCCGGGCCTATCCGTGCAATCGATTACATCTGGCACTACCGATGCTGTCCGCGCAAGCCACGACATGGGAGCCGGATGACTATCTGTGGATTTGACCGATCGGGTTCTTCCGGATCCGTTTGCGGCTCTGCGCCCCGCAAATGCCGGCCGTCCAGACTATGTCACACAACCGACATCCGGCTGTAGCAGAAGCCCAGCCGGGCGATGCGGCAATTGACAGAATTATCGATGATTGCCCTCTGCCGGGCCAAGACTTCCTGCCATAGTTCATTGCATTCGCCTCCCAGCATGTAGCGGATTCCATGCCAGACTATTTTCAGCAGCTACTTCATTCCCTGACCGACCCGGTTACCCTGTTCGGACACTTCACCTACTTTCTCCTGATCGTCTCCATGCTGCAGCGGCGCATGGTGATGCTGCGACTGCTTGCGGTGGCGGCAGGCATGGCCAAGATCATCTATCGGTCGGTTTTCCTGTTCGATCCTGTGAGTGTGCTGTGGGAGACGATCTTCGTTCTCGTCAACGTCATCCAGCTGCTGCTGATCTGGTACTACGAGCGGCATCACCGCTTTGCCGATGATCACAAGCACTTCGCCGACAACATGCCGGACGCCGTCGATCGTCGCGCCATCAAGCGGCTGCTCGACCAGGCCGAGGTGAAGCAATTCGAACCTGGCGCGGCGCTGACGGTCGAGGGTGAGCCGGTAAAGCAACTGGTCTATCTCGCCGACGGCATAGCCAAGATCGAGCATGCGGGACGGCTGGTAGCGATCTGCGGGCCGGGCGACTATATCGGCGAACTCAGCTTCCTCTCGGGCAAGCCGGCGACGGCGACGGCGACCGTGGTGAAGCCGACCCGGGCCCTGATCTTCGACCAGGCCAAGCTCGCCGCCAGCGTCGCCGCCGATCCGCAGCTTCGTCGCACGCTGGAATCGGCGCTCAACAAGAACCTCGCGGGGAAGCTGACGCGCGCCAACGACCCAACCTCGGGTGAGGCGGTCGCGTAAGGCTTGCGGAATCCCCGGAGGCGCTTTATTTCCCGCCCATGCAAGACATCGCTGCCGCTCCCGCTGAATCCATCCTCATCATCGATTTCGGCTCGCAGGTGACGCAGCTGATCGCCCGCCGCCTGCGCGAGACGGGGGTCTACTGCGAAATCCACCCGTTCCAGTCGGCAGCCGAAGCCTTCGAGCGCATGCGGCCCAAGGGCGTGATCTTCTCGGGCGGCCCGGCCTCGGTGACCGAGGCAGGCAGCCCCCGCGCCCCGCAGGCGGTGTTCGACAGTGGCGTGCCGATCCTCGCCATCTGCTACGGCCAGCAGACGCTGGCGCTGCAGCAGGGTGGCGTCGTCGAAGGCGGCCATGCCCGCGAGTTCGGCCGCGCCGATGTCGAGATCAAGGAACCGTCGCCCCTGTTCGAGGGCTTCTGGGAAGTCGGCGGGCGCTACCCGGTGTGGATGAGCCACGGCGATCGGGTGACCGAACTGCCTGAAGGCTTCAAGGTCGTCGGCACGTCCGAGAATGCGCCCTTCGCCATCGCGGTGAATGAGCAGAAGCGCTACTACACCACCATGTTCCACCCCGAGGTGGTGCACACGCCCGATGGCGGCAAACTGCTTGCAGCCTTCGTTCATAACATCGTCGGACTTCGTTCAGATTGGACGATGACCGCCTACCGCCAGCGTGCGATCGAGAAGATCCGCGCCCAGGTCGGCAAGGGCAGGGTGATCTGCGCGCTCTCCGGCGGCGTCGACTCCTCGGTTGCGGCGATCCTAATCCACGAGGCCATCGGCGAGCAGCTGACCTGCGTGTTCGTCGACCACGGCCTGATGCGCATGAACGAGGCCGACGAAGTCGTGTCTATGTTCAGGGATCACTACAACATCCCGCTCGTCCACGTTGATGCGGCTGATAAATTCATCGGTGCGCTCGAAGGAGAGTCGGACCCCGAGACCAAGCGCAAGCCCATCGGCCGGCTGTTCATCGAAGTGTTCGAGGAAGAGGCCAAGAAGATCGGCGGCGCCCAGTTCCTCGCCCAGGGCACGCTCTATCCGGACGTCATCGAGAGCGTCAGCTTCTCGGGCGGCCCCTCGGTCACCATCAAGTCGCACCACAATGTCGGCGGCCTGCCGGCCCGCATGAACATGCAGCTGGTCGAGCCGCTGCGCGAACTGTTCAAGGACGAAGTCCGGGCGCTCGGCCGCGAACTCGGCCTGCCGGACCGCTTCGTCGGCCGCCACCCGTTCCCGGGCCCCGGCCTCGCCATCCGCCTCCCCGGCGGCGTCACGCGCGAAAAGCTCGACATCCTGCGCCGGGCCGATGCGATCTATCTCGACGAGATCCGCAAGGCCGGTCTCTACGACAAGATCTGGCAGGCCTTCGCGGTGCTGCTGCCGGTGCAGACGGTTGGCGTCATGGGCGATGGCCGCACCTACGAGTTCGTCTGCGCGCTTCGCGCCGTGACTTCGGTCGACGGCATGACGGCGGACTTCTTCCCCTACGACATGAACTTCCTCGGCCGCGCCGCCACCCGCATCATCAACGAGGTGCGTGGCATCAACCGCGTCGTCTACGACGTGACGTCCAAGCCGCCGGGCACCATCGAGTGGGAGTAGGCGAGGACGAGCAACCGGTCGCTGTAGGGAGCAAGCGCGCCGCCGCGTTGCGCTTCGTCTACCTCATTGCCGGCTTCGTTCTGCTCGGCCTTGGCATTGTTGGCGCCTTCCTGCCGCTGATGCCGACGACCATCTTCATCATCCTCGCGGCGGGGTGCTTTGCCCGCTCGTCCGCACGGATCGAGGCCTGGCTGCTGAACGACAAGCGCTTCGGCCCGATGATCAAGGCCTGGCGGGCCGAGGGCGCGATCCCTCGCCGGGGCAAGGTGATGGCGAGCATCGGCATGGTGGTGGGCTACGTGCTGTTCCTCATCGGCGCGCGCCCTGACTGGCCGGTGGCGCTGTTCGTGCTGGCCGTATTCGGCGCCTGCGCCTGGTACGTGCTGTCGCGCCCGGAACCGCGCGGAAACTAGCCGCGCCGCAGCGTTTGCATTCGGGCTGACGCCTCTCTATGTTGCGCGCAAATTTCGACCCCGTTCCGCTAGAGCCACATGTCCAACGAAAACATCATTCGCGAAATCGACGAGGAACTGCGCAGCGACCGCGCGCGCAAGGCCTGGAAGACGTTTGGCCCCTTCGTCATCGGCGCCGCCGTGCTGGTCGTGCTTGCCGTGGCGGTGAACGAGGGCTGGACCTGGTGGCACAACAACAATTCCGCCGCGTCGTCCGACCAGTTCTACAGCGCGCTCGAGATTTCAAACGGCACCGACCTCCCCGCCGCCCAGAAGGCTCTGGAGGGCGTGATTGCGGCCAACCACGGCGGCTACCCGGCGCTGGCGAAGTTCCGGGAGGCAGCGCTCCTTGCCAAGGACGGCCAGACCGCAGAGGCGATCGCCGCCTATGACGCGCTCTCGACGTCGGAATCGAACAGGTACCTGCGCGAACTGGCGCTGATCCTGTCGGGCAGCCTGCTCGTCGACGATGGCGATGTGGCCAAGGTCGAGCAGCGCGTCGGCGGCATGGTCAACCCGAACTCGGTGTTCCGCAACGCGGCGCGCGAGGCCATCGGTCTCGCCAAGTACAATGCCGGTGACCTTGCCGGTGCGCGCCAGAGCTTCGAGGACGCGGTCAATGATCCGCTTGCGAGCCAGGAACTGCGTGCGCGCCTCAACATCTACCTGGGCCAACTGACAGCCGAGGGCGTCGTCGCGCCGGCTGCTGCAGCCGCTGCCGAAGCGCCCGTTGTGGTCGATCCGGCGACCGCCGCTCCGGCCGAAAGCTCTGTCGGCGATGCGCCTGCGCTCGACACCGCCCCGCCGGCTGACGCACCCGCGATGGCTCCGGCGACCGATGCGCCCGCAATGGCTCCCGCCACCGAGACGCCGGCCGCTCCGGCCAACTGATCTAGACGCCTGCCGTCGCATCTGGGGTCACGATGACCGTAACCGTCGCCATTGTTGGCCGCCCCAATGTCGGCAAGTCGACGCTGTTCAACCGGCTTGTCGGCCGCAAGATTGCGCTCGTCGATGATACGCCCGGCGTGACCCGCGATCGCCGGGAAGCCGAGGGCCGCATTGCCGACCTGCGCTTCAAGGTGCTCGACACCGCCGGCTACGAGGATCGAACCGACGGCTCGCTCGAAGACCGGATGCGCCAGCAGACCGAGATCGCCATCCGCGATGCCGACGTCATCCTGTTCATGATCGACGCCAAGGCAGGGGTCACCCCGCTCGACGAGCGCTTCGCCCAGGTGCTGCGCCGCGCCGGCAAGGATGTGCACCTGATCGGCAATAAGGCCGAAGGCAAGGCGGCGGACCCGGGCTTGATGGAGGCCTATAGCCTCGGATTCGGCGAGCCGGTCGCGCTCTCGGCGGAACATGGGCTTGGCCTCTCGGATCTCCACGCCATCGTCTCGAAGGCGATCGACGCGGCCGCCGAGAAAGTCGCCGATGCGGCCCCGGCGCTCGAAGACCTGATGCCCGAGGTCAATGTCGATCTTCCCGAGGACGACGGCTCGACCGAGGACGGTCCGGTAAAGCGCTGGGACCCGAGCCGGCACCTCAATGTCGCGATCATCGGCCGCCCGAACGCCGGCAAGTCGACGCTGATCAACCGCATGGTGGGCGAAGAGCGCCTGCTGACCGGGCCGGAAGCCGGCATCACGCGCGACTCGATCCTCGTGCCGTGGGAATACAACGGTCGCGTCATCAACCTCGTCGACACCGCCGGCATGCGCCGCAAGGCCCGCATCGAGCAGAAGCTCGAGAAGCTGGCGGTGAGCGACTCGCTGCGCTCGATCCAGTACGCCGAAGTGGTTGTCCTGCTGCTCGACGCGCAGATCCCGTTCGAGAAGCAGGATCTGGCGCTGGCCGATCTCGTCGAGCGCGAGGGACGCGCCATGGTGATCGCGGTCAACAAGTGGGACACGATTGAGGACAAGAACGAGAAGCTGGCCGAACTCCGCGAGCAGTGCGAGCGTTACCTGCCCCAGCTCAAGGGCATCCCGCTGGTCACCATCTCGGGACTACAGGGCCGGAACATCGACAAGCTGATGCAAGCGATATTTGCCATCGAGGCGAAGTGGAACAGCCACGTTTCGACCGCGCGCCTGAACCGGTGGCTCGCCGGCATGACCGAGAGCCACCCGCCGCCGGCAGTCTCCGGCCGCCGCCTCAAGCTGCGCTATATGACGCAGGCCAAGATCCGGCCGCCCAGCTTCATCATGTTCGCTTCGCGGCCGGAAGCCGTGCCCAACGCCTACCAGCGCTACCTGGTCAACGGGTTGCGCGATGCGTTCGACATGCCCGGCACGCCGATCCGGCTGTGGCTGCGCGGCGGCAAGAACCCGTTCGACAAGAGCGATAAGTAGCAGCGCGGCGCATTGCGCGCCGTTGCATCCCCGCTATACTCCGCCGCTCCTAAGCGACCCGATGCTGAGTGCGGGGCCGCAACCTAGATACGGCATTGTTCCTCGAAATCCTGATTGTCGCCGTCCTGACGCTCGTCAACGGCCTGCTTGCAATGAGCGAATTGGCGGTGGTTTCCTCCCGCCCCGCTCGGCTTAAGGTCCTCGCCGGCGAAGGCCGCCGCGGTGCCGCGGTAGCGCTGAAGCTGCAGGAGGACCCCGGCAAGTTCCTCTCATCCGTACAGATCGGCATCACCCTCGTCGGTGTGCTCTCCGGCGCCTTCTCGGGCGCCACGCTCGGCGACCGGCTGGGCGGCGCACTAGTCGGTGCGGGCGTCGACCCGGCAATCGCGGTGCCGGTTGGCGTCGGCATCGTGGTCATCATCATCACCTACCTGTCGCTGATCATCGGCGAACTGGTGCCCAAGCAGATCGCGCTGCGCGACGCCGAGGGTGTCGCGACCCGCGTTGCCCCGCTGATGGCGTTCATCGCTTCGGTCGCGGCGCCGGTGGTCTGGCTGCTGGACGTGTCCGGCCGCCTGGTCCTGCGCCTGCTGGGGCAGGGCGGCGAGAGCGAGGAGACGGTCACCGACGAAGAGGTGAAGACCATCATCGCCGAGGCCGAGAGCGCGGGCGTGCTGGAGACCGAGGAGCGCCACATGATCTCCGGCGTCATGCGGCTTGCCGATCGTTCGGCGCGCGGCCTGATGACCCCGCGTCTCGATGTCGAACTGATCGACCTGAGCGAGACGCGCGAAGAGATGATCGAGAAGCTGCGCACCACGCGGCACTCGGTGCTGCCGGTGCAGGATGGCCCGGTGGATGCGATTGTTGGCGTGATCGTCCGCAAGGATCTGGTGCAGAACGTGCTGGCCGCCGAACCGCTCGACGTGCGCTCGCTGGTGAAGCAGGCGCCGGTGGTGATGGACCGCTCGAGCGCGCTGGACGTGCTCAAGGCCATCCGTGGCTCGCTCGTGCACATGGCGCTGGTGTTCGACGAATACGGGCACTTCGAGGGCATCGTGACCCCCGGCGACATTCTCGAGGCCATTACCGGCGCCTTCCAGGAGGAGGAAGGCGACGAGAAGGCCTATGTCACGCGCGAGGACGGCTCATACCTCGTCTCCGGCTGGATGCAGGCCGACGAGTTCCAGGCCCATCTCGGCGTGCCGGTGCCCAAGGATGCCAAGTTCGAGACGGTGGCGGGCTACGTGCTGTCCGAACTCAATCACCTGCCGACCGTCGGAGAGGTCTTCGAGCGCGGAAACTGGCGCTTCGAGGTGCTGGACCTCGACGGCCGCCGCATCGACAAGGTGCTGGTGACGCGCCTTAACTGACAAGGGAGAACCGCCGGTGCCTGTGACGACCAACCTTGCCTGCGCCTGCGGGACTCTCAAAGTGGAGGTCGAGGCCGCGCCGATCATGGCGGTCGAATGCTACTGCAACAGCTGCCGCTCGGCCGCGGCGCGCATCTCGGCACTGTCGGGGGCGCCGCAGGTGGCCGGGGAGCATGGCGGTACGCATTACCTGATGTATCGCAAGGACCGGGTGCGGTTCGTGGCCGGAACGGAACAACTGGGGGCGTTCCGGCTGACGCCGCAGTCGCATACGCGCCGGGTGCTGGCGAGCTGCTGCAACACGCCGGTTTTCGCCGAGTTCCAGAGCGGCCACTGGCTGAGCATGTATGCAAGCCTCTGGCCGGAAGCAGAACGCCCACCCGCGACCGAGCGGACCATGACCAGCGACCTTGAGGACGGCACGGCCTTGCCGGCGGACATCACCAACTCCCGCACGCAATCGCTCGGCTTCATGGGCAAGCTGCTGCTCGCCTGGGTCGCGATGGGGTTCCGCGTGCCCCGGGTGGATGTGCCGAAGGAAATTGCCGTCTGAGGACTAGAGCGCCCTGAGTTCGGACTTGGCCCAGTCGTAGAGCATCCGGTTCTCGGTGAACCCGGGCTCGATCATGTCGATCAGACGCGGCGCCACGGCGGCGGGCTGGGTGAGCAGTTCGGGATTCTCGCCGGGCGCTGCTTTGGCGCGGAGCGCCGTACGCACGGTGCCGGGATCGAAGATGTTGGCCCGGACCGCCGTCACCCCGGCCGTTTCGGCGGCGTAGCTCTTCACCAGGGCTTCGAGGGCAGCCTTCGTCGCCGCGTAGGGACCCCAGAACGCCTGGGCCGACTGGGCGGCGGAGGACGACACGAATACCAGCCGGCCGGCCTCGGACTGGCGCAGCAGCAGATCGAGCGAGCGCATCAGCCGGTAGTTGGCGGTGACGTTCACCGCCATCATCTTCTCGAAATCCTTGGGGTCGAAATGAGCGACCGGGCTGAGGACGCTCAGCATGCCGGCATTGCCGACGAGGCCATCGAGCTTGCCCCAGCGCTCGAAAATGGCGGCGCCGAGCCGGTCGATTCCGTCGCCTTCGCGCAGGTCGAGCGGCACCAGGGTGGTGGAGCCACCGAAGGCCTGGATCTGGTCGTCGAGATCCTCGAGACCACCGACCGTGCGCGCCACTGCGATGACATGCGCCCCGCGCCGCGCCGCTTCGAGCGCAGCCTGGTAGCCAATGCCACGCGAGGCGCCGGTGACGAGGACGATCTTGCCCGCGAGGGTCTGTGGGATGGTCATGCGAAGGTTCCGGTTGGACTGCGCGGGGTAATAGCGGGGCGGGGCGCGAGAAGGAAGGGTGTGGTTGCCGCAGATCGTCGGACTAGCACCGTGTCATCCCTGCGAAAGCATGGATCAATGCGCTACCGGGTTCGGGCTGCCAGGGCCGGTGGCGTAGGCGAGCGTCCGTTTGGGCGGTCAGCTCGCCTCGCGCATCAGCGAGATGGTCTTGGGATCGGTCTTGCCGCGTCCGGTCAGATCGGTGAGCGTCGTCGGATAGTCGCCGGTGAAATAGTGGTCGGTGAACTGCGGCGCCGCATTGTTGCGGGGCTCGCCGCCAACCGCCTGGTAGAGCCCGTCGATCGACAGGAACTGCAGCGAATCCGCGCCGATGTAGCGCGCCATTGCTTCGACATCGGCATACTGGTTGGCGAGCAGGCTGTCCTGGTCGGGCGTGTCGATGCCGTAATAGTCCGGATGGAAGATCATCGGCGAGGCAACGCGGATGTGCACTTCCTTGGCGCCCGCCTCGCGCATCATCTGCACGATCTTGATCGAGGTGGTGCCACGCACGATCGAGTCATCGACGAGGACGACACGCTTGCCGTCGATCTCGGCGCGGTTGGCCGAGTGCTTCAGCTTGACGCCGAAGGCGCGGATCGACTGCGTCGGCTCGATGAAGGTGCGACCGACATAGTGGTTGCGGATGATGCCGAGTTCGAACGGGATGCCGCTTGCCTGCGCGTAGCCGATGGCCGCCGGCGTGCCGCCATCGGGGACCGGGACAACGACGTCGGCGTCCACGGGATGCTCGCGGGCGAGGTTGATGCCGGCGTTCTTCCGGGCGGTATAGACCGAGCGGCCGCCGACGACGGAGTCGGGGCGGGCGAAATAGACATATTCGAACAGGCAGAGCCGCTCTGGGGTGCGGCGCGCCGCCTTGCGCGCCTCGATGGTGATCGAGCCATCGGGCTGGATCTCGCAGATGACGACTTCGCCATTCTCGATGTCGCGAACATATTTCGCGCCGATGATGTCGAGCGCGCAGGTCTCGGAGCAGAAGATCGGCTTGCCGTCGAGTTCGCCCATGACGAGCGGACGGATGCCGACCGGATCGCGGGCGGCGATCAGCTTGGTGCGCGTCATCGCCAGCATCGCATAGCCGCCTTCCATCTGGCGGATGGCGTCGATGAAGCGGTCGGTGGTGGAGCTGTGGCGTGATCGGGCCACGAGATGGAGGACGACTTCCGTATCGGACGTCGACTGGCAGATGGCGCCCGTCGCGATGATCTGGCGGCGCAGCGTCAGGCCGTTGGTGAAATTGCCATTATGCGCGATGGCGATGCCGCCCACCTCAAGCTCAGCGAACAGCGGCTGCACATTGCGCAGCGCGACTTCGCCTGTCGTCGAGTAGCGGGTGTGGCCCATGGCCATGGAGCCGGGCAGCTTCGCGAGCACCGCCGGGTCGGTGTAGTGGTCGCCGACAAGGCCCATGCGCTTTTCGGTGTAGAACTGCCGGCCGTCGAAGCTGACGATGCCCGCCGCCTCCTGACCGCGATGCTGCAGGGCGTGGAGGCCCAGAGCGGTCAGCGTTGCCGCTTCGGGATGGCCGAGGATGCCGAACACACCGCACTCTTCGTGCAGCGTATCCTGTTCCCATTCGTTCAGGAGCTTGGCGGGCTGGGTCACGGCGCTACCTCGATCTCTCAGGCCAAAAGCAGACAGGACCGCGATATGCGGTCCCTGTCACAGATTTGCAATGTCGTCACCTGAACGTCATCAGGTGTTGGTGGCCGACGGCTCCGGCGGAGTGGCATCCTCCGGCACGTCGGTGCTCTCGTCCGGCGGCGCTTCCGGCGTCGTCGGAGCCTCGGTCGGCGACCCGTCCTCGCCACCACCGCCGCGCTGCAGCAGGGTGCTGATCTGCTTTTCGAGATCGTCCGGCAAGACGCTCATAAGGCTGTCGCCGAGGTTGGCCAGCACGGGCCACGAACGGGAGTCCTTGGCCCAGGCCTGATTGCTGAGATTGAGCAGGTTGCCGCCGAAAACCACGAACACGATCGCGATCAGGACGCCGCGGGCGACGCCAAAGATGAAACCGAGTGTCCGGTCGAGTGGTCCGATCCTGCTGTCGACGACGAAATCGGCGATCTGCATGGTGATGAGATGCAGCACGATGAGCGCGACGAGGAAGCTGCCGACGCCGAGCACGAGCTTGCCGACAATCTCGTCGGCGAAATACGGCTTGATGAGGTCGGCCTGGTAGAGAACCAGGTAAGCGGCGATGGCGGCGGCGCCGGCCCAGGTGGCCAGCGACAGGATTTCGCGTGTGAAACCACGCGCCGTCGCGAGGATTGCCGAGATCAGCACGAGGACGCCGACACCGACGTCGAATGCAGTCAACATGTAGAAACCCGCTGATCCGTACCCGCTTCAAGCCCCGTGTAGCCGCTAATTCCGGCGATGCCAAGTCGAGTCGCGGGACTGCGTGCCCGATGTTCACGGAAAGCGCGGCGCGTGGCCAATGCGCTACTCCGCCGCCTGGCGTTGACCGCGGGCTGCAATCTTGCCGATCAGCTCGGCGAGCTCGGCATATTCGCCCACGACGATACCGCTCGGAACGTCGCCCCGGCCCAGCCGTCCAGTTACCGCCCCCTGGAAGCCGAGCTTCTGCGCCTCGCGCAATCGCAGCGACGCATGCGCCACCGGTCGCACGCCGCCGGCCAGCGAGATTTCGCCGAAATAGACATTGGTGGAGGGCAACGGGGACCCGGTGAGAGAGGAAATCAGCGCCGCCGCCACCGCGAGGTCGGCGGCTGGCTCATTGATCTTCAGGCCGCCGGCGACATTGAGATAGATGTCGTTGGCGCCGATCCTGACGCCGCAGCGGGTTTCGAGCACCGCCAGCACCATCGAGAGGCGCGACGAATCCCAGCCGATCACCGCGCGACGCGGTGTGCCGAGAGGGGAGGGGGAGACCAGCGCCTGGATTTCGCAGAGGACCGGGCGTGTGCCCTCCATGCCCGCGAACACGGCCGAGCCGGCCGAATCCTTGTCGCGCTGCTCGAGGAACAGCGCGGACGGGTTGGCGACTTCGCGCAGGCCCAGCGTCGACATCTCGAAGACGCCGATCTCGTCGGTGGCGCCATAGCGATTCTTCACCCCGCGGAGGATGCGGAACGTATGGCTGGCGTCGCCCTCGAAATAGAGCACTGCGTCGACCATGTGCTCGACGACGCGCGGCCCGGCGATCTGGCCGTCCTTGGTAACGTGACCGACGAGCACCACGGCGGCGCCGGATTTCTTGGCGAAGCGCGTCAGCGCCTGGGCTGACGTGCGAACCTGAGTCACCGTGCCGGGCGCGCTTTCAACGCGGTCGGTCCACAGCGTCTGGATCGAATCGATGATCACCAGATCCGGGGCAGGGCCGTTCTGCAGCGTTGCGAGGATGATCTCGACATTGGTTTCGGACGCCAGCAGAACTTCGCTCTCGCTGAGTTCGAGCCGCTGGGCCCTCAGCCGCACCTGCGCCACCGCCTCTTCGCCCGAGACATAGACGACGCGCCGGCCGAGCCGCGCCATGGCGGCAGCCGCCTGGAGCAGCAGCGTGGATTTGCCGATGCCCGGATCGCCGCCGACGAGCACCGCCGAGCCCTTGACGAAACCGCCGCCAGTGACGCGGTCGAGTTCACCGATACCGGTGACGACCCGCGCCGCTGTCTCGATTTCGCCGGCGAGGGGAACGAGCTGGATCGGCCGGCCGGCAGCGGTCGCCGACTTCGGCCCGGCGCCGACACCCGAGTCGACGATCTCCTCGGAGATGGTGTTCCACTCGCCGCACGCCTCGCAGCGCCCCTGCCACTGGGGCGTTACGGCGCCGCAGGCCTGGCAGACATAGCTGGTTTTGGTGCGCGCCATCGATAGCCCCGGTCAATTGTCGAGAGGTAACCGAGGATAGCGCCGAAGGCAAGAACGAAGAGTGAACGCGGCGGCGGGTGAGCCGCCGCCTGCGAAGTGTGACGAGCCGGGCCTAGAATATCCCGGCCAGGCGGTCGCGGAACTCCGCGTCGGAGCGCGGGATGTTGCCGCCGGGGGTGAGGCGGTCGACCGATTGCGGGATTGCGGTGGCGAGGCGCTCGAGCAGTTCCTGGTGCGAGAGGCCGGTGCGCCGGGCCAGTTCGGCGAGATTGTCGGCACCGACGGCCTGCTCGACCTCGTTGGGGGAGAGCCCCTTGGTCGGCACGCCCATGGTGACCCAGGAATCCGCCGTATCGGACTGGCCGGAGTTGCGGAAGCTGTCCATCAGGTCGCCGAGACCGGTAGTGAGGACGTTGCCGTTGCCGGCCCCGCGGTTACCGTCGGCCGGGGCGGCGCCTCCGCCGAACAGGTCGCCGAGACTGCCGAGGATGCTGGAAAGGCCATCCTGCGCGGGTTGGCCGTCCGGTCCCGTGCCGCGGTTCTGCAGGCCCTTGAGTGCTTCGGATATCTTGTCGCGGTTCTGGTAGCCCGCCACGGCGAGCAGGCCCAGCAGGGCAACCATTGAAGGCATTGCATTCTTTGCCATGTCAGTTCTCCTCCTGACCAAGTCGCGCTAGACGCGACGACGGATGTACGCGCCCCAGACGAACAGGACGATCACCGCGCCGACGATGGCGCCAATCAGGCCGGCGCCTTCTCCGGGCGCGTAGAGTCCGAGGGCCTGGCCGAGGAACGTGGCGACGAAGGCGCCGACGATACCGAGCACGGCGGTCATCACGTAGCCGGCCGGTCCGCCGCTATTGGGAAGGATCAGCTTAGCGATGATGCCGGCGACGAGGCCGATGATGATAGTCCAGAGAATGCCCATAGACGCTTACCCTGCCGCAGAAGTGCGGTGCGGCTAAACGCGGGACGGGGAGGAAGCGTTCCGCGGCGGGGGCTAGGAAGCAGAGCCGGGCTCGGGCTTGTCGACGTACTGCCGGGAATAGCGGCCCTTGAGGCTCGTCAGGACCTCGTAGCCGATCGTGTTGGCAATGTCCGCGTGATCGTCCACCGAGACATGGGGTCCGATGATCTCCACCATTGCGCCGGGCGCCGGGGGCTCCGGGAGATCGGTGACGTCGACGCCGATCATGTCCATCGAGACTCGCCCGATGACCGGGCAAAGCTGGCCACCGATCGCGACATTGGTGCCGCGGTGATTGTTGGACGAACTCAGCGAGCGGAAGAAGCCGTCGGCATAGCCGATGGCGACCACCGCGATGCGGCCATCGCGGCTCATGGTCTGCAGCGCGCCGTAGCCGACGGTTTCGCCGGTCTTGACGTCCTTGGTCATCAGCACCGGCGCTTCGAGCGTCACGACGGACGCCATGGGGTTGCGACGGCCGGCGACGGCACGGCCGCCATAGAGCGCGATGCCTGGGCGAACCATCTGGAAGTGGTTCTCGCGGTTGGTCATCAGCCCTGCAGAGTTGGAGAGCGATGCCGGGATGCCCGGGAACTGCGCCATCACCGAAGTGAAGAGCGCCAGCTGCGTGCGATTCTTCTCGTGCGCCGGGGTATCGGCGCAGGCGAGGTGGCTCATGATCATCTGCGGCTGGTAGCCGATCTGTTCGATCATGCGCTTGACGATCGAGGCCTCGTTGAGGCGGAAGCCGAGTCGGTTGATGCCGGTATCGAAGTGCAGCGCCGCGGGCAGGGCCTGGTTCGAAGCGATGCACGCTTGCAGCCACTCCTCGAGCATCGGGATCGAGGCGAGGCAGGGCATCAGCCGCTCGCCGACATAGAGCGGGGCCGAGCCGGGATAGAGGCCAGATAGCACGAAGATATGCGCGTCCTCAGGGAGCGCGGCGCGTGCGGCGATGCCTTCGTCGGGGGTCGCGACGAAGAAGAACCTTGCCCCGGCTTCGTGGAAGGCGCGCGAGGCCTGGGCGATGCCGGTGCCATAGGCGTCGGCCTTCACCACCGCACCAGTCAGGGCGCCACGGCTGACCTTGCTTAGCGCGACCCAGTTGCGCTTGAGCGCGCCCAGGTCGACGGTCAGTCGCCCGTCGTAACCGGTCGCAATGGCCGGTGCCGCCATCACTATTCCATCCTCTCCGGCAGGTAGTCGGCGCGCGCGAGGTTGCCGAAGCGTGTGAACTGCCCCTCGAAGCTGAGCTGCACGGTACCCGTCGGGCCGTGTCGCTGCTTGCCGATGATGACTTCGGCCTTGCCGTGCACTTGTTCCATCTCGCCCTGCCACGCCAGATGTTCCGGCGTGCCCTCCTTGGGCTCCTTGTTCTTGAGGTAGTACTCCTCGCGATAAACGAAGAGCACCACGTCGGCGTCCTGCTCGATGGAGCCGGATTCGCGCAGGTCCGCAAGCTGCGGATGCTTGTCGTCGCGGTTTTCGACCTGACGGGAGAGCTGGGAGAGGGCGATGATAGGCACTTCCAGTTCCTTGGCGAGCGCCTTGAGCGTGGTGGTGATCTCGGTGAGTTCCTGCACGCGGTTCTCGCTCGATTTCTTGGACGAGCCCGACAGCAGCTGCAGGTAGTCGACGATCAGCAGGTCGAGGCCCTTCTGCCGCTTTAGGCGCCGGGCGCGAGCGGCGAGCTGGGCCACCGAGATACCGCCGGTGTCGTCGATATAGAGCGGCACCTGCGCCATCAGGTTCGAGGTATCGACCAGCTTGGTGAACTGGCTCTCGTGGATGTTGCCGCGCCGGATATCGGCCGACGAGATCTCGGCCTGCTCGGCGAGAATACGGGTGGCCAGCTGCTCGGCGCTCATTTCGAGCGAGAAGAAGCCGACATGCCCGCCATCGACGGTCTTGATGTGACCATCCGCCTGGACTTCGCCCTTGAAGTTCTTGGCGACGTGGAAGGCGATGTTGGTGGCGAGCGAGGTCTTGCCCATAGCGGGACGGGCCGCGAGGATGATCAGGTCCGAGCGCTGCAGGCCGCCCATCAGGCGATCGAGGTCGGTGAGGCCGGTGGCGGTGCCCGAGAGGGAGCCATCGCGGCCATAGGCCTCGCCGGCCATCTTGATGGCTTCGGTGAGGGCCGCGGAAAAGGTCTGGAAGCCGCCGTCGTAACGGCCTTTTTCGGCCAGATCGAAGAGCTGCTTTTCAGCTTCCTCGATCTGCTTGTTGGCGGTCGCCTCGACATCCGAGTCGTAAGCGGTCTGCACCATCTCCTCGCCGATCTGGATCAGGTTCCGGCGGATCGCGAGATCGTAGATGGTCTGGCCGTAGTCGGCGGCGTTGATGACGGTGGTGGCCTCCGCCGCGAGCCGAGCCAGATACTGTGGCATGGTCATCTCGGCCGTCAGCTGGTCGGCGAGGAAGGTCTTGGCGGTGATCGGCGTCGCTGTTTTGCCGGCGCGAATGATCTTGGCCACGACCTCATAGATCGTCCGATGAATCGGCTCGTAGAAGTGCTCCGGCATGAGGAAATCGGAGACGCGGTAGAACGCCTCGTTGTTCACCAGGACGGCACCCAGCAGGGCCTGCTCCGCCTCCACGTTGTGGGGCGCGAGGCGGAAGGCTTTTTCGTCTTCCGGACGCAGGCGATGCACGTTGTTGTCGGCCATGGCGACTCGGAGTGTCCCTCAAAGTGGTAAGGATTGGTTTACCAGCCCTCGGGTCGCCCGAGCGTCATCAAATTGCGACGACTCAGTGACGATCCGTAGCCGCTGTGGGTAGTGTTGAAAGCGGGGGAAACCAAGGCTGGAAGTTGCATTCTGCCCAGCCCCTCCGCCCGATTCGCACCCGCGTCAGTCCGCGGCGGTGTCCTTCTCCAGCGCTTCGATGATCCGGCGCATCATATCGTAGAAGTGCTCGCGTTCTTCGGGCGTGAGGGCAGCAGTGGCTGTGGCGTTGAGGTCTCTTGCGGCCCTGAAGGCGGCTTCCGCCCGTTCGAGTCCGAGCGCTGTCAGCATGACCTTGGCGCTGCGCCGGTCGTTGGGGTCGGGAGTGCGGACGACGAGGCCGTCCCGCTCCATGCGCGCCAGGGTGTTGGCCATGGTCGGCTGCTCGACGGTAGCCGAGATGGCGAGTTCCTTCTGCGTCAGGGCACGGCCACCCTGCAGCGCGAAGAACACCGGCATCGGCCCCGAGCCGCTTCCCAGCCTCCTCTCGATCCCCCTGACGAACAGGCGCGCCGCCCAGTTGGTGAGGTAGCCGGCAGAGGTTTCGCGGACGTAGCTCATGTGCATAGCTTGCTATTTAAATCTAGAGTATGCTATGTAAATCCTCGAGGGTTCCGCAGGCAAGGAGATTTCCATGTCGATCAAGAGCACGCCGACGCACTATGGCTCAGTGGCAGTGGCCATCCACTGGTTCACCTCGCTGCTGATCGTATTGCTGTTTGCCACCGGCCTGCTCGCCGCGGGGCAGGCGGATCCCGCAGCCAAGGTCGTGCTGCTGCGCGCCCACATCCCGCTGGGGGCCGGGGCGCTGCTGCTGACGCTGTTCCGCATCGTCTGGTGGTTGGTCGCCGACTTGCATCCCACGGCCCCTGCGGACCAACCCGCCTGGCAACAATGGGCCGCGAGGGCGGTGCATGTCGGGCTCTATCTGGTGGTGCTGGTCGCCGCCTCAAGCGGCATCGCGACGATCGTGCTGTCCGGGGCGCTGCCGGCGATCATCGGCTCGGCCGCGCTGCCGAACTTCGAGTCCATCCTGCCGCGCCTTGTCCATGGCGGCGTGACCAAGCTCATGCTGGCACTGCTGGTTCTGCATGTTGCCGCAGCGCTCTATCACCAGTTCGTCCGCCGCGACCACCTGCTGCAGCGGATGGGCATCGGCGGTGTGTAGGAAAAGGCCGGGATCGCTCCAGGCCTCTTTGCATGCCTCAGAACCCGAAGGAAACGCCGACCTGGACGACGTGCGTGAGCGAACTGGCCCAGGCCTCGTAGCCCGGAGGGGGCGCATCGCCATCGACGGTGATATCGGTGTCGGGGCGCACCCGGAGGCGATAGCCGAGGTCTAGCGCGACATTGTCGGCGACATCGACACGGACGCCGGCGCCGACCTGATAGGCAAGGCCCGCCACTTCGAGCCCGCCGGCAGGGTGCGACGTCTCGCGGTAGCTGATGCCGAGACCGGCACCGAGATAGGGCGTGATAGCGCTGCCGGTGTCGAAATCGTACCAGAGGTTGCCGAAGAGGCTAACCTCGTAGCCGCTGGTCTCGCCCGGCAGGCTGAAACCGTCCCATTCGGCGATCAGCGCCGTCGTGTAGGAAAGCTCCACTTCGGCCCGAAGGTCTTCCGTGACGGATACCCCGAGAGCGGCACCAATCATCGGTGCTGTCTCGAAGGTAAGTTCCGTGACCCCGTCGTCGTCCGGGCCAGGGCCCGTCTGTTGCAAGTCCAGATTTGTGAATGCCCCGCCGGCAAAGATAGTGGCGTAAAACTCGTTTGCCGCCACTGGGGCGTCGACCGTCAGGTCTGCTGCGAGACCCGGCGTTGCCCATAGCGCTGCGACCAGCGGCAAGGCTGCCAGCCCAAATCGATTCGTCATTGAAAACCCCCAAAGTATGAGGGGAGTCTGTCAGACGCGAACGCACGCCGTCCAGTGCCTAAGTGACGGATCTTACGTGTAGATTCGTTCCAGGTGAGGAACGCCACAAACAGGAAAGGCCGGGATCGCTCCCGGCCTTCGTGTCTGCGATGCAGAAGTGCTTACTCGTCGTCGCCGAAAGCGTCGGCAGCGGCGGAGCCGGCCTCGGCCTGGCCGGCCGCGAACTCTTCGGCAGCGGCGTCGTCGTAGTTGATGGCGGTGAGATCTTCACCAGACGCCTGACGGGCAGCTTCATCCGCGGAGCGGGCGACGTTGACGGTGATGTTCACCGCAACTTCGGCATGCAGGTGCAGCGGCACGGTGTGCACGCCCACGGTCTTGATCGGGGTGGCCAGATCGACCTGCGAGCGGGTGACGCTGAAGCCGTCGGTGACCAGTGCATCGGCCACGTCACGCGAGGCGACCGAACCGTAGAGCTGACCGGTTTCGCCAGCCTGGCGGATCATGACGACGGTGTGGCCGTTCAGGCCGTCGGCGATACCGGCAGCGGCCTCGCGGCGCTCCTGGTTGCGCTTCTCGATGTCGGCGCGATCGCGCTCGAAGCGCTTGCGGTTGGCTTCGGTGGCGCGGAGCGCACGGCCGGTGGGGAGGAGGAAGTTACGGGCGAAACCGTCCTTCACGCTCACTTCGTCGCCGATGTGACCATGCTTGCCGATGCGCTCGAGCAGAATGACTTTCATGTCTTTGTCCTTTGCTGTCCCGTTCAATGAACGGTTAGGAGCCGCGAACCATTCGCGACCCCAGCCAATCCCAGTCCGTTCTTACTGAACGGCGTAGGGCATGATGCCGATGAAGCGGGCGCGCTTGATGGCCTTGGCCAGTTCGCGCTGCTTCAGGGCGGAAACCGCGGTGATGCGGGAGGGGACGATCTTGCCGCGCTCGGAAACGTAGCGCTGCAGCAGGCGGACGTCCTTGTAGTCGATCTTCGGCGCGTTCGGGCCCGAGAACGGGCAGGTCTTCCGGCGGCGCTGGAACGGACGGCGGGCCGTGGTCGTGGTAAGGTCTTTGATGGCCATTTGGCTCTTCCTTCCGAGTTCTTAGAAACGACGCGGCGGACGGCTGCCGCGGTCGAAACCGCCGCGATCGCCACGCGGGCCACGGTCACCGCGCTCGCCACGCTCGTCGTCGCGGTCGCGCTTCTGCATCATGGCCGACGGGCCTTCCTCGAGCTCATCGACGCGGATGGTCATGAAGCGGAGGATGTCTTCGCTGAGGCCCTGCTGACGCTCCATCTCGGCGATGGCCGCGTGCGGGGCGTCGATGTTGAGCAGCGTGTAGTGCGCCTTGCGGTTCTTCTTGATGCGGTACGAGAGGGACTTGAGGCCCCAGTACTCGTTCTTGGTGACCTTGCCGCCGCCCTGGGTGATCAGGTCGGTGAAAGCAGCAGTCAGTTCCTCGACCTGGGTCGGGGACACGTCCTGGCGAGCCAGGAAAATGTGTTCGTAAAGGGCCATAAGCGCCTTCCTTCAAGTTGGTTCACAACACATCCCCTCGGCGCGGAGCCTCCTTGAAGCCGGAAAGGCGTCAAAGCAGTCTTCTAAGAAGCGGGAACACGGGAGGACGGGCGAACCCTATTCTGCCAATGGCAAAACCCTCCGTTCAGCCCCCGGCCGAACGAATGTGAGCGGGGCTATAGGGGAAATGGTCGCCAATGGCAAGCGTGGCGGCTAGGCGAGGCGCGCTTCCTTTGGCACCTCGAAGCCCTGCGATACCAGCAGGGAGACGATCGACGGCGTCAGGGCGCGGCAGCCGCACTGCCTGGCGTGCTCGAAGTGCCATTCGGCGCGCTGCTTCTTCGTGGCATTTTCAGGCATGCGGTTGGCCTTGTGCCATTCGGAATTGATCTTGCCCACGTCTGGCCACCTCTTTTCGCCACCGTCCTATTGTGCCATGCAAACGCAGCGGCTCCAATCCACCGAGGCTCTCCCGACGTCATGACCGCCGCCCCTGCGAACTCTCCCAGAATCCCCGACCGCAACGCCGTGCTGGCCACCGAGGCGGTGATCCGCAGCCATGTCCGGCGCACGCCTGTGATCGAGGCCGCACCCGCGGATTTCGGGCTTGGCGGAGTGCCGCTGACCTTCAAGCTCGAGTTCATGCAGCACTCGGGCACGTTCAAGGCGCGTGGCGCCTTCGCCAACCTTCTGCTCCGGGACGGGGCGGAGCGCGGGGTGGTCGCGGCGTCCGGCGGTAACCACGGGGCTGCGGTAGCCTATGCGGCGATGAAGCTGGGCATCCCGGCACACATCTACGTGCCGCGCATCTCGTCGCCGGCGAAGATCGAACGCATCAAGCAGTATGGCGCCGAGATCACCGTCGGCGGCGACGCCTACGCCGATGCCTATGCTGCCAGCCGCGCCTTTGCGGCCGAGCGTCGGCTTATCGAGGTGCATGCCTATGATGGCTACGAAACGCTCTGCGGTCAGGGCATAGTCGGGCTCGAATGGCTCGAGCAGTCGCCCGGTGTCGACACATTGCTGGTCGCCGTTGGCGGCGGCGGCCTGATCGGCGGTATTGCGGCCGCGGTCGGGGGCAGGGTGCGCATCGTCGGCGTCGAACCGGAGAACGCGGCGACCCTGTATGCGGCCACCCAGGCCGGTCACCCCGTTGATGTCCCGGTGAGCGGTGTAGCTGCCGACAGCTTGGGTGCCCGCCGCATCGGCGAACTCTGCTTCGCGCTTTCTGGGCTGATCGACCGCACAATCCTGGTGAACGACGAGGGCATCGTCGCGGCGCAGAAGAAGATCTGGGACGTCCTGCGCGTTGTCGCCGAGCCCGGTGGCGCCGCCGCCATGGCCGCGCTGCTGTCGGGCCAATACGTTCCTGCGGCTGGCGAGCGCGTGGGTGTGCTGCTTTGCGGGGCCAACACGACGGCAGTGAAGTTCGACTAGGCGAAACCCTCGTCCCGCCTTGACTTTGCCATCCCCCTCCTGCAAACGCCGCCGCCAACTGGACGCCTGTCCGGGCGGGGCTTAGGCTGGCCTCAAGATCAAGAATAAATCGGCGGAGGCCACTCGTGACCAAGCGCGCATTCACCTTCCCCGGCCAGGGCAGCCAGGCCGTGGGCATGGGCAAGGACCTTGCCGACGCCTACCAGGAAGCCCGCAACGTCTTCGCCGAAGTCGATGACGCGCTGGGCCAGAAGCTCTCGACCATCATGTTTGAAGGTCCGGACGAGACGCTGCGCCTGACCGAGAATGCCCAGCCGGCGCTGATGGCGGTGTCCGTGGCGGTGACGCGCGTGCTCGAAGCGCGCGGCGTGTCCCTCAAGGATCACGCGGCCTATGTCGCCGGCCACTCGCTCGGCGAATACTCGGCGCTGGCTGCGGCCGGTGCGTTCAGCCTCGCCGATGCGGCGCGACTGCTGAAGATCCGTGGCCAGGCGATGCAGCAGGCGGTGCCGGTAGGGCAGGGCGCCATGGCGGCAATCCTCGGACTCGATCTCGAAACCGTATTGAAG
Organism: Pseudomonadota bacterium; assembly: GCA_023393475.1. Classification (GTDB taxonomy): domain Bacteria; phylum Pseudomonadota; class Alphaproteobacteria; order Rhizobiales; family Devosiaceae; genus Devosia_A. The sequence continues at coordinate 28,857 of JAEWLC010000044.1, forward strand.
GCGGCCAACGATGCCGCCGATGGCGAAGTCTGCGGCGTCGCCAATGACAACGCCCCCGGCCAGGTGGTGATCTCCGGCCATGTCGGTGCCGTGAACCGCGCCATCGAGGCGCTGAAGGCCGCCGGGGCCAAACGCGCCCTGCCGCTGCCGGTGTCGGCCCCCTTCCACTGCGCCCTGATGCGCCCCGCGGCCGACGCGATGGAGCATGCGCTGAACCAGGTGACGGTGAAGGCGCCGGTGGTGCCGGTGGTGGCGAACGTTCTCGCCGCGCCGATTTCCGACCCCGAAGAAATCAAGAAGCGCCTCGTCGAGCAGGTGACCGGCATGGTCCGCTGGACCGAGTGCGTCGGCTGGCTGGTGAAGGATGGCGGCGTGACGCAACTGGTCGAGCTTGGCTCGGGCAAGGTGCTGTCGGGCCTCGCCAAGCGCATCGCGCCGGAGACGGCGACCATATCCATCGGTGCGCCAGCGGACGTCGATGCGTTCGTGGCGGAAGTCACCGCCTGAATCAGACTCTGTGAAGGAGCCGACAAATGTTTGATCTGACTGGCAAACGCGCGCTTGTGACCGGAGCATCCGGTGGCATAGGGCGCGAGATCGCCAAGGCCTTGGCCGGTGCCGGTGCGCGTGTGGCGCTGAGCGGCACACGGGTTGGTGCGCTCGAAGAGACGCGAGATGCGCTCGGCGGCGGCGATCACCCGATCATCCCGACCAACCTCTCGGACCTCGATGCGGTCGACAAGCTCGTTCCCTCGGCCGAGGCAGCGCTGGGTGGGATCGACATCCTCGTCAACAATGCCGGCGTGACCCGCGACAACCTCTTCATGCGCATGAAGGACGAGGAGTGGGACGAGGTTCTGGCGGTGAACCTGACCTCGGCCTTCCATCTCACCCGCGCGGTGCTGCGCGGCATGATGAAGCAGCGCTTCGGCCGCATCATCGGCATCACCTCGGTGGTGGGCGTTGTGGGCAACCCGGGGCAGGGCAATTACGCGGCGTCGAAGGCCGGCCTGATCGGCATGGGCAAGGCCCTGGCTTATGAAGTCGCTTCGCGCAACATCACGGTGAATACCGTGGCGCCGGGCTTCATCGGCTCGGCCATGACCGACGAATTGAACGAAAAGCAGCGCGAGAGCATTCTCACCAAGGTCCCGGCGGGCCGGCTGGGCAATGCCGACGAGGTCGCGGCGGCAGTAGTGTTCCTTGCCTCGAATGAGGCGGGCTACATCACCGGCCATACGCTGAACGTCAACGGCGGCATGGTGATGCTCTAACGATGGTCAAGCGCGAAGGCTGGGGAAACCGGGCTTCGCGCAATATGGCAATGGCCGGGGAAGTATGTTACGTCCGCCCCTGATTTCGGGCTTGGACCATACTTGCGAGGGTATGGAACCCTGGCCTACAGTCGGCCGCGAACGGCGGCAGGTCTGAGGAAAAGCTCTAACCAGCACCTCCCGGCCGAATGAGAACGAACAACCAGTCTGGTAACAAGGGAAGTCAAATATGAGCGATATCGCTGATCGCGTCCGTAAGATCGTTGTCGAACACCTCAACGTCGATGCGGAGAAGGTCGTCGATAAGGCCAGCTTCATCGACGATCTGGGCGCCGACTCGCTCGATCAGGTCGAGCTGGTCATGGCTTTCGAGGAAGAGTTCAACGTCGAGATCCCGGATGATGCCGCGGAGTCGATCCAGAGCTTCGGCGACGCCGTTGCCTACCTGACGAAGGCCGTCGGCTAAGCGCCGACCGCTAATCGGCAATCTCTTCGATGGAACTGCGCCGCGTCGTCGTCACCGGGATGGGGATCGTCAGCCCTTTGGGCTGCGGGATCGAAGCCACCTGGTCCAACATCCTTGCCGGCAAGAGCGGCGCCAAGCGGATCGACGATTTTCAGGTCGACGATATCGCCTGCCAGATCGCGCACCGGATTCCGCTGGGCGACTACGCGGACGGCAAGTTCAACCCCGATGAATGGATGGACGTGAAGGAGCAACGCAAGGTTGACCCCTTCATCATCTACGCCATGGCGGCAGCCACCCAGGCCATCGCCGACGCCGGGGTGGAACCCAAGACCGAAGAAGAGAAATACCGCATCGGCACGCTGATCGGCTCGGGCATCGGTGGCATCGGCGGCATCTACGATGCCTCGATCACGCTGCACGAGCGCGGTCCGCGTCGCATCAGCCCGTTCTTCATTCCGGGCCGTATCATCAACATGGCTTCGGGCAATGTTTCGATCCGCTTCGGATTGAAGGGCCCGAACCATTCGGTGGTCACCGCCTGCTCGACGGGCGCGCACGCCATTGGCGACGCGGCCCGCCTGATTGCGCTCGGCGATGCCGACGTGATGGTGGCGGGTGGCGCGGAATCGCCGGTCAACCGGCTGTCGATCGCCGGCTTTGCCGCCTGCCGCGCCCTCTCCACGGGCTTCAACGATCGCCCGGAAGCCGCCTCGCGCCCCTATGACAAGGATCGCGACGGCTTCGTGATGGGCGAAGGCGCCGGCATCGTCGTGCTCGAGGACTACCAACGGGCCAAGGCGCGCGGCGCCAAGATCTACGGTGAAGTCATCGGCTACGGCCTCAGTGGCGACGCTTACCACATCACCGCTCCTTCCGAGGACGGCGATGGCGGCTTCCGCTGCATACAGTCCGCCATCAAGCGCGCCGGCATCTCGGCATCCGAGATCGACTACATCAACGCCCACGGCACTTCGACGCCGCTCGGCGACGAGATCGAACTCGGCTCGGTCACCCGCATGCTGGGTGATGCGGCGGGCAAAGCGGCGATGAGCTCGACCAAGTCGGCGATCGGGCACCTGCTCGGCGCGGCCGGATCGGTGGAAGCGATCTTCTGCCTCCTCGCCATGCGCGACAGCATGTTGCCGCCCACGATCAACCTCGACAATCCGTCGGTCGAGACGGTGATCGACCTAGTGCCCAACAAGGCCAAGAAGAAGGAGATCAACGTCGCGCTCTCCAACTCCTTCGGCTTCGGCGGCACCAACGCCTCGCTGATCTTCCGCAAGGCGAGCTGACGTAGCGGCGCCCCGCGCGTCCGTTTTCGTACTGTTGTCAATATTTCCAGCGACTGGTGTCGTCGCATTGGGAGGTGCGATCGATGGCCGATGAGCGCAAGCAGAAGCGTAGGCGACGCCGCGGCGGTGGACTGATCAGCGTGCTCAACGCCATGCTGACCTTGCTGGTGCTCGGCCTGCTGGTGGGCGTCGGCATCTTCCTCTACGGCGCCAACCAGTTCTACGCGCCCGGCGCGGTGAAGGCCGACACGGCATTCACCGTGGAGCGCGGCGCCAGCGTGGGAACGACGGCGAACCGGCTCGAGGAGCAGGGCTTGCTCTCGACCGGTGGCGTGGTCCCCGGCGGCTACATCTTCCGCGCCGGCGCCTATGCGCTGAAGAAGCAGACCGAGCTGAAGGCCGGCGTGTACCAGCTCAGGGCCGACGCCTCGATGTCGGACGTGCTGCGCGAGATCACCGAAGGCAAGCCGCTCGATTTCTTCGTCAACGTCATCCCCGGCGACACGTCCTATCTCGTTGCCGAGCGGTTGAACGCCGACAACCCGAACCTCACCGGCGAGCCCGTCACGCTGCCGCCGGAAGGTACGCTGCTCGCCATCCGCTATGACTATTTCCCCGGCGACACCCGCCAGTCGGTGCTCGACAAGATGCAGGCCGAGATGAAGGCCAAGGTCGCCGAGATCTGGGCAGGCCGCGATCCAGCCATCGACAGCGTGATCAAGTCGCCCGAGGAAATGGTGACCCTGGCCTCGATCGTCGAGAAGGAAACCGGCCTCGAGACCGAGCGTCCGCAGGTGGCTGCCGTCTTCATCAACCGGCTGAAGAAGGGTATGCGGCTGCAGACGGACCCGACGGTTCTCTACGGCGTAACCGAAGGCAAGAGCGTGCTGAGCCGAGGCCCGACCTCGTCGGAACTGAAGGCCAAGACCGCCTACAATACCTACCAGATCGACGGCCTGCCGCCGGGCCCAATCGCCAACCCCGGCATCAAGGCCCTTGAAGCTGTGGCGAAGCCCGACGCGATCAACGACCTCTATTTCGTCGCCAAGAGCGCCGACCCGGCAGACGGGCATCTGTTTGCCGAGACCTACGCCCAGCACCGCAAGAACGTGGCGCTCTACCGCAAGGCGGCTGCCGAAGCGGATGCGGAAGCCGCCAAGGAGGCGTTGGAAGCCGAGCAGGCCGAGGACGCCGGCGAGTCCGTGCAGTAATGGCTGCCTCCCTCGCCAGCATGACCGGCTATGGGCGTGCCGCGGGTGCGGTGCCCGGCGTCAGCTTCGCCATCGAGCTGAAATCGGTGAACGGGCGTGGCCTCGATCTCCGCATGCGGCTGGCGCCCGGCTTCGACGTGCTCGAGGGCGAGTTGCGGCGACTGATCGGCAAGTCGATCACCCGCGGATCCCTAACCGTTTCGCTCGCCGTCGACCGTGAGGGCGAAGGCGGCCGGGTGGTGGTGAACCATCAGGCTCTTGAAGCCGTGCTCGAGGGCTTCAAGTGGCTCGAAAGCCGCGTCGACGCCGAGCGTCCGCGCCTCGATGGCATCCTGGCATTGCGTGGGGTTCTGGAGCAGCACGAAAGCCCGATGTCGGCCGAGGACGAGGAAGCGCTGCATGCCGCCATCCTCGCTGCCGCCGAGCAAGCGGTGGCAGGGCTGGTCGCCGCGCGCCGGGAGGAGGGCGCCCGAATAGCGGCGATCCTCAGCGAGCGCATCGACGAGATTGCGGCTCTCACCAAGGCAGCCGAAATCCACCCCGGCCGCAGCCGCGACGCAATCCTCGCGCGCCTGCGCCAGCAGATCGCCGAGCTGACCGACGCGAGCCCCGCGCTTTCCGAGGAACGGCTGTCGCAGGAGGCGATGCTGCTTGCCACCAAGGCCGACATCCGCGAGGAGCTCGACCGGCTCGGCGCCCATATCGCTGCCGCTCGCCAGCTGATCGCGGGGGGCGGCGCCGTTGGCCGTAAGCTCGATTTCCTGTCACAGGAATTTAACCGCGAGGCGAATACCCTCTGCTCCAAGTCCAACGATGTGGCACTGACGGCTATTGGCCTCGACTTGAAGGCCGTGATCGACCAGCTGCGCGAGCAGGTTCAGAACATCGAGTAGCCTGCGAGGCCGCGTAGCGACCGAGAGCGGCACGCAGGGCCGGAGAACGAAACACACATGGAATTCCAGCGTCGCGGCGTAATGCTCGTCCTGGCCTCCCCCTCGGGGGCAGGCAAATCGTCGATCTCGCGCGCCCTGTTTGCCGAAGATCCGAATATCGCCCTCTCCGTCTCGGTCACCACTCGCGCCCGGCGCACTGACGAGATCGAAGGCGTCCACTATCACTTCATCGACGTGCCGACCTTCAAGCGCATGCGCGAGGACGGCGAACTGCTGGAAAGCGCCGAAGTGCACGGCAACTTCTACGGCACGCCCCGCTCCAAGGTGGAGGAGCGCCTGTCGGCCGGACGCGATATCCTGTTCGACATCGACTACCAGGGCACGCTCCAGCTGCTTGAGCATGCGCGGGCCGACATGGTGACGATCTTCATCCTGCCGCCCTCGATCAAGGAACTGCGCAAGCGCCTCGAGCGGCGGGCGCAGGACAGTGCCGGGACGATCGACAAGCGGCTGAAGAACGCCCGCATCGAAATGCAGCACTACAACGAGTACGACTATGTGCTCGTAAACGAAGACCTCGAGGTTTCGACCACCCGCGTCCGTACCATCCTCGCGGCTGCGCGGTTGTCTCGCCCGCGCTTCCTGCAATTGGATAAGTTCGTCAAGGACTTGCAGGACCAGATCGACTCTCTTTAGGAGTCTCGACGAGGAGACTGCGAGCCGATCCTTCCGTCGCTGGACGGCGTTCCCGTTAAGGTAATGCCTTAACTGTGCGAACAGCCGGGTGTGGATAACCTACCCGCAACTGTGGATGGTTCGCGCGCCCTGCTTCCGGAACGGCCGGAACAGGCGGACTCTATGCATGCGGGGGACCTGAACATGCCGTTCGAAGTAAAGGCATGCACGATAGACGAACTACACCGGCATCCGACCTTTGCCGATCGGACCCAGGCAAGAGTCAAAGTCGTTCTGCGTGAGATTACCGCCCAAAAGGCATTCGACCACAACCTGACGCTGAAGGTGTGGGCCAATACACGACCCGGCATGAGCACCGCCGAGGTCAACACCGCGCTGCTGACACGCGCGGCGACCATCCTCAAGCGGACGATGTCGGTTGCTGAAATCGAGGTGACGAGCGACGGGACCGTCAGCAAGCCGACGGTGAGCGGGTAGGAGAAGAGCGCCTTCGCCTTCGTCCTGGCCACCTGGTCATCCCCGCGAAAGCGGGGATCTTTGTTTGGCCGGCACCGTAAAGACCGATTCCGCTTTCGCGGGAATGAACCGGTGGGCGGGGGAACTACCGCCTTCCCAGCAGCATCACGAATTTAGCGATCGCGCCGCCGGCGAAGCCGAAGAGGGCGAGGCCGAGGACGAACGGACCAAGCGCCTGCGTGATGCCGGCGGGGTTGGCGAGGTCGAAGGTTACCCATGTGAAGAACAGCCCGCCCGCCGCGACGGCAATGGCGAAGCCGCGCCAGGTCGTCACGAACAGCGGCACCGCGATCGGAATCGCGAAGGCGAGAAAGGCGCCGACCAGCGCGAATGCGCCACTCATGCGCGGCGGGCCTTCGCCAGCTTGAGGAAGGTCTCGACTGGCAGGACTTCGGCCCGCTCATCGCCCCTGAGCCCGCCGGCGGCGAGGAGCGGCTCCATCGGCACGCCCAGCGACTTGAGGCTCTGGCGCACCATCTTGCGGCGCTGGCCGAACGCCGCACGGGTCACGGCTTCGAGGTCGCGGACTTCCACGCCGTCGGTGGTCACCTTGGGCTTGAGGTGCACGACGCTCGAGGTGACCTTGGGCGGCGGGGTGAAGGCCTCGCGCCCGACATTGAAGGCGATGCGTGCATCGGTGCGCCAGCCGCAGAGCACGCCCAGCCGGCCATAATGATTGTCGCCTGCCTTGGCGACGATCCGCTCGGCGACTTCGCGCTGGAACATCAGCGTCAAGCTCTCGAAGTAGGGCGGCCAGGGATCGACGGTCAGCCAGCGAGTGAGCAACTCGGTGCCAATATTGTACGGCAGGTTGGCGACGATCTTGGTGGGACCGTCGGCAAGTGCAGCATAGTTCATTTCAAGCGCATCGCCGGAGATGACCTCGAGCCGGCCGGGATAGGCGGCGGCGATCTGGGCGAGGGCGGGCAGGGCGCGTTCGTCGCGCTCAATGGCAATGACCTTCTTCGCGCCCTCGGCTAGCAGCGCACGCGTCAGCCCACCGGGGCCGGGGCCGACTTCGATGACGGTGAAGCCTTCGAGCGAGCCGGCCGCGCGGGCGATGCGGGCAGTCAGATTGAGATCGAGCAGGAAGTTCTGCCCGAGCTCCTTTCTCGCCTGCAGCCCGTGGGCGGCGATGACTTCGCGAAGCGGCGGTAAATTGTCGATCTGCATGGCTGCCGGGATAGCGGATTTACGCGCCAAGGCAAATGGCGCTTGACCTTGCCATGATGGGAAGGTGCAGGAACGTCGCGTCGGTCGGCAGAGTTCTGCCGCCAAGGAAGAGGATTTCCACCATGCTGAAGCAGTTGATCATTGCCGCCGCCTTTGTCGCCGTCCCCGGCTTGGCGCTGGCGCAGGACCATGCCGGACACGGTGCGACGGGCAACGGTCTGCCGGCGATCTGCACCGCCAACGCGGCGGCGCATGGCGACATGACCATGGGCGCGGCCGCCGTTGGCGGCGACGTCGCGCATATGGACCTGATGGACGGCATGGACAAGATGAACGCCGACATGATGGCCGGTGGCACTGCCACCGACATCGACGTCGCCTTCGTCTGCTCGATGATCCCGCACCACCGCGGCGCCATCGACATGGCCGAGGCCGAGCTGGCGCATGGCGACGACCCGTGGGCGCGCGAACTGGCGACGGGGATCATCGCCGCGCAGGAAAAGGAGATCGCGGACATGCTGAAGTGGCTGGAGGGGCAGAAGTAGGGGAGCGCCCCTCGCTTCCCCTGGGCGTGCCAACCTCACTGTCGTCATTCCCGCGAAAGCGGAACCCTAGTGCCGTGCTATCGGCGTGAGGGGTGCTGGCGCATCCCACGGGAGCTCCGCTTTCGCGGGGATGACGCCGGTGGCAGTGGCAATGGGCGCCCAACTGCCCCTAGAACCGCTCCATCTCGCGCTTCACCTTGTCGATGAAGGCGGTGAGGCGTTCGGGGGTGGCGTTGTTCATGTCGTAGAACGCGAGATATTTCGGCGGCATCAGCGTGCCGAAGGTGGCCCAGGCCCAGCGCATGGCGAGGCGGCGGGGCGGGTCGCCCATGATCATGGTGCGGAAGCGGTCGCCGCCATATGAGGTGACGTAGGCCACCTTCTTGATGTTCTTCATGCCCGGCACGAGCTTGCCCTTGTCGGGGCCGTCGCCGCCTTCCATCACGAAGCTCACGCCCGGCAGGAAAATTCGGTCGAAGAAGCCCTTGAGGATCGCGGGGTAGCCGTAGTTCCAGACCGGGTGCACGAAGACGACCTTGTCGGCGGCGCGGATGCGGTCGACATAAGGCTTCGTCAGCGGCGTGAGGTTTCTTGGCACGTCGTGATACTCGAGCCGCTCGATGCGGCTCATCGCTGCCGGAAACTCCTCGTCATAGAGGTTGAGGGCATCGACCTCGTCCCCCTTGGCGCGCAGGGTTTCGCACACCGTGTTGAACAGCGCCCGGTTGTAGCTGGTCTCGACCGGGTGGGCATGAACGACGAGGACCTTCATTCAGCCGCGCCACCGAGCGTGTAGAGGCCCGTGAAGAGCCAAGTGCGGCCGGACTCGAAGTCGAAATCCGGATCGTCCCAGGCGATCATCTTGCCGGGGTTCAGGATACCCTTGGGATCGGCTTCCTTTTTGAAGGCGAGCTGCGCGCGGTCCGTGCGCTTCATGCCGCCTTCCTCGAGCGTGTAGCGGTGCGGGTTGAAGACGAAGCAGCCATTGGCTTCGTGCAGCTTGATGATCTCCTCGAGCCGCTCCTCGGAGGTGTAGCGCACCACCGGCAGGCCAGAGAAGACGACACGGCCGTCGAAGCGAGTCATCTCGATATGCATCGGCAACTCGTCGCCGAACGTGTCGATCGCCCACTTCACATGCTCGAGGGTCGGGTACTGGGTCTGGAGATAGGTGATGGTCGGATCGATCTTCAGGCCGCGAAGCGTCGTGTGGTTCCAGGCGAGCTCGTAGATCGGAGGCAGCTTCGCCTTCTCCTCGGGCGTCAGCGTGTCGGCTCGATAGAGCAGGTCGCCTTCGTGGAAGCCGACGAAATCGACCATGGCCGGCACGGCGGCCGGCGCCACCATCAGCAGCACGACCGACTGCTCGCGGCTGCGGATATAGGGGCGATGACGGTTGAAATAGTCATGTGCCATCGGCGCCGCGACAGGGGAGATTTCCTTGCACAGCAGGCCATCCTGCAGTGCCACCTGCTCCGCGAAGGCGCAGGCTTCGACGATAGAGTCGAAGCCGACCATCATGTCGACCCAGTCGTAATGCGCCGTCAGCGGCATCTCGACTTCGACGATGATGCCGTTGGTGCCGTAGGCGTGGGCGACCTTGAGGATATCCGGACCCTTGAGGTCGAGCACGCGCGGCTCGGCTTCGCAGGTGACGACCTTGAGGCCGAGGATGTTGCCGAAGTTGCGCAGCCCGCCCCAGCGGATGGAGCCGACGCCGCCCGAGCCGCCGGCGATGAAGCCGCCGAGCGAGGCCATGCGATAGGTCGAAGGGTGGAAGCGCAACTCGCCGTTGACGGCGTGGATGGTTTGCTCGTCGAGCTGCTCGATCACGATGCCGGCCTCGGCGCGCACGCGATCCTGCTCGATCTTCAAGACCTTGTTCAGGTTCATCAGGTCGAGCATGACACCGCCCGAAAGCGGCATGGCCTGGCCGTAGTTGCCGGTGCCGGCGCCGCGCGGGGTGACAGGCACGTCGTGCTTGAAGGCCTCGCGCAGGACGGTGACGACTTCGTCGATCGTGCGAGGCGACACGACCAGCTGCGCGGTGACGTTCTCAAGCTGCTGCTTCAGGCGCGGCGAGTACCAGTAGTGGTCGCGGCTCTTCTGCTGCACGATGCGCGGATTATCCTGCACCGGAATATCGCCGAGCGCGGCGCGGAATTGAGCGATATCCATCAGTTACTCCATCAGGTCGTCGAGTTCGCGGTAGTCGGGTAGCGTAGTGTCGATGGCACGGCCTTGACGTAGGACAATTCTGTCCAACTGCGGCCGCGAATTGAGCTCTGTCCAGCTACGCGCGCGGAAGAGCACAAGATCGGCGGGCGCGCCGGCCTCGATCACCGCCTTGTAGGTGAAGCCGGCATGGGCAGCAGGCGCCGATCCCACGGCGCGGATCCAGTCCCAAGCCTGGTCCTGCGGGTGATCGAAATGGAGGATGCGCGCGCCTTCGCGCAGCACCTCCACCCCATCGAGATCGCCATAGGCGTAGAAGGGGTCGCGGGTATTGTCGGACGCGATGGCGACCACCGCGCCGGCGGCCTTGAATTCGTTGAGGAGGGTTGCGCCACGGCGGAGTGGGGTGCGGACGAAGCCGTTCCCGTTCTCACGGTCCTGCAGATATATGTTGCACATGGGCAGCGAGACGATGGCAATGCCCGCCTCGACCGCCTTGTCGATGGTTGTCTTGACCGTGTGCTCGTCCTGAACGGTGAGGACACAGCAGTGGCCGGCCATCACCTTGCCGGCATAGCCGGTTTCGAGCACGGCCTCCGCCAGGTGGAGCAGGGCATGCGCGGCCGGATCGCCGGTCTCGTCGGTATGGAGGTCGAGATCGAGGCCGAGTTCGCCCGCCTTATCGACCACGCGCAGCATGGCCTCCTTCGAGCGATCGTAGGTCGCGACCGACCCGCCAAGAATGCCGCCGGAGGCCTTCACCTGCCGCGCGACGGCATCGAGCTCGGCCGGATTCACCAGCGTATCTGGACCGACGATGGAGACGGCCTGCAACTCGATCCGGCCCGCCCATTTCTCCCGCATCTGTTCGAACAGGGCCCAGCTGATTTCATGCTGCGGCGGGGCGGAATCGAGATGCGTGCGGATCGCGGCCGTGCCGTGGGCATAGGCGCTGCGGAGCGCGAAATCGAAACGACGCTCGACGTCGGACGCTGCCCAGTTGTCGACGCGGTCGGTGCCGACGGCCATCAAGGCGCCGAGCCAGGTTCCGTCCGGGTTCTCCTTGCGCGGCCAGATATGGCCTTTGTCGAGATGTGTATGGATATCGACGAAGGCGGGTAGAACGAGGCCCTTGTCCATGTCGTGCGCGGCGCCGGTGACCGCCGCCGAGCCCGCTGGGCGGATGGCGACGATCTTGCCGTTGGCGATCTCGATATCGACGGACTCGACCGAGCCATCACCGACCTTGCCGAGCGCCGCAGCAGGCACGCGTGCATTGCGCAGCGTGACGCTGCCTGTGGACAGGGCAGGGGTGCCGTGCACGGGCTAATTCTCCCGCTTGAGCGCGCTCTCATGCCAGCGATGCAGCAGCAGCCAGGAGATGAGGCTGGTGAGGGCGAAGATGGCGACGCCGGTCAGCATCAGAAGGATCAGCGCGGCGTAGAGGCGCGGGTAGTTGAGGCGGTAGCCGGATTCGAGCAGGCGGAACGCGAGGCCCGAGCCGCGGCCGGCTGAACCGACGGCGAACTCCGCCACCACCGCCGCGATCAGTGACAGCCCACCGCCGATGCGCAGCGCCGCGGCGAAATAGGGCAGGGACGAGGGCAGCTTCAGGTGGATCAGCGTCTGCCAGCGGCTCGCGCCATTGAGCTCGAACAGGTTGAGGAGGTTATGGTCGACGCTCTTCAACCCGGCCACCATGTTGGAGAGGATCGGGAAGAAGGCGACGATGAAGGCGCAGGTCAGCAGGACCGTCTGCGGGTCCTTGATGTAGATGATGAGCAGCGGCGCGATGGCGATCATCGGCGTCACCTGCAGGATCACCGCGAACGGGAAGATCGCCAGTTCGATCCACTTGGACTGGACCAGGATGATCGCCAGCCCGACGCCCCCGACCAGCGCGAGCAGCAGCGCCAGCAGGGTGATCCTCAGGGTCACGAGCAGTGACGGATAGAGCGTCGGCCAGTCGGTGAAGAGAGTTGTCACCACATCGGCCGGCGCGGGCATGATGTAGTGGGGCACCTTGTTGACGACGATGTGGAGCTGCCACAGCCCGATCGCCAGCAACACCATGGCCAATGGGATGACCACGCGCAGGACTTTCTCGACGTTGCTCGTCTTGTTGACGACGATGGCGACGGCGCTGTCCGTGCCGGCTTCCGACGCCTTGATGGCGCTTGCAGCTTCGGTCATTTGCCCGCCGCTCCGATCTCGATGGCTTCCTGCAGGGCACGCGACACTGTGTCCGTGGTCGAGCGGTACTCCTCGGAAGTCCGGTAGTAGGAATCGCGTTCGAGCGACGTCTTGATGGCGAGGTCGGTATAGACTTGGCCAGGCCGCGCCCGCATCACCACGATGCGGTTGGAGAGGAAGGCGCTCTCGAACACCGAATGGGTCACGAAGATCACGGTGATGCCCGTGTCGCGCCAGAGCCGCAGCACGTCGTCGTTGAGCTTCTGCCGGGTGATCTCGTCGAGCGCAGCGAAGGGCTCGTCCATCAGCAGCAGCTTGGGCTTGGTGACGAGGGCGCGCGCGATTGAGACGCGCATCTTCATGCCGCCGGACAACTCGCGCGGATAGGCCGCGTGGAAATCGGCGAGGCCGACGGACGCCAGCACTTCCATGATCCGCGGGCGCGCCTGGGATTTCGAGACCCCGCTCAGCCGCAGCGGCAGGTAGACATTATTGAATACGGTGGCCCACGGCATCAGCGTGGGTTCCTGGAACACGAAGCCGATATCGCCCTTGGGCTTGCCCCAGCTGTCGATCTGGCTCGACGGCCAATCGACCTGGCCCGTGCTCGGCTCGCCAAGGCCGGCGATGATGCGGAGCGCCGTGGATTTACCGCAGCCCGACGGGCCCAGCAGCGAAAGGAACTCTCCGCGCCGGACGTCCAGCGACATGTCCTTGAGCGCCAGGGTGCCGTTCGAGAACAGCTTGGTGACGTTGCGCATGGTCACGACCACCGGGCTGGAACCCGTGGTGGCGGCGGCAGGCGAGGCGGCGATGGCAGTATCAGTCAATGCAAATGGCCCACGTTAGGGTCGAACGGCACCGGCAGAATCGCCGGCGCCGATGGTCGGAATATCCCGCTTATTTCACGAGGTCTACGCCGAGCCCCTGGCAGACGAACTCGGCGTTGAAGGCCTGGGTGTAGTCGATACCGGCTTCGTAGAGGCCGGCCTTCACACCTTCCTCGTAGTACGCCTTCCAGCGCGCGTCGGTCATGCAGCCGATGCCCTTGGTCTCGGCGTCGCCCGAGGTCAGGATGCCGTACTCCTTCATCTTGCCGATGGAGTAGGCGATCTGCTCGTCAGTCATTTCCGGGTTGTCGGCCTTGATCAGGGCGTTACCGGCGGCGTTATCGCCGTAGAGGTAGTTGTACCAGCCGATGATAGAGGCTTCGACGAAGCGCTTGGCCACGTCCTTGTTCTCCTCGAGCCACGGCTTCATCGTCTCGATGGTGGTCGAGTAGGGCGCGTAGCCCTGGTCGGCAAGCAGCCAGACGTCAGGCGTGAAACCGGCTTCCTTCTGGATCGAGTAGGGCTCGGAGGTCAGGTAGCCCTGCTGGATAGCCATCTCGTCGGAGAGGAACGAGGCCGGGTTGAACTGGTAGGGCTCGTACTTTTCCTCGACGAACTCCGGATATGCCGCGCGGAGCCACAGGAAGTACGAGTTCAGCGCGTCGGCGGCGAGGATATACTTCGAAGCGCCGGCGAGCTCGGAGAAGGTCTTGAACTTGCCCGGGTGCGAAATGAGGATCTGCGGATCCTTCTGGAAGATGGCGGCCAGCGTAACCGTCGGGATGCCTTCCTTGACGCTGTTGAGCGCCGTGGTGGTGCCGCCCATGTAGAACTGGATCTGACCGGCGACGAGCTGCGGGCGCATCGGCGCCTGGGGGCCGCCCTGCGCGATGGTTACGTCGAGGCCGTACTTGGCATAGGTGCCGTCGGCCACCGCCTGGTAGTAGCCGCCGTGCTCGGCCTGGGCGAGCCAGTTGGTGGCAAAGGTGACCTTGTCCTGAGCCATTGCGCCCGTGGCGCCCATTGCCAGCGTTGCCACGCCGGCGGCGACGAGCTTGGTGAAGTCCATCATCGTTAGTCTCCCTGTTGAGGCAGCAGCCGGGCTTGTCCCCCGCCCGTGACTGTAGGCAAATTCCTGTGCCGCTGGGGCACACGCGGCATTCATTCCGCGCCCTTCAATAAAAGAAAAGCCCAAAAATACGCCTTTCGCGCGCGCTGCATCCGGGATGGGCAGCGAGGGCGAATTCGGGGCTTTCTTTCGCGTCCGTTTGACGCTTAGGTGAGCATACACATCGGGGGTCCTGTGCATAAGACGCTTTCGCCAACCACTATCCATCCGCCCTTCGCGCCCTATAGCCCCGGCGTCGAGGTCGCTTCGCGTTCCCGCCTCGTCTTTGCCTCGGGGCAACTCGGCATAGCCAAGGACGGAACGATTCCAGCCGACTGCGCCGGGCAGGCGGAACTTGCCTTCGCCAATATCGAGGCGATTCTCGCCGAGGCCGGCATGGGGCTGAAGGACATCGTCCGCATCAACGCCTACGTCACCGGCCGCGAGCACCTGCAGCCCTACATGCAGGTCCGCAACAAGCTGTTCGAGGAGCCGTTCCCGGCCTCGACACTGATGATCGTCGCCGGTTTCGCGCGACCAGAATTCGTGGTCGAGATCGAAGCCATCGCGGCGACGCCGGGCTGATTCTACAGGGACTTAAATGAGCTATCGCAAGATCTGGTGGAACGACTTCTCCGCCTTCGAATTCCACGGCATCGATCCGAGCAAGACGATCGCGGTGTTCCCGACCGCCGCCATCGAGCAGCACGGGCCGCATCTGCCTGTCGGTACGGACACGATCATCAATCAGGGCCATCTCGACCTGCTGGTCGAGCGTGCGCCGAAGGATCTCGATATCCGCATCCTGCCGGTGCAAGCGATCGGCAAGTCCAACGAGCATATCTGGCAGACGGGCACGCTGAGCCATACGGCGACCAACCTGATCGATGCGTGGACGCAGGTGGGGCTCGAGATCGCACGGGCCGGGATCAAGAAGGTGGTGTTCGTCAATTCGCATGGCGGGAACGTCTCGATCCTCGACATCGTGGCGCGCGAGCTGCGAGTGAAGGCGGGCATGCTGGCGGTGAAGACCGGCTGGAGCCAATACTGGCCCAAGGACATCTATTCCGACATCGAGAACCGCCACGGCATCCACGGCGGCGACAGCGAGACCTCAGTGGTGATGCACCTGAGGCCCGAGCTGGTGAATACCGACAAGCTGCAGGACTACCCCTCGGTCGCCGCGCGCGACGAGCAGGGCTACAAGTACATGCGCCCGACGGGGGCGACGAGCTACGCCTGGATCGCGTCGGACATTCATCCGCTTGGCGCGGCTGGCGATGCGCATCTCGCGACGGCGGACAAGGGGCGGATCACGGTCGAGACTGCCGTGGATGCGTTCATCGAGCTGCTGCGGGAAGTGGAGCGGTATCCGCTGCCGGGGGAGGAATAGCTGGCGCTTGGGGGTCCCCCTCATCCGCCCTTCGGGCACCTTCTCCCACGAGGGGAGAAGGCGATCACCGCAAGCATCTCAGTCGGGCCTTCTCCCTTGATGGGAGAAGGTGGCCGACAGGCCGGATGAGGCTGGGGCGGCAAGTGCCGGCCCCTACTTCCCACCCAGATCAAACCACTCCAGCCCCTTCTTCTCCGCCTCGTCCTTCGACTCCTCGTACCCGGCGTCGGCATAGCGCATGACGCCAAGGCCGGTGTCGTTGGTGAGGGCATGCGACAGCCGCTCGTCAGCGGCAGCCGTGCCGTCGGCAACCAGAGTTACGCCGGCCGAGGTCATGTAGCCGGCATAGCCGCCGCCGCCCGAATGGATGACGACGAGGTCGGCCATCGAGGCGGTAAGCAGCATGGCGTCGAGCAGGGGCCAGTCGGCGATGGCGTCGGAGCCATCCTTCATGTTCTCGGTCATGATGTTCGGGTGCGCCATGGCGCCGGCATCGAGGTGGTCGCGGCTGAAGGCGATAGGGCCCTTGAGGGCGCCGTCGCGCACAAGCTCGTTGACCCGCAGCGCCAGCGCCGTGCGCTCGCCATGCCCAAGCCAGGCGATGCGGGCAGGCAGGCCTTCGAAGGGGATGTACTGGCGGGCCAGCGCGATCCAGTTGGTGACAATCTTATTGTCGGGGAACATCTCAAGCACGAGATCGTCGATGCGGCCGATATCCTCGGGCTCGCCCGAGAGCGCCATCCACCGGAACGGGCCGATGGCGCGGGCGAACAGCGGACGCAGGTAGGCTTCGGTGAAGATGGGGATGTCGAAGGCGTTGTCGACGCCGGCTTGCTTCGCCTGGGTGCGGATCAGGTTGCCGTTGTCGAACACCTCGGCGCCGCGCTCCTTGAACCCCAGCATGGCGCGGACGTGGGTGGCGATCGAGGCGCGGCTCGCGGCCATCAACTGGCCCTGGCCATCGACGCGCAGGCGCTTCACCTCGTCGAGGCTCATGCCTGCCGGAACGTAGCCATAGACGAGGTCGTGCGCGCTGGTCTGGTCGGTGACGATGTCGGGGACGACGCCGCGGCGGAGAATCTCCGGGTAGACGTCGGCGGCATTGGCGACGAGGCCAACGGAGATCGGCTGCTTTGCCTTCACTGCAGTATCGATCATCGCCAGCGCCGCATCGAGATCAGGCGCGATATGCTCGAGATAGCCGATTTCCTTGCGGCGCGCCGCGCGTGCCGAATCGACGTCGATATCGAGGATCGCCGCGCCCGCCATGCGGCCGGCCAGCGGCTGCGCGCCGCCCATGCCGCCCATGCCTGCGGTGAGGATGAATCGGCCGGCAAGCGAGCCGCCGAAGCGCTTCTCGGCGATGCGCATGAAGATCTCGTAGGTGCCCTGGATGACGCCCTGCGAGCCGATGTACTGCCAGGCCCCGGCGGTGAGCCCGCCCCAGGCGATCAGGCCCTTCTTTTCGAGCTCGTAGAACACCTCGGCCTTGGCCCACTGCCCGACGATGTTGCAGTTGGCCATGATGACCAGCGGCGCCTGCGCATGCGTCTTGAACAGCCCGATCGGCTTGCCCGACTGGATGACGAGGGTCTGGTCCTCGTCCATCGTCGTCAGCGCCTCGACGATCTGCCGGTGCGCCGCCCAGTTGCGCGCGGCCTTGCCTAGCGCGGCATAGACGACGAGCTTTTCCGGGTCTTCGGCGACGCTGAGGACGTTCTCCAGCAGGCGGAGCAGGGCCTCCTGCCGCCAACCCTTGGCGCGCAGCACGGGGCCGGAGGGAATGGGGAAATTCGGATGGCGGGGATTGGGCTTGGGCATGGTGGTGGAGTTTACCGCGCAGAATGTGCGTGGGGCCAGAGGCTCGGTCTAGAAAGCCTACTCCCAGCCCTTTGCCTTCTTCTTTTTCCCCTTCACGCCGGCCAGCGCGTATTTCGCGAGCTCGATGCCCATGGCTTTTTCTACCGGAGGATAGACAGCGGGATCGAGGACCGAGGACGAGAGCGGGATGATCTTCTTCGGGACGTGGAGGATGAAGATGAACATGCCTTCGCGCAGCTGACCGGCCGACAGCGGGGTACCGGCGGCGTCGAGGGTGGCGATGACGTCGGGGAAGGTCGCGAGCCGGTTCCCACCGGCATCGTCGATCGCCATGTACTCGTTCATCGTGTGGATGGTGAGGGCGTTGTCGCCTTCGCCGACGATGAAGCGGCCGATGTCGAAGGCTTCCTTGGTGTAGACGAGGTCTTTCTTCGTCACCGCGCCCTTGGCGAGGATGGTGCCGCCGGTGGTCTTGACGATGGCGTCGATGACGGCCGAGCCGCCGCGCTTTTCGGCCTCGATGATGGCGTCACCGAGCTGCAGCGCGAGGGAGATGCCGCCGAGGGCAGCGTTACGGCGCACATACTTGGCGCGCAGCGGGTTGCGGCAGGAGGCGATGAAGCCGCCCGACTGGTCGGCCGCGGTGCGGAGGATCGGCGAGACTTTTGCCGTCGCGCCCTTCACCACGAGTTCGATGTAGCGGTTCTCGGCACGGTTGCCGCCCACCGCGGTCTGGATCATCTGCTTGGGACTGCCGGCCATTCCGATCGAGCCCATGTCGCCGGTGGGATGCGCGCGGATATCGCCAACGGCATCGACGACCTTGGTGCCGAGGATGGCGCCCGGTAGCCACGCATTGAGGGTGGAGCTCTTGCCGTTCTGGCCGATCATCAGGCCGGCGAGCGGCGCGCCCAGCGCTTCCTGCAGCAGTTCGGCGGCCTTCACGTAGTCGCGGCCCTGCATCTCCCAAGGCGTGGTCGAGGCCGGCGCGCCGATGGCGGCTGCCGTTGCGACCCAGTCCTTGGGGTTCAGTTCTTCGATATCGACGAGCTCGGGCTTGCCGATGGAGGTGGCGGCATAGCCCAGCATGCGGCCGTGATCGGCCCAGCCACCGCCGCCTGCGGCGTAAACGGAACCGCCCTTCACGGCCGGCTCCACATCCTTCTCGGTCAATACGCGACCCATACTACAACTCCGTATCGAGGCGTTTTACCGCCTCCAGCAGCACTGCGGCGCCGAGTGCGACGTCCGCGGTTTCCGCATGTTCGTCCGGCGTGTGGCTCCGGCCGCCGAGGCAGGGGATGAAGATCATGCCTGCCCGGGTGATCCGCGCCATCCAGGCTGTGTCGTGCCCGGCACCCGACGCCATGCGGCGATGGCGGGCACCGACGGCCACGGCTGCCGCGTCGAGCGTATCAAGCACGAGATCGTCGCAGGGTGTTGGGAAGTTGTCGGAAATGGTCAATGGGGGCTCTATGGCGACGCCGGTGTCGGCGGTGACGGCCTCGGCGAGCACCGTGAGCTCGGCGACGAACTGCTCCATGTCGGCGCGGCGCTCGGCCCGGACATCGACGAGGAGGCGGGCGCGAGAAGGGACGACGTTGGCGGCACCGGGCTCGATCGAGAACTCGCCGACCGTGGCGGCGAAGTGGAACTGACCCTTGCTGAAGCGGGCGCCCAGTTCCTCAATGGCGAGCACCAGTCGCGCGGCGGCGACAAGCGCATCCTGGCGCGATCCCATCGGCGTCGTGCCGGCATGATCGGCGCGGCCGTTTACGATGATCTCGATGCGCGTGATGCCGGCAATCGCGGTGACGACGCCGATATCGAGCTTGCCGTCCTCCAGCACCGGGCCCTGTTCGATATGGAGCTCGAGGAAGGCGGCGATGTCGTCGCGCTTTTCGAGCTTCGCTGGGTTGCCGCCGACTTCGGCGATGCCTTCGCGCAGCGTCATCTCGTCGGCGGTGCGGTCGAGCCATTCGGCGGGTCGCACACCGGCCATGCCGCGGCTGCCGACGCAGGAGACGCCGAAGATCGAGACCTCCTCGGCAAGGAAATCAACGATCTCGAGGTCGTGCCGGAGGGTGATGCCCTGATCGTGGAGGGCCCGGGCGACTTCGAGCGCGGCCGAGACGCCGGCGATGCCATCGAAGCGGCCGCCATCGGGCACGGTGTCGGAATGCGAGCCGAGCATGATGGTCTTGCCGCCCACGCTGCCCCGGCGACGGCCGATCAGGTTGCCCGAGGCGTCGATGCGGGTTTCCAGCCCGGCCGCTTCGAAGCGGCGGATCAGCCATTCGCGGCCGCGGAGGAACATCGGGGTGAAGGCGCGGCGGGTGTAGGGGTGTCCGGGCTCGGTCATCTCTGCGAGGGACGATGTGTCCTCGGTGATGCGGGCGACTTGGGTGGGGAGGTTGCGGGTCACGGTGCGTGGGGCTCCCCCTCATCCGCCCGTTGGGCACCTTCTCCCACGAGGGGAGAAGGCCACCCCTCATACATCTCAGTCGGGCCTTCTCCCTTGATGGGAGAAGGTGGCCGAAGGCCGGATGAGGGTGGGGCCACGAGCACTGCCCTCATGGCCTCACCCACCGCCCGGTCCCCGGCTCTGCCACTGTCGCCCCGTCGAACACCTGCTTGCCGCGCAGCCAGGTGCCGGCGACCGTCCACGGCAGCTCGATGCCGTTGTAGGGCGACCAGCCTACGACGTTGTGGCCTGAGCGAGCGGCATCGTAGACCTGTGGGGAGTTCACCAGCACCGTGATGTCGGCGTCCTTGCCGGCTTCGAGGGCGCCCTTGTCCTTGAGGCGGAAGTGTTTTGCGGGATTGGCGGCCATGAGCTTGGCCGCCCAGGTGAGGGGGATGCCCCGCTGGAGGGCGCCCTTGACGAACAGCGGCGCCATGGCCTCGAGCCCGGGAACGCCCGAGGCGTTGGCGAGCATGTCGCGGTTGGTCTTGCGGTCCTCGGACCAGCTCACGTGGTCGGTGGAAACCAGCGTGACATTGCCGGCGGCGACCTGCTGCCAGAGCTTTTCGACCTCGGCGCGTGGGCGGATGGGTGGGTTGATCTTGGCCTTGCCACCGAGCCGCCGGACGTCGTTTTCCTCGTCAAGGACGAGGTAGTGGATGCAGCACTCGATGGAGGCGTGGAAGCCGCGGGCGCGGTAGTCGGCAGCGATGTCGTAGCCGCGGCTGAGCGAGCAGTGGACGATGTGCGCGGCCGCGCCGGTGGCAGCGCCGGTCTCGTAGACCTGGAGCGTCGCGAGAAGCTCGGTGAGCGGCGGCCGGCTCATCGCGTGGGCGCGCCAGTCGGTGATCCCCGAGGTTTTCACCGCGTCCATCGCGGCGCGGACAAACTCGTCATCCTCGTTGTGGACGCCTGCCGTGAGCCCGGTCTTCGCCACTTCGGCAAAGGCCTGCGCCAGCAGCGGCGGCGAGATGCGGGGGAAGCGGGTGGGATGTGTGCCGAAGGTGGAGAACTTGAAGGCGGCGACGCCGGCCTCAGCCTGCTCGGCGATGCGCGCGGTGCCCTCGGCGGGGTCGATGGTGCCGTACAGTGCGAAATCTACCCGGGCCTGTGGGCTCGCATGGGCGACCTTCTTTCTCACCGCCTCCGCGGAGTTGACCACATTGCCCTCGTCATAGGGCATGTCGACGATGGTGGTGACGCCGCCGGCGGCGGCGGAGCGGGTGGACCAGATAAAGTCCTCCTGGTCCTTCTGGCTCAGCGAATGGACCTGCGCATCGATGGCGCCGGGGAGAATCAGCCCGTTGCCGAAATCGTGCCGCTCGTGCGCGTGCGGCGCGGTGCCCTCGCCAACATGCACGACCTTGCCGTCACGCACCGCGACATAGCCGCCCTCGATGATCATGGAGGGGAGCACGACGGTGCCGGCAATGACGAGATCGAAATCGGACATGACTGCTCCTGCTAGGCCCGGCGCTGTCCCGTGCGCGCCATCAGCATGCGTTCGACGGCCGAGAGACCATCATAGATCAGCACGGCCATGACGCCGACCACCAGCCCGCCCTGGGCGATGAAGGCGATGTTGTTGCTGAGCAGCCCCGCGATGATCACTTCGCCCAGCGTCCACGCGGCGACGGTGGAGCCGATGGTGGCGGTGGCGACCGAGATGACCACGGAGAGACGGATGCCGGCGAGGATAACCGGTGTCGCGAGCGGCAGCTCGACCTGGGTGAGGCGCTGACGGTCCGTCATGCCGACGCCGCGGGCGGCTTCGGTGACCGAGGGGGGCAGGGTGGTGAGGCCGGTGAGGGCGTTCTCGAAGATGGGCAGGAGCCCATAAAGGAACAGCGCGACGAGCGTCGGCTGCCAGCCGAAGCCGAGGACGGGGACGGCGAGGGCGAGCACAGCCACGGGTGGGAAGGTCTGGCCGATATTGGCGAGCGAGCGGCTGAGCGGCAGGAATTCGGCGCCGAAGGGACGGGTGACGAGGATAGCGAGGCCCACGGCGATGGCTGTCGCCAGGACAGTAGCCGCGGCGACGATGGCGAGGTGGCTGAGCGTCAGGACAAGTAGCGTGTTCTGGGTGTAGATCGCCGGTTGGTTGTTCTTGGTCAGCGGCTGGAACACCCAGGCGAAGCTCTGCGGCGTGACGATGAAGGCGACGAGCAGCGCGAGGACGACCAGCCGGATGATTACCCCCGGCTTCATTGCGGCTGCTCGGCCTTGTGAGCGATGTCGTCGCGCCGGATGCGACCCAGGCTCGTGCCGTCCGCATCGACCACAGGGAGGATTTCACGGCCGCTCCACAGGAGTTCCGCATAGGCATCGCGCAGGGAGGCGTCGGCCGAGATTGGCTCGCCCTGGGCGGGGCCGGGTTCGACGAGGTCGCGCACCGTGGTGAGGGAGAGCAGACGGAACGGGCGCTCACCGGTGCCGATCAGCTCGGCTACGAACGGCGTCGCGGGTTTCGCGATGATCTCGGCCGGCGGCGCGTATTGCAGCAGCTTGCCCTTGTCCATCACGGCGATCTTGTCGCCGAGGTGGATGGCTTCCTCCATGTCGTGCGTGACGAGGACGATGGTGGTGCCGAAGCGCTTCTGGATGGCGAGGAGGTCCGACTGCGCCTTGGCGCGGATGATGGGGTCGAGGGCGCCGAAGGGCTCGTCCATGAGGAGGAGTTTCGGTTCGGCAGCGAGGGCGCGGGCGACGCCGACGCGCTGCTGCTGGCCGCCGGAAAGCTCGTTCGGCATGCGGTCGCGGAACTCGGCCGGTGGGAGCTGGAACAGCTCCAGCAGTTCGTCGACACGGGCCGCGATGCGGGATTTGTCCCAGCCGAGGAGGGCTGGGACCGTGCCGATATTCTGCCCGACCGTGCGATGCGGGAAGAGGCCGTGCCCCTGGATGGCGTAGCCGATCTGGCGACGGAGTTCGTAGGCGGGAACGGACTTCGTATCCTGCCCGTCGATGCGCACGGTGCCTGAGGTTGGCTCGATCAGCCGGTTGATCATGCGAAGGAGCGTGGTCTTGCCCGAGCCGGAGGTGCCCACGATCACCGCGATCTCGCCGTCGTCGACGGTGAGGCTGACGTGATCGACCACGGTCAGCTCGAGGTAGTTCTTGGTGAGGGCCTCGATCTCAATCATGCGGGGCCTCCCTCGGTGAAACCAGTTCGACGATGGCGTCGAGCACCACGGCAGCGGCGAAGGCGAGCGCAACGGTCGGGACCGCGCCGAGCAGGACGAGATCCATGGCAGTTTGGGCGACACCCTGGAAGACGAACACACCGAACCCGCCACCGCCGATCAGCGCGGCGATGGTGGCGAGACCGATGTTCTGGACCAGCACGATGCGGATGCCGGTGAGGATCACCGGGAAGGCGAGCGGGAACTGTACCTGCACGAGCCGTTGCCAGTCGGTCATGCCGACACCCTTCGCCGCATCGTCTGCGGCGGGCGGTACGCCCTCGAGACCGACCGCGGTGTTGGCGACGACCGGCAGCAGCGAATAGCCGAACAGCGCGACCATGGCGGGGGCGGCGCCGATGCCGGAGATGCCGAGCGCCGAGGCACCGGGGATGTTGGCCGCGACCCAGGCAAGCGGGGCGATCAGCAGGCCGAAGAGCGCGATCGACGGGATCGTCTGGATGATGTTGAGCACGTTGAGAATTGGTGCCCGCAGTGTGTCGGAGCGGTGGCAGAGGATGCCGACCGGTACGCCCACGATCGTGGCGGCGAACAGCGAGCCGAGTGCCAGCGCCAGGTGCGTCTGCGCCTCCCGCCAGAAGGTCTCGCCCCGATTGAAGTACTCGCGCATGACCGAGACGTCGTTGAGCGTGCCCGAGGCAAGGAGGATGGCGAAGAAGGCCGCGACGCCGCCGAGCACGGCGATGCGGGTCCAGGGCTTCAGCTTCAGCCGCGCGATGGCGTCGGCAGCAAGCAGCGCGAATGCGAAGGTGAGGAGCCAGAAGCCGCCGCCGGGCGAAACGCGGGCGATCTTGTCCCCGGGCGGGGTGAGGTAGGTCGCGGCATGGCCGATGGCGATGAACAGCAGCGCGAGGACGACGAAGCTGGTGGCGAGGCGCAGGAGGGTCGGCGTCTTGAGCAGGGCAATGATGGTTCCGGCAGCCAATACGAGGCAGAGCAGCGTCGCTTCCCAGCCGGGCGGGGCGGCGAGGATGGACTTGCTCTCGCCCAGAACGATGCGATTGGCGCGGAATGCCGCGAAGGGCATGAAGGTCGCGATCAGCGCGATGGCCGCGATGAGCACGCCGAGCTTGTCGACGGCGACCGGTAGGCGGCGGGGGACTGTCGCGGTGAGGTCGGTCATGGCCGAAACACTAGGGGTGGGCAGTCGTCCTGCCCACCCCCAAAATGCTGGCGCTGGTCGCGGCTTACTTCAGGAAGCCGTTGGTCTTGAGCCAATCGATGGCAACGTCCTTGGCGGCTTCGCCACCGACCTGGATGCGGCCGTTGAGGGTCTGCAGCGTGACGAGGTCGAGCTTGTCGAACACCGGCTTCAAGAGGTCCGGGATCGTCGGGTTGGCGGTGAGCACGGCTTCGCGGATGATCGGCGCGGGCTCATAGACCGGCTGCACGCCCTTGTCGTCCTCGAGAACGACGAGGCCCGAGGGAGCGATGCCGCCATCGGTGCCGTAGACCATTGCTGCGTTTACACCATTGGTCTGCTGCGCGGCGGCTGCGATGGTCGCGGCGGTATCCCCTCCCGAAAGCGTGACCAGCTGCTCGGGCTTCAGGGTGAAGCCGTAGACTTCCTGGAACTTGGGCAGCGCGGCCGGCGAGGACACGAACTCGGCCGAGGCCGCGAGCTTCACTTCGCCGCCACCGGCGACCCACTTGCCGAAGTCGGAGAAGGTCACGAGGCTGTTTGCATCGGCCACGTCCTTGCGGAGCGCGACGGCCCAGGTGTTGTTGGCCGGAGCCGGCGACAGCCAGACGATCTTGTTGGCGTCGAAATCGAGCTTCTTGGCTTCCTCGAAGGCCTTGGTGGCGTCGTTCCAGAGCGGATCGTCGGCCTTTTCGAAGAAGAACGCGGCATTGCCGGTGTACTCGGGATAGATGTCGATCTCGCCGGCGGTGATGGCCTGGCGCACGACCGGCGTGCCGCCGAGCTGGATCTTCTCGGTCACGGCGATGCCGTTGGCCTGCAGGACCTGGCTGATGATGTTGCCGAGCAGCCCACCTTCGGTGTCGATCTTGGAGGAGACGATGACCTGCGCGTTGGCGGCGGTCACCGTGAAGGCCAGTGCTGCTACGGCACCGAGCAGTTTCTTCGAAAGCATGATGGTCTCCTTGTCGTTCCGGCCCGTTCTTGGATCCCTGGCCGGAAATTGGCGCCAAACCTATACGGCGGCCGACGAAAAGTCATACCCAGCGATACTAGGCGACTGGGCCCAGTGCGAAAAACTCGTCCAAGGATGGGATGGGCGCGAGGGAAATCAGTTCCGCCATGCTGTGCTCGGAGCCGATATCGCTCTCGATGATCTCGACCTCGACCGACAGCGGGCGATCGACTTCGTAGTAGGCCGCGTGCTGGCGGACCTTGGAATAGATGAGGCCGGGAACGCCGCTCGGACGGTCGCCGTGAATGTCCATAGCCTGCGCCGAGAGCAGCCCCTCGAGCGCGGCGAGGCGGCGGAGAGCGCGCACCTGGCGCTCGAACCGCTCGACCACCAGCGGCAGGAACGCCGCTTCATCCTCGATGCCGGCCGCGACCACCATCGACTGCGCCGAGATCGATCCGGACATCGACAGCACGCGCGCGAACAGCTCGCCGGCAAGCTTGATGATGGGGCCGAAGCCGGTGGCGATGGCGCCGGGCGGGACGAGGTTGATCGGCAGGTTGCGGCGGGTGCCGTTCGAGAGCAGGACGCAGCGGTTGAACGAGTTCCGGGCGACATGGGCCAGCGCGATCTGGGCGGCCTGGAGGTAGATGGTGACGTCGAGGGGCAGCGAGCCGCCCGAGGTCAGCACCTGGTTGTCGACCACCACGGGATTGTCGTCGGTGCGGCCTGTAGCGGCGAGAATGGTGCGTCCGGCGACGAGGAGCGTGTCGAAGGTGGCGCCGAACACCTGCGCCATCATGCGCAGGCTCAGGTTGTCCTGGATATGGGTGGCGTTAGGCCAGTCCCAGCCCATGGCGTTGCGGTACATCCAGGCACCAATCTCGGCCTCCCGCTCGGTGCCAACGTGCGCGACCGCCTTCCACGGATCGCGCGAGGCGCCGAGTGCGCCGGCGGTCGTGAGGCTGGTTGCGAGCAGCATGCGGACGGCGGAAGCGGCGGCACGGGTGGCCTCCGCGGCCGCGGCAAAGCCGACTGCATTGACGCTGATCGAGGCGAGGCTGTCGCGCGGCGCCATGCGGCTGGGCCGGAGGCCGGCCTGGGCCAACGCCGCCTCGGCCGACATGCGCTTGTTGTTGTAGACCGCTTCGCCGACGCCCGTCAGCACCGCACCGATCTGTCCCATGAGGCCGATATCGGCTGTGCCGATCGAACCGGTGCGCCGGACGACGGGGACAACGTCCTTGTCGAGCAGGTCGAGATAGGCATTCACGAGCCCTCGCGAGCAGCCGACCCGGCCGGTGAGCGCCGTGTTGACGCGGATGGCCATCGCATTGCGGACGATCGAGTTAGGGAAGGGGACGCCGGTGCCGAAATGGTGGGCGCGGACGAGCCCGAGGTTGAACTCCTCGAGCTGCTCGGGCGACCACTCGACGTCCTTCATCGCCCCGACGCCGGTCGTCGCGCCATAGACCTGCTCGCCGCGGGCGATCTTGTCCTCGACCACCTGGCGGGCCGTATCCACCCGCACCATGGAGGCCTCGTCGGCGGCGAGCGACACGGAACGCTGTCCGATCCGCGCGAGATCGGCGAAGGAGAGTGGCTTGCCCGCGAGGCTCAGGTGTTTGGAGTGCTGCATGCGCTGGGATTACCGGCTCCCGCAGCACTCCGCAATGGCACCTAGTTCTTGGCCGGACCGGTCTTTGCGGCCTTGGCTTCGTCGTACCACCAGACGGTGGGGAACCCCACGGAGAACTCCGGCAACTCGTCCGGGTGGCTGAAGCGGTCCCAGCGGGCGATACGCGACTTGCGCAGGGTATAGGTGGGGGTGACGTAGTGGTGCGCCAGGAGTACCCGGTCGAGCGCCCGCGTTGCCGCCACCAGCGTCTCGCGATCGTCGGCGAAGATCAGCTTGTCGATCAGCGCGTCGACGCCCGGGTCCTTGATGCCGGCGTAGTTGCGGCTGTCCTCGCCGTCCGCCGCCGCCGAACCCCAGAAATCGCGCTGCTCGTTGCCGGGCGACAGCGACTGGGCCCAGCCGGTGTAGATCATGTCGAAGTCGCGGTTGCCCACCCGCTCGATGTACTGCGGGGAGTCGACAGTGCGGATGGTGGCGTTGATGCCCAGTCGCTTGAGGTTGGTCTGGAACGCCGTGGCGATAGGCTCGATGGTCGGGCCGTTGAGCAGGATCTCGAACGCCACGGGCTTGCCGTCCGGATCGAGCAACTGGCTGCCCTCCAGCTTGTAGCCGGCTCCGGTCAGCAGGTCGACGGCGGCCTTGAGGTTCTGCCGGAGCCTAGTCTGATCACCACTCACCGGGTTGGTGTATTCGGTGGTGAAGACACTAGGCGGCACCAGGTCCTTGATCGAGTTGAGGATCTCGAGCTCTTCGCCCTCCGGCAGGCCGCTCGACGCGAACTCGGTACCGTAGAAGTAGCTGTTGATGCGGTCGTACTGGCCGAAGAAGCGGAGCTTGTCGAGTTCCTCGAAATCGAAGGCGTAGAGGATGGCCGCCCGCAGCGCTTCGCTCTGGAACATCGGCTTCCGCAGGTTGGGCACGAAGCCGACGAGGACGCCGGAGTCACGGTAGTTGTTCTCGAACAGCTCCTTGATCACCTTGCCCTCGGTGACGGCCGGGAAGTCGTAGCCACCCTGCCAGCGCAACGCGAGGTTCTCGTCCCACCAGTCGAACTCGTCGCCCTTGAAGCCTTCGAACTCGGCGGTCAGGTCAAGGAAATACTCGTACTTGATGGTCTCGAAGTTGTTCTGGCCGATGTTGAACGGCTCCTTGAGGCCCCAGTAGTTCGGGTCGCGCTCATAAGTGACCGAGGCGCCGGGGCTGAAACCGGCGAGCTTGTAGGGGCCCGAGCCCAGCGGGATTTCGAGGCCTGGCTTGCTGATGTCGCGCGGCTTGCCGTCTGCGCCGGTACCCTCCCACCAGTGCTGCGGCAGGATCATCAGCTGTCCCATGATCAGCGGCAGTTCACGGTTGCCAGTCTGGTCGAAGCTGAAGGTAACCTCGCCGGGCGCGGTCACTTCGGCCTTGGTGACGTTGGCGTAGTAGTTCGCCTGGCTCGGATTGAGTGCCTTGGTCTTGTCGAAGGACCAGACGACGTCCTCGGCCGTCACCGGCTGACCGTCGGCCCACTTCGCCCGCGGGTTCATGCGGAAGGTCACCGAGGAATAGTCGTCGGGATAGCTGAAGGCTTCTGCGAGGTGGCCATACTGGGTCGAGACCTCATCGAGCGACTGCTCGGTGAGTGTCTCATAGATCAGCCCGATACCAGAGGCCGGCTCGCCCTGCGGCAGGATGGCGTTGAACGTGTCGAAGCCACCATCCGCGCCAAGCCGGACCACGCCGCCAACCGGGGCATCCGGATTCACATAGTCGAACCTCGGGAAGCCCTCCGGGTATTTCGGTTCGCCGTGGAAGGCGCCGGCATGGCGCCAGACCGGCTCCTGCGCGAGTGCGGGGGTGAGGGCGAGTACGGCGGCGAGTGCGAGGGCGGCGAGCTTCGTGGGGTGCATGAGGAGCTCCATTCGAGGGAGAATGCTTGCGCTGAGCTTAGGGATGAATGAGGCGGGAATCGAGTGTGCGGATCATTGGGCCTCCGCGCCGTTCAGCGTCTTGACCTCGAAGGCAGCGGCCATGAGGGCACGGGTGTAGTCAGTACGGGGTGATGAGAAGATCTCGCTGGCGGGGCCGTGCTCGACCACCTTGCCGTTGCGCATCACCATCAGCTCGTTGGCGAGAGCGCGAACGACGCGCAGGTCGTGCGATATGAAGAGGTAGGTGAGCCCGTGGCGGCGCTGCAGGTCACGGAGAAGGTCGACCACCTGGGCCTGAACGCTGACATCGAGGGCGGAGGTCGGCTCGTCGAGCACGACGAACTTCGGTTCGAGCACCATGGCGCGGGCGATGGCGACACGCTGGCGCTGCCCGCCCGAGAACTCGTGCGGATACCGGTGCCGGTCGGCCGGATCGAGCCCGACCTCGACCAGCGCACGCACCACGCGCTCGTCGCGCTCTGCCGGTGTCAGTTCGCGTCGATGCACCCCAAGCCCCTCGGCGATGATCTCGGCGATGGACATGCGTGGACTGAGCGAGCCGTAGGGGTCCTGGAAGACGATCTGCAGGTCCTTGCGGAGCGGCCGCATGGCCGACCAGGAGAGCTTGTCGATGTTCTGGCCAAGATAGGCGATCCTTCCTTCCGACGAGACCAGCCGCAGGAGGGCACGGCCGAGCGTGGTTTTCCCTGAGCCGGATTCGCCCACGACCCCGAGGGTTTCTCCCCGGCGGATCGAGAAGTCGATATCGTCCACCGCCTTTATGTGTCCGACGGTCCGCCGCAGCAGCCCGCGTTTGATCGGGAACCAGACGCGGAGCTTGTCGGCAACGACGATCGGCTCGGCGTTCGGATCGATTGGCGGTGGGTCGCCCTTGGGTTCGGCCGCCAGCAGCTTCTTCGTGTACGGATGCTGGGGATTGGAGAAGATCTGCTCCGTGGGGCCGTGCTCGACGATCAACCCCTCGGTCATTACATGGGTCACCGGCGCCATCTTCCGCACGATGCCTAGGTCGTGCGTGATGAACAGGATCGCCATGCCGCGCTTCTTCTGCAGCGCCTGCAGCAGTGTGAGGATCTGAGCCTGCACGGTGACGTCGATGGCGGTCGTCGGCTCGTCGGCGATCAGCAGCTCGGGCTCGTTGGCGAGCGCCATGGCGATCATCACCCGCTGGCGCTGGCCGCCGGACAACTGGTGCGGATAGTCGGCAAGGCGCGACGCCGGATCCGGAATGCCGACCTCGTCGAGCAGTTCTAGAGTACGCGCCCTGGCCGCGGCGCGGCTCATGCCACGGTGGAGGATCAGCGACTCGGTGACCTGGCGCTCGACCGTGTGCAGCGGGTTGAGCGAACTCATCGGCTCCTGGAAGATCATCGAGATCGCGTTGCCGCGCACCCCCCGGATGCCGGCATCGTCGGTCGCCAGCAGGTCCTGGCCCTTGAAGAGGATGCGGCCGCCCGGATAGCTCGCGGCGGGGTGGGGCAGGAGCTTGAGGATCGATAGCGCAGTCACCGACTTGCCTGACCCGCTCTCGCCCACCAGCGCGACGGTCTGGCCCGGCATGATGTCGAACGAAACGCCGCGCACCGCATGGACGACGCTACTGTCGGCGTGGAAGTCGATCTGCAGGTTGTCGACGCGAAGAAGCGGTTCCGTCATGTCCGCACCGCGAAGGTCTTGCGGGGATCGAAGGCATCGCGGACCGCTTCGCCGATGAAGACGAGCAGGATGAGGATTGCCGCGATAACGACGAAGCTCGTGATCGCGAGCCAGGGAGCGAAGAGATACTCCTTGCCCTGGCTCAGCAACTCACCGAGCGATGGCGAGCCGGTCGGCAGGCCAAAACCGATGAAGTCGAGTGCGGTGAGCGTGGTGACGGACCCCGCGACGATGAAGGGCGCGAAGGTGAGGGTGGCGACGGTGGCGTTGGGCAGGAGGTGCCGGGTCATCAGGGTGATGTTCGACAGGCCCAGGGCACGCGCCGCAGCCACGTACTCGAGATTGCGGGCGCGAAGGAACTCGGCGCGCACGATCCCCACCAGTGCCGTCCATGAGAACAGCAGCAAGATGCCGAGCAGCACCCAGAAGCTGGGCGCGATGATGCTGGAGATGATCAGCAGCAGGTAGAGCTGCGGAATGGCGCCGTAAATCTCGAGGAAGCGCTGCCCGGTCAGGTCGACCCACCCGCCGAAGAAGCCCTGCACGGCTCCGACGGTGATGCCGATGGCCGACGAGAGGACGCTGAGGATCAGGCCGAACAGCACAGAGATGCGGAAGCCGTAGAGCACGCGCGCCAGCACGTCGCGCCCCTGGTCGTCGGTTCCGAG
Organism: Pseudomonadota bacterium; assembly: GCA_023393475.1. GTDB lineage: Bacteria > Pseudomonadota > Alphaproteobacteria > Rhizobiales > Devosiaceae > Devosia_A. The sequence continues at coordinate 60,106 of JAEWLC010000044.1, forward strand.
CCAGTGGAAATTGCCGAGGTTGCAGTTGGGGTCATCCACCCCGCCGGGCAGCAGGCCGCACCGGACCTCGGGCGTCTGCAGCCACGATGGAGGCGACGGCACCGGCACCGAAAGGGCCTCGTCGACCGTGCGATAGGAAAAGCGTATCGGCGGCCAGATCATCCAGCCGTTGGCGTTGATTTCGTCGGCGATGAAGGGATCGCGATACGAGGTTTCGGCGAAGAAACCGCCGAACTTCGTCTCAGGGTAATCGAAGAGGACCGGAAAGAGCAACTCGCCCTTGTAGAGGGCGATCAGTGGTCGGTCGTTGGCGACAAGCTCCGACATCGAGGTGATGACGAGGAGGACGAGGAAGATCCACAGGGACCAGACGCCGCGCCGGTTGGCCTTGAAGACCTTTAGCCGGCGCTGGTTGATCGGCGACAGCAGGGGTGCCGATCGGGCAGCTTCGGCAGGGGCAAAGGCCAGAGGCGGCGCGCCGAAGCGCAGTGCAACTGAGTGCATCACACCTTCCGGCTCTCGAAATCGATGCGCGGGTCGATCCACATGTACATGAGGTCTGAGATGAGACCGAGGATCAACCCGACCAGCGAGAAGATGTAGAAAGTGGCAAAGACCACGGAGTAGTCCCGGTTGATCACCGACTGGTAGCCAAGATAGCCGAGGCCATCCAGTGAGAAGACGGTCTCGATCAGCAATGAGCCGCCGAAGAAGGCGCCGACAAACGCGGCGGGAAAGCCCGCTATCACCAGCAGCATCGCATTGCGGAAGACGTGGCCGTAAAGCACGCGGTTTTCGGTGAGCCCCTTGGCCCGCGCCACCATCACGTACTGCTTGCGGATCTCGTCGATGAACGAGTTCTTGATCAGCATGGTGGAGGTTGCGAAGGCTCCGAGCGCCATGGCGGTGATGGGCAGGACGATGTGCCAGAGGTAATCGAGGATCTGGCTGTACCAGGGCAGGCTGGCCCAGTTCTCCGAAACGAGCCCTCGCAGGGGGAAGATATCGAGGAAGTTGCCCCCGGCGAACAGGACGATCAGCAGCACGCCGATGACGAAATCGGGCAGTGAGTAGCCGATGATGACGATGGTCGAGGTGGATACGTCGAAGCGCGTGCCGTCCTTGACGGCCTTGGCGATGCCGAGCGGGATCGAGATGCCGTAGCTGAGGATCGTCATCCACAGGCCCAGCGTGATCGAAACCGGCAGCTTCTGGATGATCAGGTCGATGACCGGAACGCCACGTGAATAGCTGTCGCCGAAGTCAAAGCGCACGTAGTTCCACAGCATGGTGAAGAAGCGCTCGAGGGGCGGCTTGTCGAAACCGAACTGCTTTTCGATGCGTTCGAGGATTTCGGGCCTTATGCCCTGAGCGCCGCGATAGGTGGAATTCTGGTTCTGGTCCGTGGATTTGACGACGTTCTGCCCGGCGAAATCACCCTCGGCATTGCCGACCACGCCCTCCGAAACGCTTACCGACTGGCCGCTGATCTGGGCGATGTAGCTCTCGACCGGTCCGCCGGGCGCCAGTTGCGTGATGAAGAAGGAAACCACCAGCATCCCGAACAGGGTCGGGATCATCAGCAGCAGGCGTCTCAGGATGTAGGCGCCCAATGGCGTCTCCCCGGGGAGTTCGATGCTAGGCTAGCAACGCATTACTGTTGGCCGGAATGCGGCAAATCACCAAGCCTTGATCTCATGGGCGCACCGCGAATGCGATGCCGATCTCGTCGCCGACTGCGAAAATCCGGTCACGGCCGACGGCATAGGCGGGGCCATCGAGGTGTTCGAGCATCAGCGGTACGTCCTGGGGAAGGCGATCGAGTTCGGTGAGATAGGCCCGGTAGTCGAGATTGCCTTCGCCTATCTGCACCTCGTCGAGATGAAGGGCCGGTTCCTGGTGAAGCGTGATGTCCTTGGCGTGGCAGGAAACGATCCACGGCCCGAGCTTCTCAAAACACTCGCGGATGAGGCGCCCTGTATCGAAATAGGTGCGCGGCGTCATCACGAGGTTCACCGGGTCGACATGGGCGGCAAACTCCGGCCGGTCGACCGCGCGGATGAGGTCGAGGTATCCGTCGACACTGTCGGGGATGGTGGCCTGCATCATCTCCAGCGCGAACCTGGCGCGCTTTGGCCGGACCGTGTCGATGAGGTAGCGGGCCGTCTCGACGGCGGCATCGAACATCTCGGGACCGAGATTGCGCGCATCGAGGCCAAGGCGCGTGCCGGCAGCGAAGGAGCCGATGAAGCTGACGGCGCAGCCGGCCCCCACCGCATCGGCAATGGCGAGCCGCTCGGCGGCGTAGGCGAGCTTGAGCTTGCGTTCAGCCGGATCGGGATCGACGAGGTTGCGCCAGATGCCGATCTCGGCGAGGACCACATCCTCGGCCGCGAAGGCCTTCTCGATGTCGCTCAGCCGCTGCGCGTCGGAGATGGATACCTCCGGAACATAGGCGGCCCCATAGCCGAACTCACGATGCGCCCGGGCAAAGGCATATGGGTCTTCACTGCCGACAGGCAGCCCGTGTCCCCCGAGACGGATAGCCATCAGACGTGGTTCCGCCAGCTGTGCTGCGGGTTGTAGTCGAGCAGGCGGCGCGCCTTGTCGATGCTCAGCAGCGTGCCGTTCTGGCTGAGTTCGCGCTTGTGCGGCACGTTCGGGAACACCTCGGCCATAAGCGACATGTTGGAGCGGCTCATCACCGTATCCTGGTTGGCGATGATGAAGGGCTCGAAGCCCTTGAACTCGGCCTCGATGCCGCGGCGCACGGCCTGCGCTCCATCGCGCGCATCGATATAGCCCCAGAGGTTCCACTTGCGCAGCTTCGGATCGGCGTCGAAGCCGGGAAAGGCCTTGTAGTCCTCGACGTCCATCACATTCGAGAAGCGAAGGCCGACCATCTTGAGCTCTGGATCCCAGCGGCAGTACTGAGCGGCCATCGTCTCGTCGAGCAGCTTGCCGAGCGAGTACGCCGTCTCGGGGCGCGGGAAGTACTCCTCGTCCACCGGCACGTAGGGCGGCGGGTTTTCGAAGGGCAGGCCAAGCACGGTTTCGCTCGAGGCAAAGACGACGTTCTTGACGCCGGCCAGCCGACAGGCCTCGAACACGTTGTAGCTCGTCGGCACGTTGTTTGCGACGGTGCGGCTGTTGGCGAAGAGGCCCGGCGCCGGGATGGCCGCGAGGTGAACTACGGCGTCGAATGGCCCGGTCTTCTCGTCGATCCCGCCAAGGATAGCGGCGGCCACTTGGCCAAAGTCGGTGAGGTCGATCCGGACCGTGGGGCAGATGGGGTCGCGGGGCAGAGCCTGGTCCACGTTGACGACCGAATAGCCGTTCGTCACCAGGTCCTTCAGCACTGCCCTGCCGAGCTTTCCGCTGCCCCCGGTGACCAGAACCTTTGCCATTGCTGCCTCCTCCAAGACTGATTTGCCTGAGCCTAGCATGGGTTGGCCCCATCCTGTCACGAGGCTGAACAAGCCCGTCGGAGGCGGTTCAAAGCGAGGGGCTTATTCCACGTCTCCAGCGTCTGGGAGCTGAGGGCTCCCGCCAAACCATCGGGCGCAACGCGCCCCGCGCAACAGGAGACTGATATGAACAAGTTCGCACTGGCCGCACTTGCGGTCACCACCATCGCCGCCACCGTCGTTGTTCCCGCTCTGGCCCAGAGCAACTGTCGCATCCGCTGCGGCTACGAAAGCTCCGTGGACAACTGCGGCGATCAGCTCGGCTACATGAAGCGCGTCTACCCCGCCCAGGTGCAGGGCATCGACGACAGCCACCGTGTGTGGGTCACCGAGTTCTGCCAGGGTTCGGAGCTTCTGAGCTCGAACGGCAACGCCGCCTACCTGCGCCCCACCATCGCCCAGAACGACGTGCTCGTTGCTGTGCTCAGCGACAAGGGCTTCTTCCCTGAGGACGTCATCGCGGTTCGCATGATGGGCGACGACACCATCAACCTCTATGTCCACACCGGTTCCTCCAACACTTCGAGCCTGCTGTCGGGTGGTGGCCACGGTCCCGCAGTGGCCGTCCGGAAGTAACCACCCCATTACCTCTCTCACGAGGGCGGGAACCACGGTTCCCGCCCTTTCGCATTTCGGCCACACCATTGTCGCGGCGATGAATGCTTTCTGAATGGCAGCCTCAGTGGGGGTTCAATTCGGTCGGGGCATATTGGGGACAACAGATCGAGACACCCGGCCCCGAGAGGACGCCAAAATGAACAAGACCCAGGAAAAGCTGCTGGTTGCGACCCTCGCGGGCCTGATCATCGCCAGCGCTGCCGCCTTCGCCGTCCAGCCCGCCTTTGCGGCCGGCTACGATGTCGAAAGCCCCGCACAGATTGTCGGCGTCAAGAAGTGGGACGTGCTGAACGTCCGCAAGTGGCCGGCCTCCTATTCCCAGAAAGTCGGCGCCTTCGAGCCCAAGACCTCCGTGTGGGTGGAGCGCTGCATCGTCTCCCCCCAGGGCGGCTCCGATTGGTGCCTTGTCGAACAGCAGGACACCAAGGGCTGGGTGAACGCCAAGTTCCTGAAGATGGCCTACGACTGGGACATCTGACCTCCCTTCTACCGACTATCTCATGCAAGACGTGCCTTTGACTGACCTCCGATAGATTGACTTGACGGCCCGGACGCGTTCCCTAGGGGATCCTCCGGGCCCTTTCTTTTCGAGACAATCTTGGACGCCAATCCCATCCTCATCGAGCAGACGCGCGGCACCTACGTGGAGAACCGCCATCGCGGCGCCTTCGTGATCTCGGACGCCGGGGGCAACGTGATTGCCTCGGCGGGCGATATCGCGCGGCCGGTCTTCCCGCGCTCGGCGATCAAGTCGATGCAGGCACTGGCGATGGTCACATCGGGCGCGATCGAGCGGTTCGACATCACCGACGAGGAACTGGCGCTGGCATGCGCATCGCACCATGGCGAGGATGCGCATGTGCAGGGGGTCACGAGCTTTCTCGGCCATGTCGGGCTCGCCCCTGCCGATCTCGAGTGCGGCGCGCACCAGCCGAGCAATGCGCGGGCGCGCGAGGCTTTGCGGCGGGCAGGGCAGGAGCCGACGGCGCTGCACAACAACTGCTCGGGCAAGCACTCGGGAATGCTGAGCGTTGCGCGCGCCCTCGGGGTCGATACCCATGACTACGTGACCCGCAACCATCCGGTGCAGGTCGCGGTGCGCCGCGCCATCGAGACAGTTGTCGGCGATGAGCTGAGCGAGGATCGCTGCGGTACCGATGGCTGCTCAATCCCGACCTGGGCGGCGCCGCTTTCGGGTTTCGCGCGGGGCTTCGCCCGGATGGCGACGGGGGAGGGACTGCCGAAGGACCTTGCCGATGCCTCGCGTCGCATCTTCGATGCAGCGACGAGCCATCCGCTGCTGGTCGCCGGCACGGGACACCTCGATACCCTCGTGATGGAAGCCTTCGGCGGGCGCGTCATGCAGAAGGGCGGCGCCGAGGGCGTGCAGTGCGGCGCCATCCGAGACAAGGGCTGGGGTTACGCGCTGAAGATCGATGACGGCAACATGCTGGCGAGCCAGACGCTGGTCGCCAACCTGTTGCTGCAGTTCGCCGATCCGGATGCGGCGCAGCGCACGGTGCTGGAAAAGTTCGCCCGCCAGGCCATCAAGAACGTGCGCGGCTTCGATGTCGGCGAGATGCGCGTCGCCGCAGGGGCGCTCTAGCCGCTCCGTTCCTTACGGCGGAACAACCGCGCGTTGACCGGGGCATAGCGCATTCCTAGGCTTTGCTTCGCGTCACCGGAGGAAATGTCATGCGCCTGTTCATCGCCACCCTCGGCACCGAGACGAACACCTTCGCCTCCTTCCCGACTGGCATCGACGACTTCAAGGCCTGCATGTGGAACGAGGGCGCGATCGAGACGCTGCCCGCATCACCGTGGTCGGCGCCCGCCCAGATCTGGCTGAAGCGGGGCAAGGAACTAGGCTGGGAAGTGGTACAGAGCCTCTTCGCCTTCGCCAATCCGGCCGGGCCGACGGTGAAGGCCGACTACGAGGCGATGCGCGACCGGATTCTCTCCGACCTCGCCGCCGCGGGCAAAGTCGACGCGGTCCTGCTTTACCTCCACGGCGCCATGGTGGCATTCGGCTATGACGACTGCGAGGGCGATCTCGTTGCCCATATCCGCAAGCAGGTCGGGGACCGCACGAAGATCGGGATCGAGCTCGACCTGCACGGGCATGTCGACAACACCATCGTCGACGCATCCGACCTGATCGTCATCTACAAGACTTACCCACATATCGACCACGCCGAGCGCGCCGAAGACCTGTTCGACCTGATGGTCCGGACGCTGAACGGCGAGATCGACCCCAAGATGGCGCTGTTCGACTGCAGGTCGATGGGCCTGTTCCCGACCACGATGGAAGGGCCGATGATCGAGTTTTCGGCTGGCCTCATCGATGGGGAGGGCAAGGATGGCGTGCTGTCGCTGTCGCTGAACCACGGCTTCCCATGGGCGGATGTGCCGCTCGCAGGGGCCAAGATGCTGGCGATCGCGAACGGCGACATGAAGATCGCCGAGGCTGCGGCCGAAAAGTACGGCAAGTGGTTCTATCGCATCCGCCGCGAGGCGACGCTGCCGTTCACGCCCTTCGAGGAGGCGATCGCGGAGGCGCGGATCAAGGGGGACAAGCCGCTGCTGATCGCCGACACTGCCGACCAGATCGGCTCGGGCGCGCCGGGCGACACGACCTATGTGCTCAAGGCCTTCATCGACAACGGCATCCGCAATGCGGTGGTGGCGCCGCTCTGGGACCCGATGGCGGTGGGCATCTGCTTCCAGGTCGGCGTAGGAGCGAAGCTGAACCTCAGGATCGGCGGCAAGTTCGAGCCCTATTCGGGCCCACCCCTCGATGCCGAGGCCGAGGTGCTGTTCCTGAAGCGCAAGGCCTACCAGGATCACCTGCCGGGCGAGCGCATCGATATTGGCGACGTCGCGGTGGTGCGCGTCGAGGGCATCGAGGTGCTGCTGACGACGCTGAGGACCAACCTCTTCTCGCTGAGCCTGTTCTCGCTGCATGGCATCACGTTCGACGACAAGCAGGTCGTCTCGATCAAGAACCTTTACAAGCACAAGGACCTGTTCGTGATGAACACGCGGAAGCAGCTGTTCGTCGCGACGCCCGGCACCAGCAACCCGGACTGGAGCCAGCTCCCGTTCAAGCGCCTGCCGCGCCCGATGTGGCCGCTGGACGAGGACCCGCTGGGGCTGGAGTGAGCCTGAGCTAGTCGGTCAGCACTGCCGGTGGGTTGGCGCTATGGTCGGACAACACATAGCGCTTTCATTTGGCACCCATTGCCTGCCTCGCTATAGAGTTTCGCTGACCAGCTATCCGAATCCAGCGAGGCGTTATGCTCCTTCCCGACAAGATCTATCTCGGCACCAGCACGCGTCCGGAATACCTGGCGCTGAAGTTCGGTAACCGGCATGGACTGGTGACGGGGGCGACCGGTACGGGCAAGACGGTTACGCTGCAGGCGCTGGCCGAGGGCTTTTCCGCCGCCGGCGTGCCGGTGTTTGCCGCCGACATCAAGGGCGACCTTTCCGGCATTGCCGCGATGGGCAAGATGCTCGACTGGCAGACCAAGCGCGCCACTGAGATCGGCTTTGACGACTACGCGCCGAACAAGTTTCCGACCATTTTCTGGGACCTGTTCGGCAAGCAGGGCCACCCGATCCGGACCACCATCTCCGAGATGGGGCCGCTGCTGCTGAGCCGCATCCTCGATCTCAACGACACCCAGGAAGGCGTGCTCAACATCGCCTTCAAGTATGCCGACGACAACGGCTTGCTGATCCTCGATCTCAAGGACCTGCGCGCGCTTCTGGTGGAGATCGCCAACAACTCCAAGGAGATATCGACCGGCTACGGCAACGTCGCGACGGCGACGGTCGGTGCGGTGCAGCGGCAACTGCTGGTGCTCGAGCAGCAGGGCGGCGACAAGTTCTTCGGCGAGAAGGCACTGGATATCCGCGACTTCATGCGCACGACGTATGACGGCAAGGGGTTCGTATCTGTGCTTGCCGCGGACGAGCTGATGCGCGCGCCACGCCTCTACGCGACCTTCCTGCTGTGGCTCCTCTCTGAACTGTTCGAAGTCCTGCCCGAGGTGGGCGATCCGGACAAGCCGAAGCTCGTGTTCTTCTTTGACGAGGCGCACCTCTTGTTCGATGATGCGCCCAAGGCCCTGGTCGACAAGGTCGAGCAGGTGGTGAAGCTGGTGCGCTCGAAGGGCGTCGGCGTCTACTTCGTCACGCAGAACCCGGCGGACATTCCGGACAGCGTGCTGGCGCAGCTGTCGAACCGCGTGCAGCACGCGCTGCGGGCCTATACACCCAAGGAGCAGAAGGCCGTGCGCATGGCCGCGGAGTCCTTCCGCGCCAACCCCGATTTCTCGACCGAGGAAGTGATTACCCAGCTGGGCATCGGCGAGGCGCTGGTTTCCGTGCTGGAGGAAAAGGGCGTGCCCTCCATCGTCGGCCGCACGCTGATACGGCCGCCTTCGGGGCAGGTCGGTCCGTTGACCCCGGAGGAACGGCAGGCGGTGATCGCCAGTTCGCCCGTCGTCGGTGTCTATGACGAGATGGTGGACCGCGAGTCGGCCTATGAAGTGCTGACGCGGAAATCCACCGAGCGCCATGCGGCGCAGGCCGCCCAGGACAAGGCCGCGGCCGAGGTCAAGGAAGCAGCGGCGCGCGAGAAGGCCGAGAGGGCCGCGCAGCCGAAGCGCTCGACCCGACAGACGCCGGTCGAGGCCGCTATCAACTCGTTCAGCCGCACCATGGCGTCGGGCCTTGGGCGCGCACTGGTGCGCGGTATTCTCGGCGGCTTGACCCGTGGCAGGTAACGTCGCCTCGGTGCATCCGGGCCTCGCGGTCTTTGCCTCGGACAAAGGACCGGGCGATGCCGAGCGCGGGCCGATCATGACGCAGGCGGGCACGATTCTCGCGCGGCACGGCGCGCGGCTGATCTGTCTTGCGGACGAGACGCTCGATGCGATCCCGCTCATCACCAGCGCGCGCGCTGCCGGTGGTGAGGTGCTGATAGTTGCCGATGCGGATTTCGTTGCGCCGCCGGCCTTGAGCGACGTGCCGGTGGAGCGGATCGACGATCCCGAAGCCCGCGTCCGGCGCGTCGGCGAACTGGCGCAGGTCTTCGTCGGGCTACCCGGCTCGCTCGCTTCGGCAGCGGCGCTCTATCGGACCTGGGTGCGGGCCGGCGCGGGCGGCAGCAACAAGCCCGTCGTGCTGCTCAACCACCACCGGGCCTTCGAGGCGATGCGCGGCATGGCGACAGACGTGCTGAGCCATTCGATCAGCCATTCCGAACGAGTCGTGGTGTTCGCGGACAGCGTGGACGATCTCTGGAACAGGGTGAGCTGGGCGCTGGGCGTCCACGCCTGACTGAACAGGCTGCCCGCGGGATCAGTGCTGCGGCAGCGGCCGCTGGCGTGTCCAGAGCGGAATGACGTTGCCGTACTGCGAGAAATCGGGGCGGCGGAGCGTCCCCGTGCGCAGCGCCTTCGGCAGAGCCTGCGCCCGCCGGGCGAGCCGGGACTGGACGCGCTCTACAAGGTACTTCGGCGACATCGGCTTGACGATCACTTCGTCGATCCCCGACGCAATGCAGAGATCCTTGGTCTCGGGCGAGACTTCGCTGGCAAGCGCGATGACTTGGTAGTCGCGATAGGAAATGGCCGTATCCGCCCTGAGATCGCGCGTCACGCGGTCTGCCCTTGCGTGGGCGCTGTCGAAATCGGTCACGACGACGTCGACCGGGGCGAGATGCATGTAGGTGACGAGCGCCAGCTCGGACTCGAACGGACGCACGCGATAGCTCGGCACCGACGCCAGCACCATGCTGAGGATCGAGCTCAGCGCGGGATTGGCGACAAGAATAGCAATGGTGCGAGACGCTTCGGCCATGGTGATCCCCGGCGCTTATGGTTAACCAATGGTTACCATTGTGTGACGGCGCGGGGAAGCGGACCTTGGTCGGTCGATGACGAATTTCTGATCGACGAAAAACAAAGGGCCCGCCGAGGCGGGCCCTGATCGTTAGTGAGACGGATTACTTCGCTTCGTCGAACAGGAACTCGACGTGTTCCCAGTTCACGAGGTTGTCGAACCAGGCCTCGAGGTACTTCGGGCGGGCGTTGCGGTAGTCGATGTAGTAGGAGTGCTCCCACACGTCGACGCCGAGCAGCGGCTTGGCGTTGCCGTGCACCAGCGGGGACTCGCCGTTGGCGGTCTTGGTGACCTGGAGCTTGCCATCCTTCAGCGACAGCCAGGCCCAGCCCGAACCGAACTGGGTGGTGCCTGCTGCGATGAAATCGGCGCGGAACTTGTCGAAGCCGCCGAGATCGGAGTCGATAGCCTTCAGCAGCGCCGCCGGAACCTTGGACGCACCGCCGCCGCCATTGGGCTTCATCCAGTTCCAGAAGTGGACGTGGTTGTAGTGCTGGCCGAGGTTGTTGAAGAGCCCCGGATCCTTGCCGAACACTTCCTTGACCTGGTCTTCGAGCGCCAGCACTTCGAGACCCTTGCCCTCGGCGAGCTTGGTCGCGTTGGTCACGTAGGCCTGGTGGTGCTTGTCATGGTGGAACTCGAGCGTCTCGGCGCTCATGTACGGGCCAAGCGCATCGTAGGCGTAGGGCAGGGGGGGAAGTTCGTATGCCATTCTGGATGCCTCCTTGAAGGACGTCTTGTGGATGTGGGCCGCTGGGCTGGGTTGGATATAGGCCCTTTGGCTTTACTCAACAATTCCCGGTTTGGGGTGAATTAGTCCAATCCGACGCAGGCTAGCGCAAAGGCGTAGCTAAGGGCGGTCTCCTTGAGCTGGTCGAAGCGGCCGGAGGCGCCGGCGTGGCCGGTGTCCATGTGGGTCTTGAGATAGAGTGGATTGCTGTCGGTCTTGGTGACGCGGAGCTTTGCCACCCACTTGGCCGGTTCCCAGTAGGTGACGCGGGGGTCGGTGAGGCCGGCGAGGGCGAAGATCGGCGGGTAGTCCATCGCCGCTACCTGCTCGTAGGGCGCGTAGGAGGCGATGCGATCGTATGCGGCCTTGTCGGTGATCGGGTTGCCCCACTCGGGCCATTCGGGCGGGGTGAGGGGCAGGGTGTCGTCGAGCATGGTGTTGAGCACGTCGACGAAGGGTACCTCAGCGATCACCCCGGCCCAGAGATCGGGGCGCATATTGGTGACGGCGCCCATCAGCAAGCCACCGGCAGAGCCCCCTTCGGCGACGATGCGCTGCTTCGACGTGTAGCCGAACTCGATCAGCGTCTCGGCGGCGGCGATGAAATCGGTGAAGGTGTTGACCTTGTGCTCGCGCCGGCCGTTCTTGTACCAGGCGTAGCCCTTCTCCATGCCGCCGCGGATATGTGCCGTTGCATAAGCGAAGCCGCGGTCGACGAGGCTGAGCTTGGAGACGGAGAAGCTTGCGGGCATGGCCATGCCATAGGCGCCGTATCCGTAGAGCAGCGCCGGCGCCGAGCCATCGAGCTTCAGGCCCTTGCGATAGAGCAGGGTGACCGGAACGCGTTCGCCGTCCTTGGCCGTGGCAAAGATGCGCTTCGTCTCGTAGTCAGCGGGGTTGTGGCCGGACGGAACCTCCTGCTCCTTGAGCAGGGTGCGCTCGCGCGTGACCAGATCGAGGTCGTAGGTCCGCGACGGCGTGGTCGGGGACGAATAGCTGAAGCGGATCGTCGTCGTGTCGAACTCGTAGCCGGCCGACATGCCGAGCGCGTAGGCCTCTTCGTCGAATTTCACGGTCCACTCGTCGCCATCGTCGAGATTGCGCACGACAATGCGCGGCAGGCCCTCGAAGCGCTCGAGGCGAACGAGGTGGTGCTGCAGGAGGATGATGTCGAGGATCAGCACGCCCGGGCGGTGTGGGACGAGATCAATCCAGTTCTCGGCCGCGGGATTGTCGGCGCTGACGGTTACGATCTTGAAGTCCTCGGCGCCGTCGGCGTTGGTGAGGATGTAGAAGGTGCCGTCGCGATCCTCGAGATCGTACTCGCGATCGGTGACGCGCGGGGCAACGAGGCGCGGGGCGCCGCCCTTTGCGGCGTCGATCAGCCAGAACTCGGATGTCTGGTGGTCGTGCGCATCGATGACGATGTACTTGCGGTTCAGCGTCTCGTCGACGCCGACGAAGAAGCCCGGATCCTTCTCCTCGAAGACGATCTCGTCCTCCGACTGCGGCGTGCCGAGGATGTGGCGGCGTACGCGGAACGGGCGGTGGTTGTCGTCATACTCGGAATAGTAGATGGCGCTGGAATCGGCCGACCAGACGCCGCCGCCCGCGATGTTCTCGATGACCTCGCCAGTGTCCTTGCCGGTTTCAAGATCACGGATGTGGAGGGTGTAGAACTCGCTGCCTGCGCGATCGGCGCTCCAGGCAAGCCAGCGGTGGGATGGATCGTGGTCGCCGCCGCCGAAGCCGAAATAGTCGTCGCCAGCTTCGATGTTGCAGTCGATCAGAATCTGCTCGGGGCCGCCGTTGCGCGGGGTGCGGACGAGGATCGGATACTGCTTTCCCTCTTCCATGCGGGAATTGTAGGCCCACGGACCATCGGCCGACGGGATGCCGCTGTCGTCTTCCTTGATGCGCCCCTTGATCTCCTGGAAGATTTTCTCGCGCAGGGCCGCATGCGGCTCCTCGAAGACCTCGGCGAAGTAGGCGTTCTCGGCCTCGATATAGGCGCGAATGTCTGCTGGGAGGGTCTCCGGCTCCTGCATCACCTGCTGCCAGTTGTCGGCGCGCAGCCAGTAGTAGGGATCCTGGCGGGTGATGCCGTGATTGGTCGCGGCATGCTGGCGCCGCTCAGCGAGGGGAGGCGTGGGGAGGGGCTTGGTCATGTCGGGGTTCTAGCGGAGGGGGAGCAGGCGGGGAAGGGCGGCCGGGGGTGGCCGCCCTTGGCAGTGTCAGGCCTTAGGCTCGAACTTGAGGCTGGTGCCGTTCATGCAGAAGCGGTTGCCGGTCGGGTTGGGGCCGTCCGGGAAGATGTGGCCGAGATGGGCGCCGCAATTGTTGCAGTGGGCCTCGACGCGCACCATGCCGTGCGAGCGGTCGATGGTCTGGCCGACCGAGCCCTGGATGGCATCGAAGAAGCTGGGCCAGCCCGAGCCCGACTCGTACTTGGTGTCGGCAGCGAAGAGCTCGGCGCCACAGGCGGCGCAGTGATAGACGCCGTCACGCTTCTCGGTGTTGTAGATGTGCGACCATGGCCGCTCGGTCCCGTGCTCGCGCGCCACGCGATAGAGCTCGGGGGTGAGCGCGGCACGCCACTCGTCATCGGTCTTGGTGACCTTGAAAGTCTCGCTCATGAGGGAATCTCCGTTTCGTCCCGAAATATGGTGTTTGCCGGTCGTTTCGCAAATCCCGCGGCACTCACAAAGCTGTGGTGGTGAGCCGCGAGACCGCCGGTTTGACTTGCCCGAAGGGGTGCAGAGGCTAAGGTCATCGGCGGCGAATCCCAACGGGAGGCGGACCCGGGTTGGAGACAACACCCGAGACAGCGGTGTTGATCGTGGTGCTGCTGCCCTTTGTGGCTGCGGTCCTTGCTCCGCTCATTCACAGATATGCTCGCGACTGGTCGGGGTGGATCCTTGCGTTCGTGCCGGCGGTTGGCTTCTTCGCGCTGCTGCCGTTGGTCGACCGGGTGTCGACGGGCGACGCTGTTCGCGTCGGCTGGCCATGGGCCCCGTCCTGGGGGCTGGAACTGGGGTTCGCCGTCGACGGGCTCAGTCTCACCTTCGCCCTGACCATTGCCGGGATCGGCGCATTCATCCTGCTCTACTCAGGCGCTTACCTTCGCGGGCACCGGCAGGGTCTGTTCCTCGGCTTCCTGCTGGCCTTCATGGGGGCGATGCAGGGGTTGGTGCTGGCCGACAACCTGGTGGCGTTGTACCTGTTCTGGGAGCTGACCTCGGTCGCCTCCTTCCTGCTCATCGGCTTCGACCATACCCGGCAGGCGGCACGACGCGCAGCGATCCAGGCGCTCCTGGTGACGGCGCTCGGCGGATTGGCGCTCCTCGCGGCGGGTGTCGTCATCTTCACCGTGACGGGAAGCTGGAGCCTGAGCGAGGTCGCCGGGTTGAGAGGCGACGCCGCCTATCCGTTGCTGGTGGGGCTGGTTCTGCTGGCGACCTTCACGAAGTCCGCGCAGGTACCGTTCCATTTCTGGCTGCCGAACGCCATGGAAGCACCGACGCCGGTTTCGGCTTACCTGCACTCGGCCACAATGGTGCAGGGCGGTGTCTATCTCGTCGCGCGCATGACGCCGCACCTGGGTGGTGAACCGATCTGGAACACGACGCTCATGGTCTTCGGCGGGGTGACGCTCTTGTGGGGGGCGGTGTTGGCGCTGCGCCAGACGGACCTGAAGCAGATGCTCGCGCAGACTACCCTGGCGTCGCTCGGCCTGCTGATGTTGCTACTTGGAGCGGGCACCGAAATCGCCGTGACGGCGGCGATGCTCTATTTCCTCGCGCACGCGCTCTACAAGGCCGCACTGTTCCTTGTCGCCGGCGCCATCGACCATGGCACCGGGACGCGGGACATCACGGCGCTTGGCGGGTTGCGCGACACAATGACGGTGAGCTTCATTGGCACGATCCTGGCGAGTGTCGCGATGCTTGGCTTGCCGCCGCTGCTCGGCTTCTTCGCCAAGGAGGAGATGTATGCAGCGCTGGCGCTGGGACAACTCCAGCCACTGATCGCGCTGGTGGCGCTGGTGATCGGCAACGCCCTGCTGGGCGCGGTGGGCCTCGTCATCCTGATCAAGCCATTCATGGGCGATGTTCTTCCCACCCCGATCGAGCCGCACGAGGCGCCCGTCGCGATGCTGGCGGGCCCGATCGCGTTCGGCGCGCTCGGGATCGTCCTGGGGTTTGTACCGACCCTCGCGGGCCAACTGCTGGTCGCCCCGGCAACCTCGGCGATCCTCGGCAGTGAGGTGGCGACGCATCTCGCCTTCGGCATCGACCTCCTCGCCTGGCCGTTCTGGCTGTCGGTGATCACATGGGCCTTGGCGCTGGGCGTATTCCTGCGGTTGGACACGGGCCGCATGCTGCTGCGGCGACTGGAGGGCAGGGTGGGGTGGACCTTCGACAAGGGGTTCGACGCCATCTATTCCGGCATCGTTCGGTTCGCCGGCTTCGTGACTCGTCTCCTCCACCATGGGCGGCTGGAACTCTATCTGCTCGTCGTATTCCTGATGCTGGCCGCCGCGGCCTTGCTGCCACTCTGGCTGATGGCCGGACTGCCGGCATGGCCGAAGCGAATGAACATCGCGTTCTATGAATGGGGCGTGGTGGCGCTGGCACTGGTCGGGGTGGTGACGGTGATCGTGGCGCGCAGCAGGCTGTTCGCCATCCTCGCGCTGGGCGTGCAGGGGCTGGCAGTGGCGCTGCTCTTCATCCTCGTCGGCGCGCCCGACCTCGGCTTCACCCAGCTCATGGTGGAAATCCTCTCGGTGGTGATCCTGGCGCTGGTGATGACGCGGCTCGATCTGGATGCGGCAGATGGCCGTCACCTCGAGGACTGGCTACGCGACGGAGCGGTCGCACTCCTCTGCGGGCTCGGCGTTGTCGCCGTGATCTGGGCCTTGCTGGACTGGCCGCTGGACCTCCGGTTGTCGGGCTTCTTCAACGCCAACGCCGTGCCGGTGGCGCACGGGCACAACGTCGTCAACGTCATCCTCGTCGACTTCCGCGGCCTTGATACGCTTGGTGAGATTGCGGTGGTGATGACCGCCGGCATCGCCGTGCTGGCGCTGATCCGCGGCGCGCGGCGCCCGGTCCGGAAGCCTGCCGAACCTGTCGCCACGCCCACACGAACCCGCCGGAAGGCCGCGACATGAATACGCTGATCTTCCGCACTGTCGCGCCGCTGCTCACAGCCGTGACGCTGGTGTTTTCGGTATTCGTGCTGCTCCGCGGGCATAACGAGCCGGGCGGAGGCTTCATCGGCGGGCTGATCGCTGCTTCGGCGCTGACGATCTATGGCATGGCCATGGGCGTAGATGCGGCCCGCAACGCCTTGCGCGTGCATCCGCTTTCCATCGCCGGCTTCGGCTTCGCCCTTGCCGCGCTTGCGGGGATATTGTCACTCGCCTTCGATGTGCCCTTCCTCACCGGGCTGTGGGCCAGCTTGCCGCTAGGCGAGACCGACGTGACGATCTCGACCCCGATGGTGTTCGATATCGGTGTCTATCTCGTGGTGTTCGGCACCGTCAGTGCCATCGCGCTGGCGCTCGAGGCGGACGAGGGAGGCGAGTGATGGACCACGTCGTCGCCGGACTCGCCGGACTGCTGATCGCGGGGGGAATCTACCTGCTGCTTTCGCGCGCCCTGATCCGCATGCTGCTGGGCCTGGTGCTGCTGGGGAACGGAGTGAACCTCGTGATCCTCGTCGCCGGACGACTTGGCCGCATAACGCCGCCGATCGCCCAGGGGGATGCACCGCTGGCCGATGCGGCCAACCCGCTGCCGCAGGCGCTGATCCTCACCGCGATCGTCATCGGCTTTGCGATGTTCGCCTTCCTGCTGGTGCTGGCCTACCGGGCCTATCAGTCGCTTGATGCCGACGACACCGACCGCATGCGCGTCGCCGAGCCGCCGGGCCAGCCCAAACCGCCGATGAGCTACTGATGCCCGGCGTGCTGCAGGATCTGGCAACTTACCCCAGCGATTGGCTGATCATCCTGCCGGTGATCCTGCCGCTCATTGGGGCGGCGGTGTTACTTATGCTGCGCGAGGCGCGGGAGGCCCAGTATGCCTTGACCCTCGCCGTGGCGGGCGCGGTGTTCGTGTCTGGAATCGCGCTGGCTATGCGCGTCGGCAATACCGGGCCGCTGTCGATGACGATGGGGAACTGGTTGCCCCCGTTCGGCATCAGCTTCACTGCCGATATCGTCAGTGCAGTGTTTGCGCTGGTTGCGGCGGGCGTGACGCTCGCGGTGCTGGTCTACCTGCGGCTCGATATGCCGGATCGGGCACGCCGCGACGGCGTGTACCCATTGATCTTGCTGCTGCTGGCTGGGGTGAGTGGGGCGTTTCTCACCGGCGATCTGTTCAATCTCTACGTCTGGTTCGAGGTGATGCTGATTGCCAGCTTCGGGCTGCTGGTGCTCGGCGGGCGCAATATCCAGCTCGACGGCACGGTGAAGTACGGCTTCCTCAACTTCATCGCGACGACGATCTTCCTGCTTGCGCTGGGGCTGCTCTACGGGACGATCGGCACGCTCAACATGGCGGATATCGTGGCGAGAGCGGCGGCCGCGGACTGGGTAGTGATGAAGTCGATCGCGTTGCTGCTGCTGCTCGCCTTCGGCATCAAGGCGGCGGCTTTCCCGGTCAACGCCTGGCTGCCCGCGAGCTATCATGCGCCTCCGGCTGCGATCTCGGCGCTGATGGCGGGGCTGCTGACCAAGGTCGGCGTCTATGCAATGCTGCGGGTGCTCGCGATGCTGTTGCCCGCGAGCCGCGAACTGCTGGAGCCGGTGCTTGTCGTCGTCGCCATGGCGACGCTGCTGCTGGGTCCGCTTGGCGCGATTGCCGAAACCAACCTGCGCCGTGCGCTGGGCTTTCTCGTCATCGGCGGCATCGGCGCGAGCATGGCTGGCCTGGCGTTGGCGAACGAGGCCGGATTGGCGGCCGCCGCGACCTATGTGCTGCATGCGATGCTGACCATGACCGCGCTCTACCTGGTCGCAGGGCTGGTCGAGACGGCGACCGGGGAGACGGATACGCGCCGGATGGGCGGGCTCTACGCGGCGGCGCCGGCCCTCGCGGTGCTGTTCTTCGTGCTGATGTTGGCGGTCTCCGGCGTTCCGCCGTTCCTCGGCTTCTGGCCCAAGCTGCTGCTGGTCGAGGCGGGCGTCTCCTCATGGGCACCGGGCGGCGACTGGTGGGCGCTGGCCCTGTGGATCGCGGTATTGGCGAATGCCCTGCTGACGCTTGTCGCCGGAAGCCGGTTGTGGGCGCACATCTTCTGGCGCGCCGGCCAAGAGGGCGCGGCGACGGAGGCGCCGAACCCGGACCTGAAGCCGCTGGATCGCCGCTCGGTGTGGCTCGGCGTCGCACCGGCCGGCCTGCTGACTTTCGTCGTGCTGGTGCTCGGCTTGTGGCCGGAACCGCTGCTGGCATTCGGCAAGGCCGCAGCGGCAGCCCTGATGCAACCGGCTGACTACATCGCCGCCACTGGCCTCGCGGGAGCGTATCCATGAGCTTGATCCTGCTGACCATCGTCCTCGCTCTCGGTTGGGCAGCCGCCACCGGCAGCTTCACCCTGCCCAACCTTTTGCTCGGAGCCGCGGTAAGCGTGCTCAGCCTGTTCGTTGTCCGGCAGTTCGTCTCATCGCCAAGACTGCTGCCCCGCGCCGCGCGGTTTACCGGGCTCGCCTGGACCTTTCTCGTGGAACTGGTGCTGAGTGCCCTGCGCGTTGCGCGGTTGGTGATCCGCCCGGACGTGAATGCACATATCCGACCCGCGATTGTGGCGTTTCCGCTGACGGCGAAGACCGACGCGGAGATCACGCTGCTGGCTAACCTCGTCACGCTCACACCGGGGACGCTCAGCGTCGATGTGTCGGAAGACCGGCGGTTCCTCTTCATCCACGTGATCCACCTGACAGATCGGGCGGCCTTCATCCGCGAACTCGCCTCGGGCTTCGAGCGGCAGGTGACGGAGGCACTTCGATGAGCGGCGCGGCAGTACTTCAATACGCAAGCCTGATCGCCATCGGGCTGCTGATCGTGGCGCTGTTCCTCACGGTGATTCGCCTGGTCCGTGGCCCCAACCTCGGCGATCGGATCCTTGCACTGGACCTCATTACCGTCCTCGGCGCCGGCTTTATCGGGGCGATCGCCGTGCTGACCGGCTTCTCGCTCTATATCGACATTGCTATCGCGCTGGCATTGGTGAGCTTTCTCTCCGCCATAGCTCTGGCCCGATATCTGTACGTCCGCGCTCGGCGCAAGCAACAGGGCGAGGGCAGGGCGTCATGATTCAGGAAATCGCCAATTACCTGGCGGCAATACTGGTTCTCGGGGGTGCGGGGTTCAGTTTGATCGCGGCAATCGGCGTGCTGCGGTTGCCGGACCTCTACACGCGCCTTCATGCCGCGTCGAAGGCGGGGGCGATAGGGGCTGGCATGATCTTCCTCAGTGTCGCGGTTGCCTCGCTCGATGGCGCCGTCGTCCTCCGCGCCCTGCTCGGAATCGTCTTCCTGCTATTGTCGACGCCGGTCTCGGCTCATCTTCTGGCCCGTGCGGCATTTCGAAGCGGTGAGAAGCCGTCACCAGTGACGACTGTCGAGGATTTGACGTGATGCCTTTGGCCAATTGCACATTATTGCCGCAAACGAATAGTTATACACACTGGTGACCGTTGCTATTGCAATTGCAGTCCAGCGGTTCTAGGAAACCAGTCTCCGGCGAGGATGCCACCTCCTTTGCCCGAGTTACCGCAGAAAAGGACCCGAAATGAACGACATTACCAGCGGCAATGCCATTGCTGACAACGATCTCATCGATCTGAGCGCGGATATCGTCTCCGCCTATGTTAGCCACAATGCCCTGAGCGTCACCGACCTGCCCAAGCTGATTGGCGATGTGCACACTGCCCTGAAGAATCTCCAGTCCAACGTCGTTGTTGAGCCGGCCGAAGAGCTTAAGCCGGCGGTTCCCGTCCGCAAGTCCGTTGCCCCGGATTTCATCATCTGTCTCGAGGACGGCAAGAAGTTCAAGTCGCTGAAGCGGCACCTGCGCACGCACTACAACCTCTCGCCGGAAGAGTACCGCGAGAAGTGGGGTCTGCCGACCGACTATCCGATGGTTGCCCCGAACTACTCGGCGACCCGCTCGCGTCTGGCCAAGGACAACGGGCTCGGCCGCAAGGCCGCCTGATCGATCCGACATCTGATTTTCAAGTGGCCGCCCCGCACGGGGCGGCCACTTTGCTTTGTGCTCGCCTGACTTATCCCCGCATCCCCGATTGCCGGATATAGGAATATCGTCCTATGTTGAGGAGGCGGCGATGCGAAGCGTACTGGCACAGGCGGGCGATGCCCCCGCACCGAGACAACGGCCCAGAAGCCGGATTCTGCGGTTCGACCCGCAGCGCGCCGATCCGCGCGGTTGGCGGCTGGTCGAACTGGTCGCAGCAGCGCAAGGCATCAGCGCCAAGGCACTGATGGGACCTGACCGCGGCAAGGCCGAGATTGCCCTCGCAAGGCAATTGGCGATGTACCTGATGCACACGCACTACAGCAGGATCTATGCCGAGGTGGGCAGGTTCTTTGGCCGGGATCGCACCACCGTGTCCTATGCGTGCGGACTGATCGAGGAATTGCGCGAAGACGTTGCTTTCGACGAGAGCGTGGAGAAGCTCGAGACCGAGCTTGCCGGCGAACGCGTGGCGGAACGGGAGACGGTTCATGCAACGCGCTAGCAATCATGCCTTGCGTTTCGTCCGAGCGTTGCTGGGGAGCGAGTGCGCCGAGCGCAACGGTGAGATGTTCGCGATCGTCGCCAAAGGCATGACCATCGGCCTGCCGGCGCCTGAAGTCAGGGACCTTGTGGCACATGGTGCAATTGATGGGGGCGAGCGGACTTGCCACGCCAATGCGGCGACGGCGCAATGGCTGAAGCGGCAGATGCTCGATGCGGACGCCTTCGCAGCGCAGCACCGCGTGGAGGCGGTCACTCCGGAGGGCACGACCCTCGACCTGGCGGAAAGTCCCCTGTCGAGGCTTGCCTCTGCGGGACCGGATGGCGCGGCGTTCCTGCGTCCGCACCAGGTCGAGGCGGGGGAGCGCTTCCGGCATCTCGTCGCGCGCACGCAACTGCAGCCACGGCTGACGATGAGCTATTCGGCCGCGCACACCGCAGGCGGCAGAGGCGCGAGCCGTGCTGCGGACATTGGCGACACGGCGGCAGAGGCCCGCAAGCGCTTGGCAGAACTCTATCGCCAATTGCCGCGCGACTGCGCCGAAGTCGTTCTGGACGTTTGCGGTTTCGCCAAGGGATTGCAACAGGTGGAGACCGAGCGCGGCTGGCCACGGCGCAGCGCAAAACTGGTGCTGCGTATCGGACTGGACCGGCTTGCCGAGCTCTACGGGCTCAGCGAGTCCGCGACGGGTGCAGAAGTTGCACGCCGGCGCGCCTGGATGGACGGGAAGCGAGTCGCAATGTTCGGGTGATGGCGACGCTGCCAGCCCACCCGGAGACTCGACCTCAAAAGAACGGGCGAACTTCGACCGGTGCGCGACAGGCTACAGCGGCCTTTCGACCCCAGGCGACGGCTTCTTCGATGGTGCCGACTTCGAGGACCCAGAAGCCGCCGACATGTTCCTTGGTCTCGATATAGGGGCCATCGGTCGTGGAGAGGCTGCCATCCGGCCTCGCCCGGACCGACACCGCCGTGCTTGGTGGCTGAAGGCCACCGACGAACACCCTCACACGGGCTGCCTTCATTTCTTCGTTCAGCGCCTCAATGTCCCTGCGTGTCTGGTCATTCTCGCTGAACGGCTCGAAGTCATCGGGATGGTGAATGGCGACAAGGAACTGCGGCATGTGTCACTCCTCGGAGTTCTCGGGCAAGTAGCGTGCTCTACTCGTCGAGGGATAGACGAACGGCCGGATCGGGATTCGACAGGCAGGTGTCTGCCCTGTTTCGGCGTCCGCTCACGGGGTCCACTTCGCGCTTGCGCTCATCCCGCCTGCCCAGGAGTTTGCCTGGCGCATCGGATCGACGATGGTGCGCAGAAGCTGTTCAGGCGTAGCCTCATACTTCTCGACCGGGAACGGCTCGAATACGTAGCGCGGATCGTCGACAGGCGAGAGATCGATGTCGGGGCGCTGCAGCGGGTTGAAGAGGCCGAGTTGCGGCATGTAGATGCGCTTTGCGGTCTGCGAGAGCCATGCAGCCAGCCAGACGAACGAACTGACCGACAGAGCGATGTTCTGCGCGTTCCGCGTTGTCTGGAAGTCGTCAAGCCAGTGATTGCCCGACAGGAAGCGGGCGTTCGGAAACGACTGCCGCAGTGCATCGGAATAGAAACTGGGACGCGTCTGCCCGGTGAATACCGGCCTGAGCCCGGTCCGCTCAAGCAGCGCGCGGTAATGGGAGATCGGCACCGGGTTGTAGTCCGGGTGGATGCCGCCAAGGGTCTCGGCCGCGCGAACATGGATGACGAGCTCGTCCGGCTCGGTGAACTGTCCACCGCTGCTGGTCTGGAAAAGCGCCATGAACATGTCGCGTTGAGCCGAGAAGTACTCTAGGCGCAGTCCGTAGTACGAGACGATCACCCCGTCGCAATCGGGCTGGCTGACCGCGTCGACGACATCGGCGACCTCGACCTTCTCGTACTTTGGCTTCAGCACGACGGGGTTTTTCGGGCGATCATTGGCCAGGAGGATGCCCCACTCGGGGATGCTCGGGCCGGTCACCACCGAGTCTGGAATATGTCGCCGCAGATGCTCTGCAAACATCAACCGGAACATGAGGTTCCCGATGTTTGCGTGTTCGACGTAGATCTTCTTCATCGGCAGACGGTCCCTGACCCCACGGGTACTGTTCGCCAAATAAGTCGAGGCGGCAAGTACGAGGAGGGGAAGATCAGGCCGCCAGCTGCCTTGCCTCGCCGCGCATGCGGTTGACCATGGCGACGAGCCCGTTCGAACGCTGGGTGGTCAGGTGCTCGCGCAGGCCCAGCTCGTCGAAGATGGCGATGGCATCGGTTTCGACGATCTCGTGCGCCGGACGGCCCGAATAGAGCGCGATGAGGATGGCGACGAGGCCGCGAACGATCATGGCGTCGGATTCGCCGCGGTAGGTGAGGCTGGCGCCATCGTGGTTCGAGGCGAGCCAGACCTGAGACACGCAGCCATGCACCTTGTTCTCGGCGTTTTTCTCGCTCTCCGCCAGCGGTGGCAGGGCCTGGCCAAGCTCGATGATGTAGCGGTACCTGTCCTCCCAGTCGTCGAGATAGGACAGGTTTTCGGCGATTTCGGCGAAGGCGGCAGGATGGCTGGTCATTCCCTGTAGATAGGGCATTCGGCTGGGGGATTGAAGTCACAGATAAAGTGAGCCGCAGTGCGGGGCAGCGCACTGCGGCTCGGATCCAGGGATCGTGTTGGAGTAGCGTCGGGGAAGTGACGCGACCCCTGGACTAACCCATCCTGTCCGGTCTCGGTCGGGGGAGCGGAACCGGGGTACTCGACGTATCCTGCATGGGCATGTCGACGGACGGGAGCTGGTTGCCCGCGAGCACGGTGAGAGCCACCTTGCCGCCGGCGCATTCGAGGTTGATGCAATCGCTGGCTAGGATCTGTGCCACGATGGCCTTCTGGCCGGCTTCGAGAGCGTCCTGCGAGGCGGCCGCCACGCTCCTGCCCAGGTCCTGATCCTTGGGCGCGATGATGAGGAACATCACCGTCAACCAGAATGCTGACCTCAGCAGGAACATTGTTGTTGTCGCCTCTTCCCGTTCGGCAGACCCACTGCCGTTGTTCGAAGCGAGGTTAGGCGCGGCGGCTTAAGTGCGGTTTCGGGATTTCGATAAAATTAGATGCAAATGCGCCGGCGCACTTGCTTTGGGCGCTCTGCCCACGATGTGTCGCCCTTCGTCTCTAAGGGTGCAACCAAACGTTTACGCTAACCCGAGAAACCCCATGCGCAACCCGATGGAACGCGTGCGGAACCGCCTTGGGGAGCCTTCCCCTTAAACCGCCATTAGGCGTTGAAGTGGATTCTCCAGCCAACAATAAGAAGGACGTCGGGGCGTTTTGTTTCCAGTCATGCGTAGCCTCTGGACATGGTTGAATGGCGTCATGCACACGGGTCCGGTCCGTGGCGATGGCGGCCGGCCCGACGCCCTGCGGCGCCAGGCAATAGCGACCAGTGCACGCTGGATACTCCTCGCCGGCGCGGTCAGCATGCCAGCGGCGCTGTACGGGCTGACCCACGTCCTGATCCTCCCATTCGTCCTTTGCGTGATCGGCGTCGCATCCGGCATGCTGGCGCTGGCGCTGTGCCAGCGCGGCCAGTTTGAGCGCGCGGCCGCAGCGCAGGTCTATGCGACGATGCTCGCCGGCCTGCTGCTGACCGTGGCGGACCCGGCAATTGCGGATTTCGGCCTCGCGGTTGCCGTGCTCGGCCCCGTACATGCCTCGCTGCTCACGCGGACGCCGGTGAAGAAGCGCGCCTGGGCGATCCTGGTCGCCGTGGTCGCCTGCGGCGTGCTCGCCCACATGGGCATGCTGAGCTGGCCGGAACCGTTCGGCTTTGCCTACGCACTGGTCGCCGGCTTCGCCTTCCTCGTCACCGCGGCGATCGTCGCCATGTCGGCCAACCGGCTCAACAGCGTGTTCGAGGTTTACGAAAAGGCCCAGATCAACGCGTTCCGGCACCTGATCGAGCACGTCCAGGACGCCGTCATGCGGTTCGCCAGCGACGGCACCGTGCTGTTCACTTCGCGCTCGGCCGAAAAGCTGTTCGGCTGCCGCCGTTTCGAGCTCAGCGGCAATGGCCTCGTCGAGCGCATCCACGTGCTGGACCGGCCGACCTATCTCACCGCCTTCGCCGAGGCCAACCAGGACGGGCAGACCCGTCGCGTCGAAATTCGCATGCGCCGCGATGAACCCGGCCCTTCGGCAGCTGCGCCCAAATTCGTGTGGATTGAAGCTTCGCTGACCCCGGTTGTCGACGAGGATGCACCCGGAGCCCGCAACGAGGTCGTGGTGCTGCTGCGCGACGTCACCGAGCGTCACGACTACATGAACGAACTCCAGCGCGCCCGCAAGGCGGCTGAAGAGGCCTCGAGCGCCAAGTCGCGCTTCCTCGCGACCATCGGGCATGAGCTGCGCACGCCGCTCAACGCCATTGTCGGCTTTTCCGAGATGATGACTTCGGGCGTCGTCGGCGAAATGAGCCCGCAGCACAAGGAATACGCGACGCTGATCCAACAGAGCGGCCACCACCTGATCGACGTCGTGAAGATGCTGCTGGACATGAGCCGCCTCGAGGCCGGCAAGTTCGAGCTGACGACGGAGCCGATCGCACCCGAATCGCTGGTCGAGCCGTGTCTCAAGATGGTCGACAGCCTGGCGCGCGAGAAATCGGTGCGGCTGATGACGGACATTCCGCGCACGCTGCCGCTGTTGATTGCCGACGAGCGTGCCTGCCGGCAGATCCTGATCAACCTGCTGTCGAACGCCGTGAAGTTCTCGAACGAGCACTCGGTGGTGACGCTGGCGATGAAGCGGCAGGGCCGGCACCTCGCCATCTCCGTGGCAGACCACGGTATCGGCATGGGCGAGGAATCGATGCTGCGCATCGGCGAGCCGTTCTTCCAGGCACAGGATGGGCTGGCGCGCCGCTACGAAGGGACCGGGCTCGGCCTTTCGATCGTGAAGGGACTCGTCGAACTGCATGACGGGACGCTGCATGCGTCGTCGTCGCCAGGGGAGGGAACAGTGATGACTGTTCTGCTGCCGATAAACGGTCCGGAAACCAAGGTAGAGGAAACTCGTGCGGTAACGCCCCTTTACCGGGACCCGGCAAAGCAGCAAATGCCCCAATGGCACGACGAAAGAAAAAGAGCTCTATGACGGCAGCAACTTTTGCGCGCCTGCCCCTGCAGGTCGGCGGCGTCGCATTGGCCCAGGCGGGCCATGCGGCGCTCTGGGTCATTCAGCGCTATATGCGCTCGCCCCTCACCAATACGGCGATTGCCGCGCTCGTGGTCACCTCTGCCATGGCAGGGTCCAACGCGCTCTATGGCCAGCGGCATGAGCACCCGGCTCCGCTATTCGCGGGGGCCGAAGAAGTCACGACCGGCTCGATCCACACAGAACCGGTGATCCCCCGGACCCGGCCGAAGAGCTTTGCCGTGAGCGCGCCCGCGCCGATAAAGCTCGCCAATACCCTGCAGCCCGCGGCCGAACCCGCTGCTGCCGGGCCGATCGGCAACAAGGACGTGTTCGAGCTCCAGCGCAAGCTGGAACAGATGCAGCTCTTCAGCGGCACCGTCGACGGCTACTACGGCCCCCAGACAGCGCAGGCCATTCGCAAGTTCGAGCAGCGCAGCGGACTCAAGGCCACTGGCGAACTCCGCCGCGAGACCATCGAGCTGATTCTGGCCGCCCCGCTGACGGCGATGGAGCCCGATGCAGCCCCTGTAGCGGCGCCGACGACCCGCGCGCCGGAACCGGCGGCGGTCGCAGTGCCGAAAGCCCAGGTGGCGCCGCTCGAGGAGGCGCTGCCGCCCCCGACGCAAGTGAAGCCACAGTCGCTGGCCGTCAACGTGAAGCCGCTCCTGCCGGTCAATTCCCCTAATGTGAAGGCCGCCGCCAAGACGACGACAGCCAAGCTCTTGGGACGTCCCGTGCCGCAGAGCCCCGAGCAGGCGCTCGAGATGGCCGCCGACACGGCTGGTGACGCGATCGGCACGATCCTCGACGGTGTGCAGTCCGTGGCGATGAGCTCGCCGCCGAAGCCGGCGGTGCAGCAGCAGCAGTTCACCGCGCTCGGCAAGGGATCGGGCACGGCGGAAGCGGCGCCGGCTGTTGCTCTGGTTCCGAAGTCGCAGGCGGCGAAGGTCGAGCAGCTTGCAGCCTTGCCCGACAGTCCGCGCGTCGGCGTGCCGCTCAAGATCGAGGAAGAAGCACCCAAGCCCGGCGACACGATTGCCGTACTCGATACAGACGCCACGCCTGATCAGGTGAAGCCGATCTCGGTGACCGACCCCGTCGTGGTGGCCAAGGTCCAGCGCGGCCTCGGCAGCCTCGGGTTCCTGCATGGACCGGCCGATGGCGTAGCCGGCGAGGCGACCGCCAAGGCGATCCGCAACTTCGAGGTCTACTTCAACTACAAGGTGACCGGCCGGATCACGCCCGAGCTATTGGACTTGCTGGTCGACAACGGGGCTGTCATCTAGCGGGAATGTTCCGCACCGACCTCTGGGTGTCTGGCTTCGTCAGGCGCCACAACAGCATCGGCCATATCTGTGTCGTCAGCCGCCGCGGCGATCCCGTGGCGGGGCAGATTTTCGTCGAGGTCGATCACCTGAACGGCCAGGTCTCGCTCTACACGCCCGCGCCCGCGACGAGCCGCATCGACGATACGGAGGCGCGGCTGTTCCAGCTGCGTTTCGACCATGTCGACCCAATCAAGGTGCGTGAACGCATACTGCAGGAGCAGGACTTCGATCCCGACCTGTGGGTGGTATCGCTTGAGATGCGGAGCGGGGAGCCCGGGATCGAGCTGGCCTAGCCCGCGGCCCGCGCCCCGATCCGTGCCAGCGCCTCGATGGCCTGATCGACGATTGGGTCGCGCTCGCGGGTCTGCGGCGGCGGCACGCGGCGGCGGTCGGGATCGAACGGCTTGTACTCGGGCTTGGTCATGTCGAGCAGGTTCACCTCACCACGCCAGGCGCTCATCAGGAACGCCGTCGCATCGACGCTGACCGTCTCGAACAGCGTCGAGAAGCTGGCGAGCGCCTTGGACCGATCCTCGTCGTGGGAGGTGGCGTGGATCAACACCTTGAGGCCGTCCTGCGCGTTACAGCCGAAGGCGCGGAGCACGACGAAAAGAGCCGCGCCCGAGGTATCGTGCGCGATCTGCCCGCACCGAACCTCGTCGAGGCCGGTGATCTGGTGGAGGAGCTTGGTAACTTCGGGGCGGCGGTTCTCGGAGAACAGCTTCATCAGCGCCCGGGTCAGTTCGCTCGTGGCGACCGACAACTGCTCGAGCGTGCGCTTGATTGGGGCGTCGGGCGTCTCGCGCTTGGCGAACGCCGTGATCACCTTGAGCCGATCGTTCTCGCCGAGGTCGAAGAAGGCAGGGGCCAGCAGGGCGGCGTCAAAATCGTCCCGCGCGGCGAGCGACCAGGCGACCTGGTGGTCCATCTGGGCGGAGCGGGCAAGAGCGCTGAGATAGGGACCGCGCGGCACGATGGCCGTATTGGTCGCGAGCGCTCGGTAGACCTTGCGGCTGTTCATCTGGAACAGGCGGCCGAGTACGGCATTCGAAAGCTCGCCACGACGGGCGATTGCTGCGCCGAGCGTCACATCGCCCGACGACAGCACCTTCAACATGGTGCTTTCGGAGAGGCGCGGGGCCGAAACCAGATAGTCGGGTAGGTCATCGCCGAGGTGACGGACGACGAGTTCCTCGAGTTCGGGCGACAGATCCTCGGAGCGGCCAAGCGTTGCCGCGGCCTTGGCTCGGGCCGCCGGGGCAGCGGACGGGAAGAGCCGCTGCGCCAGCGTCGCAAACTGTTCCGTTTCGGCACTGGTTGGCCGTCCACGCCGCGCGAAAGCATCGCAGGCGGCGCACAACAGCGTGTTCGTTCGATCAACGCCTCCAGTCTCTATAAGGAGCTGGAACGTCTCGTAAGGCTGGAAACCGATCATAATTCGCCCTGAGAGGCCCCACAGATTCGAGCCTCAACCACAGTGCTGATCATTTCCGGAAATCGTTAGCGAACTGTTAACCTTGACGAACTCTTAATGGCCTCGTCGGGCTGAATGCGTCGCGCCCGATTTGCCGACGGAATGGGTCCCCGGCAAAGATTCCGCCTACCCGCCGGAGGCAAGGTTGGGAAAGCTGGTTCGACTCCCCAAGCGTGGACGCATCTCTGGAACGCGCTCCCAACCGGCGGGCACGGGCGAAATCGTGCTGTTTACGGGCATTCGCTATGAGCGACAGGGCTCCGACCTGCCGGACAAGCCGGTTGGCGCAGCATCAGGCGGCAAGCGGCGACGTGGCTAGACGAAGGGCAGGGGGCTGGGCGCTTGCGCTGCTGGCATTGCTGGCGGCGCCTACGATGGCGCATGAACTGGGCGATTTCGGCCGGGTGAAGCCGGGCGTGCTCAACGACGAGATCATCCCCAAGGCTGACAGGTTCGGCCGCTGGATCACCGGACAGCCGGTTTCCGATTTCAACATCACCGACCAGGAACGGGAGATGCACGACCGCGTCTACCGCTTCCTTATCGCGCGCCACGTCAAAGACTGGGCCTTCGACTACGAGCAGGTGGTGATGGTGGCGAGCCTGTTCAGCAGCCGGCCGTCGCGCGACGATCTCTACTACATGTGGCTCACGCGTGAGCCCTACGCGTCCTCGCGAGTGCGCTACAACACTATCACCGACGACGTGGGCGCCGACGTGCTGACGCTGCCATCCACCTTCGCGTCGATCTGCGCGGTTATCGAGGTGGACCAGCGTCGCGCCTTGGCGGCAAGCCAGCTCGACGACATCGACCCCCGGATGATTGCGCAGATGGAAACGCGCAGGGCCGAGAATGATCTCCACATCGCCCGCTTCGTGCGCGCCGTCCGCTATCGCTACGACTCCTACGCCTACGCGCTCGACCACTTCCTCGTCGAAACACCCCACAAGGAAGCCGTGAGGGTGGATGCCGCCCTCAGCGAATACGCGATCTGGCTGGATCGCGCCGAGGCGGGAAGCTTCTGCGTCGATGAAGCCGCAGACTGGCGTGATGGCGGCGAGGCTCTGCCCGGCCGGATACTGCTCGATGCACCGAGCGAAGGCGAATACCGCAAGTAACTCAGACGGCGATGTTGCCGCACTTGAGGCCGGACAGCGCCTTCTCGTAGCGCGCGCGCATTTCGGGATGAGATGGGGCGAGGCGCACGACGACAACGAGGTCATCCTCGTGAGCCTCGACGATCAGCAGCCCCTCGGCGATATCGAGCTTCTGCTCGGCGAGGAGGCGGGTCTGTGCCGAGTTGAAGACGCCTAGATCGAGCTGCGTGCCGATGCCGTCGCGATTGGTCGTCGAGTAGATCACGGTGCCGGCCCGGCCATAGACGGCCACTGACCAGAAGGCCTGAGGCAGGCTGCCCGTCACCGAACCGGGGCCCTTGCGGAGGTCGATCTTGCAGACTGCGTAGGCGAGCTCCGGGTCCAGTCGGAGCGGATTGGGCTCGCCCGCCTTCGCGGCAGGCAGGACGACCGGCGCAGCGTCTGCACCCAGCGCCGATACCCGATCCCACGCGGCGGTGGCGGAGAGGGAAGGCAGGCTGAGGATGACAGCGATGTGGATGATGCCACCCAGGACGACGCCCGCGAAGATCCAGAGCAAGGTGCGGATCATGCGCAGGCCTCGCGGATGATGGCCGGCAGCGAGGCGACTTCGGAGCCGACGCCGGAGAGGCTCGAGGTGTCGTAAAGGCTCAGCGCGAGGCTGAAGGGACCGTCACCGGTAATCTCGAGCCAGTTCTCGGGCGCGAGGGTCTTCGAGACATAGAGGGCGGCCGAGCCGTCACCGGCACGGCTGAGGCGGGCACTGTGGAAATCGAGATTGCCGTCGGGCCGCGCGATCGGCGTGCCGTCGTCCGCCGCGACTGGGACGAGGGTCCAGAAGCGGGCTGCCGGCGTGCGGCCATCGATGCGGTAGCGGCAGTTGCGATCGAGTTTTCTGTTGTCGCTGTCGGTACTTGCGATGAACTGGATGCCTTCGGTCGAGCCGAGCTCCAGGGCGCCGGAGCGCGCGATGAAGGCGCGGGTGTAGGGATCGGGGTTGGGCGCGCCGACGTCCTTCCAGGCCTGCCAGGGGCCGATCTGGATGGCGCCGAACATGCGCCCGTCACTGAGGGCGTAGTAGCTCAGGCCGAACCCGACGAGCAGGGCGACCACCAGCATCGTCCCGAGGTGAACGAGAAAGCGCAACGGTTACAGGCTCTTGGCGGGAGTTGCGGGGGCGACGGCGAGCGAGGCTTCCGTGGTGCTACCCATGGCGGCCTTGAGCCTGTTGGCAACGTCGAGCAGCTTTTCCGCCGCGCCCGGCTTCAGCCCGGGAGGCCGTTCGGCGGCGGGCAGGGCGGTCTGCCCATCCGCCGGCGTCGCATTGGCGATGACGAACGGAGCGGGCTGGAAGTCGACGCCTTCGACCGGCTTGATCTCGATGTTGGTGTGGGCATAGGCCATGAACTTCTGCCAGGCGGTGGTCGGCAGCGTGCCGCCGGTCAGCTCCTTGGTCGCCTGGTAGTCGTCATTGCCGAACCAGACCGCCGCGACGTAGTTGCCGGTGAAGCCGCAGAACCATGCATCGCGATAGGAGGAGGTCGTTCCGGTCTTGCCGACCGAGGGCACGCCTTCGATCTGTGCGCGCCGCCCGGTGCCGGCCTCGACCACGCCGCGCATCATGCGGTTCATGTACTGGACGGTCTGCTCGCTGACGACGCGCTCGCGATTGGCTTCGGGATCGGCCTCGTACAGCAGGTCGCCGGACAGCGTGGTGATGCGGTTGAGGCCGAAAGCCGTGGTCTTGTAGCCGTGGTTGGCGAAGACCGCGTAGGACGAAGCCATGTCGATGACGCTGACCGAGGCGGCGCCGAGCGCCAGCGAGCGGGTGACCGGGAAATCGTTCTGCAGGCCGATCTTGTGGGCAAAGTCGGCGATCGGCTGGCGGCCCGTCTTGATCGAGAGGTTGACCGGCACGGTGTTGATCGACTGCTGGAACGCCGAGATCAGGCTGATGCGGCCGACCGAGTTGCGCGAGTAGTTCTGCGGGCACCAGTTGCCGATGCACTGGGTGGCGCCGGATACGATGGTGTCCGGATCGTATTCCGGAATCATCTCGAAGGCGGTGGCGTAGTCGAACAGCTTGAAGGCCGAGCCCGGCTGGCGGTTCGGAACGATGGCGCGGTTGAATTGGCTCTTGCCGTAGTCCATGCCGCCGACCATGGCGCGGATGGCACCATTGGTATCAAGCACCACCATGGCGGCCTGGCTGACGCGGTAGGCCTCGCCCTGTTCGCGAACGACCGAAGTCACGGCGTCTTCGGCATAGGACTGCAGCACGGGATCGACCGTGGTGCGGACGACGAAGGCGTTCGACGTGCTCCCGGTGGTCTCGATGATCTTCTTGGCTTCCTCGAACGCGTAGTCGAGGAAGTAGTTGGGCGAGTTCGCCTCGGCGGAGCGGTCGATGGGGATTGCCGGATTACGGCGTGCCGCGGTGACCTGGCCCTCGGTCAGGAAGCCGGCATCGACGAGATTGGAGAGCACCAGGTTGGCGCGGCCGCGCGCCGCCGCGAGGTCGACATGCGGGGCGTATTTGGTCGGCGCCTTGAACAGGCCGGCGAGCATCGCTGCCTCGGCGAGGTTCACGTCGGTGATCTTCTTGCCGAAATAGAACTCGGCCGCTGCGGCCGCGCCGAAATTGCCGCCGCCCATATAGGCGCGGTCGAAATAGAGCTTGAGGATCTCGTCCTTGGTGTAGTGCCACTCGAGCCAGACCGAGAGGAAAGCTTCCTTGATCTTGCGCTCGATGGTGCGCTCGGATGAGAGGAAGAGGTTCTTGGCGAGCTGCTGGGTGATGGACGAACCGCCCTGCAGCGAGGACTCCCCGCCGGCGTTGGACATCAGCGCGCGCAGCGTACCGACGACGTCGATGCCCCAGTGGTCGTAGAAGCGTCGATCCTCGGTGGCGAGTGCCGCCTTGACGAAATAGTCGGGCAGCTTGTCGAGCGGGTAGGAGTCGTCGGAGCGGATGCCGCGACGGCCGATCTCGTTGCCGTAGCGATCGAGGAAGGTGACCGCGATATCCTCGGCCTTGTTGAAGTGGCCGCTGGCAGTGGAGTCAAATGCCGGGATCGCCAGCGCCGTCATCAGCACGCAGCCGATGGCGAAGAAGCTCAGCCCGTCCGACAGGACCTCGACGAAGAAGCGCTTGATGCCGGAGACGCGGAAGCGGGAGAAGAAGTCCTCGACATTGGTGTAGCCGCGACCCAGCGACTGCCAGAAATCATAGAGCGCAGAATCGAGCCAGGCGTCCGCGGCCAGCATGCGCGTTTTTTTGCGGCGCTTCTCTTTGTGGTAGAACGGATCCTGCACCGGGACGCTCCGCAGGGCCCCCAAGGGGCCTTCGTCGAAATCAGCTAAGTGATAGCCGATTTCGACGAAAAACGAAACGCCGGCAAGGGCGTTCTGGCCTTAGTCCCGGTTAGTTGAAGCGGAAGTTCAGGCCGCCGCGCACCGAGCTGTCGGCGAGTTCGGCCGAAGTGACGTTGGCCAGATCCTCGTAAATCTGGGTGCCGTAGTTGGTGTAGCGGTACTCGAGATTGGCCGAGATGTTGTCGGTGAGGCTGACTTCACCGCCGAGGCCTAGCACGTAGCCGGTGTGGAAGCCCTCGTCGACGAGGGGAGCGCCATCTTCGATCTCGGCGCTGGCAAACGAGATACCGCCGAGGACGTAGGGGACGAAGCCGCCGATATCGAGACCGATGCGCGCCGTGGCCGAACCGCTCAAGCCGACGGCGAGATCGTACGACGGAGAGTCGGCAATGCTGCCGGCGTCGTTGTAGGCGAGGTCGACCTGGAAACCGCCGACAACGTTGTCAGACAGGTGGAAATTGTAGCCGGCGGCGAGGCCGAGCAGGTAGCCCTCGTAATCTTCTTCGAAGGGCGAGGTATTAAGGTTGTCGGTGGTGGTGACGGTACCGCCGGCGAAGCCGCCGAAGATACCGACGTAGAAGCCGTCCCAATGGGATGCGTTGTGCGCACCAGCAGCAACGGGAGTGTCGATGATGAGGTCGGCCGCGGTGGCGGCGCCGCCGAGGGTGGTGATGGCAGCGACGGCCAGGGCGGTCTTCAAGATGATGCGCAATTTTGCCTCCAAACTTGGCAATGATAGTGGTGTTCCGCGCCCTTGCAGCCGGTCCGGGTTGCCCCCCGCCGGAGTCGTTCGTGCGCTACCTCGGCTTCTAGGCTGGGCAAAATCGATTCGTCCCCGCTCCAAAGGTCGGGTACACCGTCATCCACATCGCATTGGAAGCACAGGTACGGATGGCCTTCTGGGAAGAGAAAAGCCTCGAGGAAATGACCACGGCGGAGTGGGAATCGCTCTGTGATGGCTGCGGGCGCTGCTGCCTGATGAAGCTCGAGGACGAGGACACCGGCGACATCTACGTCTCGGACGTGCGCTGCCGGCTGCTCGATGGCGAGACCTGCGCCTGCAGCGACTATCCCAACCGGCTCAAGGTCGTGCCCGACTGCATCAAGCTCACCCCGGAGAATGTCCGCACTATCGAGTGGATCCCGGTGACTTGCGCCTATCGCCGGATCGCCGAAGGCAAGGGCCTCGCGTGGTGGCATCCGCTGGTTTCAGGCGACCCGGACACGGTCCACGCCGTCGGCGTTTCCGTGCGCGGCCGGACGGTCCCCGAGGAATCGGTCAAGCCCGGCGAGTGGGAAGACCACGTCGCGGACTGGCCGAACTGGGAACCGCCGGAGGAGATCTAGTCTCTTCCCTCAGTCATCGTCGCTCGCCACCGCCGCCAGCAGTTTTCCAAGGCCCCTGAGCCGCAGCACGATCGGCACGACCAGTGCGAGGAACGCCAGCGTAAGCAGGACGGCGGAGATCGGGGAGGTGAACAGCACCATGACGTCGCCCTGCGAGATGGCGAGGGCGCGGCGGAGTTGCTGTTCGGCCATGGGGCCGAGGATGAGGCCGATGACCACCGGAGCGATGGGGAAGTGGAAGAGCCGGAGGCCGTAGCCGAGGAGGCCAAAGACGAGCAGCATGCCGAGCTCGACCACCGAGGGGTTGGCGCCGATGGTGCCGAGGGTGGCGAAGGTCAGGATGCCGGCATAGAGCCAGTGCTTGGGGATCGAGAGCAGCCGCACCCAGAGGCCGACCAGCGGCAGGTTGAGCACGATGAGCATGAAGTTGGCGATGAGGAGGCTCGCGATCAGGCCCCAGACCAGTTGCGGGTTGGAGGTGAAGAGCAGCGGGCCGGGCTGTAGGCCATATTGCTGGAAGCCGGCCAGCATGATGGCAGCGGTGGCGGAGGTGGGAAGGCCCAGCGTCAGCAGAGGCACGAGGGTGCCAGCGGCCGAGGCGTTGTTGGCGGCTTCGGGGCCGGCGACGCCCTCGATGGCGCCGTTGCCGAACTCTTCCGGGTGCTTGGTCAGCTTCTTTTCAGCGGCATAGGAAAAGAAGGTGCCGATCTCGGCGCCGCCGGCGGGCATGGCGCCGATGGGGAAGCCGATGAACGTGCCGCGCAGCCAGGGCTTCCAGGAGCGGGCCCAGTCCTTGGCCGTCATCCATACCGAACCGCGTACGGGCTCGACGCTTTCGGGCGCGCGCTTGCCTTGCGCCGCGACGTAGAGCGTTTCGCCGATGGCGAACATGGCGACGGCGAGGGTGGTGACCTCGATGCCGTCGAGAAGGTCGGGGACGCCAAAGGTCATGCGGGCCTGGCCGGTCTGCAGGTCGATGCCGACGATGCCGAGCGTGAGCCCGATGAACAGCGAGGTGAGGCCTCGCAGAGCGGAGTCGCCGAAGGCGGCGGAGACGGTGACGGAGGCAAGGACCATCAGCGCGAAATACTCGCGCGGGCCGAAGGCGAGGGCGAACTTCACCACCCAGGGCGCGAGGAAGGCCAGCGCGATGGTGGCGATTAGGCCGGCGACGAACGAACCGATGGCGGCGGTGGCGAGGGCAGGGCCGCCACGACCCGCCTTGGCCATCTTGTTACCCTCGAGCGCGGTGACGATGGACGCGCTTTCGCCTGGGGTGTTGAGGAGGATCGAGGTGGTCGAGCCGCCATACATCCCGCCGTAGTAGATGCCGGCGAACATGATGAGAGAGCCGGCGGGATCGAGCTTGTAGGTGACGGGCAGCAGCAGCGCGACGGTGGTCGCCGGGCCTATGCCGGGGAGGACGCCGACCGCCGTGCCGAGCGTGACGCCGATCAGGGCGTAGAGCAGGTTGATCGGCTGGATCGCGACGCCAAGGCCCTGGATCAGGAGGCTGAAGGTATCCATTGCGGTATCAGGCTCCGGTGGCGGGCGGCTTGGCGGTGAGGAGATCTGTGATGAGATGCTCGAGCGGCCCGGCGGGCAGGGTCAGCGCCAGGAGGCGGGCGAAGACGAACCAGATCAGCGTCGAGAGAACGAGGCCGATCACGAGGGATTTCGGCAGCGACACGCGGCTGAAGCCCCTGGCGGTCATGGCGAAGAGGACCGCCGTCGCGATGGAGAAGCCGACGAACCTGATGAGCGCCAGCTGGGCGAGGAGACCGCCCACGATCCAGAGGACCGGCGCGACTTCCTGCTTGTCCCGTTCGGGGAAATCGCCGCGGACGGCCTCCACCACGGTCCACGCAGCGAGGAAGCCGAGGCAGACCACGATGGCGTAGGGGATGGTCTGCGGCCCGATGCGCGCATAGGCCCCGCCCGCGCCGAGGCGCGAGGCATCGAGCGCGATGACGACGCCGAGGATGGCCAGCGCCGCCGCAATGACAAGCGCCGCCACATCGGGGCGGCGCTTTCCTGCTTCGTGAGCCGTGGGCTCGCTCATGGCTGCGACCCTACTGGACGAGGCCGACTTCCTTGAGGATCGCCTCGGTGGCGGCGATCTCGGCGGCGAGCTGCATCTTGAACTCGTCGCCTGCGAGCCAGGTATTGGTCCAGCCCTTGGTCTCGAGCGTCTTCTGCCAGCTCGCCGAGTTCACCATCTTCTCGATGTCGGCGGTGATGGCGGCGACCTGCTCGGCCGAAAGGCCCGGGCCGGCCCAGACGCCGCGCCAGTTCTGGACGACGAGATCGACGCCGGCTTCCTTGAAGGTCGGACCGTCGATGATGGCGACCTTCTCGGGCGCGGAGACGCCGATGACGCGGAGCGCGCCGGCTTCGACCTGACTCTGGAACTCGCCATAGCCGGAAATGCCGACCGTCACCTGGTTGCCGAGGACTGCGGCGAGCGCTTCACCACCACCGGAGAAGGCGATGTAGTTGACGAGCTTGGGATCGACGCCGACCGTCTTGGCGAAGAGGCCGGCGGTGATGTGGTCGGTGCCGCCGGCCGAGCCGCCGGCCCAGCTGACCGAGCCCGGATCGGCCTTCAGCTTGGCCGTGAGGTCGGCGAGCGTCTGGATGTCGGAGCCCGTCGGCACGACGATCACTTCGTATTCGCCGGTGAGGCGGGCGATCGGGGTGACGGCTTCGAGCGTGACGGGCGACTTGTTGGTGAGGATGGCGCCGACCATGACATAGCCGCCGACCAGCAGGCGGGACGGATCGCCGTTGGCTTCCTGGCTGAACTGGGCGAGGCCGATGGTGCCGCCGGCGCCGGGGACGTTCACCACCTGGACGTTGCCGGCGATGCCCTCGGCGGTCAGCGCTTCCTGCATGGAGCGGGCGGTCTGGTCCCAGCCGCCGCCGGGCGCGGCGGGAGCCATGATGGTGTAATCGGCAGCAAAGGCGGAGACGGGCAGCATGAGGGCGCCCGCGAGCATGGCCGTCGCGACGAAATGCTTCATGAAATCCTCCTCGGTAGCCCCTTTTGCGGAGCCATTGACGTTGGCCGGTTGGAACGCGGCTGGATCATCATGCGGCGCGGCGCGGGTTCCGGCAACTCTTCACGACTTCGTGATGGAAACTGTGAAGGGGGTCAAGCGCTGTCCGGGCAGGACAATTGTGGCAGATGAACCGCCGCTGAACGATTGATACTAAAAGAAAGTCAGCGACGCTGCCATATCTGGCCGGCATTCGTGCCACAGAGATGAACGGCAGATGAACGATGCTCTTATTCAATATTCAGCCAAAATCTCCATTTATCCGGCCAACCACACCCGAACACCCTCGGTCGGGCATCAACTCGGACAGACCCGACACAGTCCAACGGAGACGCAGGACAATGCACCTCGCGACCAAAATCGCCGCGGCTGGGCTTGCCACGTTGCTAGCCGCCGCTCCCGCCTTTGCCCTCGCCGGCGACCCCACCGGCACCTGGCAGGCCGATGACGGCAAGAGCCGCTACAAGATCACCGCCTGTGGTGACGACGCCCTTTGCGCCAAGCTGATCTGGCTGCGCGACAAGGACGACGTGAACAGGGGATACCTGAACCAGGTCATAGTACAGGGTACCCAGTCCTCCGAGAACAAGTGGACGGGCACCGTGAAGCATGCCGGCGACGTCTATGCCGGAACGATGGTGATGACCGGCGAGGACAACCTCAAGGTCAACGGC
This sequence comes from Pseudomonadota bacterium, assembly GCA_023393475.1. Classification (GTDB taxonomy): domain Bacteria; phylum Pseudomonadota; class Alphaproteobacteria; order Rhizobiales; family Devosiaceae; genus Devosia_A. The sequence goes on from JAEWLC010000044.1 coordinate 98,157, forward strand.
TGCCAGGGCATCTTCTGCCAGACCGTGAATCTCAGCCGCGTTTGAGCGCTGCTTGAAATAGGCAGCCCTCAAGAACTGCCGAACTGTGGGCCCGCGTCTCCGCCGACGCGGGCCTTTTGCGTTTCGCGGGAATGGTGTGAGCCGGTTGCGGCGCACCGTTTACCGCCTCATGCATCCGTGCCAGCGTGGTTGCGGAGCTTGGGGACTCGCGTCGGATGGAATGGCTGTTGCTTGTTGGCGGCATCGTTGCCGCGGTGGTGTTCAGCAACCGGCTCACCGGGCTGCAGCGCAGGATCAGTGAACTCGAGGCCGTGATCCGGCGGCTTTCGGCTGAGCTGGAGGCGCTGGGGCAGGCGCGGCCCGCGACGTCGACACGGGCGAAGGCGAAGGCCAGCGCCGCTGCGCCCGCCAGTGTTTCCGAGCCGGTCGAGATTCCGAGCGAACTGCCACCGAACCCCGCAGCGACGCAGGTGCCGGAAGGTGCCGTTGCTGCGACGGTTGAGATTCCGTCCGAATTGCCGGCGCCAAAGGCGAACACGCGCAAGCACGCCTGGCCGAAGCCTGAGCAGGCGGCTGCCGCGGCTGCGGCAGAGGGTGGTTCGACAGGGCTCCCGCCACCGCGCCAGCCCGAGCCGCCACGGCCGCCGCGCGAGCCGGTGGATTGGGAGAAGACGCTGGGCGTGCGGCTGCCGGTTTGGGGCGGCGCGATCATGCTGCTGATCGCCGGCTTCTTCCTCATCAACTGGGCGATCGAATCCGGCGCCTTCCTGTTCACGCCCGCCGTGCGGGTGGGCCTCTGCGGGCTCGCCGCCATCGGGCTGCTGGCCGCGGCCTTCATCGTCAAGGCGCGCGGCATCGCCAACGGGGAGCGCATCGCCTCGGCGCTGGCGGCGGCCGCGATCGCGGTCGGCTACGGCACGATGTACCTCGCCGCCGCGGTGTTCCACCTCGTTCCCGACGCGGTGGCGCTCGCAGGAGCGGGCGTGCTGGCGATCGTCGCGGTCGCCATTGCCAGCCAGTTCGGCCAGCGCGTCATGCTGGTCGGTCTCCTCGGCGGCTACCTGTCGCCGCTCTTTGCCTGGTCGCCGGACAGCACGATGCTCGGCATCTATGTGATGGTGCTGCTGGCGGTTTCGATGTTCGCGATCCGCTGGAACGGCTGGTGGGGGTCTGCCATCGCGGCGATCGTCGCGCCGACGCTGTGGGGACTGGCGCTGACGCTTGGATCGGATGCGGTGACGCTGGCTGTGCTGCACCTGTTGCTGGCCGCCTTGCCCGCGGCCGCGGCGCTGCTGCCGTTGCGCGAGGACGCGGAGGCGGAAAAGCAGAAGCTCGGATTGGTAACGCCCGGCTTTGTCGCCTCGGCGCTCTGCCTTGCGGTCGGGACTTATGTGCAGGTGTTCCACCCGGCCCTGCTGGTGGCGGTCGTACTGCTCGGGGCCGGCGGGGCGGCGCTGGTCGCCCGATATGGCGCCGGGATGCGGCCGGCATGGCTCGCGACCCTTGCTGCCGGGCTCATTGTGCTGGTGAGCTGGGAGCGGCCGGACGGGGGTACGTTCCTGCTCCTGACGCTGGCGCTGGGCGGCGTCCATATCGGCGCACTGGTGCTCCAGTTCCGCGCCGGGATGAACTGCGCACGGCTTGCATTGGAGATCGCGGCGCTTTCGGCGCTGCTGTTCGTGGCGCTGCTGGTGAAGCTCGATGGCTGGATCGGGGCGCATGACGTCCCCTACGTCTGGGCGGTGATCGCGCTCGCGGTTGCGGCAGTGTTCGGCTGGCTGGCGGTCAGGCTCCGCGCCGAGGCGGAGGGGCAGGGGCCATCGGCCGGGTTTGCGGTGGGGGCGAGTGCGTTCCTGTCGCTGGCGCTCGGGCTGGTGCTCGATCCCGGCCTCTATGCGCTGGTCGCGGCGCTGCAGGCACTGGGGCTGGCTGTGCTCTACCTGCTGTACCGGGTGCCGGTGCTGAAGCAGATGCACGTTGCCTATGCGCTGCTCTACGGCGTGCTGCTGGTGGTCGGGCAGATGATGTCGGCCGGATCGCGCATCTACTACGAGGTCGAGGCCTGGGGCTGGCTGGATTTCGTTCCGTCGACGGGCGTGGAACAGGCGCCGGTCACGCTGCTGCTGTTGCCCGGGCTGGCGCTGCTCGGCGCGGCGACGGCCTTCGCCCGCATCGACTATTCGGCGGTGCCGCGCGCCCTCGACGTGGCGGGCGTCGTCCTCCTGGCGCTGGCCGTCCACTTCCTGATCCTGCCGAACTCGCCTTTCGCCCTGTTCGAGGACCCGCTGACGACCGGCTCGTGGTGGTTCAACGGGCTGGCGCTGCTGGCGCTTGCCGCGGTCTACGCGGCATGGCGGACGGAACGCAAGGAACTGGCGCGCGCCGGCATCGGGGTCGCGATGGTGGTGGCCGTGGGAATGGTGCTGACGGTGATGCTGCCCGTGTTCCGCTTCTGGCCGACGATGGATGTGCCGGGGCCCGTCGTGTTCAACGTCGCCCTCACCGGCATCGGGCTGCCGTCGCTCCTGCTGCTCGGCGTCGCCTTGCTCTCGCGGCGCCTCGGCTGGCTGCAGCTGGCGCGCGGCCTCGCAGCGCTCGGCGGCCTCGGCGGGCTGGTGACTATCCTCGTCATCATCCGGCAGGCGATCCACGGTCCGACGCTTTCCGGGCCAGGCATCGTCTCCAGCCAGATTGAACTTTATTCCTATTCGATCGGCATGCTGGCCTATGGCTTTGCGCTGCTCTGGGCCGGCGTCGCCTTCTCCAGCCTCGCCTTGCGCGCCGGCTCGCTGGTGGTGGTGCTGGCGACGATCGGCAAGGTCTTCTTCTACGATGTCGGCGGACTGGAAGGGCTTTGGCGGGTCGGTTCGTTCCTCGGCCTCGGCATCGCGCTGCTGGTCGTCAGCTGGTTCTACGGGCGCTTCGTCTTCGGCATCGGCCCCTCGGGCGCGCGGAACAAGGCCACGGCGGAGGCAGGCTAGGGAATCTCCGGCTTGTGGGGTGAGGTTTCGTTAACGGCGAAGCCGGTAGAGGTCGGGGAACGCTCGGTTTTTTGCGGCAGGAGCCGCTGGGGCGCTTCGATCGGGGCCACGCTTGACCACTTCTACTGACCACTCCCACGAACTGCAGTCGCGGCTCGATTTCGTTCGCCTTGACGACAACGCCCTTGCCGACCTGCGCGCGCTGCAGCCGACGGTGGAGCGGCACCTGCCCGAAGCCCTCGCGGCCTTCTACGATCGCCTCTCGCTGGTGCCGCAGATGGCGGCGATGTTCGACGGCCGGCCGCAGATGGACCGCGCCTCCGGCAAGCAGGTCGGGCACTGGAAATCGATCGCAGCCGGGCAGTTCGATGCCGGCTACGTGGAATCGAGCCGTCGCGTCGGCGAGCGCCACGCCAAGATCGGCCTCGAGCCGCGCTGGTACATGGGCGGCTACGGGCTGATCCTCGAGCACCTTCTCACCGGCGTGCTGGCCGAGGAGCTGGCCCCCAAGGCCGAAAAACGCGGGATGTTCGGCAAGGCCAAGCCCGCCGAGATCGACGCCGCCGCGCTGTCGCGAAAACTGTCGGCGCTGGTGAAGGCCGTGCTGCTGGACATGGACCTCGCGGTTACCGTCTATTTCGACCGGCTGACCGAGGCCGCGGCCGAGCGCGACCGGCAGGCGTCGGAGCGCATCCGCCGCGCCGTGGCGCTCACCGGCGACGCGCTGAAGAGCCTCGCCGCAGGCGACCTGACGGCGCGCATCGAGGCCGAGTTCGACGACGAGTTCGTCTCGATCAAGGACGACACCAACGCCGTCGCCGACCGGCTCGAGCAGATCGTCCGCCAGCTGCGCGACACTTCGGGCTCGCTGCGCACGGCAACGGGCGAGATCCTCGCCGGCGCCAATGACCTTTCGGACCGCACCACGAGGCAGGCGGCGACCATCGAGGAGACATCGGCGGCGATGGAGCAGCTGATGACCACGGTGACGGCGAATGTCGACAGCGTGAAGGCCGCGAGCGAAGGCGCGCGCGGCATGTCCGAAACGGCCGACGCCGGCACCGGCGTGATGGCAAAGGCCAACGAGGCCATGCAGCGGATCACCACCTCGTCGGACAAGATCGGCCAGATCATCGGGCTGATCGACGACATCGCTTTCCAGACCAACCTCCTGGCGCTCAATGCCTCGGTCGAGGCGGCGCGGGCAGGCGAGGCCGGCAAGGGCTTTGCGGTGGTCGCCATCGAGGTGCGGCGCCTGGCGCAGAGCGCCGCGGCCGCATCGGCCGACATCAAGGCGCTGATCGAGCAGAGCGACAGCGACGTGCGCTCGGGTTCGGCACTGGTGGCGGAAGCGGCCGGGAAGCTGGGCGCCATCCTCAATTCGGTGCGCGACAACGAGGCGCTGTTGGCCGAGATCGCCGCCTCGAGCGCCGCCCAGGCGGAAGGCATCGGCGAGGTCACGGTCGCGGTTCGCCAGATGGACGAGATGACGCAGCACAACGCCGCGCTGGTCGAGGAGATCAACGGCGCCATCGAGCAGACCGAACAGCAGGCGGCCGAGCTCGACATGGTGGTGGACGTGTTCACCGTCTCGGACGAAGGCGCGGCGCGCCGCCGCGCGGCCTGACGCGAGGCGGCCGGAGGGGCTCGCCGCGCTATGCCGGGAACGGGAAGCCGGTCATCTCCTGCGAGGCTTCCCACAGGCGTTGCCCCGCAACCGGATCGAGGCCGACCGGGGCTATGTCCTTGCGAATGGCGGGTCCGCGCAGTCCCGACGATGGGGCATAGTAGCCGCCGGGAGCGGCATCGCCGATTGCACCAACGAGGGCCGGTCCAGCGCCATCCGCGGCCGATTGGCCCAGCAGCGAGCCCATGATGCCGACGAAGAGCTTCATCGGGCCGGGAGCGTTGCGGATCAGCCCGGTGCGGGCGAAACCGGGATCGGCGGCGACCGACTTGAGGTTCCAGCCGTGGGCGTCGCTCCGGCGCTGCAGCTCGGTGACGAACAACACCTTGGCCAGCATGGACTGGCCGCCCGCCTTCATGGCGTTGAATGACTGCTCACTGTTGAGGTCGTCGAAATTCATGGTCGCACCGCGGTAGGCGGTGCCGACAATCGAGACGACGCGGGCGTCCGCACTGTTGCGCAGCAGCGGCAGCAGGTGGCCGGTGAGAGCGAAATGGCCGAGATGGTTCACCCCGAACATGGTCTCGGCGCCGGACGGCGTCGTCGTCCGCTGCATCGAGACGAGGCCGGCACTGTTGACGAGGATGTCGAGCCTGTCGCGCTCGGTGCCGATCCGCCGCGCCGCTTCGGCAACCGCAGGAATATCGGCAAGATCGATCTGGGCGAAGGAAACCACGGCGCCCGGACTTGCGGCCCGCATTTCAGCGACCGCGGTTTCGCCGGCGTCGGGATTGCGGCCAGCGAGGATGACCTCGACGCCCCCCGCGACGAGCCCTTTGGCGATGGCGAGGCCGAGGCCACCGGTTCCGGTGACGAGTGCGAGTTTCAGCGTTTTCGTGGTCACAGGCAGCCCCTGATTGAACGAGGCGGTTGACGCTCCCACCGCGATGGCCTTTGGTCGATCCGCCAGATGCTTCGAATTCGAAGTAGATCGGTACTTCGAATTCGAAATAAACGCCAGAGGCCATGATGGACAACCGCACGGCAGCCGCGTTCATGGGGATCGTCGAGGGCTATTCGCTGCTCGTGGCGGCCGTGGACCGGCACCTGCGCGAGATCGGCGGCGTGTCGCAGCCGCAGTACGAGATCCTGGTGCGGCTTTCCCATGCGCCCGAGGGTATGCGCATGGGCGACCTCGCGGCAGTGCTGGTCTTTTCCGCGAGCGGCCTGACCTACCAGGCGACGCAGCTCGAGAAGCGGGGGCTTGTCGAGCGGGTGCGGGCACCGGGTGGCGACGAGCGGACGGTGGTGGCCCGCCTTACCCCGGCCGGCACGACCCTGGTGGCGGAGGTACAGCCACGGCACCTCGCCTTCGTGCAGGACCTGTTCGCCAGCAGGTTGTCACCGGATGACATCGCCTCCCTCGGTGACAGCCTCGCGGCTCTCGTGGCCGGCCTCCGTGCGGCGGGCTAGCGCACGAAGGCCCGTCTCGTCGATGCGCTCGCACCGGTTGCGCCTACTGGGCTGCGACGGCCACCGCCGTTTCGCGCGCCGCGGCATCGATCACGCCGGCGAGGGTCGCCGCCTGCGAGATGTAGGCCGCATGGCTCCCCGGGACCTTGGTGATGGTCGCGCCGATGCGTTCGGCCATGTGGATGAGCATCGCCTGGTCGAACGCCTTGTCCTCGGTGGAGATGACCGCCCAGCTCGGCTTGCGCCGCCAGGCGGCGTTGGTGAGCACGGCGTCGAAAACGGACATGTTGATCGGCACCTGGGAGTCGCGGAGGAAGGCCGCGTCCTCGTCGCTCAGGTCGAGGGCAAAACCGGCCTTGAACTTTTCGGGGTTGAGGTACCCGAAGCCATCGGCCTGCACGTCGATGACGAAATCGGGCGTGGCGGCAAAGCCCTGATATTGCTGGCCCGTGGTTTCGCCGACGTCGGGGGAGATGGCGGAGACGTAGACGAGGCCCACGACATTGGGGTGGACGCCGGCCTCGGTGATGACCGTCCCGCCCCAGGAGTGGCCGACGAGGATGGTCGGGCCGTCCTGCCGCTCGAGCGCGCGGGTCGTGGCCGCGACATCGTCGGCGAACGAGGTCAGCGGGTTCTGCACGATGGTCACGGCGTAGCCGCGCCGGGTCAGCTCGCGATGGACGGCGCGCCAGCCTGCGCCGTCGGCAAAGGCTCCGTGCACGAGCACGACATTGCGGACGGTTTGGTCGTCGACGGTATTGGTCGTCATGGTCAATTCCTTTCCAAGCATGAAACAGCCACGGCGGAGGCGTGTCGGACGCCGGCGAGAACACGGCGTTGCGCAACACCCGGTTGGCGAAGTGGCACATCAATTCAGTCGTAGTGGGAACGTGCGCAGAGTAGCCCGAAGCCGATGAAATGTGCTCTCTACATTGGGCCGACAATTTTGCAGCTAGTGCAGAAGTCGCGGACATAATGGTAGTTCTCATCATCCAAAGGGGCAAAGATGGAAGAAACTTCCGGGCTTGATCGGCTGGACCTGAAGATCCTGCGGGCGCTGCAGGCCGATGGCAGACTGACCAATGCGGAACTGGCCAAGCGCGTCAGCGTAAGCCCGGCGACCTGTCACCGCCGCACCGAGCAACTGTTCAGGAAAGGCTATATCCTGGGCGTGCGGGCGGAGATCGCGCCCGCGCGCGTGGGGCTGGGCGCACTGGTGATGGTGGGCGTGGTGCTCGACCGCTCGACACCGGAGAGTTTCGCCGAGTTCGAGAAGGCCATCCTGCCGCTGAAGGAAGTGCTCGACTGCAACCTCGTCGCCGGTGACTTCGACTACCTCCTGAAGATCAGGGTTCGCGACATGGCCGACTTCAACAAGCTCCACGGCCAGCGATTGATCGCGTTGCCCGGCGTGAGACAGACGCGGACTTTCTTCGTGATGAAGGAAGTGAAGGAGCACGGGCGCCTCGAATTCTGACGGCCCTGTGACCGCAGCCATTAAGACGTTGTCAGCATCCGCTGGGCCAAGAGTGGGCCCGGGGCTACCGTGATTCACTTCCTGATGGGCCGTTGCGAAAGCGGCGGTCGCGGCATGCTCCATCGACCCGACTACGGAGCATTTTCATGACCAAGACTATTGCCGCCATCCTGGCGTTCGCCATGCTGACGGCCATGCCGGCCGCAGCGGCGACCCAGGTCGCCAACTCCAGCACTTCCCCGCTCTGCACCGAGCAGGCCCCCGACGCCTACAAGCGCCCGGGCGGCTATTGCGACCAGATCGACGACCTCAACTCGCTCGCTCCCAAAGGCGGCGACTCCTGCGGGTTCGTGGCTGACGCGGGCCTCCGCTTCGACGAGATCGAGGGCCGGATGCTCGTGGCCGTGCCGATCAACCCCTGCTGCAACCTCTTGGGCAGCCTCACCGGCGCCGATCTGCCGCCGGCCGCGATCCTCGTCGCCGACACTTCCTGCATCACCTAACGTAAACGTGGCGGGCCCGGACGACCGGGCCCCCACGCCTACTTCGCCTCGCGCAATTCCTGCTTCAGGCCATCGGGCGCCGAGCCGATCGCCGTGAAGGTGCCGGTCAGCGCGGCCGGCTCCTCGTCCTGCTTGTCAGAGGCGGTCCAGTTGGCGCCGCCATCCGTGGTTGCGATCACCACCCAGCCCTTGCTGTCGGGCGCATCCTCCATGCTCTGCAACTGGGCGATGACCTTGCTGTCGAGGCCTGTGCCGTTGAAATCGTGAAGCACCCAGTATTCGGGATGCTCGACGATGCCCGGCAACTCGCCGCAGACGAAGGAACGCAGCCCATCGGCCGACCACGCGCTGGTGTGCCAGCCGGGGCCTTCGATCTTGTGCCACGAGAGGATCATCACTTCGCCGGCCGGCGAAGTGTAGACGCCATCGGGGCTCGGCGTATCGGCCAGCGGATAGACCTTCCACGCCCCATCCTGCTTCGCGAACAGGTAGGTGCCGCCTATCTGGGGGAGGGTTCCGACGACGAACGGCGGGATCCTGTCGTCGCCGGCAAAGCCCGACGGATCGCCCTCGAGCACGACGGCGGCCAGCTTCGCATCGAACGGGACGGGCGTGCCGCAGGCCCAATCCTCCTGCCAGGGCATGTAGGGCTCGTCGTCCTGGGCGATGGCGACGGTGGGAAACAGGGCTAGGGCGGCTGCGAATGCGGCGGAAATCGAAACCATATGCGTGTTCACGACAGGCCTCCATTCTCGTTGTGCGCAGTCTAGGGAGCCGGGGCCGCAGCGGGCAGCTGGTACTGCTACGAACGTGGGGCGTGCCGGCGAGTCCGGGCTGCAGTTGTCGCGCGACTCGTGGCAGGTTGCCGGGCCTCGCGCGAATGGTGACAGCGCAGGCGGGGCCTGAACAGTGGGCGCGCCCGGTACGGTAACGGACGCGAGGGGCGGTGCGGTTGTTGGATGGAGCGTAACTTGAGTGATTTTCAGCTGGTCGAGCGGACACCGACGATCGAGGAGTATTGCGACCTGCGGGCCCGCAACGGCCTGTCGGCGAAGACCGCGGAAGCCGCGGCGCGCGGGCTGCCGAACACGATCTACGCCGTGATGATCGAACATGAGGGCAGGGCGATCGGCATGGGCCGCGTGATCGGCGATGGCGGGACGGCGTTCCAGATCACCGATATTGCCGTGCTGGGCGAGTATCGGGGCAAGGGCCTGGGCAAGCGGATCGTCGCCGCGCTGGTCGACTGGCTCAAGGCCAACGCGCCGAAATCGGCCTATGTGAGCCTGATCGCCGACGGCCCGGCCAAGGACCTCTACGGGCAGTTCGGCTTCAAGGAGACGGCGCCGGTGTCGGTGGGGATGTACCTGCGGATTCTGTAGCGCGAGCGAACCGCTGCACCTGCACTCTCAGTCTTCATCCGGGGCCTGACCGGCAGAGCCATGGGATATCCCGGCCTGCAACATCGCATGGGTCCCCGGGTCTGCGCCCAGGGATGACGGTGGTTGGGGCGGCCCTCTGAGTCACGGTCAGGCAGTCGGGCGTCGGCTTGCCAATGATGGCTATCGCGAAGCTGCGCCGCGGGCGGAAATAACGGCGCGAAATCAGCCTCTTGTCGTTTTTTCGTTCGGGCGAATCCCCGCGTGACGGTGGTGTGCTATGTTTTGGCTACGGTCGGAGAAATGGGGCCTGAGGGCACGGTCCGACTGAGTGAATTCGTAGCCGTCGCGGATGTGGGCGTTGAAGTAGCGCCCCTTGGACGGAGACTGCCGAAGCGCATCGTACACGGCGCTCGGGACTTCAAGATAATCGTAGCGACGGCCTGACGGACGGAACCAGACGGAGAGCGTCTGGGTCTCGGGGTCATAGGCCATGTCGGCAATCACGGTGGACGGCATGGGCGCCTCCTGCCGCGGGTGAACGCGTGGGGGAGGGGACGGTTGCCGGCTGACGACGAGATCGATTGGGACCGCGTACGGCTGCAGGTGAAGGTCGGGGAGATGACCCGCAACCGCATCTGTGCCGAACACCGGATCACGCCGCAGCGGCTGGCCGCCCGCATCAGGGAGAACAAGTGGGATGTCGAAGAAGATGCGACTGAGCACGACCGGCGGATCATCGTCGGTGAGCTTCTGCTGGCCACGGAAATGCAGGTGCTGCGACTGCTGGGGGCGCAAATGAGCGACACCGGTGAACGGGAGAGCGCGCTGCTCGGCCGGCTGACGACAACCCTCGATCGGTTGATCTCGCTGGACATCCGCGTGACGGGCAAGAAGCCGACGGCGCGGCAGAGCAAGGAAATGACCGAACTGAGGGCCAAGATCGCGAAGCGGCTGGATGAGCTCAAGGTCCGCTAAGACGCTGCTCGCGGCGGTTGCCGACGAGGAACTCGAGGATCTGCGCTTCGACTGGGAGATGTGGGTGCACGACGCGCAGCGACCACCCGCCGGAGAGTGGACCACCTGGCTGCTCATGGGCGGCCGCGGCGCCGGCAAGACGATGGCTGGGGCTCAATGGGTGCGCGGCCTCGCAAGGGACGGCATCGGACCGATCGCCATCGTGGGCGAAAGCATGGTCGAGGCGCTGCAGGTGATGGTGCGAGGGCCAAGCGGGATATTGCGCGGGACGCTTCCGGACGAGGTTCCGATCGTGCGCGGACAGATGCTGTTCTGGCCGAACGGGGTCGAGGGGCAGGTGCTTGGCGCCAGCGATCCGGAGCGATTTCGCGGACCGCAGTTCGCTGCGGCCTGGTGCGACGAGATCGGCAAATGGCCGGACGCCGAGGCGAGCTGGGACATGCTGCAGTTCGGACTGCGGCTCGGGGAGGCGCCGCGGCAGCTGGCGACGACGACGCCGCGCGCAACACCGCTGATGAAGCGGCTGCTCGGCGATCCGCTTACGCAAGTGACCCGCATGCCGACCAAGGTGAACCAGAGCAATCTGGCGAGGACGTTCTTCCAGGCGATTGTCGCGCGCTACGAAAATACCGTGCTCGGGCGGCAGGAGCTCGAGGGGGAGCTGATCGAGGATCGTCCGGATGCGTTGTGGCTGCGCGGCATGTTTCGCGCCGACGCCAGGGCCGAGCTGGGCCGGATCGTCGTGGCGGTGGATCCGCCGGTGACGGGCCATAAGGGCTCGGATGCCTGCGGGATCATCGTCGCGGCGCGGGCCGGGGAGGGGGCCGTGGTGCTCGCCGACCTGAGCTTCGGGCCGGCGCGGCCGGAGGCATGGGCAGCGCGGGCGGTGGGGGCGTTCCACACGTTCGAGGCCGACTGCATTGTCGCCGAGGTGAACCAGGGCGGAGACCTGGTGAAATCGGTAATTGCCCAGCAGGACGCCGGCGTGCCGGTGCGCGCCGTGCATGCGAGCCGCGGCAAATGGGTGCGCGCGGAGCCGGTGGCGGCGCTCTACGCCAATGGCCGCGTGGCGCATCGACCGGGACTGACGGCGCTCGAGGACGAGATGTGCGCCTTCGGCGCGGACGGCACGGCGGACGGACATTCGCCGGACCGGGTCGATGCGCTCGTCTGGGCGCTGACGGAACTGATGCTCGGCGGCGGTGAGCCGCGCGTGCGGGGGATTTGAGGAACAACGATGCCCAACTGGTTCACGCGCCTTGGCCGCGGTGCTTTCGGCTGCCGAGAGGAAATCGGGCGGACCGCAGAGCCTGATGACGGTGACGCAGCTGGGCGAGGCGAGCTGGAGCCGGCGCGGCTTCGTCAGCCTCGCCAATGCCGGCTATGCCAGGAACCCGGTGGTGCACCGCTGCGTGCGGATGATCGCCGACGCTGCGACGCGCATTCCGCTGGTGGCGGAGGAGGGCGGCAAGCGGCTGAGCGAGCATCCGGTGATGCGTCTGCTGTCGCGGCCCAACGCGCGGCAATCCGGCAGCGAGCTGCTCGAGGCGGTCTACGCCTACCTGCAGACCGCGGGGAACGCCTATCTCGCCGCGACGCTGATCGATGGCGAGGTGCGCGAACTGCACGCGCTGCGGCCCGACCGGGTGCGGGTGGTGCAGGGGCGGGACGGGTATCCGGCGGCTTATACATACGCGGTCGGCGGGCGGTCGCAGGAGCTGCGGCTGGACAGCCAGGCGGTGGCGGCAGTGCTGCACATGGCGCTGTTCCATCCGCTCGACGACCACTACGGCATGGCCCCGCTCGAGGCGGCGGCACAGAGCCTCGACATCCACAATGCCGCGGCGGAGTGGAACAAGGCGCTGCTCGATAACGCGGCGCGGCCGAGCGGGGCGCTGGTCTATTCGGGCGGCACGGGCACGCTGACCGAAGCGCAGTTCCGCCGGTTGAAGGAAGAGCTGGAACAGGGATTTTCGGGCGCACGCAATGCCGGCCGGCCGCTGGTGCTCGAGGGCGGGCTCGACTGGAAGGCCATGGCGCTGACCCCGGCCGAGATGGACTTCATGGAGCTGAAGCATGCCGCGGCGCGCGAGATCGCGCTGGCCTTCGGCGTGCCGCCGATGCTGCTCGGCATCCCCGGCGACAATACCTACGCCAACTATGCCGAGGCCAACCGGGCTTTCTGGCGCACCACGGTGGTGCCGCTGGTGCGGCGCGTCGCCGACGACCTGGGCTTCTGGCTGGCACCGGGGTTCGGCGGCGTGACGCTGGCTCCGGACCTGGAGGGCGTCGAGGCGCTAGCCGAAGACCGCGCGGCGCTGTGGGCGCGCGTGGGGGCCGCGGATTTCCTCAGTGATGAGGAGAAGCGGGTGATGGTGGGGGTTTAGGCGCGGAGTGTCGATCCTCCCCCGCGGGGCGGGGGAGGTGCCGCCATGGGCGGCGGAGGGGGTAACTATCCCTCGGACATCGCGGCCCCCTCCACCGGCTTCGCCGGTCCCTCTCCCCCGCCTCGCGGGGGAGGACCAAGGCGCCATCTGCGCACAACTACGACCAACATCTACGGAGGCCACTATGGACGAACTTACCAAATCGATCGTGATGCGCGGGGATCTGGCGCATCTGGCGCTGTTTGCCTGGGCGACGGGGGCCACCGGATTGCTGGTGTGGACGCTGCGCGAGCTGGTTTCGGCCAACAAGCGCTTCAACGATTTCGTCAAAGAGATTTCGACGCTGAATCAACTCTTTCGCCGGGAGAAGTAAGCCTATGGGGGCAAAGGGGAATTCTGGGGATAAGCAGGTCGCGGGGGAGGTGTTCCGGCAGTTTGCCTGGAACCTCGCGGGAACGCTGGCGAAGCCGGCGCGGCGCCCGAGCCGGCCGCGGCCGGCGGTGGGGAGCAAGGGCTGATGCAGCCGATCCCCATCGACGAGCGTGGGCGGTTCGCCGGCTATGCGAGCGTCTTCGACCGGCTCGACCAATCGGGCGACCTGGTGATGCCCGGCGCGTTCGCCAAATCGCTGGCGCGAAGCGGGGCGGCAAAGCTCCGCATGCTGTTCCAGCATGACCCCCGGGAGCCGGTCGGCAACTGGGAGGTGGCGCGCGAGGACGGCTACGGGCTCTGGGTCGAGGGCCGGCTGGTGCCGGGCGTGCCGCGGGCCGATGCCCTGCGCCGGCTGATCGAGCGACGGGCGGTCGACGGCCTGTCGATCGGCTTTCGCACCGAGCGGGCGACCCGCGAGGCGCGCAGCGGCCACCGGCGGCTGTGGGAGATCGACCTGTGGGAGATCTCGATCGTGACGTTTCCGATGCTGGGCGATGCCCGCATCGCGCCGGGCGGTGCCACGGCTGACAGGTCGCTGCGGGCGGCCATTTCGCTTCTGAAGCAATGAAGGATCACCGATGACCGAACTGATGGACCGCCTTGAGAACAAGGCGTCGATGGCGGCTGCCCCGGATTCCGAGGCGACGCTGGGCGAAGTGATGTCCGCCTTCGAGGAGTTCAAGCGCACCAATGACGGGCGCCTGAAGGAGCTCGAAAAGCGCGGTTCGACCGATGCGCTGACCGAGGACAAGCTGGCCCGCCTGAACCAGGCGCTCGACGGCGCCAAGGCGGCCATGGACCGGTCATTCAAAACCGGCCGCAGCACTTTGCGAAGTTCACCCGCTCATATGTCTATCACCCACTTGAGAACGGTGCAGTACTCGAGGAACTCGATCGGCTGAATCCCAAGATTGATGCCAAGGGGACTCGCAGAGCAAGGTTTCACCAGCATCTGACGGAGGGCTATGGAGTGATCAAGTCGAAGGTCGCCCACCACCCCATTCATCCCCCATTCATCCCCTCGCCCACATAACTGCCGGCATGAAAAAGTATGTGTCGACAGTGCTGGCCGCCGTGGCGCTTGTGGTGGGGGTGGGATTTGCCGCTCCGGTCCTGGCGCAGGAGTGCCTGAGCAAGCTCGAGATCCAGAAGAAGATCAATACTGGCGAACTGATCCAGCTCAGCCAGGCCCTCGCCAGTTCGGACGTCGAGGGGAAGATCATCTCTTCAAAGGCTAAAGTCTGCCAGGTTGGCGGCCGGTGGTACTGGCAGGTCAACGTGATGGACGAATATGGCGAAAGCAAACCTGTGAGCTTGCCCGCCGAGTGAAGCCTCACGTAGAATCCGTTCTCGACTCCTCTCGCGCGTAGGGCCGGCTGACGCCGGGCGCGAGGCCGAAGTCGTGGCGGTCTCCGCATGTCGCCGTTTCATTGAAACGGCGATATGCTCCAGGTGTCTTAGTCGTCGCGCTTGTCGAACCGGAAAAGTCTGCAACTTTTCCCGAGAGCGCTCTGCAGGGGACGTTGAATGCGTATTCTCGTCGTTGAAGACGATGCCAATCTCAACCGCCAGCTGAAAGAGGCGCTCACCGAAGGTGGCTACGTCGTTGACGTGGCCTTCGACGGTGAAGAGGGTCACTTCCTCGGCGACACCGAGCCTTACGACGTGGTGGTGCTCGATATCGGCCTGCCGCAGATGGATGGCCTGTCGGTGCTCGAGGAATGGCGCCGGGCCGGCAAGAAGATGCCGGTGCTGCTGCTGACCGCCCGCGACCGCTGGAGCGACAAGGTGCAGGGCATCGATGCCGGTGCCGACGACTACGTCGCAAAGCCCTTCCACATGGAAGAAGTGCTGGCTCGCGTCCGCGCCCTGGTGCGCCGCGCCGCAGGGCAGGCGAGCAACGAGATCGTCGCCGGTTCGGTGCGGCTCGACGTCAAGGCCGGCAAGGTGACGGTGGACGGCCACTCGATCAAGCTGACCAGCCACGAACTGCGCCTCCTGAGCTACCTGATGCACCACAAGGGCAAGGTGATCTCGCGCACCGAGCTGACCGAGCATCTCTACGACCAGGATTTCGATCGCGATTCCAACACGATCGAAGTGTTCGTCGGCCGGCTGCGCAAGAAGCTGCCCGACGATTGCATCCAGACGGTGCGCGGCCTCGGCTATCAGATCGCCGAGGATTGAGCGTTTCGCCCGGCCGGGGGGCTAGTTGATGGATCGAGCTTGCGGCTCACCCCTCCCCAACCCTCCCCGTGACGGGGAGGGCGCCTGCTGGCGCTCCCGGCACGATGGCGGCGTCCCGCGATGAAACTTCCCGCTTTCATCACCGATATCTGGGACCGTGCGCGGGCGATCATCCAGCGCCGGCCGGTGAGCGATGCGGCGCATCCGCACCGCAAGCGCTCGATCGCGGCGTCGCTGTTCCTGCTCTCGGCCGTGTGGCTCGCGGTGGCGCTGGTGGCGACGGCGTTCCTCCTCACCGAGCTTTATTCGCGGGCGCTGGACAACAGCCTCGTCGAGACGCTGGAATTCCATGTCGAGACGCTGACCGACCTCAGCCTTCTCGCCGAGACGCCGAAATCGGACCAGATCCGCGTCGGCGATCCGCGCTTCGACCGGACCGGCTCGGGCTGGTACTGGGCCATCCGCGCCGACGACGGGGAACTGCTGAACTTCTCCAATTCCTATGTCGGCATGGTGCTGGGTCCGCTGCCCGGGCCGTTCGACGCGACCAACACCAAGACGGCGGTGCTGACCGACCCGTTCAACATCAAGATCCGGGTCATCGAGCGCGCGGTGACGGTGAACGGCATTCCGCTCCACATCATGGTGACGGGCTCGCTCGACGAAATCCTGTCGCTGGTCGACGAGTTCCGCGGCCAGACGCTGATCGTGCTCGGTGCGGTGGCCATCATGCTGGCGGTGATGTCGACCATCGTCGCGCGCATTTCGCTGAGGCCGGTCGGGCAGTTGCGGCGGGAAGTTGAACGGGTTCGCGAGGGCGACGCCGCCTCGGTGGCGGGCGTCTATCCGGCCGAGATCGCGCCGCTGTCGGAAGAGATCAACGAACTGCTCCGCGCCAACGCCCAGATCGTCGAGCGCGCCCGCAACCAGGTGGGCAACCTCGCCCACGGGCTGAAGACACCGATCGCGGTGCTCCGCAACGAGGCCGCGTCGGACAAGAAAAACCCGCTCGCCAAGGTGGTCGCCGGCGAGACCGAGAAGATGAGCCAGCTGGTCACGACCTATCTCGACCGCGCACGTCTCGCGGCGCGCTCGGCCGTGGTCGGCAAGAAGGCCGACGCGACGCATGTGATGCTGCGGCTGACCCGCGTGATGCAGAAGCTCAACCCCAACATCACCATCGCCATGGTGCGCCCCGATGCGTCGCTGCCCTGGTTCCGTGGCGACGAGGGCGACCTCGAGGAAATGGCGGGCAACCTGATCGACAATGCCTGCAAGTGGGCGAAGTCCTCGATCGGCGTGACGGTGGTGGCCGAGCGGCGCGACGGGCAGACGAACCTGCTCATCAAGATCGACGACGACGGGCCGGGCCTCACCGAACAGGAAGCGACCAAGGTGTTGCAGCGCGGTGTCAGGCTGGACGAGAAGGCGCCCGGATCCGGCTTGGGGCTGGATATCGTCAAGGAACTGGTTGACGTCTATGGCGGGTCCCTGCAATTGAAGCGATCGGTGCTTGGGGGCTTGCTCGCCGAACTGCGGCTGCCTGCCGCAAAGGTCGCTGGCTTCCGCACTTTCGCCTCAATACGCAAGGAATAAGGCTTCGGCCTTCCCCCTCGAGTACGCCATGCCCCTGTTCGCCCGCGCCCTGCCTGTTCTTGCCATGCTCCTGCTTGCCGGTTGCAGCATGGGTCCGTCGACGTCCGACATCGCGACGGGGCCGACGTTGCCGCCCCCGAACTCGGCGCTGGCGACCCAGCCGACCATCACCCCGGCCGCACTGCCGGTGGCCACGGCCACCCAGCCCGCTTCGGTGGCGATGAACGATGTCGGCGCCTTCCTCGATGCCTCGGTCACCGCGCAGCTGACTGCGAGGGACAAGTCCGAGGCGGCGAGCGCACAGTTCAACGCGCTGACCTTCGGCCGCCCCGGCGCCCCGCGCACCTGGAGCGGCGACAAGGGCGTTGCCGGCTCGGTCACGGTCGGCCCCTATGTGCGCGTCAACAACATCGATTGCCGCGACTTCACACACACGGTGACGGTGTCGGGCACGCCCCATCCCCGCAAGGGTACGGCCTGCCGCGACGTGAGCGGCAACTGGACCGTCTCCTGACGATGTGATCGTCCGGCTAAGTGCCCGGATAGTCATTTATTTACCGGCGCGGGCCTAGGGTTGGAGACGAGTCTCGGCCCCTATGCCCTCCGGTTTTCATGAACGACAGTAACGCCGTTGCCGCGTCCAATGAATCGACGCTCTTGCGCCGACAGCGGCAGGCTGCATCCCCCTTTCTCGGCATGCTCGATGCCGTGACCGTGCGGGGCCGGCCAACCTTCGATATCGACGGCGCACTGGCCGAGGATCATGTCCGCTCGGTCTGGACCTGGCTGGCGCGGGACGTGGCGCCCGACCTGATCGACCCCATTGCATCGGGCGACGAGATCGCCGAGCGCGAGGCGCTCGACCTCGTGATGCCCGAGCTTCTGAAGCGGGCGCGCGCGACCGTCGCCGCGGCCAGTGGCGAGGCCGAACGCCGGCTGCGCATCCAGATGGGCGGCGACGAGGTGTTCGTCCGCCTGCCGATGATCCTCCACGCCATCAAGCACCGCAGCCTCTTCGACAAGGCCCAGGCCTTCGGCCGCGCGGCCAATGCCATGGCGGACGATGCGGCGCTGGGGCTCGCGCTCCAGTCGATGCCGCTGCAGGACCAGGCCGTGACCTCGCTGCTCATGCAGGCGGCGCTGGGGCAGGTGACCAACCCGGCGAAGGTCATGGGCGCGGTGATCCGCATTGCCGGCTCTGCCAGCGAGCAGGCCGTGCAGCGTGCCGGCTTCGGGCCGCTGGTCGACGCGATGCTCAGCCACGCCCAGGCTCAGATCCCGGCGCTGCAGCAGTTCGGCGCCTTCGCCGATATCGACCTGATCTGCCGCTCGGTCGATCGCTATCACCGGCTGATGCGGGCGGTGACCGGCTATATCGAGCTTGGCCGGCTGACACGCTGGTCGACGATCATCGCGGGGATCACCACCACGGTATCGGAGCTGATCGAACCCCGACTGCGCGATGTCGGACCGGACGTGAACCTCGCGCTGCGCCGCCACCACGGGACCGACCGCATCGACAGCGAGCAGGTGCTCTCGGCGCTCAACGGCTGCTACATGCTGGCGACGGTGCGCGAGTGCCGCGACTCGCTGGCGCTCAACGCGCTGTTCGACCAGATCTGGACGCAGGTGGGCCAGGCGCTCGAAATCCACGTCCAGCGCAATCTCGAACAGTTCCGGCAGAACCCGACCGACCGCGTGATCGGGGCGCGCCTCGATGCGGCGATCAAGATGGCCGGGCTGCGGTTCAACCCCGACTATGCCGATGTGCTGAAGCGCGCCCGCGACGGTGCCGAGCGGCGCGCGGCGAGCTAGGCGCTCGGCTTCAGCTTCTCCGTCAGACGCGCTGCGACGGCCACGCCGGCGTCGCGGACGAACAACTGCTGCACCTCGGGTACGTGCGAGAGCACCGCGATCGCGCCGTGCGTGCGGGGGAGGGGCGGGGCGTAGGTGACGCCCACTGCCTTCAGCGGATCTGATGTTTCCGAGTTCTCGAAGATCAGCCCGCCCCGGGTGAAGTTGCGCGCGTCGGCGGCGGCGATGGCCCACACCTGCGGCTTGTCGCCGAAGCGGCCGGCGAGATAGCCCGGCGGGGCAGGGACCTCCGGCGCGGGGGTGGCATCGGGCTGGATCTGCCAGCCGGTGTCCGAGATTTCTCCCGCCAGCCCGCACCGCTCGGCGGCGACGGGACCCGCGTCGCGGGCAGCGATGGCGCCGATCTCGACGGCAGCGGCGATGTCGCTGAGGCTGAGCTGCACGGCGCGAGTCGCGATGCCGGAGACGCCGTGCTTGCTGGCGGCGGCAGCACGGCGGGTGACGAGGGACGGGCCGCGATCGAGATAGGTGTCGCCGCGGGCGTCGGGCCGGAACGGCGCGATCGGAGTGGCGGCGTCGCGCGTCTCGAAGGCCTCATCGATGAGCCGGTCGACAACCCCCGGTGCCGGCTTGCCGAGCCGGGCGAGGACCGCGGCCTTGCCGCTGGCGATGGCCGCTGCCGTGCTGCGAAGGCCGGCGGCGGAACCGGCGAGCGAAATGGCGGCAACCTGACCGGTGGCGGCGAGCCAGTTGCTGGCTGCATCCCACGCGGCGCTGCCGCCGGCGCGGAGCCAGAGCAGGATATCGGGCTGCCAGCCGCCGCCGGCGATCAGCTGGTCGGTCTCGATGGCGGTGGAATCCTGCACGATCCCGGCCATGTTGACGGCAAAGCCGATGCGCAACCCCGGCTGGTTGCGCTGCAGCGGTTCGGCGTGGCTGGGGGCGAGGGCCGAGGCAAGCGTGACGCCGCTGGCCTTGGCGAAATCGACGAAGCGTGACAGCGGCGCAATGCGGCTGTCGACGATGCGCTGCACCTCGAGACCGGCATCGGCGGCGTAGAGCGCCAGGCGATATGCGAAGCTGTGGGGCGTGCTGAAGAGCGCCCGGCGGCCCGGCCATACGCCATGGCGGCTGGCGCGGCGATAGGCGGCGAGGCTGCCGACGATGCCGGGCGTGCGATTGCCCGGAAAGACCGGCAACCGCTCCATGGCGCCCGTGGCCAGCACGATGTGCTCCGCCTCGATGGCAACCACGCGCCCGGTCGGCCTGCCGCCGTCGAGCACGACCTGATGCACGCTCAGGCGGCTGCCGACGAGCGCGAATGCCTCGGCATGGGTGAGGATGGTGGCCCGCTCACCCAGCTGGCGGGTCAGGCTGGCGATCGTCTCGGCCGGCGCGCTCTCTCCGTCGACCGCACCGAAGAAGGGCGCCGCGCCGCCGAGGCACTGGTCGCGCTCGACGAGGAACACCGACTTGCCGGCTGCGATTGCGGTCGCTGCGGCGCTGAGTCCGGCGACACCGCCGCCGACGACGGCGAAATCGGCCTTGATGGTCTCTGCCGGCGCCTCGAACTGCCAGGGCTGCTGGGGCAGGGGCACATCGCCGAAACGGTGGTTGAGCGTGCGCGCGGGACCGACGATGCGGTGGCGCAGGGCGCCGAGGAGGCCCCGCGAGGCGATCGGGTCGCGGCGGACACCGACGGTGGTGAAATCGACCCCGTTGACCGCCGGCGTGCGTTCCATCGGCAGCGGCGTGCCACCAGCCGTGGCGACCAGCGGCGCGAAGGTCTCGTCGAGGACAACGGGCTCGTCACCATGCCGGCCGGCGATCTGGATTCCGGCAGCAAGAGTGGCGGAGAGAACCGTGTCCCCGGCATAGCCCGCGATGGTGCGACCATTGAGGCGGAAGCTGAGGGGGCGGGAGCGATCGATCTCGCTGCCGCCGAGGCCGTGCGGCGCATCGGCCGGGAGTCGGTTGGGAGAGTCGCTCACGCCGGCACCGCGCTATGTTCGGCGACCTGCAGCCGCTGGTTTCCACGCGTCGGGCCACGAGCGGCGATCCACTGCGCTTCGTCGGGCGCGGATTTGCCGGCGAGGTGTCGCGCGACAAGCGGCGCGAGAAACGGGGCGACGGGGCCGAGCCCGGCGACGATGGTGACCTTGCTGCCGCGCGCGGCGCCGACATAGGGGGCGCCATCGGCTGTGCGGAGTGTCGGATGGGCCGTTTCGCCGGCGATGCGGAGGGCGCCGGACTTTGCCACCACGCTGCCGAGGCGGGCGCGGGCGGTGACCGGATCGCCGCTGACGAGGGCAGACATGCTCGCCCGGCCATTCTGCTCGACCATCACGCCGCGATCGACGTAGCTGACGAATGGCGAGGGCAGGGCCTTGCCGCCTTCGAGCAGGAACGAGGCGCCGGGGATGGTCGCGATGCTGCGATCGAGGTTGTCGGCATCGAGGTACTGGAGAATGGCCCGGTCGCCGAGCAGCACGGCCTGTGCCGCCTCGACGACGTGGCCGTCATGGGCAATGCGCGCGGTGCCGTCCTTGCGCAGGATGACCTCGGTGTCCGCTTCGTCGAGGTGCCGGACGTCGTGCCGGCCGAGCCAGGCCTCGAGCGCGGGCTCCAGCTTGCCGTGGCCGAGGAGTTGCGCGTCGCGCACCTTGACCATGAAGGCACCGGGGAGGCTGCGATCGGCGACGGGCTCGACCGCATAGCCGAGGGTCATGGCGAGGTGCCGGAAGTGGCTGAGGGCGCCGGCGCTGTCGCGGGTTTCGGCAACGAACAGCGGATCGACGCGGGACATAAGGCCCTTGCCGATGCCGGTGATGAGCTTGCCGGTCTCAGCCGATGCGCGCTTGATGAGGATCAAGGTCTCCGGCCGGGTGACCGGCGATATGGAGACGCCGAAGTGGCGCTGCAGGCGGAACGGCGAGAACGGTTCGCCGACGAGGCAGACGCGCTTGCCGTGTTCGATGGCGAGCAGCCCGGCGACGAGGCCGGCCACCGGGGTCGACCCGATAATGAGGTGATCGAAACTGTCAGAGGCCATAGGTCAGCGCACCGCCCCGGGGGACGTCCAGAGGGCTGCGGCAATGCGCCCCCCACACATGATAGTGTGTGGGTGCATATTCTGCCCGAATGCCATTATAGATCGGGCGCGTTTCCGCCCCTTCTCGTGAGGCACTGCCCCGTCCATGCTTTTCTGGTCGCTCGCTATTGTGGTCACAGCCATCGCCTGCGCCGCCCTCTATTATGCGGGTGCCGGACGGAGGGTCAACGCGACTGCTGATGTTGTAGACAGCCCAGAGATCCAGCATCTCAAGCTTCAGCTGAAGGAAATCGAGGCCGATGCCGAAACCGGACGCCTGGGAGCCGCCGAGGCTGTCGCCGCGAAGGGCGAACTGGCGCGCGAGCTGATGCGCATAAAGTCCGAACACCAATCGGGGCCGCGGGCCGGCGGACGTCGGGGCATCATCGCCGTAGCAGCTATCGCGACCGGCGTGCTCGCCTTCGGCATGTATGGCGCCCTCGGCCGGCCCGACCTGCCGACCCAACCTCTGGCTGAACGCACGGATTCGCCGCCCGAAGAGATCACCCTCGACGACGCGCTGGCGCGCATCGAGGCGCAGCTGGCGAAATCGCCGGACGATATCCGCGGCTGGACGGTGATCGCGCCGGCCTACATGCAGATGGGGCGCTTTGCGGATGCCGAGAAGGCGTTGCGCAAGGTCATTGAGCTCGATGGCCCGACGGCCGACCGCGAGACCGACCTGGGCGAGGCGCTGATGATGCAGAAGGAGGGCGACGCCACCGGCGCGCCGCTCGACCTGTTCAAGAGCGCCGCGGCGCGCGATCCGGCCCATGTCCGTTCGCGCTACTACATCGCCAGCGAAGCCACCCGTGCCGGCGACTATGCGGCGGCCAAGGCGGACTGGGAAGCATTGCTGCGGCTGGGCAAGGGCGACGAGCCCTGGTTCGACAACGCAACTGCCGGACTGGCTGCGGCCGAAGCCGGACTCAACGGCGGCACCGTGCCCGACGGCTCGGCGATCGCCGGAATGGTGGAAGGACTGTCGAGCCGGCTGATGTCGGGCGGCGGTACGGTTGCAGAATGGACACGCCTCGTGCGCTCCCGCCTCGTCCTCGGACAGACCGAGCTGGCGCAGGAGGCCTACAACGCTGCCCGCAAGGCTTATCCCGATGCTGGCGACCGCGCCGAACTCGACGTTCTCGCGGCGGATAATGGATTGGTAGCAAGCAATTGACCCGTAAGCAGAAACGCCTCGCAATCATTGGTGGCCTGGGAGCGGTGCTCGTCGTCGCGGCGGGGCTGATCTTCTTCGCACTGCGCGACCAGATCGTGTTCTTCTATTCGCCCACCGAGATCCAGGAAAAGCAGATCGCGGCGGGGACGCCGATCCGGCTGGGCGGGCTGGTGAAGGAGAACTCGTGCTCGCGCGTCGGCGAGGCGACGGACTTCATCGTCACGGACGGCGCGACCGAGGTGACTGTCGCCTTTACCGGCCTGCTGCCGGACCTGTTCCGCTCCAACCAGGGCGTCGTGGTCGAAGGGGCGATGAACACGGACGGGACGTTCAAGGCCTCCAACGTGCTCGCCAAGCACGACGAGAACTACATGCCCAAGGAAGTTGTCGAGTCGCTGAAGGCAAGTGGCGAGTGGCAGCGCGAGGGCGATGCCGGCGCAATGGCGGCACCCGCCGACGACAACTGCTCGGCCAAGACCCTGGCGCAGACCGTGGCGGCGACGGGGACCTGAGGATGAGCATCGAACTCGGCCATTTTGCTCTCGTTCTTGCCTGCGCCATCGCGGCAGTATCGGCCATCGTCGGGCTGGTGTTCTGGCGGCGCGAAGTGGTTGCCGGATACCTGCAGCAGGGCGCGGTACTGCAGTTCCTGCTGGTGGCAGCCGCGTTCGGGGCGCTGATCCAGGCTTTCGTCGTTTCGGACTTCTCGCTGAAGCTCGCCTACGAGCACGCCAACTCGGCCCAGCCGCTGATCTACAAGATCACCGCCGTGTGGGGGAACCACGAGGGCTCGATGGTTCTCTGGGTGCTGATCCTCGTGCTGATGGGCGCGGGCGTCGCCGCCTTCGGGCGGAATCTGCCCAAGGACCTGATGACGCTGGTGCTCTCGGTGCAGAGCCTGCTGACCGCTGCTTTCCTTGCCTTCACGCTGTTCACCTCGAACCCGTTCCTGCGCCTGTCGCCCGCGCCCTTCGAGGGGCAGGACCTCAATCCGGTGCTGCAGGACATTGGCCTCGCGGTGCATCCGCCGCTGCTCTACGCCGGCTATGTCGGTTTCTCGGTCTGCTTCAGTTTCGCCATCGCGGCCCTGATCTCGGGCCGGATCGATGCGGCCTGGGCGCGCTGGGTGCGCCCGTGGACGCTGGTCAGCTGGTGCTTCCTGACGCTCGGTATCGCGATGGGCTCGTACTGGGCCTATTACGAGCTCGGCTGGGGCGGCTGGTGGTTCTGGGACCCGGTGGAGAACGCGAGCTTCATGCCGTGGCTCGCCGGCACGGCGCTGCTGCATTCCGCGCTGGTGATGGAAAAGCGTAACGCGCTGAAGATCTGGACCATCTTCCTCGCCATCATCACCTTCTCGCTGAGCCTGCTCGGCACGTTCATGGTGCGCTCGGGCATCCTCACCTCGGTGCATACCTTCGCGTCCGATCCGACGCGCGGCATGGTGATCCTAGCGCTGCTTGCCGCCTTCATCGGCGGGGCCTTCTCGCTGTTCGCTTTCCGCGCCTCGTCGCTGCGGTCCGGCGGCCTGTTCGCGCCGATATCGCGCGAGGGGGCGCTGATCCTCAACAACCTGTTCCTCGCCGCGGCGACCGTCGCGGTGCTGGTCGGGACGCTCTATCCGCTGCTGCTCGACGCGCTGGTGGGCGAGACGATTTCGGTGGGCGCACCGTTCTTCAACCTGACCTTCGGCGTGATCATGGCGCCGCTGCTGATCATCCTGCCGTTCGGGCCGTTCCTGGCGTGGAAGCGCGGTGACCTGATCGCGGTGACGCAGCGACTGGCCGGAGCGGCTGGGCTGGCTCTGTTCGCGGCGATCCTCTGCTTCGCGCTGACCGGGGCTTCGGTGTCGCTGGCGCCGCTCGGACTGCTGCTCGGTTTCTGGGTGTCGTTCGGCGCGCTGGCCGAACTCGTCGACCGGGCGAAGTTCTTCCGCACCGACGTGGTGACCTCGTTCCGCCGCCTGTTCGGCCTGCCGCGTACCGCCTGGGCGACCGCGCTGGCCCATTTCGGGCTCGGCATCACGGTGATCGGCATCGTCGCGGGCAGCGCCTGGCAGTCGGAACTGATCACGACGATGACGCCGGGGCAGGGCGTGGTGATCGCCGACCATCAGGTGACGTTCGAGGGCATCGAGCATGTCGAGGGGCCGAACTTCGTCTCCGACACCGGCCGCTTTACTGTGCGCGCGCCGGGCGGCGGCGTGCGCTCTCCCGAGGCGGAGCGTCGCGTCTATGTGCAGAGCGGACAGCCGACCACCGAGGCGGCGATCGAGACCTACGGCTTCAGCCAGCTCTACCTGCAGCTCGGCGAGCCGCAGTCAGACGGCAAGTCGGTGGTTCGCCTCTGGTACAAGCCCTACGTCACGCTGATCTGGCTCGGCTGCCTCGTCATGGCGGGGGCCGGCTTCCTGTCGCTGAGCTACCGGCGCCTGCGCATCGGCGCGCCGCAGCCCTCGCGCGGCAAGCAGCCGACACAGGCTGCGGCAGAATGAGGGCGCTCATCGCCATCGTCATGCTGGTGCTGCTGAGCAGCCCCGCCCTGGCAGTCCGTCCGGACGAGATCCTGGCCGATCCGGCGCTCGAGGCCCGGGCTCGCGATATCTCGCACGGCCTGCGTTGCCTCGTGTGCCAGAACCAGTCGATCGACGATTCGGACGCCGATCTCGCCCGCGACCTGCGCCTCCTGGTGCGCGAACGACTGTCGGCGGGGGACAGCGACGACGAGGTGCGGGCCTATCTGGTGGCGCGCTATGGCGAGTACGTGCTGCTCAACCCGGTGATGGCGCCTCACACGCTGCTGCTCTGGATCGCGGCACCGATTGCGCTGGTGATCGGCGGGATCGTGGTGATCGTCGGCGCGCGGCGGAAGCGGACAGTGGTCACCGAGGGCGAACTGAGCGCGGAAGAGGCGAAGGCGCTGGAAGAGCTGGAGCGGTAGCAGCTCCGGGATCGTATTCGCACCCTGCATGGGTCCCCGGGTCAAGCCTGGGGATGACGACTGGCAGACTGGGGACCAACCGGCCGGCAACCCTTAGCAACATTACCGATAATTAACGCTCGCGACACGCTGCAGAAAGGCGGTGGTCTCCATACATCGGGGCATACCTATGAGCCTGACTGAAGGAGATCATGATGCGCTCGATTCTCAATCCCCGCGCCCGCCGCTGGATCGGGGCTTCGGCCCTGGCACTTATCGCCGGTATCGGTGGTGGCACGGCATTCGTAGCTGCCACCACCTCGTCCAGCGCACAGACGGCGACTCTGGTGCCGGCTGCACAGATTACCGCTCCCGCGGTCACCAACGTCCCGAACTTCGCCGACCTCGTCGAAGCCGTTAAGCCGGCTGTCGTCTCGATCGTCGTCGAGGGTGCTGAGAAGGACCAGGGCCGTGACCTGCGTCGCGGCGGCCGCCAGTTCCAGTTCAACTTCCCCGATCTCCCGGACGATCACCCGTTCAAGGACTTCTTCAACCAGTTCGGCCAGGAGTTCGGCCAGGGTGGCGAGGACCAGGGTGGCCAGGCCAAGCCGCGCGCTCCCAAGAAGTTCATGGCAGCCGGCTCGGGCTTCGTGATTTCGGCTGACGGTTACATCGTCACCAACAACCATGTCGTCGAGAACGCCGACAAGGTGACCGTCGTCTTCGACGATGGCACCGAGAAAGTCGGCAAGGTCATCGGCACCGACGAGAAGACCGACCTCGCGGTGGTGAAGCTCGATGGCGAAACCGACCTGCCGTTCGTCAAGCTGGCCGACACCGAAGTGCGCGTCGGCGAGTGGGTCGTGGCTGTCGGCAACCCGTTCGGCCTCGGCGGCACCGTGACTGCCGGCATCGTCTCGGCTCGTGGCCGCGACATCGCCGGTTCGAGCTACGGCGACTTCCTGCAGATCGACGCCGCGGTGAACACGGGTAACTCGGGTGGCCCCGACTTCAACATGAACGGCGAAGTGGTTGGCGTGAACACCGCCATCTTCTCCCCGAACGGCGGCAATGTCGGTATCGCGTTCGCCATTCCGGCCAGCGTCGTCAAGCAGGTGACCACCCAGCTGATCGACAGCGGCACGGTGACCCGTGGCTTCCTCGGTGTAGGCATCCAGGACGTGAACCGCGATATCGCTGATAGCGTCGGCCTCGCCGCTGCTGCCGGTGCGCTCGTCACCGAGCCCAGCAAGGACAGCCCGGCCGACAAGGCTGGCGTCAAGTCGGGTGACGTGATCACCGCCGTCGACGGCGACCAGATCTCGGATGCCCTCGACCTGAGCCGCACCATTGCCGGCAAGAACCCGGGCACCAAGGTCGAACTGACCGTCTGGCGCGACGGCGCGGAGCAGAAGATCACGGTCGAACTCGGCAAGCTCGACGAGACCAAGGTCGCCACCGACGACAAGCAGGCCCAGCCGGAGCAGCCCGTTGCTCCCGAGCCCGCCTCGACCAGCGTTGGCCTGACCCTCGTGCCGAATAGTGAAGGCCAGGGCCTCCTGGTTCAGGACGTCGATCCCGACTCGGCCGCCGCCGAGCGCGGCTTCGCCGTCGGCGACACCATCCTCGAAGTGAACAACACCGCAGTTTCGTCGGTGGACGAGTTCGAGAAGGCGATCGCCGCGGTCAAGGAAGCCGGCCGCAACACGGCGCTGGTCAAGGCCCAGCGCGACGGCAACACCCGCTTCGTCGGGCTGCCGATCGACGAAGCCAACTCGTAATATCTGGAGGTCCCGGGGCAGAGATGTCCCGGGACCTTTCCTTCTGGATGATGAGTGGCGAGTGGTGATGGGTTCACTATTCGCCAATCCCCATTCACAATGATCGGACTGGGGTCGTTGAGATGAAGATTCTGCTGATCGAGGACGACCGCGAAGCGGCGAGCTACCTGATCCAGGCACTGGACGAGGCAGGGC
Organism: Pseudomonadota bacterium; assembly: GCA_023393475.1. Classification (GTDB taxonomy): domain Bacteria; phylum Pseudomonadota; class Alphaproteobacteria; order Rhizobiales; family Devosiaceae; genus Devosia_A. The sequence goes on from JAEWLC010000044.1 coordinate 126,155, forward strand.
ACGTGACCCACCATGCCAGCGACGGCGAAACTGGCTACGCCATGGCCTCGTCGATGGACTACGACGTGCTGGTGGTCGATCGCATGCTGCCCCGCCGCGATGGGCTCTCGATTATCGAAAGCCTCCGCGCCGAGGAGAACCATACGCCGGTGCTGATCCTCTCCGCTCTCGGCGAAGTGGACGACCGGGTGACCGGCCTCCGCGCCGGCGGCGACGACTATCTCGTGAAGCCCTATGCCTTTACCGAACTGCTGGCCCGCATCGAAGTGCTGGCGCGGCGCTCATCGCCCGCCGAAGCCGCGACCACCTTCGAGGTCGGCGGCCTGCAGCTCGACCGGCTGAGCCGCAAGGTGGAGCGGGACGGCGAGGCGATCCTCCTGCAGCCACGCGAGTTTCGCCTGCTCGAATACCTGATGAAGAATGCCGGCAAGGTGGTGACCCGCACCATGCTGCTCGAGAACGTGTGGGACTATCACTTCGACCCGCAGACCAACGTGATCGACGTCCACATGTCGCGCCTTCGCGGCAAGATCGACAAGGGCCACGCCAACCCGCTGCTGCATACGATCCGCGGCGCCGGCTACATGATCCGCGACTGATGTTCCGGCTGGCCCAGCTTTGGCGCACAACGACCGTGCGCCTCACCGCACTGTTCATGCTGATCTTCGTGATCTTCGCGGCGGGGCTGCTCGGCCTGATCTTCTGGCAGACCTCGATCCAGCTGCAGCGCCAGCAGGCCGACCAGATCGACCGCGAAGCGAGGCAGATCATCAAGCTCGACAACGACGGCGGCTTCCGTGCCACCATCCTCGCGGTGCAGCGCCTCGCGAGCCAGCCGGGGCCGGGCATCTACTACCTCGCCGATCCGAGTGGGCAGCTGATCGTCGGCAATGTGTCGGACGTGCCGGCGGAGGTTATCGCCCAGGCGGGCACCTACAGCTTCAACTACTCCCGGCCGCGCCCCTTCGAGGATGAGGCCGAAGGCGACGCCGTGGGGGAGGGCAACGCGGTGGTGCGATCCGAGGTCTTGCCGAGCGGGCTGATCCTTGTCGTCGGCCGCGACGTGGTGGAGCGGCGCGGCTTTACGGCCATCATCTTCCAGTGGTTCGTCGTCGGCGTCGGCGGCATCCTGTTCTTTTCCCTGATCGCCGGCGGGATCACCGCGGTGCGCGTGCTGCGCCGCATCGACACGATTTCCTCGACCTCGAACAAGATCATGGCCGGCGACCTTTCGGAGCGCGTGCCGGTGACCGGCCGGAACGACGAGTTCGACGCGCTGGCCACCAACCTCAACGCCATGCTCGACCGCATCGAGAAGCTGATGCAGGGCATGAAGGAGGTGACCGACAACGTCGCCCACGACCTCAAGACGCCGCTGACGCGGCTGCGCAACAAGGCGGAATCGGCCCTACGCGACAGCCAGGACGAGACGGCGCGGCGTGAGGCGCTGGAGACGACGATCGAGGAGAGCGACAAGCTCATCAAGACCTTCAACGCGCTGCTGATGATCGCGCGGGCCGAGGCGGGCACCCCGTCGGGGGCGCTGAGCGAGATCGACCTCAGCGCCGTGGTGGCCGATGTCGCCGAGCTCTACGGGCCGCTGGCCGAGGACGAGGGGCTGGCGCTCGAGACGGATATCGCCGGCGGCGTGCGCGTGCACGGCAACCGCGAACTGCTGGGCCAGGCTCTGGTGAACCTGATCGAGAACGCGCTGAAATACTACGAGCCCGAGGACGGCAAGACGGGGCTGATCAGGGTGAGCCTCAAGACCGAAGCCGGGCGCGTGCTGATCAAGGTGGCCGACGACGGCCCGGGTATTCCCGATGGCGACCGGGGCAGGGTGGTCGAACGCTTCGTGCGGCTGGAGAAGAGCCGGACCGAAGCGGGATCGGGACTGGGGCTATCGCTGGTGGCGGCCGTCGCGCGGCTGCACAAGGGCGAGTTGCGGCTCGAGGACAATGCACCGGGGCTGCGGGCCGTTGTAGAGTTGCCGGGCTAGCTTCTTCATCCTCCCCGTTCACGGGGGAGGATGAGGAACTTGCAGGCTAGTGCTCCGTCGGCACCGAGGTTTCGCCGACACCGATGCCCGCGACTTTGCCGCCCTTGATCACGTAGCCGATATACTGGGCGATGTCGGCGTAGCCGCCGGCGCGGTCGTTGCGGTAGGCGATCTTGTTGCCCGAGGCGGCGCCGAAGGTGGCCTTGAGGTCGGCCGTGCTGGCGCCGAGGCCCGGGATGCCGAAATTGGGAACGGTGAAGCCCGCCGGCGCCGCGTCGCAGGCCTTCGACGGCTTGCCGGCTTCGGCAGCGACCATCATGACGAACTCGTAGCCGCCGAGCGCATTCGAGATGAACCAGACATTGGCGTTCTCGGCGCCGTAGCAGAGCCAGTCGGCGCGGCCGGCGCCATCGCCCTGCGTCTGGATCGTGCCGCCGAAGGCCTTCTGCACATCCTTGAGCTTGGTGCGCTGCAACTGGATCTTGAGCTTGCCGGCGTCGATCGCACTGACCGGGGCCTTGGGCAGGTTGGCTTTGCCGAAATTGAAGCCATTGCCGAAGATGGCCTGGCCCATCCCGCCGAGCGAGGCGGCATAAGCGGGAACGGCGGCAACAAGGACGGCGGAGACGAGGGCGGCAGACAGGAGGCGCATGCGGGGCTCGCGGGGTTTCGGCTGGCGGGCGAAGATAGCGGCGGCGGGCCGGAAATCCAGTAGGAATCCGTAGATTGCGTTTTCGGGTTCGACAAATCCACCGCCTGTGGGGGCGCCTGGCGTCGGAGCTTCCACTTTCGCCAACCGGTGAGGCGCGGTATCGAAGACCCATGACCGTTACGCTCACGAAGCTCCTCGACTCAGCCCCCTACCTCAAGGATCTCGCCGAACGGCATGCCGACTGGTTTGCCGCCACGAGGACCATCTCGCCCGATACGGCGCTGGCGACGGTGCTCGATGGCGTGCGCGCGGCCGGCGAGACGGTCGAGACCGAGGACGATATCAGCCGCGAACTGCGCATCGCCAAGGGCAGGGTGGCGCTCCTCGCGGCGGTCTCGGAAGTCGAGGGACGCTGGACCACAGCGCAATCGACCGCGGCCCTGTCCGACCTCGCCGATGCGGCGTTGCATGCCGGGCTCGAGGTATTGCTACGGCTCGCGGCGGCGCGTGGGATCACGACGAGGACCGCCGCCGACTGCGGTCTCGCGCTGTTCGCGCTGGGCAAGCACGGCGGGCGGGAGCTGAACTATTCGAGCGACATCGACATCGTCGCCTTCTTCGACCCGGATAAGGCTCAGCTGAGCGAGAGCGGCGAGGAGACGAAAGTCTTCACCCGCATCGTGCAGCGGCTTGCGGGGCTGATGCAGGACCGGACGGCGCATGGCTACGTGTTCCGCACCGACCTGCGCCTGAGGCCCGACCCCGGTGCGACGCCGGTCGCGCTCTCGATCGATGCCGCGCTCGCCTACTACGAGAGTCGCGGCCAGAACTGGGAGCGGGCGGCCTGGATCAAGGCGCGGCCGTGCGCAGGAGACCGAGAGGTCGGCGAGGCCTTCCTCAAGGAACTGGCGCCCTATGTCTGGCGGCGGCATCTCGATTTCGCGACCATCGCAGACATCCAGGCGATGAAGCGCCAGATCAACATCTCGAAGAATGTCGGCGACGTGCGGGTGGCCGGGCACAATGTGAAACTCGGGCTCGGCGGTATCCGCGAGATCGAGTTCTTCACCCAGACCCAGCAGCTGATCGCCGGCGGCCGCGATGTGACGCTGCGCGTGCGCCCGACGTCCGAGGCGCTGAAGGCTCTGGCGGCGGCGAACTGGATCTCGACGCGGGCGGCCGAGGACCTGACGCGCATCTACTGGTTCCTGCGCGCGGTCGAGAACCGGCTGCAGATGCTGCGCGACGAGCAGACTCACGTGATGCCCGAGGGCGAGGACGGCATCTCCGTCGTCGCCGGGCTGATGGGCATGGATTTGCCAGCGTTCGAAACGGTTTACCGCCGCGCCTTGAATCAGGTTGTTGGCTACTACTCGGACCTCTTCGCCGAGGGCGAGAGCCTCGCGGCGAGCGGCGGGAGCCTGGTGTTCACCGGCACGGACGACGATCCGGAGACGCTCGAGACCCTTTCAGGCATGGGCTTCGGCGAACCGTCGAAGGCCATCGCGACGGTGAAGAAGTGGCACTATGGCAGCTATGGCGCGACGCGAGCAGCGGCGGCGCGAGCGCACCTGACGGAACTGCTGCCGGCCCTGCTGTCGACGATCGCCGAGGCCGGGAACCCGGACGATGCGCTGATGCGTTTCGACAATTTCCTGTCGCGGCTGCCGTCGGGCGTGCAGCTTTTCTCGCTGCTGCGCAACCACGAGAACCTCCGCAGCCTGCTGGTGGCGCTGATGGCATCGGCCCCGCGCATGGCCGACGCGGTGATCCACCGAGCGCATGTGATGGACGGGCTGATCGACCCGGCTTTTGCCAACGACGTCCGGCGGCGGGAGATTCTGCTCGGCAAGATCGAGTCCTTCTTCGCCGATGCGCGCGACTACCAGGAAGTCATCGACCGGGCGCGCATCATCGGGCAGGAGCAGATGTTCCTGATCGCCGCGGGCCTGCTTGCCGGGACCATCGACGCAGTGCGGGCAGGGGAGCAGTTCACGACGCTGGCCGAGGCCCTGCTGGGCAAGCTCTTCGATGCGGTGCGGCGCGAGTTCGAGAAGCGGCACGGCGTCGTGCCCGAGGCGCGCGTGGCGCTGCTGGCCTTCGGCAAGATGGCGAGCCGCGAGATGACGGCGCGTTCCGACCTCGATTTCATCATGCTCTACGATCTCGGCAAGGCGGACGAGTCGAACGGCGAAAAGCCTTTGCCGGCAAGCCAGTACTTCGCGCGGCTGACTCAACGCCTGATCGCGGCGGTGAGCGCGCCGACATCGGAAGGCGTGCTCTACGAGGCGGACATGCGGCTCCGGCCGTCGGGCAATGCGGGGCCGCTGGCGACAGGGCTCAAGGGCTTCATCCAGTATCACCACGAGAGCGCCTGGACGTGGGAGCGGCTGGCGCTGAGCCGGGCGCGCGTCGTCTATGCCGACGCCGGACTCGGCGAGGTGATCGAGGCGGCTGTGGCGGAAATCCTGGCGCGCCCGCGCGACGTGAACCGGACCATCGACGACGTGCTGGCGATGCGCGCGTTGATGGGCAAGGAGCGCCCGCCGCGCCACCCGTTCGACCTCAAGCTGACCGCGGGTGGGCTGGTGGATGTCGAATTCATCGCCCAATCCGCGCAACTGGTGGCCGGAAGCACCATCGCCGCGCCACAGGCCTCGACCGCGGTCGTGCTGCGCCGGCTGGCTGAGACCGGGCTGGTGCCGGAAGGACTGCGGCTCGCCGAGATCCTCGAGGTCTATTCCACCGTGCTGCAGGTGATGAGCGCGGCGCTCGCCGACCCGTTCAACGACGTGGGCTGGACGCCGGCGTTCCGCGAACTGCTGGCGCAGCGCACCAACATGCCGACCTTCGATCGGCTGGCCGGCGACATACGCGACATGGAGCGCGAGGTCAGCGAGGCCGCTGCTGCATGGTACGCGCGGGCGCGGGGGCTGTAGGAAACGCTGCCACTGGCTGAGAGATCAGACCGAGCTTACTGCGCCGCCGCCATCTGCACGATGCCGCCGGTGAGCTGATCTGCCACGCGAATGGCGGCGAGGAAGCTGGCCTCGGAGCCCTGGCCGGTGCCGGCGAGGTCGAAGGCGGTGCCGTGATCGGGCGAGGTGCGGACGATCGGCAGGCCGAGGGTGATATTGACGGCCTCGTCGAAGGCCACGGTCTTTATCGGGATCAGCGCCTGGTCGTGGTACATGGCGATGACCGCGTCGTAGCGCTTCCAGTGGGGCAGGTAGAACAGCGTATCGGCCGGGATGGGACCCTCGGCGCGGACGCCTTCGGCATGGAGCTGGGAAACGGCGGGGCCGACGATCTCGAGGTCTTCGGTGCCGATGCTGCCGCCTTCGCTCGCATGCGGGTTGAGCCCGGCAAAACCCAGCAGCGGGTCGGATATGCCGAAGCGTGTCCGCAGGTCATGGGCGACGACGCGGGCGGTCTGGACCAGCAGGTCCTGCGTCAGGAGGCCCGGCACGTCACGGATCGGCACGTGGATGGTGGCGGGGACGACGCGCAGGCCCCCATGCGCGAGCATCATCACCGGCAGCGGCGGGTTGCCGTCCCGATCGGTGAGGGCGGCGAGGAACTCGGTGTGTCCGGGATACTTGAAGCCGGCAGTGTAGAGCACGCCCTTGTGGATCGGCGCGGTGACGACGCCGCGACAACCGCCGGTGATCGTTGCGTCGACCGCCTGGGTGATCGACTCGATGACGACCTTGCCCGAGAGCGCCGTGGGATCACCCGGCTTGTCCGGCACGAGACCGGCAATGGGGACGACGGGGAGGAAGGTCGCGAAGTCGCGAACCGCTCTGGCGGGCGTCGAAGGTTCGAGGCGGACATCGAGGCCGAGCCGGGCTGCGCGGGCGCGGAGGAAATCGAGATGGCCGAAGACGACGAATGGCGGCAGGCCGAGTTCGGCGCGGCGGGAATAGAGCCGGAGGATCAGGTCGGGGCCGATGCCGGCAGGCTCGCCCATGCTGATGGCTAGCGGCAGGTTGGTGTCGGCCAAGGCGTCCTCGCAATCACGGGGGCGGCGCACGGGCCGCAAACGCTATGTTTCTACCACGCAGTTCCTAATGCAATGGGCCGCCGTCCGGGCCCATTGCAGATAGTCGAGGCAAGTCTTCGTTAGCTGTGGATGATCTTGGCCTTGGCCTTCAATTCCTGCAGGTACTTCTCGGACTCGGCCTTCATGGCCTCTCCGCCCTGCTGGCTGCGCAGCTTGCTCTTGATGTAGGTGGTGTCGCGGGCAGCGTTCTTGGCGCAGATCGCCAGCATCGACACGCCCGACTCGGTGACGCGCGGCTTGGTGATGCCGCCGACATTGAGGCCGGCCAGTTCCTTGGCGAGGGCATCGGGCAACTGGGTTGCGTGGCGACGGCCCATGTCGCGGACGGCGGCATCGGTATAGTTCAGCGACAGGGTCACGGCGCTGTCGCAGCCGGTGAAGGACTTGCGGTAGGCGTTGGCCTGACCCGTGCGCGCCGAAGCGTTGCCGGTGGTGCTGATGAACAGCACTTCCTTGAGGATGTAGTCGAAGCTGGTATCGGAGGTGAGCGCCGCCGAGGCTTCCTTGTCGAGCTCGAGGTCGGAGAGCTTCACGCGCTGCTGCACGATCATGCCGCTCAGCTGCTGCCAGGCGAGCGCAGCGCGCAGGCGTGCGCGCATGGTATCGGCGCTGACGCCACGGCTCTGCAGGATCTGACGCAGCTTGTCGCTCGACACCTTGATGTTGCGAGCAACGCTGGTGAACGCGTCGTCGACCTGCGCTTCGCTGATGGTGATGTTGTACTTCTTGGCTTCCTGGAGCTGCAGCTGCTCGTTGATCAGCTGCTCAGTGGCCTTCTGGCTGCCGCCGCCGCCTTCGAGCTGCAAGAGCTTGATGCGCTGCGAAATCTCGATGTCCGAGATCGGCACGCCGTTCACCGTCACCTTGGTCGCGGCGTAGGCCGGGGCAATCGTGAGGGCAGCGCCGATAAGCAGGGCAGCGATGAGGCGGATCATGGTCGTCACCATTCTGTTCGTGGAAGGCAGCCGGATTGCCCCCGGCCGAGCTTCAATGTTGCAAGATTACGGCCAAAATCGGTTAGAGCCTTTTCCATTTCGATGTAATCGAAATGGGGCTCCAGGTCTTTGATTTGTCGCGCGATCGAACCGGAAAAGTCTGCAACTTTTCCGGTTCTCGCTCTAGTAGCCCGAGCCAAACGTGGCTCCCGGCGCCTTGAGTGCGAACTTGAGGCCGAAGCTCACGGAATCCGCATTTTCATGGGTCGGACCATTGGCTTGGGCAAAGCCGCCGGCGAGGAAGTAGCCGTCGTCGTAAACGAGTTCGCCGCGCGCTTCCAGCCATTCGCCCGCCGCGATGTCCCAGGACACGCTGCCGCTGGCCATCCAGTAGTCCGCCGGTAGCGGCGAGGTCGCCCGCAGCGTGACTTCATGCTGGTCGGCGATGACCCCGGTATCGGCATCGGGCGGCAGATAAATGTAGTCGCCGCCGACGGAGTAGGGGCCGACCTCGTAGTCTCCACCCACGCCGGCCCGCGCGATGCGCGGTCCATCCGGATCGACTTGCAGCTTGGCGCCGAAGGTCAGGCCTTCGGACGGCGAACCACGGGCGCCGAGGACGACGTACGAGGCATCTTCCTCGAGCCCGCTGCCGACGCCGGTATTGGTCGGGTCGGGCGCGCCGAAGGCGTTGGTGCCGGCGAGATGGTAGCTCTGGCCGGCGATGATCTCGATCCACTGGCCCGCGGAGAAATTGGCGAGGTAGCGCGCGCCGAAATTGGCCCTGAGGCCGGTTTCCTGGCGGTCAGACCCGGTGAAGCGGTCGTAGGAGAAGATGTTTGTGTCGTCGAGCACGAAGCTGTGCGCGTTGTCGTTGGTGATGCCGACGAGGCTCGTGTCGCTGCCGCGATAGACCAGCTGCGCCACCGGCTCGAACAGGAAGCTGTCGGCGCCGTTGTGGGCGATGAGCGGCCAGCGCACGTCGATTGCGGCGATCGGGGTGGCTTCGAACAGGAACTGGTCGTCCGGCTCGCCCATCGAGATGGCATCGCCGCTCTCGTAGTTCGCGATATCGGCGCGCACACCGAGGAAGGGGGTAGCGACGATTCCGCCGGCGGTGACCACCTGCTTCTGCCAGCTGAGCTCGCCGCTGGCATGGGTCTTCTGACCTTCGTAGCCAAGGGCGTAGTCGATGCCGTTATAGGTCTCGATCGAGTCTTCCTGGCGATAGACGCCGAGCAGGTTGCCATTGGCGCGGACCTGACCCCATTCGCCGAGGTCGAAATAGCCGTTGCCGCGGGCGTTCGGGGCCGTGAGGGCCTGCTGCTCCTGCGCGAGGGTCGCGTCCGCATCGCTGTCGAACTGGTCGAGCTTGAGGAATTCCTGCAGCCGGATATCGGCGTAGAAATCGGTGCTGAGGTGGGTGGCGTAGACCTCGTTCACCACCCAGTCGGATGTGTCGAAGTCATAGTCGTCGAAATAGGCAGCATCCGAGAACTTGCTGTAGGACCAGCCGACGGTCCAGGTCTGGACCGGCTCGAACCGGCCGGCGGTCTGGATCGCCCCGCGCCACGGCCTGTTTCCGATGCCACTGAAAGCGCCTGGATCGAACTGGTAGAGGCCCGAGGCCGCCACGCTGAACGAACCGTAGTCGAAGCGCTGCTCGTACTCGGCCGCCATCAGGAAGCCTTGCCGCGTCATCAGCGAAGGCGAGAGCAGGATGTCGATGTCCTCGCCGATCGGGATGAGATAGGGGGCGGTGACGCGGGCGCCGTATTCCGGCTTGTAGTTCACGCTCGGCAACTGGAAGCCGGCGTTGCGCTTCGAAGTCGGATCGGGCAGCGACAGCCAGGGCAGCCACGCAACCGGAATGCCGAGGATCTCGAGCGACGGCCGTTCAAGGTAGACGGCCTTGGTTTCGGCGTTCTGGACCAGCCTCGCTGCCTTGACGCGCCAGCCGATGCGGCGGCCCTTCTCGTCGATGCAGAGGCCGCAGGGCGAGTAGGTGGCGTCGTTGAGGACGGTTTCCAGCGCTGTCGAGTAGGTGACGTCCCGCGCCGTGACCATGGCCCCGTCGCTGGTGGTGAGCGTCAGCGACTGGATGAAGGCTTCCTTCATGCCGCCGGTCACTTCGATCCGCTCGGCGGCGTACTTGGTGCCCGAGGGCGCGAGCACTTCAGCGTTGCCGATGCAGATCAGCCGGCCGCTCTTCTGCTCGTAACGCAGGTCATCGCAACTGATTGTGTAGCCTGAGTATTTCATGATCACGCGCCCCTCGGCGCTGATCACGTCGGCAAGCGCGTCATAGGCGAGCGTATTGGCCTCGACCTGGGCCGGTGAGCCGGGCTCGGGGAGGGCGGAGAAGAAGTCTTCGGGGAGGTACTGGGCCTGCACTGGGGCGGCGACCATGCCGGTCGCAAGGGCGAGCAACATCGCGGCGCCAAGCTGGCGCAGGCGAGAACTCCCCCTCCGGTCGCGGCGAATAGTGCTCACGTCCGTCCGTCTTCCCTGTTGAGCAGCACCGTCACACCGATGACGATTGCCACCACCGCCGGCCCTGCGACCGCGACGGCGGGGTGCATCACGCCGGCGCCCCCGGCGCGTCCCGCCATCTCGGTCACGACATAAACCAAGACACCAAGGACGATACCATAAAGCACCGCCCCACCATACTTATTGGTCCTTCGATAACCGGCCGTAAACGCGAAGGCAATGACGAGGGAGCCACACAAGCTGAGCGGCAAGCCGATTAACCGCAGGAATCGTGTTTCCACCTCGGCCCGCTCGCGCGGATCGGTGAGGCGCGAGGCGAGTGAGCCGGCCAGTTCCCACACGGTGAGATCCGACACCGTGGCAAGGCGAGTGCGCATGTCGGCGGCGGTGCGGGAGGTGGGCAGGCGGTAGTCGGTGACCTGCCGGGAAAGCTCTGCCGCGCGGTGGATGGTGGCCGTGGGCATGACCCATTCGCCGCCCGAGAGTGCTGCTGACGGGGCCTCGATGCGGTTGCGTGGCTCGTCCATCAGGAACACGGTGACGCCGGTGAGTTCGGTTCCACCCGCGCCGGTCGTCCCGGCTTCGAGGATGTAGTGCGGCTCGACCTGGCGTTCGTCGATCCACAGAGCGGTGCCGCCCGATCCGTTCGAAACGGGGAGAATCGTCCGGTTGAGCCAGACCACCGCCGTGTCGACGACCAGCGAAACGAGCAACCCGGCGAGTATGGTGGTTGCGAGCGGGGCCCGCATGACGCGCCAGATCGACTGGCCGGAGGCCTTGATGACGGTCATCTCGCGCGTCGCTTGCAGGCTGAGCAGGCCCGCGATGGCGCCGACGAGGAAGGTGAAGGGCAGGGTGTCGATGATCCAGCGTGCAGCCGAGAGCACGATACCCGCGACCGCGGCGGTCGTGCCGCCGGCGGCCGAGAGCCGGTTGAAGCGGCCGAGGTTCAGCGACTCGGCGAGAAGCAGCAGGCCATAGAGCACGGCGACGGCAATGATCACGTTGCCGAACAGCCGCCTCACCACAATCCAGTCGACCCGGTTCATGCGCTGTGCGCCTCCCTGGGCTGGGCGGCGAAGAGGCGCAGGCGAGCGGCGAGGATGGTGAGGGCGACGATGAGGAGCATGAGCACGCCGATGAAATGCTGCTGCCAGCCGCCGATGGGCAGGTAGCTGGTCAGCGCGCGCTCGAGCAGCACCGCGGCAAGGACGGTGAGTTCGATCGGTATGCGCGGCTCACGGCGGCGCCCCGAGGGGAAGCCCGCTATTGCAGCAACGAACAGGCACAGCGCGAGGACGCGGAGGCCGTCGGCGGTGCGTTCGGCGATGCGTTCGAGCCATTCCTCCGGCCAGTGGCCCTCGGCCATGGCTTCGCCGACCATGGCGAAGGTGCCGAGGTCGCGGCGGCGCTTCTCTTCGTCGACATCGCCGGTCAGCCGTTCGAGGGCGATGTCGTAGCGGTCGAAGGAGATTTCCGAGAACTGGCCGTCGACGGTGCGGTACTGGATCGTGCCTTTTTCGAGCTGCAGCACGTAGCCGAGTTCGTCGCTGGAAATCACGGCCGAGTCCGCGATGTAGGTGCGACGGGTGGTTGCGTCGCGATTGTCGTCGGCGAAGAACGAGGTGATCTCGCCGCGCGGGCCGCGCCCGCCGACGGTCACCGTGACGCCGTCGCCGAGTTCGGCAAAACCGTTCGGCACCAGCGAGCGACCGACGAGATCGGCGGCGGCCTGGGCCTGCAGCACGTTGGTGGCGCGCTTCGCCGCCGGATCGATCACATGCGAGAGCAGCAGCACCAGCAGCATGCCGAGACCGGCATAGATCAGCACGGCGCGGAAGAGGCTCGGGACAAGCTGCGAGACGTGGATGGTGTGGAGCTCGCGCGAAGCCTGCATGCCGCGAAGGACGCGGGCGAGACCAATGGCGATGCAGGTGTAGAGGAAGGCAATGGCCAGTTGCGGGACCGCGAGGACGGTCTGCCAGAACAGGATGCCCAAACCGCGTTCGCGCACCGTATCGATGTCGATGATTCTGAGAGTCTGCGCGAGATAGATGATGGTCAGCGCGACCCCGAAGAGCCCGGCGGCTTCGGCGGCGAAAAGCTTTACGAGATAGGTGCTTAGCCGATTCATGCCAGACGGGTACCGGTACGCGCCGGAGGCGGAAACGGGTTCCGCGCGCTCGGCAATACCCCAGTTTGCCTGCCCGGCCGGCGCATTGGCAAGGAGAACGCGCCCGCCTCCGTCCGTTGTCGCCAGTTTGTTGCGGGATTGACGCGGCGGGCATAGGGGCTATCTGTCGAGCAACACTTGCGCGGCGCTTACCGCCCCATTGCCCAGAGGTACCCTCCCAATGCCCAGCCGGATCGAGATCAAGACCGCCGCCCTGACCCCCAAGGCGACGGGCACCCTGGTGATCTATGTTGCCGAAGGCGCCGAGCCATCCGGTGCCAGTGCCGCGGTGTGGCAGTCGACCGGACTCGACTTCAAGCAGCTGGCCGCGGCGGCCGGGTTCAAGGGCAAGCAGGGAAATGCTTTCGAAGTGCTGGCGCCGCAGGGCGTGACGGCGGACCGCCTGCTGGTGCTGGGCAGCGGCAAGGCAGGGGAGGGCACGACCCTCGCTGCCTGGACGGACCGGGGTGGCTCGCTTGCCGGCAAGCTCATGGCAGCCAAGGCCACCAAGGCCGCGGTGCTGCTCGACGAGGAGGCGGCGACGCCGGACCGCGTGGGCGAACTGGCCGCGGGGCTGAGGCTCCGGCACTACCGGTTCGACCGCTACAAGGCGAAGAAAGAGGACAACGGCGATGCCGGCCTCGCGGTGACGCTGCACGTCGCCGACAAGTCCGCCGCCGAGAAGGCGATTGCCGACCGTGACGCCACCGCAACGGGCACCATCCTCGCCCGCGACCTGATCCACCTGCCCCCGAATGTGCTGGGCACGCTCGAGTTCGCGGCCGAGGCCGAGAAGCTGACGGCGCTCGGCATCGAGGTCGAGCAGCTCGACGAGAAGGCGATGCGCAAGCTCGGCATGAACTCGCTGCTGGGCGTGGCGCAGGGCTCCGCCCGCCCGCCCCGCCTCGTGATCATGCGCTGGAACGGCGGCAAGGCAAAGGATGTGCCGGTCGCCTTCGTCGGCAAGGGCGTGGTGTTCGATTCCGGCGGCATTTCTATCAAGCCCGGCCTCGGCATGGAGGACATGAAGGGCGACATGGGCGGCGCAGCGGCGGTGACCGGCCTGATGCACGCCCTGGCCAAGCGCAAGGCCAAGGTCAACGCCATCGGCGTGATCGGCCTCGTCGAGAACATGCCGTCGGGCACGGCCTACCGCCCCGGCGACATCCTGACCGCGATGAGCGGGACGACCATCGAGATCGTCAACACCGACGCCGAGGGCCGGCTCGTGCTGGCTGACGCTCTCTGGTACACGCAGGACCGCTTCAAGCCGCGCTTCATGATCAACCTCGCGACGCTGACCGGTGCCATTGGCATCGCACTCGGCAACGACCACGCGGGCCTGTTCTCGAACGACGACGACCTCGCGAACAAGCTGCTCGCATCCGGCCTTGCCACCGGCGAGAAGCTCTGGCGCATGCCGCTGGGGCCTGCCTACGACAAGCAGATCGAGAGCCGCTTCGCTGACATCAAGAACTCGGGCGGCCGCCCGGGCGGCTCGATCACCGCCGCCATGTTCCTCAAGCGCTTCGTCAACGACGTGCCGTGGGCGCATCTGGACATTGCCTCGGTCGCGCTGGCTTCGCCGACGACCGAAATCAGCCAGTCCTGGGCCTCGGGCTTCGGCGTGGCGCTGCTCGACCGGCTGGTGCGCGACCACTTCGAGGGCAAATGAGCAAGGCTGCGAGCCCGGTGACCGCTAACCCGTCGCTGCTGGTGCTGCCGGCGGTCGCGATCATGGCGGTCGCGGGTGGACTGATCGCCTTGCTGCCAATGGCGCTGCTGCTGGCGAGCGTTGTCGGCGCGCTTGGCGTTCAGCCAACGATGGACCTCAACGTGCTGGCGTTTCCCGCGCTGGCTGTGGGCGTGTTTTTCCTCGTCGTCGCGTTTGCGATCGCCAGCGACCTCTGCCTGCCGCGGCCGGTGGTTCGCATCGACGCCGACGGCGTGTTTGACCGCCGCGTGACGGATGCGCCGATCCGCTGGGGCGATATCGAGGATGTCGCGCTGGCGCCCGGTGGCGGGGCCATGCAGCTGAAGTTGCGGGCACCCAGGGATACGCGCGTCAGCCCATATAGGGTCGGCACTCTCGGGATGCGTGGTGACGCGCCGGGTGTTGCGCTGGTTCCGCTCCGCGTCATGGACGTCCCCGCATCGCAGCTGGTCTCGGCGATCCTCGAGTTTGCGAAGCGGCACGGCGCCATCGCGGAGACGGCATGACCGAGATCCTGTTCTATCACCTCGAGAGCCAGCCTCTGGAGCGCGTGCTGCCCATCCTGCTCGAGAAGTCGCTCGAACGCGGCTGGCATGTCGTGGTGGAGGCGGGATCGGAGGAGCGGGCCGAGGCGCTCGACAACGCGCTCTGGACCTATCGCGACGACAGCTTCCTGCCGCACGCTCGCTCAGGTGGCGATGCCGACCACCTGCAGCCGGTGCTGATCACCACGCGGCCGCACAACCCCAACAATGCCGAGGTCAGGTTCTTCGTCGACCGCGCGGTGCCGCAGACCGGCGAAGGCTACCAGCGCATCGTCTTCATGTTCTCGGGCCACGACCCGGACGCGGTGACCGAGGCGCGGACGGCGTGGAAAGCGCTGCGGGACAGGAACGAGGTCACCTACTGGCAGCAGGAGGCTGGCGGTAGATGGGTGAAGAAGGGGTAGGGGCGCGCGCCCCGCAACTCACGGACAGACATCGACACTGACGACTGAGAGTTGGGATTTGCGCCGGCTAGTCGACGCCGATGCCCTCAGCCCGGCTCCCACCCGTCCGGCGCCTGCTCGAACGTCGAGAACTGGAAACCCGGCGCAACGGTGCAACCCACCAGCGAGTAGTCGCCGAGGCAGGTGGCGCTCTGCCAGGCGTTGCCCGGTATCACGAACTGGGGTCGCTGGCCGGCGCGGAAATCGGTGCCCAGCACGTGTTCGCTCACCGCCTTGCCGTCGCGGGAGACGCGGAGCTTCAGCGGCGCGCCAGCGTACCAGTGCCAGACCTCGGACGAATCGACGCGATGCCAGGCGCCGGTCTGGTGGTCGGTCAGCAGGTAGTAGATGAGCGTCGAGATCGGCCGGCCGCTGGCGTTCAATGCGTCGGCGAAGGTCTGGCGGTAGAAGCCGCCTTCCGGGTGGGGTTCGAGGCCGAGAAGGCCGATCAGTTCGGACGCGCTGGCGTCGCTCACTGCGCACTCTCGGCGGCTTCGAGCTGCTCACTGAGCATCAGCCACTTCTCCTCCGCGCCGGCGATGTCGCCTTCGAAGCGCGCCTTGTCTTTGCCAAGCGATATCACGCGTTCCGGCGCGCCGTCATAGGTCTTTGGGTCGGCAAGGATGCCGTCGACGCGCGCCAGCTCGGTGCGCAGCCGAGCGAGCTTCTGTTCGACCTCCTTGATCGACTTGCGCAGCGGGGCGACTTCGGCGCGCTTTGCCGCAGCGTCCTGCCGGGCCGCCTTGCGGTCCTCGACGATGATCGGGCCGCTGTCCTTCTTGCCCGATTTGCCATTCGAGTTCGATGTCAGCTGGCGCTGGTAAGTATCGAGGTCGGCGTCGAATTCCTCGATCGTGCCGTTCTGCGCGATCCACAGCTTGTCGGCCGTGGCGTCGATCAGATGTCGGTCGTGGCTGATGATCAGCACCGCGCCGGTGTAGTCGTTCAGCGCGGCGACGAGCGCATCGCGGCTGTCGATATCGAGGTGGTTGGTCGGCTCGTCGAGGATCAGCATGCCCGGCCCGCCGAAGGTGATGAGCCCGAGCAGCAGGCGCGCGCGCTCGCCGCCCGAGAGGTTCTTCACCTTGGTGTCCATGCGCGAGGTGGTGAGGCCCATCTGCGCCACGCGCGAACGGCGCTTTGCCTCGCTGTCATAGGGCATCAGGTCGATGACATGCTCGAACGGCGTCTGCTCGGGCTTCAGGTGATCGAGCTGGTGCTGGGCGAAGTAGGCGATCTCCAGCCCCTTGCCCTTGCGCATCTCGCCGCCCATGGCCTTGAGTTCGCCCGAGAGGAGCTTGGCAAAGGTCGACTTGCCGTTGCCGTTGACACCGATGAGCGCGATGCGATCGTCCGGGTCGATGCGGTTGGTGATGTGGCGCAGGATCACCTTGTCGCCGTAGCCGACCGAGACGTTGTCGAAGGTCATCATCGGCGTCGCCGGGGTTTTCTTCGGCTGCGGGAAGTTGAAGGGCAGGGAGGTCTCGTCGAACATAGCCGCCGGCGGCTTCAGCTTGGCGATCATCTTCACGCGCGCCTGGGCCTGGGCAGCCTTCGTGGCCTTGGCCTTGAAGCGATCGACGAACTTCTGCAGGTGCGCGATCTGGTCGAGCGTCTTCTCGCGCGCCTTGTTGTTGAGCTCCATCTGCATCCGACGCGTCTCTTCGAACGTGTCGTAATTGCCTTTGTAGAAGGTGAGCTTCTTGTGCTCGAGATGGGCGATGGAGGTGACGGCCTTGTTCAGAAGGTCACGGTCGTGGCTGATCATGAACACGGTGTAGGGATAGGTCTGGAGGTACTTCTCCAGCCACAGCGTGCCTTCGAGATCGAGATAGTTGGTCGGCTCGTCGAGCAGCAGCAGGTCGGGCTGCGAGAACAGCACCGCCGCCAGCGACACGCGCATGCGCCAGCCGCCCGAGAGCTCGGAGGTCGGCCCGAGCTGCCGATCCTTCTCGAACCCAAGGCCCTTGAGGATGGTGGAGGCGCGCGCCTCGGCCGTATGTGCGTCGATTTCTGCGAGGCGGGTATGGACCTCGCCGATGCGGTGCGGGTCAGTCGCCGTCTCGGCTTCGGCGAGCAGCGCCGTGCGCTCCTTGTCGGCCATCAGCACGACATCGAGCACGCTGACCTCGCTGGCAGGGGCTTCCTGCGCCACAGCGCCGATGCGGGCCTTCTTGTTGACCTCGATGCTGCCCTGCTCGGGCGCGAGGTGGCCCTGGATCAGGTGGAACAGCGTGGTCTTGCCAGTGCCGTTCTTGCCGACGAAGCCGGTCTTCGACCCGTCGGGCAGAACCAGCGACGCGTTCTCGAACAGGGGGCGGCCCTGGATGCGGTATGTGAGGTCGTTGATGGTAAGCATGGCTGTTGCTCTCCGCAGGGCGGAGAACCCGCGTCTTGATCATTTCGTTGTTGTGGCTGCTGATAGAGCGAACGAGGAGACAAGTCCAATGATCCGGCCGATTGCCAGCCTTGCCATATTGGTCCTTGCGATCCTGCGGTCGCAGAGGACCCCGTATTCACGACGCTAACCGCCTGCCGGCTCGACCCGGAGCGGATCGCCCTGACATATGGGTTCGACGGCGGCGCCTGCCAGAAGGTCGGCGAAATCTCCGCCGCCGAGCCCCGCGGCACAATCGCGGCCGTTACCATCCCGACCAGCAGCACTTCCGAGATGTGCACGATGCAGATCGTCACCATCGAGGGCCGCGCAGTGCTCAGGTTGCCCGAACCGGTCGTCGATCTCGATGTAGAGGCCTTGCATCCCGACAACAGCGTGCAGGCGGCGGGCCTGGTCGAGCTGGACGAAGAAGGCAAGTGCCTGGAGCCGGAGGAGTAGGGCGTGACGATCACCCACCGCATCTCGCCTCCTCACCGGTGTAATCCCCGCGAAAGCGGGCAACCGGTGGGACATCTCCACCGCTACGGATCGTCACCCCACGTCGTTTGCGTGGGGATGGTCTAGGCTATACAAGTGCAGACATAATCGAAGAAGCGATCTTGAGTGTGCCGAAAATAGCGATCGCCAAAGCGAAAGCAGGCAACAAGTCCTCAGACTGGAGATTGGTGGTAATGTGAATGTTGGAGAAAACATTCACGACCACTGGGCCAGCGGACTTCCGGCGACGAGCTTTTCTGCGGGGCTCAGACATTGGCGTTCCAGACACCTCGCCCCTATGTGGCCGCAGCGGAAGCCACTCAGGCGAGGCCTTGGAAATGCCAAAGCAATCTATTCGCCCGCTGCATCACAGGCTTGCACCTCATGCGCGAGCCCGGTTCAGTCCACGCCGACGCATCTGTTTCACTGTTGCTGTGCGACGGGTACGTACAAATATAACGACGCCTAGTTGACGTTTCAAGCCGCGTCGAAACGCCCGTCTTGCGTGCGTCACGGCTTATCGGTAGAAGGCCGCACCCAATTCAGACCCACGCAAGGACCAGAGCAATGGCCATCGAGCGCACCTTCTCCATCATCAAGCCCGATGCGGTTCGCCGCAACCTGATCGGCAACATCCTTGCCGTGTTCGAAAAGAACGGCCTGCGCCCCGTCGCGCTGAAGAAGATCAAGATGACTCGCGCCCAGGCCGAGGGCTTCTATGGCGTCCACAAGGACCGTCCGTTCTTCGGCGAGCTTGTCGAGACCATGACCTCCGGTCCGGTCGTCGTGCAGGTGCTCGAGGGCGAGGGCGCGATCCTCAAGAACCGCGAAGTGATGGGCGCCACCAACCCGGCCAACGCCGCTGAAGGTACCATCCGCAAGCTCTACGCCCTTTCGGTCGGCGAGAACTCGGTGCACGGCTCGGACGCTCCCGAGACTGCCGCGCAGGAGATCAAGTTCTTCTTCAACGACGACGAGATCGTCGGCTGAACTGCCGGTTAGTCCGAATTCCGAGGGCCGCCTCCGGGCGGCCCTTTTGTTTTGAGGTATGCTATACTCCAGATGGCTCTGGGTTCCGCGATGCGCCGCATCACGCAATCCGAACGGAGTGAGACGCGACCTTCCCCTCATCCGTCTCGGCTGTGCCGAGCCACCCTTTCCCGTCTGGGGAGAGGGAAGAAAGCGAGAACCAATTGGACCTGCCCGACACTATCCATCCCGCGCTTGCAGCCGCACTTGCCGAGCGTGGCTATGAGACGCTGACACCGGTGCAGTTGAGCGTGCTGGCGCCCGAGGCGGCCGAGCGCGACCTGTTGGTCTCCGCCCAGACGGGATCGGGCAAGACCGTGGCCTTCGGTATCGCGATTGCACCGACGCTGCTCGGCGAGGAGACGAAGTTCGGGCACGCGACGACGCCTCTGGCGCTGCTGATTGCGCCGACGCGCGAGCTGGCGATGCAGGTGCAGCGCGAGCTCGAGTGGCTCTATGCGGGCACCGACGCGCGGATCGCCGCTGGCGTCGGCGGCATGGACATTCGCACCGAGCGGCGGGCGCTGGAGCGTGGGGTGCATATCGTCGTCGGTACGCCCGGACGCCTGCGCGATCACATTTCGAAAGGCGCGCTCGATCTCGGCCAGGTTCGTGCCGTTGTGCTGGACGAGGCCGACGAGATG
The DNA here is from genome assembly GCA_023393475.1 of Pseudomonadota bacterium. GTDB lineage: Bacteria > Pseudomonadota > Alphaproteobacteria > Rhizobiales > Devosiaceae > Devosia_A. The sequence continues at coordinate 145,720 of JAEWLC010000044.1, forward strand.
CTCGATCTCGGCTTCCGCGAGGACCTCGAGTTCATCCTCGAGGCTGCGCCGGAGGAACGGCGGACGCTGCTGTTCTCGGCCACGGTGCCGCGCGCCATCGCCGACCTCGCCACGACCTTCCAGCGCGACGCGCTGCGCGTGGTCGCAACGAGTGCCGGCGAGCAGCACGCCGATATCGAGTACCAGCAGATCGTGGTGCGCAACGACGAGAAGGAGCACGCGGTCATCAACACGCTGCTGCTCCACGACAGCTCGAATACGATTGTCTTCTGCCATACGCGCGAGTCGGTGAAGCACCTGACCGCGCGCCTCGCCAACCGCGGCTTTGCCGTGGTGGCGCTGTCGGGCGAACTGACCCAGGCGGAGCGCACCAACGCGCTGCAGGCGATGCGCGACGGGCGCGCGCGGGTCTGCGTCGCGACCGACGTCGCGGCGCGTGGTATCGATCTGCCGAACCTCGACCTCGTGATCCACGCAGATATTCCGTCGAACCCCGAGACGCTGCTGCACCGTTCCGGCCGCACCGGCCGGGCAGGGCGCAAGGGCATCTGCGCCCTGATCGTGCCGATGCACCGCCGCAGCGCAGCCGCGCGCGTGCTGCGCGCCGCCAACCTCGATGCGACGATAAAGGGGGCGCCGAGCATTGCCGAGATCGAGGCGCGCAATCGCGAGCAGATTCTCGCCGCGGCCACCGAGACCGCACAGGGCGATGACATCGATGCGGGTTTCGTCGCCGAACTGCTGCAGCGCGTGACGCCGGAACAACTCGCCGCCGCCTACATTCGGCGCGAGCTGGAATCGCGGCCGGCTGCCGAGGAAGTCGCCACCGCGCCGATCCCTGCCTTCCAGGAAAAGGCGCCGCGCCGCGACAAGCGCTTCGTCGACGAGGGGCCGGGCCGGCCGGAGCCCATGACCGACGGGCGCTGGTTCACCCTCTCGATCGGACGCAACCGCCGCGCCGATCCGAAGTGGCTGCTGCCGCTGATCTGCAAGGCCGGCGACGTCACCAAGCGCGATATCGGCTCGATCAAGATCTTCGACACCGAGACGCGCTTCGAGATCGCCGCCGACAAGGCCGAGGCGTTCGCGCGGACCGTGGCGAGCAACGGTAGCAGCATCGAGAACGGCGCCGATATCCAGCCCTCGAGTGCACCCGGGCCGCAGCAGCGCAAGAGCTTCAAGCGCGATGATGGTCCCCGCCGGGACTACAAGCCCCGCGCCCCGCATCCGGCCCGCGACGATGGCCCGCGCTACAAGGTGCGTTCGGACAAGGGCGCCAAGCTGGCCACCAAGCCGGCACGCGAGATCACCCCGCCAGTAGCGCATGAAGCCCAGCGCGAACGTCCGGCGAGCGATCACACGCCCAAGGCTGCCAAGTTCAACCCCAAGGACAAGGGCAAGCCAAAATACAAGAATCGGATCAAGCATGACCCGCCGGCCGATGCCGGTGCCGCGCCGCGGAAGGCCAAGAAGAAGGGCTTCGATCCGCTCGATTGACGAACGTACCTCCGCTGCAGCATCCTCCCGGAATTCTTGGAGGAGAAGCAACGAAATGCCTTACGTGCGTATCGAGATCACCGACGGCGCAACTTACGAACAGAAGTTGCAGATCTACAAAGAGACGACGGAGATGCTGGTCCGGATCCTGAACAAGAAGCCGGAATATACCTTCGTCGTCATCGAAGAAGTCGACAACAAGAACTGGGGCCACATGGGAACGTCGGTGGCCAAGATTCGCGAGGCCGAGGCAAAGGCGCGCGGGAAGGCCCCCGCCAAGAAGGCTCCGGCCAAGCAAGCCGCCGCCAAGGCCGCGCCTAAGGCAGCGGCCAAAAGCTCTGCCAAGCCCGCCGCGAAGAAAGCCTCGACCAAGAAGGCCTGATGCCGTGCCCGAAATCCTCGTTCATATCGTCGAAGGCCGCACGGTCGAAGCCAAGAAGGCACTGATGAAGGACATCACCGCGGCGGTGGTGAAGAACTTCAACGTGCCTCCTGAGCGCGTCGTCGTGCAGATCGTCGAGAGTCCGAAGCACAGCAAGTCGAGGGGCGGAGTGCCCTTCGACGAGCTGTGAAGGGGTCAAGGGCTGCAGACGTAGGGGTAGTCGTAGTCGTGGCAGACGTCTTCGTCTCCGTCGCCCGCGCCCTGCCGCTCAACGAGGCTGGGTGCCGGCTGGCCCTGGCGCAGGCCGCGATTGAAGCAGCCCAGGGCCTCTTCGAAGCGGAATTCGCCGAGCAGCGGCATTTGCGAACGGGCGTAGAGGAAGGACGCGCGCAGGTCGTTGCGCTCCTTGCCGAAGATGTCGTCCATGTTGCCAAGGATGGTGGACTGGGCCGGCTCGATCGTGCCGACATCGCAGGTGTTTGTCAGCGACACGCACTGGTCGTCGACGTTACAGAGCGCCACGGCGCCGTTGTAGAGGATGACTTTGGTCAGCAGGTTGAGGACGGTGAAGTCGAACTCCGTGCCGCGCACGCCGATGGTACCGGTTGGCGTCTTGATCACGTACTTGTCGTGATCCGCCTCGCCCGTGGCAAACCGGAAGGTGCCGGCGAGTGCATTGATCGCGAGCTTGCCAGCGGACTGATCATCCCGCAGCAGGTAGTCTTCGATCAGCAGGGCCGAGTTCGGGCCGACGACCAGTTCGGTCGTGTCGGAGAACTTGATCTGCACCTGGCCCTTGGGGCCGGTCGTCACGTTGTCGCCGATGAAGATATCGGAGCCGACCGTAAGGACGCGCACATCGCCTCCCTTGTCGGCCTCAGCGTCCTGCTTCACCCCGAGTGCCGTACCGCTGGCTGCCCAGGCAGAAACGGCACCCACAACGACAAGCGCCGCCCCAAGGGCGGCAGCAACTCGAAATCCAGACATTCATTACCCTCGCATCCGAGCGCGACTTCACCGTCCATCCCTGAGGTGGGTCGCCGCGCTATTGCTCAATTCATGACGTGTTGATCTAGTTTGCGTAAGCTGTAGGCATTGCAGAGTCAATTGTACGCAGCAAGTCGACCGCAGTGCATCTCGAGTTGCGCGCGTGAAAATTGCTGAACTGAAAGTCCATAGTCGATCTATATGACCGCCGTGTGCCGACTTGCGCCATGTACGCGCAATGGCATGGTCCGGGGTCTGCCAGTTGCCGGATTTCGATTGTAGAGGAGGAATCCGGGCTAGTCGCTGTCGGGGATGTTCAGAACGTGTCCGCATGCTTTGCAGTGAACAGCATCAGCATCATGCCGCTGCAATCCGCATTGCGGGCAGGGGAAGAAGACCTTGTGCGGGCGGAAGAGCGACTGCGCCAGCCGCACGAATAGGGTGATTCCGACGATCATCACCGCGATCGAGGTGAGCCTGCCGGCCGTGCCGGGCAGCGTGAGGTCGCCATAGCCGGTCGTCGTCACCGAGGTAACGGTGAAATAGAGCGCATCGACATATCCGTGAATCCCCGAGTCCGGGCCGACGAAGAAGGTAAGGACGAAGCCGGAAACGAGGAACAGGAACGTCACGATGTTGACGATCGCCTCGCCCTGTTCGCGGTACTGGGTGAGCTTCAGCTTCTTGAGCGGACGCCACAATGCACCGCCCTGGGACAGCGTCCACAGACGCAGGATGCGCAGGAAGCCGAAATTGGCGAGCCAGGCCGGAAACAGCAGGGTGACAAGGATGAAGATGTCGACGATCGTCGTCGGCTGCCGCAGCCAGCGCAGCGGATCGGTGGAAGCAAGCCCGCGGGCGACGAGGTCGGCGATCAGCAGGACGGCGACGGCGAAGTCGATCCAGATGAAGCTCGGCCGATCACGGAGCAGCGGCGTCGCGATGAAGAAGGCGATGATGGCAAGATCGACCAGCAGCACTCCGAACTGGAAGCGCAGCGCCGTGGTCGAACTGCCGTGGTAGAGCAGCCGCAGGGTGGATCGGAGGCGATCAAGCCCCCGCGGCTCGGTATCTTCGGCGCTCAATGCTGCCGTTCCCTGTCACTGACCTGTCCGACGCAGAGTGATCGGAAATAGATTAAGGCTTCAGTCCCGGTTGAGGGTCGCCTCTGCCACAGTTTTCGTCGCCATTACACGGCTCAGGTCCAGAATCTGGATTCGTAACCAGGCTCGCCGGCGGCGGCGTTGCACTGCTGCTGCGCTCGAGGCATTCACGCGAATGGTTGAAGCGGAACCGGCCGATCAGGGAGCCCTGCGCTACGGCATAGGGGAACTCGCCCTTCAGCGCATCACGGTCCTGCCGCGAGAAGTCCTGCGTGTTGCCGACGAGCACTGACTGGCTGGTGTCGGCCACGCCGAGATCGCACTGATCGGAAAGCGTCACGCAGCTCTTGCCGGTGTTGCAGAGGTCGAGCGCGCCGCCGTAGAGCATCACGCGCAGCTTCTCGGTGCTGGAGTTGAAATCGAACTCCGTGCCGCGCACGCCGATGGTGCCCGTGGGTGTCCTGATCTCGTAAAGGTCCTTGGCGGCGCGCCCGGTTGAGAAGCGGAAGGTGCCGGACAGGGCGTTGATCGCGAACTTTCCAACCGACTGATCATCGCGCAGCAGATAATCCTCGAGCAGCAGCGCCGAGTTGGGGCCGACCACGAGCTCTGTCCTGTCCGAGAAGAGGATTTGCACCTGACCCTGCGGGCCGGTGACGATGCGGTCGCCGATGAAGACGTCCGCTCCCACCGTAAGGGTACGGCTCTGGGCCTCCGCCTCGGCGGCGGCGGCCGGTTTGACACCGAGCGCAGTGCCGCTTGCGGCCTGCGTGTTGGAAGTGAAAGAAAGCAAACCCAGCGCCAGCAGCGCCGCGGCGAGGGGGGCTCGCCATATCAATCTATGCATCGCGTCCTCGGCTTTGCGTGTGACATGAACATCGCCCGGCCCCCCGGCGAGGACGACTTGCGCTATTTACACAGACTCTGCTGCGACGCGCCAGTGTCCGCTGGATCAATTCCCTCCCGGACCATCCGATATGCACCGGGGGCACTTCACTCGTCTGTCTTGTGGCCCTATATGATCGGTGTCGGGGACGACCCCGGCACTTCACCTGACATTTCGGGACGGCCCGGCACGAGGAGTTTTTCCCATGGCATGGGTCTATCTTGCGGCCGCCGGCCTGCTCGAAATCGTCTGGGCTATCGGCCTGAAATACACCGAGGGCTTCACGCGCCTCACCCCATCGTTGGTCACGATCGCCGCGATGGTGGCGAGCGTGGCGCTTCTGGGCATCGCATTGCGAGATCTGCCGGTCGGTACCGGCTACGCGGTCTGGACGGGCATCGGCACGGTGGGTACCGCAATCCTCGGCATGATGATTTTCAACGAGCCGGCCACGGCGTTTCGGCTGGCCAGTATCGGGCTCATCGTCGCGGGTATCGTCGGGCTGAAGCTGATGAGCTGACGGCCACGGCACGGGAGCTGTGGCTTCCGTGCCAGCCCGCCGGAACCAAATGCATCAATGACAAAAAAGTTGATGGAACCTTTTTGCGATTTGCGTAACGTGAATCGCAGGGGGCTCCGTTACTCGGGGCTATTCCGCGCCGAGCGTCAGCGCATCATCGTTGAAAAGGTAAAGGGGAGCCATGCTGTTCCGCTTCGCTGAGGTCGTTACCGTCCTCGTGCTGGTCGCCAATCTGCTTATTGCCAAGCATATCCCGATCGTCAACCAGCTGCCGCTCGCGCAGATCACCGGGATCGTCTGCTTCTCCTTCGCCATCTTCCTCAGCCTGCGCATCTATCAGGCGGAGCTGCGTCGCATCCGCGCCGAAGAATAACTGCACCGCGGGAGCGCTGTCGGGCCGGGTCATGGCGTGCTAGGTGTCGCGCGCCATGAACGCTATCGTCGCACCGCGCACCGCGCGCTCCGTCTGCCCGCATGATTGCCCCTCGACCTGCGCCCTCGACATCGAGGTGGTCGACTCGCACACGATTGGCCGTGTGCGCGGCGCCAAGGACGATCCCTACACGGCTGGCGTCATCTGCGAAAAGGTGGCGCGCTACGCCGAGCGGATTCACCACCCGAACCGCTTGCTGCATCCCCTTCGCCGCATTGGCAAAAAGGGTGCCGGCGAGTGGCAGCAAATCAGCTGGGACGAAGCCTTCGACGAGATCGTTTCGCGCTGGCTGGAGATCGAGCGCACCGACGGTCCGGAGGCGATCTGGCCGTACTTCTATGCCGGGACGATGGGCCACGTGCACCGTGACGGCATCGAGCGACTACGGCATGCGCGCGGCTACTCGCTGCAATACGATACGATCTGCACGGGCACGGCCTGGCCCGGCTTCATCGCCGGTGCCGGCAAGCTGACCGGCCCGAACCCCGAGGAGATGGCAGAGAGCGACTGCATCGTCATCTGGGGCACCAATGCCGTGGCGACGCAGGTCAACGTGATGACCCATGCGATGAAGGCCCGGAAGAACCGGGGCGCCAAGGTCGTCGCGATCGACATCTACCACAACGCCACCCTGGAGCAGGCCGACATGGCGCTGGTGGTGCGGCCGGGGACGGACGGCGCACTGGCTGTCGCGGTGATGCACATCCTCCTGCGCGACAATCTCGCCGACCGCGCCTACATGGCCCGCTTCACCGATTTCTCTCCCGAGTTCGAAGCGCATCTGGCTACCCGCACGCCGGAGTGGGCGGCGTCCGTCACCGGGCTGTCGGTGGCCGAGATCGAGGCGTTCGCGCGGCTGGTCGGCACGACGCCGCGGACCTATTTCCGCCTCGGCTACGGTTTCACCCGCCAGCGCAACGGCGCCACCGCGATGCACGCCGCGCTGTCGATCGCGTCGATGACCGGCGCGTGGCAGCATACCGGGGGAGGTGCGTTTCACTCGAACTCCGGCTCATGGTCGCTCGACAAGTCCCTGATCTACGGCACCGAGATGGGACCCGGCGGTCGCGAACTGGACATGTGCGAGATCGGCAAGGTCTTGCTCGGCGATCCCGTAGCCCTGAAGCAGGGCGGTCCGGTAAAGGCGCTGTTCATCCAGAACACCAACCCGGTGAATGTCGCCCCGGAACAGGGGCTCACCCGCGCTGGCTTTGCCCGCGAGGACCTGTTCACCGTGGTGCACGAGCAGTTCATGACCGACACGGCCAAGATGGCCGACATCGTGCTGCCGGCCACCATGTTCCTCGAGCACAACGACTACTACCGCAGGGGCGGCCACACGCGGCTGCTCTACGGCCCCAAGGTGGTCGAGGCACCGGGCGAGTGCCGTTCGAACTTCGAGGTGGTCAACGAGCTGCTTCGCCGGCTGGGCGCCGATCACGCCTCAATGCACCTGACCGACCGCGACATGGTCGCCGAGACGTTCCGGCGCTCAGGCTTCGGCGAACTCGACGAGATCGAGAAGACCGGCTTCATCGAGAGCCCGCAGCCGGTCGCCAAGGCGCACTTTGCCGATGGCTTTGCCTGGCCGGATGGCCGCTACCGTTTCGAGCCGGATTGGCAGGGCGTGGCGCTGAAGGGCGGATATACCTGGGTTTGCGAGCCGTCCGAGTTGCCGCGCTTCGCCGACCACTGGGACGTCACCGAGCGCGCCGACGCCGAGACGCCGTTCCGGCTGGCCACCAGCCCGGCGCGCGCTTTCCTCAACTCGAGCTTTTCGGAGACGGCGGGCAGCAAGAGGCGACATCCGGAGCCGGCAGTGTTCATCCACCCGGCCGACGTCGCCGAACTGGGCATCGCGGACGGGGAGATGGTGGTCCTGGGCAATCGCCGTGGCGAGGTGCCGCTCCGGGCTAGCCACTTCGATGGCATGCAGCGGGGCGTGCTGATTGCCGAAGGCATCCATCCGAACGCCGCACACCGGAACGGGGCAGGCATCAACACGCTGATCGGGTCGGACCCCGTGAAGCCGTTCGGCGGCGCGGCATTCCACGACACCACGGTGTGGGTGCGGAAGGCTTAGGCGAAGTACGCCGACCAGAAGAACCAGCAGGTCAACGCCAGCCCATAGACGATCACCAGCCCGCGGATCAGCCCCTGCGGGATGCGCTTGGCGAGCCGTGCCGCGACGTAGCCGCCAATGGTGACGCCGACCAGCGCGATCGAGCCGTGATACCAGTCGATCGCGGACGAAAAGGCGAAGCGGATCACGCAGACGAACGCCACGAGCGTCGAGATCCAGAGCTTCAGCCCGTTCATCGCATGGATGTCGGTGAAGCCCGCGAGAGCGAGGAAGGCGAGCAGCAGCACGCCGAGGCCGGCGTTGAAGAAGCCGCCATAGACGCAGATGGCGGCGAGAAGCACGAGCAGCAGTGCGGCGCCGACACGCCGGCCACGTCCGCCTTCGCCAGCCCGGGCCCGGATAAAGGCGTTGATGCGGCCACCGAAGGCGAACAGCAGCACGGCGAACAGCAGCAACCACGGCACGACGAGGACGAACGTCTCGTTGGAGACGTGCAGCAGCAGCTCGGCCCCTGCGTAGCCGAATATCAGCGCGACGATGGAGTAGGGGATCAGCTTGTCGCGGTTGGCGACAATCTCGCGCCAGAAGCCGACGGCGCCGCTCGCGTAGCCGGGAAGACTGGCATAGGTGTTCGACGCATTGGCGATCACCGGCGGCACCCCCGCCAGGACGAGTGCCGGGAACAGCACGAAAGAGCCACCACCGGCCAGCGTGTTGATGGTGCCGGCGACAAGGCCGGCAGCGAAGAGCATCAGTTCGATCAAGGGTACGGGTCCGGTTAGTCGGGGGATTGCTACATCCTCCGGCCGCCATTCGCCAACGCAAAGCGTTGATATGGCGCATCAGTGGCCGTGATGGCTGGCGGCCGCTCCTGCGACGTGGCGGGACCTGCGGGGCAGTGCGTACCACAAGTTGACAAACCCCGGCTCATCCCCCACATGTCCGCCCGTGCTGCTGGCGCCTGCCGCTCGCCGGGGAAACCCGATGGTGAAGTCCAGCCGCGGAATGTTCCGCGCCCTCGCATGATCGCTCCCTAAGCAGGCGGTTCATGGCAATGCGGGCCCCATGAAGACAATCCGCCTCTGCTCCAGAGGAACGACCATGACTTTTTCTCTCGATACCCCAAGTACGGCCACCCTGAAGGCCGAGGCCAAGGCCTTGCGCGCCGAACGTGCGCTGGCCGGCGACCCTATCGCCCACGGCGCCGCGCTTGAAGAAATCGCCCGCCGCCACGGCTACCGCGACTGGAACACGGCCGCTGCGGCGGTGCCCGAGCGCGTCGCCGTGCCGGTGCAGGTCGGCCAGCGTGTCGGCGGCACTTATCTGAGCCAGCCCTTCGTCGGGCTGGTGATCGGTGTGCAGCTGCTCGCGGACATGCAGCACTACGAGGTGACGGTGAAGTTCGATCACCCCGTGAACGTCTCGAAGTCCGAGCTGATGGGGCCGATCTATCGTCAGCGCGTCCGCGCGACCGTCGACCTGCGCGGCGTCTCGGCGGCGCGGACCAGCGATGGCGAACCGCATATGCGCATCCGTCGCATCTGATGGAACACTATTTCAGCGGCGGGCACTGACCCGCCGTTGTCGTTTCCCGGTCCGGGTTGAGTTCCATCGGCAAGTACCGATATATGGAACTTCCATCCTATGGTGACGTCTCGTCACCACCTCTTGCAGCAGCGGAACAGACAGATGACCACCCAGACCTTGCCGATCGATCTTTATTACGCCAGTACGCCGAACGGCCGGAAGATCACGATCATCCTCGAGGAACTGGGGCTGCCCTACGGCATCTACCCGATCAATATCGGCCGCGGCGACCAGTTCAAGCCCGACTTCCTCGCCATCTCGCCCAACAACAAGATCCCGGCGATCGTCGATCCCGAGGGTCCGGACGGCAAGCCGATCTCCATCTTCGAATCCGGCGCGATCCTGAAGTACCTCGCCGAGAAGTTCGGCCAGTTCTACGGCACGACCTGGCGCGAGAAGGTCAAGATCGACGAGTGGCTGTTCTGGCAGGTGGGCGGCTTCGGCCCGATGCTGGGGCAGACTAACCACTTCGTGCGCTACGCGCCCGAGAAGATTCCCTACGCGATCAAGCGCTATACCGACGAGTCGCACCGCCTGTATCGCGTGCTCGACACCCAGCTGCAGGCGCAGAAGGCGCTCGGCAAGAACTTCGTCGCCGGCGACTACTCGATTGCCGACATGGCTATCTTCGATTGGTCGCGCGGCTCGGACAACCACGGGATCGATATATCGGAGTTCCCGGCCTTCGCCGATTGGCGCCAGCGTATCACCGACCGGCCGGCCGTGCAGCGGGCGCTCGCCATCACCCTCGACCAGTCGCAGCAGATCAGCGCGGCAAACGACAAGGAAGCCCAGCGCATCCTGTTCAATCAGCGCTGACGGCGATCGACGGGTCGGGCTGCGGCTCGACCCGCGCCCATTCCTGCTCCTGGCAGAGCACGTAGAGCACGCAGCCCTTGAGCTTGATGGCGTCCGCGCTGAGGACCTCTATCGACCCCGCATAGATGTTGCCGTCCTCGGGGTTATAGATCTCGCCCTCGTAATAGTACGGGTTGGCGGTTGGCCTGAGCGTGAGGATCTGCAGCCCCTGGATCGGGCGGGACTTGAGGTTGGGGTCCTTGTTGTTGACGTCGGTGTAGCTCGCCGGATCGATCGTCGCGAGCTCCTCGCCGTACTGCTGCTTGAGGCGCTCCGGCACGACGATCTTGCTGATGTAGCCGCAAACCCCCTCGGGGCAGGCGGCGATGGTCAGCTCGGTGGCATCGTTGGTCAGCCAGATGCCTTCGATGGTCGACAGGGGCTGCGCAATCGCGCCATGCGCTAGCGCGCCGGCCGCGATCCCGACGGCGCCTCGCCAGAGCCAATTTCTCAGCCAGGACATCGCAATTCACCTCAAACCCGCCGCCACTTGGAATCGAGCCCGTGGCCCGACCAGTGTTGTCGCGATGTTGGATCGGCGATGGGTCAAATCAATGACGATCTGGAACTGCAGCGTGCGTGATGCCTCGGGCGCGACACTTATGCATCACCTGCGCGCCGAAGCCGGGACGCCGTGGAAGCTCCGCGGCGGCGCGTTCTCCACACTCGTCCAAACCCCCTTGCCCATCGGGGCGATTGCCCCTATCAGGAGCCCGGACGGAGAGGTGGCCGAGTGGTCGAAGGCACACCCCTGCTAAGGGTGCAGACGGGGAACCGTCTCGTGGGTTCGAATCCCATCCTCTCCGCCATCCCGCCTAACTAAGCATTTAATATTGTTTGCGTATTTGTTAGGCGTCCGTTTCCGACCCTAAATTCCGCCCTAACAAACCACCGCGACGCTGTACGGGGTGTGTACACGACTCACGAAGTCGTGAATCATGCCCTACCTCACTTGCTTTGCGGGATACGTCTGCTTGAACACCCTCTGGTTGCTCCTCGGCATGTACGAGGGCCGGCCCTTCATCACCGCGGACGAACTAGCTCGCGACTTCTTTCAGCACCTCAGCGCAGAGAAGTTTGTAAGGAAGGTGGACGCTGGCGATATCGACATTCCCCTCATCAGGATTGAGGACAGCAGCAAGGCGGCTCGGGGAGTGCACATTCGCGATTTTGGCGGACTACCTAGACAAGCGGGCAATGGAGGCGCGCGTGCTGGGGGACAAGATCCATGGCCGTCGGTAGGATTCCGCGATGAGCCTGAGAGCCCACTTCGTCCGAGACTGCGTCCTACCCAAGCTTTCGCACCATGGGTGAGAAGGCAATGCTACCTGGCGGCGACAGGGTCCAACCACTTGGCGTTCTGGCCCTAGTGACCCGATCCACGCTGAGGCTCGCCTGCCTCGCGTCGTATCCTTTCTTCACAAGGATTGTCACCGCGGCGGCTTGTACCTCCAGAAACGGGATCGTCACTTCGCGACGAAGCACCCCGACCGGGTGATGGCACTCAGTGACGTACGCAAGTGCCTCGGCCAATGCCGCGTGTGTGGTGTGGGTCTCTGGTCGTATGGCCGCCTTGTTCTGATCCCGCAACCTCTGCTGCCGATCAGCTTGCTTCTCGAGGCGCACCTGGATCCGGCGGCTACGTGTGGGTCGTGGCGTGAGCATCGTGATCTCTCTGCAGGTGCTACTCCCGAGCGTACGGGCTGTCGTGGCAAGGAGCACGCGTAAAACGCAAACGTCGTTTGAGGAGGTAACGGGGGTGCTGGCAAGGATAGGGCAAACGTCATTTGCGTTCGCCTGACCACGGGCCACTGTTATTGCCAGAGCATCAGGGCGCTACGATGGAGGAAGCATGACTAGGCATCAGGTAGAGGAAGTCGTCTTCGCAAAGTGGGGATATCGCGTGGCCGTTCTGGCTGAGAACGGCAAGTTGGAGATGGAAAGCGACTTTGACGCTGAGCAGTACGGCGGGCTTATTCCTGCGGTCGGCGACACGATATGCGCCATAGGGCCTGGCCGATATGACGGGCACCCGCTGGAAGTGCTCAAGCGCTTCTATGTGTCGGAGTTCGGGGGTGAAACTTGCTGGTGGCTAATCGCCCGCGTTGTCCCGGTGGACGACTTGGTGACCGCGACGTTCAAACTCGCGCGAAAGACGACCAAAGCTAGGCTAGCTCTGCAGAGGCAGAATGCAGCCGGTCAACCCACCTACGACACACTCCTCGAAGTGAGAGAGCGAATGGCGGCAAAGTCGTCGCCCTCGACAAGAAAGCGCAGCACCGCCGCTGGTGGACGCAAAGGCGACTGATGCCCAGTCCGAAAGCTCGCTTCACCCAGTCAGATGTGACACGCATCCTCCGTGCGATGAAGAATGCCGAATTCGACGGACACCTCGAAATTCGGCCAGACGGAACGATGATCCTACGGCCCGGTAAGGGTGAGCCGCGCTCTGAGGAGTCGGCTCTGGAGCGGTGGAAGCGATTGCGTGCTGCAGGGGAGGTGGACCTTCCAGACAGGCCGCCGCGGAAGCGAATTCGCCTGTAGTCGGTCCCGCCCTTCCGCGCCTCACAGCATCCGGCGTATCCGGCACCGTCGGGCCCCATAGTTCGCGTCATATGGTCTAGGCGGATCGACTGCACCCGGGCAGCCGCAAGCCGTAGACGACAGTGACCTTCCGCATCAGAGCCGGTGTCGCTTCTTCAGATCCTGCCGAACCGCTTCCGGCAGCCTGATCTTCGTGAGGATGTCCTCGACAATCTCGCGCTGTCTCATCGGATGCTCCTCGCGCGGCAGGCCTCGGGCCCGGGCGATCGACGTCCCGATGGTCTCGTGCACGCTGGGGGTGGCCGGCTTATGGGGAAACATCGGTTTGGGCATGGTACGCGCTCACTAGACTGAGCTACTCAACACCCAGACCGTGGCGGTGTTCCAGCCCCCAAGCGCAAAAGCCCACTAACACCCCGCACTTGATCTCTCAGGAGGTAGGTGCGATAGCTGGCTTGGGTGTCTCCGGCGAAGCCGCAGACAGGGTATACGTTGGTCGGGCCGCCAACGGAATCGTTGCCCTGGACTGCCCCATGAAGCTTCGCTTGTCGCCGCATCATTCCGCTCTTTTGCTGCGTTTCTCGCTTCGCTTGTGCGGCGGCGAATGAGGGTAGCGATTCACACTTTGGGTACGCGGGGTGACGTTCAGCCCTATCTGGCCCTTGCATTGGGCCTGAAGGCTGCTGGTCATGACGTGCAAGTGGCGGCTCCCTCGCAATTCGAAGCCTTCATAGGGTCGAAGGGGATATCTTTCGCTCATCTTCCAGGCGAGTTTCTCGACCTGATGGAAACGCCTGAGGGAAAGGCCGCATTGTCGGGCAGCTCCGGTTTCGAAGCGGGCTTCAAGCTGCTCAAGCAATTCCGTCCCATCGGCCGAAAGCTGCTAACCGCCGAGTGGGCGGCCGCCCGACGGTTCGATCCGCAACTGTTGATCTACCATCCTAAGGCCGTTGCCGCTCCCCATATCGCGGAGCGACTTACCTGTCCCGCGGTGCTGGCGTCACCTTTGCCCGGCTTCACGCCGACGCGCGAATTTGCCAGTCCGCTGGTGCCCTTTCGCTCGTTGGGACCGCTAAATCGCCTGACGCATTCCGTGATGGCCAAGGGCGGGAATGCAATCTTCTCCAGCATGATCGCCGGCTGGCGCATCAACGAACTAGGGCTGACCGCCCTGCCACCGAGGCCACAGGCAACGCTTTACGGCTATAGCCCCGAAGTGCTGCCGCCTCCCCAGGATTGGCCATCAAGTGTCGGGGTTACCGGAGAGTGGCGTCTAGATGAACCCGACTGGCAAGCGCCCCCCGAACTGAAGGAGTTCCTAAGGTCGGGCGAACCTCCCGTTTACGTTGGTTTCGGCAGTATGCCCGGGCTCGACCCCCGGGGGCTGACATCTCTCGTTGCTGCAGCCCTGCTCCAAGCCGGAAAGCGCGGAATTGTGTCAACGGGCGGGGGTGCGCTGGAGCCAGTTAGGTTTCCGACAGTGCTGACCATTGACGGGGCCCCTCACGAACACCTGTTTCCCGCAATGTCCGCCTGCGTGCATCACGGCGGTGCCGGCACCACCGCTTCTTCGCTTCGCGCCGGCAAGCCCACCATTATTTGCAGCTTCTTCGGCGACCAGCCCTTCTGGGGACGCCGCGTAAGAGAGTTGGGGGTTGGTCCGCCACCCCTGCAGATCAAGAATATGACGGCGGATGGGTTGGCAAGTGCAATCACCGAAGCAACCTCCAACCCCCAGATTCAAACCCGCGCGGCCGAGCTGGGCATCCGAATGTCCGCCGAGGATGGAGTTGCAGAGGCTATCGCCTTCCTCCGGCGCAGAAGGCTGCTTCGCTGATGTCCCCCGCTCTTACCACAATCCGGACTGTTGCTTGGCTGGCCTTGATTGGGGGGGGAGTTCTGCTGGGCGTCTGCCTCTTCAATCCACGCGGCATGTACCAGCCGAGAGAGCTCACGTACGGACTTTGCGTGGGAGTGATCCTCGCATCCGGAATTGCCCTAGCCTACGTCCGCTCGCAGGTGCCTGGGCAGAAACGCCCAAAGGATGAGCCCTAACTACTTATGACCGAAATACAGAAACAACGGGCCCGTCGCAGGCCGCTCTCCCTGTTGCGTCAATTCCTCGATAGCGAGGCATCGGGCGGCCTGGTGCTGATGGCATCGGCGGCCTTGGCTATAGTTGTGGCCAATTCTCCGCTTGGGCTCGCCTATGAGGGCGCGTTGCACGCGAAGCTGGGCCCGCTGAGCCTAGAGCATTGGATCAACGACGCCCTCATGGCGGTGTTCTTTCTGCTCGTAGGCCTCGAAATCAAGCGCGAAATGCTCGATGGGCAACTCGCTACCTGGCCGAGGCGGATACTTCCAGGCATCGGCGCCGCGGGAGGAATGGTGGTCCCCGCGCTGATATTCGTAGCGCTCAACAGCCAGAACCCTGAAGCGCTTCGGGGATGGGCAATACCGACCGCTACCGATATCGCGTTTGCATTGGGTGTGCTGTCGCTGCTCGGTGATCGCGTGCCAGCATCACTCAAGATATTCCTGGCGGCGCTCGCGATTATCGACGACCTCGGCGCCGTCATCATCATCGCCATCTTCTATACTTCCGGTCTGTCGGGGTGGGACCTCACCGGCGCTGCAGCTGCCGGGGTCGCGTTGCTCTTGCTCAACCGGCGCGGTGTGACGACGCTGTGGCCCTATATGCTGCTCGGCGTTGTACTATGGGTGTTTGTTTATCGCTCGGGGGTGCATGCGACGCTTGCGGGTGTGGTCCTGGCTCTCACCATCCCCCTTCGCGGAAGAGATGGTGCGACGGACAGCATCGCCCGTTCTCCGCTTCACAGGCTCGAGCATCGCCTAGCCAAAGTCGTCCCCTTTGTGGTGGTACCCATTTTCGGCTTCGCCAACGCGGGGGTGTCCCTGTGGGACACCGGGTTCGAGGCATTTTCCGACCCGCTGACTATGGGAGTGGCGCTTGGGTTGGTAGTGGGAAAGCTCGTCGGCGTCTTTGGGAGTACGGCGGTCGCGATCAGACTGGGAGTGGTCGACCTCCCCCTCGAGGCGAGCTGGGCGCAGCTGTTCGGAACCGCTCTCCTATGCGGCATCGGCTTCACGATGAGCCTATTTATTGGCCTACTCGCCTTCGCAGAGACGCCAGTTCTTCTGGCGGAAGTCAAACTTGGGATACTCGGCGGGTCGTTGGTTGCGGGCGGGTTGGGCGTCGCTGTCCTGCTCATGGCGTCGCGTCGTCCAAAGGGGAGTTCTGACTGAGGCGTTTATCGTGGCAATCCAGCCGTCACCGAAACCCAAGCGTTGAAACGCAAAAGCCCCGACCTCCTGAGAGGATCGGGGCTCGTTGGGAGTTTCAGGTCCACAGCAACACTCGTGCGGTAGTACGATTCGCGTGACGGCGATTGATCGTCACTTCATTCGTTCAGCAAGCACGACAATCGCGCGCCGCAGTTCGCGTATGTCGAATCTGGCTTCAGTTCTGAGTGAGTAGAAGCAACAATGTGAGTGGATCGCCGTGCCCGGGCTGAGGGACACGCACCTGTTTCGGTCCCGAAACCACAGGTCTCGCCACTGACAGGGTCTTGTACTCTGGGCTCTCGCCTTAGGCGTTGAACTGTTTTGCGTCGGCCACGTTCTCTCGCGACACATTCCGAGGAGCCTCCTACATGCCGAATTCTCAGACCAGCCGCGGTCGTAACCAGGATCGCGCCAAAGTCGCCGGTGGGCAGGACCACGAGGTTCGATACGAAGCCGGCAAAACCGGTACGAGCAAGGACGAGGTCAAGCAGGCTGTGAAGTCCGCCGGCAATTCCCGCAGAGCAGTGGAAAAGAAGCTCTCCTCGAAATGAGGAGCGCGACCATACTCGTCGATGCGCCGGCCGCGCACATTGCCCAGGTGGAGTCTTGGCTGCTCGGCCACGGGCGCCTTCCGGTGGTGGTTCCGCTCCGCCCCAGAGGACGGATCCGCTATGTGGTGACAGAGGCGGACAGTGATACCATTCGGCAGCTGCGACATTTGGGCTGCGAGGTCACAAAGTCCGCTGGCTAGCCATTAGGTGGCGGCGCCAACATGTTGAGCCACCTCGTATGATTTGATCGGTCGATTCGCAGCGCGTGCTATTGACCGGGCCTTTCGCGACATCACCGCTTGCCACGCCATCATCCGTTGGATGTTCTGGGTGCCTCAGTCGATGGTTTTCAGGCTTTGCAGAAGCCGGCGGAAGGTCATATCGACGTCGCTGATGCGACCGTGCGGAGGCTCGCCCGCCACAGTCTTCTGGAAGTCCTTATAAACCAGTTCGACCTCGCGATGGAGATCGGCGAGGCGGTGCCGGGCGTCATCCTCGTCCCCGCGACGGGATAGCAACAACCCGTGTGCCAGAGCCGCGCGGCTATGCCAGTCAGTGAAGTACTTCATGAATACACCGACCTTCGCCTGCGCTCGACGCCGATCGGCCACTGACTGGTTAGTGGCCCTTCGCTGTGGTTCGTTATACATGCTCAGCATCCCCCGCCGAGGGGTTCTCGGCGGGGACATCTTGCTTCTTCGAGGCCTCGAGGTCGCCAATGTCACCGAGCTTCGCGCCACAAAGCGGACAGTGCACCTCGCTCTCCGGGAGTAGGGAAGCGGTAGCGATGATTAGCTTAGTGGCGTGGCCGCAAAACTTGCAGCTAAGTTCAAGCGTGACAAAGTGATCGGAGGACAAGTCCGCTAGCCTTCTGTTCGAGTAAGTGCGGAGGTCACCGCCCGGCTCACAGCGAGTGCCAAGCCAACCGCAGGTTAGCCACTCAAGCCGGTCTCAGATGAGGGACAACGAGTGGGGGCCGCTGAAGTTGCCTTCTCGAAGAGGGGGAATGGCTCCCCGCCCTAACCTCTCCGGTGCTTGCGACCAACCGGAGCGAGCGACGTTGCCGTACGAACAGAGGCGGAGTCCGACCATGGGCAGCGCTATGCGCCGTACCTGGCCGCGCTTCAGAACTGCTACCAGCCCCCCTCTCCAAAAAAGTAAGCGCCTTGTTTGGAACACGCTTATGGTCCATAAGGCATTATACGTTTTAGCCAATCTGGCTTCTGATCTGCCGGCTCGCCGGTTGTTTGGTTTCCCCGCTTCGCGAACGTCTAGACCCCGCTGGGCATGCTGCTCAGGGGGGGAACGAGAGTGTTCGCCCCTATGGGCTCACCTCACAACTGAAAGGTCACTTCCATGACCAATGGCACCGTCAAGTTCTACAACTCCACCAAGGGCTTTGGCTTCATCCAGCCCGACGACGGCAGCAAGGACGCCTTTGTCCACGTGTCGGCGATCGAGCGCGCTGGCCTGTCCGGCCTGTTCGAAGGCGATAAGGTCATGTTCGACCTCGAGACCGGCCGCGATGGCCGCGTCTCGGCCGTCAACCTGTCGATGGCTGCCTAATACCTTCAGCGGCCGGGCGCTGGCGTCCGGCCGTACCCCCCGATGACACGCTCTCGGGACCTTCCGGCGATAGTCGGACTTCAGAGTATCCTATGACATTTCCCGACGATGCCACGAGCGCCCAGCTGTATCTGGGACGCGACTGGCCCACTGCCCAATTGCTTGGGCCGCGCCGCTTCAGCAGCGTCGCCAAAGCCCTGCGCTTCGCCTTCGAACACGCCGCACCGATCAGCCTTCGTGGCGCCCGGTTGCTAGTGGCCGGACGCGTCTTTGCCGGCGATGACCTGGCCAGGCTCAACAGCCTGCGCATTGCACCGTCCACCACCTGAACCGCCTCCGCGTATCTAGCGCTAGGCACATGAGCTCGGCTCGCGCCCATTCGTCGGCAGCCGACAATCTCTCACCGCATCCGCGTTGGGAACTTTTTATCCGGGGATTGCGTACTTTCCTCGCTCAAAGCGAGGTACAGCCTGTGCCGTTCAACCTTAGGTATTCCATGTCGACCGGCTCCGGGCAAAGAGAGGCCTCGTCCGCCGAGAAGGCTGCTGAAATCTATGCGGAATTGCGTCTCGCCGGGGCGACCATCGTCGGTGTCACCGACGACGCTGGCCGGACATACGAACTGCAGGACCTGATCCATGACCCGATGGAGTTGGCTGAGATCGAGCGCCTGACGTGGCAGATTGCGCTACTCAGGGACCGACTGGCAGCCGACGCGGACGGTTCGGCACCCCGAACAGACGAAGACGCATACTTGCTAAGGCTCGAGCTCGAACGAGCTCGGGCTCAGTTGGCCAGGGTCGTCGAGCGCTATAGGTAACACCAACCTCCCAAGGGACGTCGAAGCGTCCGAAGGGATGGGCCGGCAAGGACGGGGCGGGCGGGCTTGGGGGCTTACCCGCCCCTAGCGACCATTCGGGTTACCGGCACAGACGGTCGCTGTGTTCGCTAGTTCGGGCGAAGTGGCGTCATCGGTACCGCGCAAACGGGCAGCCTTTGCGCATCCAGTATTTCGATCCAGTAGGCTGATGGATGGCCTTCGATAACGCCTGTCCGAACGAGGGTCCTGGCATCGTGCAGCGCCCAGTCCCATGCCTCAAGCTGTCCGGGCAGTACTTTCCCGGCGTGGTCTTCAAACACCAGCGAACCGCGCCGAACGTTGAAGAAGAAGGTACTCATGCGGGGTTACTACGCGCCGGCCTGGGTCCTGCCAAGTGGAACCGGAGTGAGTACGGGGCGGTGTCTGAGTAGCTTACTCATTTCCTTTGGATCGCCCACGCCCCATCATTGTACGTAGGCATTCGCGGCCTAGCGTGGATTACCGTGGGATCTTGGTCGGTTTGAGGAGCCAGCCGCAAAACGCGAGTGCGACGAACGCTCCCACGAGTTGGGCGACCACGAAGCCCGGCGCGTCGACAGGCCGGATTCCCGAAAACGTGTCGGTCAGGGCACGGGCCATCGTCACGGCAGGGTTAGCGAACGACGTGGACGCTGTGAACCAATAGGCCGCCGTAATGTAGAGGCCGACGAGCGCCGGAATGGCTTGAGACCTCGCTTTCAAGCCCCCGAGGATGACTGCAACGAGCCCAAAAGCTGCTACCGCTTCCGACAGCCACTGCGACGCGCCTGTCCGGACATGGGTCGCGAGCTGCAAGGCCGACAGGTCGAACATCAGGTGGGCGAGGATGCTCCCGGCAATGCCTCCGGCGATCTGCGCCGCGACGTAAAGTGCCGCCGCCTCCCAGGCGATCTCTCGTCGCGCGGCAAACACCGCTGTTACAGCTGGATTGAAATGCGCCCCTGAGATGGGCCCCAAAACTGTGATCAGAACGAACAGGACGGCGCCGGTGGGGATGGTGTTTCCCATCAGCGCCATGGCCGTGTCGGTGGTGAGCCGGTTGGCCATGATGCCGGAGCCCACCACCGTAGCGACAAGCAGCGCAGTACCGACTGCTTCCGCCGCGAGGCGTCGTGTCAGTGTCATGCGGCCCCGGATGCCTTGGTGGTCGAGCCGTCCATGGCGCCGATGCCGCGCAGCTTGGAGCCCAGAGCCATATTGTCGATGCTCTCGAGCGGAAGGTTGATGAAGGCAGCGATGCGGTTGTGCATGAACCGCAGCGCGTCTTCGAAGGCTTGGCGCTGCCTGAACTCCGGCTCCGTGATAGCGGCAGGGTCCTCGATGCCCCAATGCGCCGTCATCGGCCGGCCCGGCCAGACCGGGCAGGCCTCACCGGCCGCGTTGTCGCAGACGGTGAACACGAAATCCATCTTGGGCGCTCCGGCAACGGCAAACTCGTCCCAAGCCTTGGAGCGCAGGCCATCGGTCGGGATGCCCGCCTCTTCAAGGGTCTTTAGGGTCATCGGGTGGACCTCCGCCTTTGGGAAGCTACCGGCGGAAAAGGCTTTGAACCGGCCGTTGCCGACGTGGTTGAGCACCGCCTCGCCGAGGATAGAGCGGGCGGAGTTGCCGGTACACAGGAACAGGACGTTGTATACGCGATCAGCAGCAGGCATCGTTTGCCTCCCTTGTTGTGCAACACGGGGTAAATGCGGCTACGAGTGGCTCGCACAAGTCAGGGCGGCCCCCGCAGCAATCGTTGACGAGAAAGCTCGCGATTTCGCGCACCTTGTCGATCTCGGCGCGGTAGATGATCGAGCGTGAGTGGCGCTCTGAGGAGATCAGGCCTGCCCGCGCCAATGCCGCGAGATGCGTGGACATGGTGTTCTGCGGCACGTCTAGTAGTCGTGACACCTCTCCAGCCGGCAGGCCGTGAGGCCCCTGCTTCATAATCAGACGGAAGGCCTCCAGCCGCGTGGGTTGGCCGAGTGCGACGAGTACATTGATAGCGTCAGTCGATTCCATGCATCGAGGATTATCGATACGACCGGGTCGCGTCCAATGAAGGTTTTATGACGGCCCGTTGACTGCTGTGGGCCAGAGCGGGACCCACCCGCACGACGTGCAGAGTTGGCTTCGGTCCAAGGTAGCAGCACCCTCACCCCATCATCGCTCCGGGGCCTGCAGCGCAGCCTACAGTCGACTTGATCAGTTCACGCGCTCCCCTGAGAAACGGAGACGCAAAATCACCCTCCCGCTCTCATCGACCACTTCCAGACGCCATTCCCCCATGGCGTGTTCCCAGAAGGATGGACCAAGTTCCCTGATTACGGCGCCGGAGATGCGTACGGCCTCGTCGCGCGCAGCAGTAAGGTCCGCCAGCTCCGTGCCCTCAGTATCGGGAAAATCGGACCCATCGTGGATGTGAAAGTAGTATCGGGGCATGTGACGCTCCACTCAAGGCGGGAGCACAAGCCAGTCTCGCAGTCATCTGCGTGCCGTAAAGGTGCAGGCGATAGAGGTCAACCTATCCGAAAGCCATTGGTTGCGCACCCCCGCACCAGATTGTCAGGTGGGATCGTCCGTGAAACCTCTGAGCGCCACTCTGGCAACGCGGTGGCCGCGGCTATCCCGTATCTCGAGCCACGTGTCGTCCCAGTTCTCGAAAACCTGCTGTGTTACCAACTCTTGGGCGTCGCGCAGTGCCCTGTCCCAAGCGGCGCTCGGACCCGAAAGCGTGATGCCATCTGGGTCTTCGTAGACCACGTTCGCACGGCGAACATCGAAGAAATACTTGACACAATGCCCTGCTACGACTTGTGCCAGCCACCGCCAAGCGGAAGCTGAGTGGGAAAATTACGCCGGTGACGTCATCGTCCGTTGCTTCGTCGGCGCCTTGGCCAACTCGAATTGCACGCGTCATTCGGGATTCAAGTCCTCCAGCTCCTTTGGAGAGTAGAGCCGCTGCTCGTCGCGGCAGTAGGCCCATGGTTCCTCATTTGTCCGAAAGGGCCACGAGGTGAAGACCTCCGACAGAGCATCAAGGGCCTAGTAAAAGTAGTCGCTCGTCCCCGGCCCGGCGCGGTCTGCAAATTGCTCGGGATATGGTTGGGCATGACCAACCGGGAGCCACACTACCGCCAGTTCCGAGGTCCAGCGCATTCCATCCTCCAGCGAGACGAACGGCCGCCACGAAAGAATCCCAACCGTGGCGGCCGCTGAGTTGCAGTCCACCTAGGAGCGTCACCAGGACTGCGAGGTGACTAAGTTGTCCAGCAGCCTTTGGTTGCAACACCTCAACGCCCGATGGTCCTAGATCCGGGCGGACTCGCTACCAAATGCCCGAATGGCTTCCGAGACAGCGGCGAGGTCGTATGGCTTGGGAAAGAAGGTGACGTCGCCCGGCAACTCGCTCTCGGGCACATGCCCCGAGGTCAAGATGATCTGCACAGGTGGCCACCGATCCTTTACCGCAGCGGCCAGGCGCAGACCGTCGAGGCTGCCGGGCATCATGATGTCACTGAACACTATCCTGATGTCGTCGTGTGACTCGAGGAGAGCAACCGCCTGATCAGCGTTCAACGCCTCCAGAACCTCGTATCCCTGGTCGGCCAAAAGCGATGCTGTGCTCCACAGGATGATTGCTTCATCCTCAACGACAAGAACCTTGGTTTTCTCGCCCATTTATGCCCCCGGGATACGCATCCGACCGCACAACGACCCGAAGGGCAAATCGATCCCTCGAACGTGATGGGGTGGGGCGGGCGGGTGCATGGGGGCGGCACCCACCCCAGCGACCAGTGGATTTGGGGGAAGCAGCGGCAGAGTCGGCGGGGAATGAAAAGAGGGCCGAAGCCCCCTCCCGTTGTCATTCCGGCACCCCGTACACCAGAGCGCGCGCCAGCTGGTAGGCCAATAGCTCGCCGGAATCGGCTTGATCGTCGGCAGGCGGTTCGGAGTAGTTGAGCCAGAGCAGGGCCCGCGCCTTCGTGACAACGTGCGAGGGGGTCTGTGCCGGCAGCTCGCTAATCTGCCCACACAGGACCACCAGGGCGGTGCAGGCCTCATCCGCCAGCCGATCGGCTTCCTTGTCGCCGGGGTTGGCATCAGAGAGGGCGCCGAGGCGTTCATAGTCGGGCAGCAGACGCCCGAACTCCACGCCCAGCTCATCGAGGGTAGGGACAAGGATCGGGCTCATATGCCGCTCCCCCCGCCGAATATGTGGCAGCCGTTCGGGAACCACTGGCTCGGCTCGTCATCATCGAAACCGTGATCCTCGCAGCCGGTATCTTCTTCGGGCTCAAGGTCGCCATTGGCCTCTAGGTCGGGGTCGCCATCGAGAAGATCGAGCAGCCCGATAAGCCGCTCGATTTCATCCTCGAGGCGCGCACGAAGGGGCAGCGCGTCCATTGGCTCAGCCCTCCATCGCCAGAGAGCGGACGCGGCGGAAGAACGCCGGCCGATAGTCGCTCTCGCCATCGTCGGTTTCGACCACCAGCTGCATTGCCGCTTCCCGCACGCTACGGGGCCGCATGGCAGTGATCGAGGCCTGCAGCTCGGAGCAACGGGTGCACCGGGCATCCGCCTCAGCCGTGGTTTCGCGGGTAGTCCCGACGCGCTCGGCCTGCCACTGCCCGAACAGGTCGGCAATCGTCACCGGCCGAGGCTGCGCAGGGCGCACAAGCGGCGTATCCTTGCGGCCGAAGTAAACCGACATCAGGCGCATATCGCGCGGGCCCTTGGCCGCCGCTGAATACGCCGCCAATCGTCTAGCTGCTCAATCAGTCCCTTATCGAGGATCGGCGCCTCGGTCTGCCACTCAAGCCGGCTGAGGTCCGGGACATGCTGCGCACCGTAGAGCGCGGTAATGCGGCGCTGAATACGGCGTGGGCCGTTCTCGAGGTCCACATAGAGCACGTCCCCACACTCGACGGGAATTGCGCCCATGGCGATCCCGCCCGTGGCGACGGCCAGGCCCCAGTCCATTGCCAACCAGGTCTTCCCGAGCTTCTGGCGGCCAGCGAGGACGGAGAAGCCTTCGGGAACGTAGCCGGGGACGATCCAGCGGATAGGATCGAACACCGCCGCCATGATGACGTTGGTATTCGTACGCTTCGGCGGCGTCTTCTTCCGCCTGGCGTGAGCGGCCAGGTCGATAGCGGGGGCCGCATTCGGGTCGAACTCAACAACCTTCTCCATGGCACTCATGCGGCCAACCTTTCTACAGACTCGGCCACCATCACCTTGATCCCCTCAGCGAGGGTTTGCTTCAGGCGGTGCAATTGGCGGGCGTGGGCATAGTCGCGAGCTGCTACCGGGCCGGGCAGGTCCAACAGCCAGCGGGCGGCTAGGTGGTCGTTGATGATGGCGGCACCACTACAGCCAGCGGCCAGCCATTCGAGCGGCGTCCTACGCATGGGCAGTGACTTACCCATGAAGTAGCTCGCGGGGTTCTCCGCCTCCCACAGCCCGACTGCCGGTGCGCGGCCAAACATGGTCAGCAGGTAGTCGGGCCGTGTCAGCGGCCATGCCACGAGGTCGATTGAGGTTTCCCCATCAGCGTCGAGCACTTCACAAACGAAGGCATCGAACGGCTGGTCAGGGCAATGCAAATGCGGCTCGAAATCGAAGCGGCCGCCGCTGCAGTCGACGATGGACACGATCCCGGTTGCACCGGCGTAGGGCATCACAGCGAGCGGATCTATGCCGTGCTGGCGCACGTAGTCCACATATGTGCGAGTGGTTTGGACGCGGGGATAGAAGGCCTTGCCGTCTCGGTCTTGGTATCCCAGATCGGGCGTAGCGTAGACAGCACGTCGTCGATAGTGATGCTGTCCACGGGAATCTTGCGCAACCGTCGGCAGTACGTATCACCCAGGGTCATTTCCCACTGATCGCGGTGCTTCTCGTTCGTGAAGTTCTTGAGCTGGGTCTTGAGGTAGGTATTCGCGGCCTCGCCAAAGGTGGGCGCCGCTTGTACCCCCCGCGCTCGTCGCCGCGTCTCAACTGGATCGCGACCGTCCTTCACCATGGCCTGGGCGTCGATGGCCATTTCCCTTGCTGTCTTGAGCGAGATGGCAGCGAGTGGGCCGAGGCCCATTTCACGTCGCTTGCCCTGCCAGCGGTAGAGAAATGCCCACCGCTTGTTTCCGTCACCATCTACGCGAAGGTACAGCCCATTGCCGTCCGCATGCATTCCCGGCTTTGTCTCGTTCTTCACGCCCTGCGGGCTGAGCCGGTTGATCTCGCGCGCCATAACATCCGCCCTAATGATTTGCGGCCATTATACGGGACGGAATGGAACAATAGAAGAACGGTCGCGAGCGCTACCCCAGCATTCACAGGCGAACTAGGGTCGATCTGGAACGATGGGAAACGAAGGTTTTTCGGACATCCTCTCCGCCATCCCATCAACAATGATCGTTCTTGTCGTGAACAGCCTTCGCCGAAGGCGGTTTCGGCACGCATTTCATCATCTGCTGCGTGCTGCCGCGCGATGTCCTCGCGGCAACAAGAAGGCCCTCCCCAGTGGGGAAGGGCCTGACGGGCTAGAACCTGAACGAGAGAGGGGCAGGGGACACGGGTGGGCAGGTTGGGACTCCTGCTGGCGTTCCCTGCACGTGGGAGGGCTCAGGCGCCCGGGACGTATTTGCGCCAGTTGTGCTGTTCCTTGAACCCGAGGACTGTGCGGATCTTGCGGTTCGAAAGCGGCGCTTCGCGTTCGCCCATCGGGCGGGTGATTGGTGTGTTTGGCGCATACTTGCGCAGAACCGTCTCGGTCGGCTCGTTGGCGACGATCTCGTCATTGACCGCGTTGAACACCTGGAAGCCCATACCGTCCTTGCGGATGCAGAGATCAACGATCTGCCCGAGGTCGCGCGCGTCGATATAGCTCCAGACATTGCGCTTGCGCGACGGTGGGTTAGCCAGGAATCCCGGGAAGTTCGCGTAGTCCTCCGGCGACATCACGTTGCCGATGCGCAGCGCATAGATGTCGGCGCCGGTGCGCATGGCAAAAGCGTGCGCCGTCTTCTCGTTGACCAGCTTGGACAGGCCATAGCTGTCCATGGGGTCCACGTCGTAGTCCTCCTCGAGGGGGAACGAGTGGTAGTCGCGGTCGCCCTCGGCAAAGCACACGCCGTAGGTGGTCTCGCTAGAGGCGATGATGATCTTCCTGATGCCGAGCTTGGTTGCCGCCTCGATGACGTTGTAGGTCGAAACGACGTTCGCCTTGAAGGTCTCGTTGTCGGGCCGCAGCAGGATGCGGGGGATCGCGGCGAAATGCACCACCGCATCGATTGGGGCGGGGCCCTTGCCGGTCTTCAGGCCATCGAAGTCGAAGTGCATCGACAGGGCGTTGAACACTTGCCCGCTGTCAGTGAGATCGGCGTTGAGCGTGGTGACGCCCTCGATCGCGAGCGGATTGAGGTCGACGTTGAACACGCTATGGCCTTGCGCCACCAGGTACGCGACTGCGTGCCGCCCGGCCTTACCGCTACCGCCGGTGAATACGATGCGTTTGCTCATGTCGGTTTCCTGCAAATGTCAGATCGGGCGGGAGAGCGTGGTGGAGTTGCCGGTGGCGTGGAACGCCTTGATCGCCTCGTACTGGTCGCAGCCGGGCGCCATCTCCATTATCTCGATGCGGTTGCCGTCGGGATCGACGATCCACATGCCGCGGTTGCCGTCGACCCCGCGCCTTGCTGGATCGAGGGGAGAGACGAGCGGCACGCCGACCTTGGCGAGATGGGCAGCTGTCGCCTCGATATCCGGCGTGGTGAGGCAGAGATGGTTGAGGCCGGCTGCCTGCTGGTCGCCGGCGCGGCCCGTGCCGCCCGGCAGCAGCTCGATATAGAGCTCGTCGGTGATCCTCAGGTAGACGATCCAGGTGCGGCCGTCGGCCTGCGTCAGGCGCAGGAATTCTGGAAAGCCCAGCTTGCCGTAGAAGTCGATCGAGGCCTGAAGGTCGGCCGCCTTGAGGTTGATGTGGCCGAGGCCGCTGAAGGGCTGCATTGAAGTCTCCATGGGGAGCGAGAAAGGGCGGCGATCTCAGATCTTGTCGCGCATCGGGTAGGCGACGTAGGCGAAGTGGCGGCTGTCCGGCGCCCAACTGTTGACGTTGATCGTCCCCTGCCCACCGAGGAACGCGGCGATATCGCGTTGTCCCGTTCCGTCCGCCTGCATGAAACGCAGGATGACGTCCTTGTTGGGCGGGTGGCCGGTCGTGCCGGTCGGATAGCTGATGAACACGACCGACCGCCCGTCGGGAGAGATGTGCGGAAACCAGTTGACCCGGTCGTCGAAGGTCAACTGCTCGATGCCGCTGCCATCGGGCCGCATGCGGAAGCACTGGGCGTGACCCGCCTGCTTCGCGGCGCGCTCGGAGCTGAAATAGATCCACTTCCCATCCGGCGAATACTCCGGCCCGTCATTGGGATAGTCGACATCGCTCAGGCGGACATCCGGTCCCCCCGCCGCGGGGATGGTGAACATGTTGATGCGCCGTCGCTCCGCCGACCCCTCGACTGCCACATAGGACAGCGTGAGCCCATCCGGCGATATGCCGTGCAGATAGTAGTGGTGTGGTGCGTCGTGAACATTCGACACCCGGCGCGCGGAGCCGCCGCCGATCGGGAAGGCGTAGATATGCCCATCATCGCTGCTGCCGTAGATGGTCTGGCCGTCTGGCGAGAGGACGTGGTCGTTGTTTAGGTCGCGGATCGGGCCGGTATCCAGCTTTTCAGCTGGGCCGCTGCCGTCGGCGGGGATGCGCCAGAGCTCGCCGCCCGCGTTGAAGATCAGGTGTTGCCCGTCGGGTGTCCAGTTCGGTGCCTCGATGACCTCATTGGCCTCGAGCAGCAGGGTTTGCTCCGATCCATCCGCCGCGATGGTGAAAAGGCGCGCCACCTGGCCTTCGAGAAGGGTGCGGCCGCGACGGGTGAACTGGGGAGCGTTGGTAGCTGGCATGGGTCGAGCCTGATACCGGCAGGGCGCCGGAAAGGAAGAGGGAAGGCCGGCGGGAGACTGGAAGCCTCCCGCCGCATGATCGATTAGTTGAAGGTCTGGTCGTAGGCGTCCTTGAGGGCCGCAACGGCATCGTCCGTCGTCTGGTTCTTGTCGCTCCAGAAGTTGTACATCGCCGTCCAGATGCCATTATTCCAGTCGCCGGTGATGACGTTGAAGGGGTTCTTCACCGAGCCGTTCGGCTTGTTCATGGCGTCCATCGCCACCTGGTTGCAGGCGTCGCGATACTCGGTCGGCGCGTCCGAACGCGGGCTGGTCGAGCCCTTCTGCTGGTTGGCCTTGCCTGAGATGATCGGGTCGACGAATGCGGCAACGAGATCGAGCTCGGCCTTGTCCTTGGCTTCCGGCTGGCCGCCCAGGATACCCATGGCGTCCGAGGTCACCGGAATGGCGAGGGCACCGGGGATGACTTCACAGCCGAAGTCCACGCCCGGCACCTTGCCGGCCGCCAGCCATTCGCCCTTCATCCAGTCACCCATGATGTGGAACAGGGCCTGGCCCGCGATCACCGTGTTGGTGGTCTCGTTCCACGGACGGTTCTCGGCCTCCGGAGTGGCTTCGTTCGAGAAGGCGCGGACCACCTCGATGGCCTTGCGCACCGCCGGTTCATCGAATGCGGTCGGATCGGGCTCTTCCGCATAGATTCGGTTGTAGATGTCCGGACCCGCGATGGCCGCGACCATGGCGTGGAACAGGTAGCCGACCTGGAAGGCCTGGCCGCCGACGGCGGCGGGAACGAAACCGGCAGCCTTGATCTTGGGGAAGTCGGCGAGCATGTCGTCGACGCTCTTCCAGGCGGTCGGATCGACGCCGGCCTTGGCGGCCACTTCCTTGTTCCAGTAGACCATGCCGTCCACATGCAGGAACAGCGGCACCTTCACCATCTTGCCGTCGACCGTCGAAAGCTCGCGTACGATCGGGAAGAAGTTATCGGTGGCGCCGATCTGGTTGTAGTAGTCGGTCAGGTCGCGCTCGAGGCCGAGACCGGCGAGGTCGCGGAAAATGTGCGGATCGGACGTGACGAAGGCGTTCGGCGGATCGCCGCCAGTGACCATGTTGACGATCGAGACGTTGACGCCCGAATTGTGCGGGATCGCCAGGTCTTTCCAGGTGTGCCCCTTTTCGTTGAGGCCAGCCTGCAGGACGTTCAGCGCCGCGACTTCGGCCTTGGACGACCAGCCGTGGTAGACGATCAGCTCCTCGGCGTTGGCCAGTGGCGCAGCGCCAATCATGAGCGCGGCCGACAGAACGGCCAGTGACTTGATACGCATCTTCTCTCTCCCTTGTTTGGCCCGCCGGAGGCAGGGCCAGACTCCTCGAACTCGCTATGCGTTATCGGCCGGTGCCCCGGCCCTACATCCGGCGCCCTGACGGGGCGTCGAAGAGGTGGACCTTCCCGTGCGGGAAGGCGATGTTGACGGTATCGCCCTGCCCGAAGCCGCCGATCTTCTCTGGATCGACTCGCGTCGCGACGAGGGCGTCGCCGAACTTGAGATAGGCCGTGGCGTCGCCGCCGGTCTTTTCCGTGTACTGAACCGGCAGGCTGAAGGTGCCGGCTGCGCTGGCGAGGGTTTCGCCCGGCTGGCCGAAGTGCTCGGGCCGAAGGCCGACAACGATCGACTGGCCGTCGGCTGGGGCGCTCTCGAACGCATACTGGCTGAGATCGAGCGACACGCCGTCGACCACCGCGCCGGCTTTGCCGCCGTTGAGCACGATCTTGCCCGGCCTCAGATTCATCGCTGGGGAGCCGATGAAGCCCGCGACAAAGAGGTTCTTCGGATGGCTGTAAATTTCGTCGGGCGTGCCGAACTGCTGGATCACGCCGGCATCCATGACGGCGATCTTGGTCGCCATGGTCATGGCTTCGATCTGGTCGTGGGTCACGTAGACGATGGTCGAGTGCAGCTCGTCGTGGAGCTTCTTGATCTCGAGCCGCATCTCGGTGCGCAGCTTGGCATCGAGGTTCGAAAGCGGCTCGTCGAAAAGGAAGAGGCCGACATTCTTGACCAGCGCACGGCCGATTGCGACGCGCTGGCGCTGACCGCCCGAGAGTTGCGCCGGTTTGCGGTCGAGCAGGGGCTCGATCTGCAGGAGCTTTGCTGCCCAGGCGATGCGACGGTCGACTTCCGCCTTGTCGAGCTTGAACGACGAGAGCCCGAATTTCAGGTTCCCGCGAACCGTCTTGGTCGGATAGAGGGCATAGGACTGGAACACCATGGCCAGCCCCCGGTCCTTGGGATCGAGGTCGGTGACGTCGCGCTCGCCGATGGTGATGCGGCCCGCCGTTACGTCGAGCAGGCCGGCCAGGAGATTGAGCAGGGTGGTCTTGCCGCAGCCCGAGGGCCCGAGCAGCACCAGGAACTCGCCGTCGTCGATCGCGAGGTCGAGGTTCTTGAGGACGGTCACCCGGCCATAGGTCTTGATGATGTCTTCAAACTGAACGCGTGGCATGCGGCCTTTACCCCTTGATCGCGCCGGCGGTGATGCCCTGCACGAAGAACCTTCCAAGCACGAAGTAGATGACGAGCGGCGGGATCGCCGTGAGCAGGGCCGCGGCCATGTTCTCGTTGTAGGCAGCCTCGCCGGTGGTGGTGATCACCACATTGGCCAGCACGACGCTCATCGGCTGCGTCCCAAGGCCGCCAAAGGTCAGGCCCAGCAGGAAGTCGTTCCAGATCGAGGTAACCTGCAGGATGAGCACGACGATGAAGATGTTGCCGCTCATCGGCACGATGATTTCCCAGAAGATCTTCCAGAACGAGCCCGAATCCATCATCGCCGCGCTCATGATCTCCTGCGGGATGCCCTTGTAGTAGTTGCGGAAAACCAGCGTCAGGAACGGCATGCTGAGCACCGCGTGGATAATGGCGATGCCCCAGATCGTGCCGTATACCTTGAGCCCCGAGCTCAGGATGATCAGCGGGATCATGATGATCTGGAACGGCACGAAGGCGCAGATGAAGAGGATGAAGAGGAAGGTGTTCGCCCATTTGACGTTCCACAACGCCAGCGCGTAGCCGGTGACCGAGGACAAGACCATCGACAGCGCAAGGCTGGGCAGCAGGATGAACACCGAGTTCCAGAAGCCGACCTTGAGCCCATCGCAGCGAATGCCAGAGCAGGCATTGTCCCAGGCGTTGATCCAGGGCTCGATGGTGAACGGCGCCGGCAGCGAGAAGATCGCGCCTTCGCGGATCTGCGGCATCGTCTTGAACGACGTCGTAATGATCACATAGAGCGGTACGCAGAAGAACGCCGCGCAGATGGTGAGGAACACGAGGACCGCGATCGAGCGGCCGCTGATGCCCTTCTTCCTGCGCGGGAACAGGGGCGCGCGGTCGACATCGACTTCGCCGCGGGCGAGGGAGGTTTCCGCGATGGTCATGAGGCTCTCGCTTCGCTGGAGCGGCGTTGCCAGGCGGTGAGCAGCACCAGCGGCAAGAAGATGAGGGCGGTGATGCCGAGCATGATCACCGCCGCCGCCGACGCATAGGCGAGGTTGGAGCGCGCCCAGTAGGCGTTGATGGTAAAGTAGCCCGGCACCCAGGTGGCCTGCCCGGGGCCGCCATTGGTCATGGCCACGACGATGTCATAGGCCTTGACCACGCCCAGCGAGAGCAGGATTGCGCAGGTGAGGAAGGTGAACTTCATCATCGGGATGATGATTTCAAGATAGACCCGCCAGAGGCTCACGCCATCGAGGCGCGCCGCGCTCCAGATCTCGGTATTGATCGACTTGAGCCCCGAGAGCATCAGCGCCATGTAAAAGCCGGCGCCCTGCCAGACCATCGCGAGGATGATCCCGTACATGGCCGTCTCGGGTTTGCTGAGCCAGTCGAAATTGACCCAGGTCATACCGATCGAATGCAGCGCGGCCTGAAGACCGAAGCTGGGGTTGAACATCCAGCGCCAGGCGACGCCGGTAACGATCAGCGATACTGCCAGCGGGTAGAGAAAGACCGTGCGGAAGAAGCCTTCGCCGCGCTTTTCGCGGTCGATCATTGCCGCGAGGATGAAGCCGAAGACTATGGCGAGCAGGCTGCCGATGCCCAGGACCAGCATGTTCCTGAGCGAGATGCCCCAGCCTTTGTCGCGGAACAGGCGCTCGTACTGCTTGGTCCAGTCCGACCAGTCGATGCCATAGGTGGCGAAGGCCTTGGACTCGGTGAACGACATGTAGATCGTCCAGATGATCGCGCCGATGAAGGCGACCAGCGTGATCGCCACGGCAGGCGTCAGCGCAAGCTGCGGCGACCATCGGCTCCACCGAAAGGCCATCTCAGATCCTCCCTCTCGTTCAAGCCGGCTCTCGCCTCTTTTGGCGCGTCCTCGCCGGGCCAGATCGTATTATCGTTAATCTAGGTTTGTCCTGACGGCGTCGTCAATGGCCAATTTTCTCCGAGTGCCTTGAAGGCAGATTCATCGGCGGAATCGCGGTTTTCGGCGCATTGGGGTCGGAGACGCGTCGAGAATGTTGAGTGGCATGCAGAAATACATAGAAAAATCAGAGATGTATGCCGTACTCGAGCGTCCAAGGTGCCGACTATGTGGCTGGCGACTCCAGAAAAGTCGATTGACAAGCGCGGGGCGTTCGGACACCACCTTGCAGTATTAGCGTTCACCGCAACTGCCGGTCGAGGCGCCTCCGGGCGTAGCCGGGCGCGGTGCGACCACGGGGAGAAACCATGCAGGGAATCAATGGGGTCGGACACGTCGCCATCAAGGTGACTGACCTGGATCGCTCGCTCGACTACTACGTCAACAAGCTCGGCTTTCCCGAAATGCTCCGGCTCACCAAGGACGACGGGACCGTCTGGCTCGTGTACCTGCGGATCACCGACGAGCAGTATCTCGAAGTGTTCCCCGGCGCTGAAAACGACCGGGCGCCGGGATGGAACGCCAACGGGATGAACCACATGTGCCTCACTGTCGACGACATCGACGCGGTGCTGGCGCGCATCGCCGCGGTTG
Source organism: Pseudomonadota bacterium (assembly GCA_023393475.1). GTDB lineage: Bacteria > Pseudomonadota > Alphaproteobacteria > Rhizobiales > Devosiaceae > Devosia_A. The sequence goes on from JAEWLC010000044.1 coordinate 178,856, forward strand.
GCCTCACGCTGTTGCTGCCGCTGAAGACGGCAATAGACGGGAACCGCCAGGCCTGGCTGGAAGATCCGGATGGGAACCGGATCGAGCTGATGGAAATGGCGCCCGACAGCCTGCAACTCGCTGCAATCCAGCGCTTGCGGAAAGAGGGCGCCATCGCCTAAGGCAGTGGAACTGGAGGCGCAACGAGTGAGGGTGACCCGCACCAAGGACTGTTGCCGCCGGGGCTCCGACGGGTACGGATGCTCGACTGCGCAAATGCCGGATGGGCGTTGTGGGTAAAGGTATTGTCCGGTTACGGGACATCGCCGCGAGAACGGGATTTTCACTCAACACGGTGTCGCTGGCCCTGCGCGACAGCGAGCGCATTCCTGCCGAGACGCGGAAGAAAATCCAGTCGGCAGCGGTGGAGCTGCGCTATGTCCCCAACCAGATCGCCAAGTCGCTGGTCAGCCGCGAAACCCGAACCATCGGCCTCGTGCTGACCGATATTCTCAACCCGACGCTGACTCAGACCGCCCAGGCAGTGGAAATTGCTCTCGCGGAAAGGGGCTATGGCACGCTGTTCGCGACTTCCAACAACACGCTGGAAGAAGAGATCAGGGTGGTCGACATGTTCCGCTCGCGCCAGGTCGATGGCATCCTGATCTACCCGGCCCGGCACCGTGACCTCAAGCACCTGCGACCGTTGCGCCGGGCCAACTTCCCGGTGGTCCTGCTGATTGCCGACCCGGATGCCGGGATCGATGGCGTGAGCGTCGACGATCGAAGTGGTGGGTACCAGGCGACGCGCTACCTGATCGGCAGGGGACACCGACGGATCGGATTTCTCGACGCCTCGCATGCGAACGGCAATGACGAGAAACTCGACGGCTACCAGCAGGCACTGACCGAGGCCGGCATCGCGATCGACCGCGACCTGATAGCTCCTACCAACGGGCACTACGGGCGCCACGGCTACTTCGCGCTCGACATGCTGATGAACGGTCCAAAGCGCCCATCTGCCGTGCTGGCGGACAACGACTCTTTGGCACTGGGAGCGCTGCGCTGGTGCCACAAGCACCGGGTGCGCATTCCCGACGATCTCGCCATCATGGGCTATGACAACATTGCCTTCACCGAGTTCGGCGAACCGCCGCTGTCGACGGTGAACTACGATGCCGCGGCCGTCTCGCGGATGGCCGTCGACCGGCTGATGCACCTTATCGCGGCAGGCGACGAGCTGCCGCCGCCACGAGTCACCTTGATCGATCCCGAACTCATCATTCGCGAAAGTACCTGACCATCACTATGCTGGCCTTTGACCTTCGCCGTGCCCCGCTCGCCAACAATCCCTTGCCCCTGCTGCCCATGGCGCAGGGTGGCTCATGGTATGCGAAGGGCGTGGCGGACGCAGACCTGCTTGGCGCATTGCAGGCCGCCTACACGGCCGGAATTCGGCACTTCGATACTGCCGCGGGCTACGGCGGCGGCCGGTCGGAAACCCTGCTTGGCCAGTTCCTTGAGGGGAAGCGGGAGGGCGTTTTTCTTGCCTCAAAGTCCCACTCGGATGACCTGACTGCGGAGGCCGGACTTGCCGAGGTCGAAGGCAGCCTGAGAAGGCTGAACGTGAACTTCATAGACCTCTACTACATTCACTGGCCGCGCGCGGGCAGGGACATGCGCCCGGTCATGGAAGGTCTCGAAACCGCACGCGCCCAGGGCAAGATTGGCGCCGTTGGGGTGAGCAACTTCACCGTTGCCCAGATGGAGCAGGTTTCGGAGGTCGGCCGCATCGCGGTCCATCAACTCGGATACAACCTGCTGTGGCGCTATGCCGAAGCCGAGGCAATTCCGTACTGCCGCGACCATGATATCGCGGTGGTGGCCTACAGCCCGCTGGGCCACGGCATCCTGACAGGCAAGTTCGGTCGCGACCCCGGGCTTGTTGCTGGTGACCAGCGGCACTCGATCCTGCCATTCCGGGCTGATATCTGGCCGCATGTGCATTCCGGCGTGGAGCAGATGAAGCGGCTCGCTGCGGACCTCGGGCTGCCGCTGTCGACACTCGCGATCCGCTGGATCCTCGCCCAGGCCGGCGTCAATGCCGTCGTCGCGGGGGGCTGGAACAGGGATCAGGTGGCGGCCAACGCGGCGGCGCTCGATGCGACAATCCCCGCCACGGCGTATGACGAACTTACGACCATCAGCGATGCGATCATGGCGCACATCCCGGATGCCGGAAATCTCTTCAACCACTATCCGTAGGCTTCCCAATAATACCAAATTGGGCGCTGCTACAGCAGCCGGAGCTGGGCTCCGTGCGCTCGTGGGAGCCACGACCTGGTCCGATTCCGAGCTAGTCCCAGCCCCTCCACAGACGAACCGTTGGCTGCTGTAAATTTGGGTGGGCTGCTTATTTGTTGTTCAATCGTTTCGCGGGGGATATGACCGTCCGGCTCGTGTGCAGCCTCCTCCGGAAAAGGACCAATGACTAAGATCGACGAAAAACTGGAACCCATTCTCGCGGACGTCCTTCGGCGTAATGTTGGCGAGGAGGAGTTCCTCCAGGCCGTCAGGGAAGTCCTCGAAAGCCTCGGCAGGGTGGTCAGCAAGCACCCGGACTATCTCGACGGTGCATTAATCGAAAGACTCTGCGAACCGGAGCGGCAGATCATCTTTCGCGTGCCGTGGACCGACGACAAGGGGGATGTGCACATCAACCGCGGCTTCCGCGTCCAGTTCAACTCCGCACTCGGTCCCTACAAGGGTGGCCTGCGCTTCCACCCTTCGGTGAACGTCGGCATCATCAAGTTCCTCGGCTTCGAGCAGACCTTCAAGAATGCGCTGACCGGCCTGCCCATCGGTGGCGGCAAGGGCGGCTCGGACTTCAATCCGCGCGGCCGTTCCGACGGCGAAATCATGCGCTTCTGCCAGTCGTTCATCACCGAGCTCTATCGCCATCTGGGCGAGTACACCGACGTCCCGGCGGGGGATATCGGCGTGGGCGGCAGGGAGATCGGCTACATGTTCGGGCAGTACAAGCGCCTGACCAACCGCTACGAAGCCGGTGTCCTGACCGGCAAGGGGCTTGTCTATGGCGGTTCTCGCGCGCGCAAGGAGGCCACGGGCTACGGAGCCACCTACTTCGTCGAGCGCATGCTTTCGGCCAAGAATGAGGGGTTCGAAGGTAAGCGTGCCGTGGTTTCCGGCTCAGGCAACGTAGCCGTCTACACGATCGAAAAGATCAAGGCGTTCGGGGGCAAGCCTATCGCATGCTCCGACTCCAACGGCTACATCGTCGACGAGGACGGCATCGACATCGACCTGCTCAAGGACGTGAAGGAAGTGCGCCGTGAGCGCATCTCCGAGTACGCCAAGCGCAAGGGCGCAAGCGTGCGCTATGTCGAGGGCGGTTCGATCTGGGATGTGCCGTGCGACGTGGCAATGCCGTCGGCGACGCAGAACGAACTGACCGGCAAGGATGCACGCACCCTGATCAAGAATGGCGTCATCGCGGTGGGCGAAGGCGCCAACATGCCGTCCACCCCGGATGCCGTGCGGGCCTTACAGGAGGCAGGGGTGCTCTTTGCCCCGGGTAAGGCAGCCAACGCCGGCGGCGTCGCCACCTCGGCGCTCGAAATGCAGCAGAATGCGTCGCGCGACAGCTGGACGTTCGCCGAGACGGAGCAGCGGCTCGCCACCATCATGCACAACATCCACGACACCTGTGCGCAGACGGCCGAGGAATACGGCGTGCGCGGGGACTACGTGTTGGGTGCCAACATTGCCGGCTTCGTGCGTGTCGCCGAGGCGATGCGGGCGCTGGGCGTGATCTAGGCCGAGCTTACTCGTGGTCATTACTTCTGCCCCCAGCCCGGGCAGCAGTCATGACAT
>JAEWLC010000072.1 GCA_023393475.1 Pseudomonadota bacterium
CTCCACTGGAGTTATTTTGCCTTCGGCACTATTCGACGCCCCGGCGGGCGGGCACGCGGGGGCTTCTCTGGGACGGCTCGCGGCCGGTCGTGCTTGGGGACCTGACCGGCGCGAGGGGTCAGCCGTCCAGTCCGGGGGCGCGGTGGAAGCGGGGGGCGGGCTGCGGGGCTTGGAGGCCCTGGCGGAAGCCGTGGCGGGGGGCGAGGGCGGCTTTCTGCTCGTCGGTGAGGCTTGCGTAGAAGGCCTTGAAGTGGGGCAGCAGGTCGGTCATCGCGGCGAGGCGGGCTTCATCGAACTTCAGGCGCTGCTCGAGGCGCTGGATGAGGTCGGGGCGTTCGGCCTTGGCGTCGCGGGCGGGGCGGAGGTCGGCGCACTGGTCGGCGAAATCGGTCTGCGCGGTGAGGGCCGAGGTGCGGAAATCCTCGAACAGCTTCTGCTGTTCGGCGGTCAACTCGAGGCGGCCGCCCATGCGGTCGAGGCGGCGATCGAGGCGATCGGCGGCGCGGGGGGCGCAGGAGAGTTCGGTGAAGCGGAAGGCGCCGCCACCGGCATCGCGGCGGAACTCGAGGGTGGGGCCGTTGCCGGCGGTGGGGCGCTGGTGGTGCGCGCCCGCGGCGAAGGCGGGGCTCATGGCGGTGAGGCCGAGGGCGGCGACGAGGGCGGCGAGGACTTTGGCGCGGATGGAGGTCATCGGGGGCTCTCCCTTTGTTTCGAGTACGGGAGGAGGATGGCCCCGGCCGGATTGCGTGGGTGTTACGGGGAGGTGAAGAGTTGGAAAGGTGGGGGCGTAAACACCGGTGCACGGGGCGCACCCAATCCGAGCTTCGCCAGGCGGCGAGCCGCCAAGCTTCGCTTGCCTCCCCCGTCAAGGGGGAGGTGAGGAGAGGCCGGTGCCTTGCTCTCAGGAAGCGATGTATTCCTTGAGGGCGAGGGCTTCCTGCTCGGTTTCCTCGATCTTGCGCTTCACCACGTCACCGATCGAGACGATGCCGGTGAGCTTGCCGCCGTCGACGATGGGGATGTGGCGGATGCGGTGCTGGGTCATCGTTTCCATGAGGTCGGAAACCGAGGTCGCCGCGGTGCAGGTGATGACCTTGGAGGTCATCGCGGTGCGTACCGGCGCGGCGAGGAGCGCCACCGGATCCTTGTCGAGGCGGCGGACGATGTCGCGTTCGCTGAGGATGCCGGCGACCTTGCCCTTGGCATCGACGACGATGACCGCGCCGATTTTCTTGGAGTTGAGAATGTGCACGGCTTCCGAGATCGGCGCGCCGGCTTCCACGGTATGGACCGCGTGGCCCTTGGATTGAAGGATAGTCTCGACTTGCATCGTAGTCCTCCTCTCAGGCGGTCATAGTGCGCTGAAAGGCCGGAACGGACAAGGGTGACTTGCCTAATATTGAAGCAGGGCGCCGGCCAATACTGGCGGCGCCCTGCGGAAGTCACTGCGTGTTGGCGGGAGCCTTCAGGTCCCGCTTCTGGTCCTGCACCGATGTGTCGGACTCACCTCCCTCGTCATCTTGCTCGACGAGCGGCAGGACGATCGGCTCGCCATCGGCGACGGCGACGACGTTGAGCTTGCCGGCGAGGGCGGTGGGGTTGGTTTCGGCGGCGGCGAGATCGCCGAGCCCAATGCCTGCTTCGTCCTTGCTGGTGATGGTCAGCGTGAGGTGCGACGCGCCCTGGAGGAAGGTGCCGAGCTGCTGCGCGGCGGTGAGGGCTTCGGTGGTGTTGCCGAGGAAGGCGAGGGTCATCCCCTGGGCCATGCCTGCGACGGCGGTGCGGAAGGCCTCTTCGGGCTGGCCGGCATCGCGGGCGCCGGTGGCGATGAGGATCGAGCCGATGCCGCGATCTTCGACGTCTACGGTCAGGTCCTTGACGGTGATCATCATGGCGGCCATCAGCGCGGCGTCGTTATCGCTGCCGAACAGCGCCTCGGTGGCATTGCCGAAGGTGCCCGAGAGCGTGATCCTGCCGAGGCTGCCGAGGTCGATCGTGACGTTGTCGGCCTTGATGGTCGAGGTGGCCTGATCCCAGGCGAGGCTGGTGCCGAGCGAAACGTCGAGCTCGTCGATGCCGCGGGCGAGGAGATCGGCGACGGGGAGGTCCGTCATCTCCTCGGTGAGCGGCAGGATGAAGTTGCCGAGGCTCAGCGCGATGTTGGCCGGGATGCCGTTGATGTAGTTGCCGAGAGTGGCGTCGAACGAACCGATAGTGGCTTGGATGCGCTCGCCCGGCTTGTCGGGGTTGGGCGTATCGACATCGAGATCAGCGAGGCTGAAGCCGTCCATAGCCGGGACGAGCTGGCGCCAGTTTTGCTCGAAGAAGGCTTCGTCCAGCGTAACGGCGGCCTCGACCGCGGCGATGGCGGTGGAGAAGTCCATCTTCTTCCAGGTGAAGTTGCCGAAGTTGACGTGGCCGTCGCCTTCGACATCGATGTTCAGGTCATCGAGCGAGAAAGCGGGGTATTTTGCCGGCTCGAAGCCGCCTACTGCGATCTGGCCCATGGAGAAGGTCATGGGTTTGCCGTTCTCGTCCTTGCCGGAACATTCGAGACCGTCGAAGGTCATCGGCGTCGAGGAGAAGGCGGTGAGCATGTCCGTGTAGAAGAGCGCGATCCGCTTCACGTCCTCCGGCGGAACCGGGGTCCCGGCGGTCTGGGCCGCTTCGGCTTCGAGGAGCAGGGCCTGGACTTCGACCATGTTGTCGCGAAGCGGGCGAGCACTGAAGCTGCCGACCTCGGCAGGGCCGAAGGTGCAGGTGAAGAGATCGCCGGTGCCGATCGAGCCGCCCGAGAAGGTGAAGTCCCGATAGAGTTCCTTCATCTCGGCGCTGGCGCTGAGGTTCGTCGTCAGTCCGTAGAAGCCAAGCATGCCGCCGAGATCGAAGCGGCCGACCGACATCTCGCCGAACTCGCCCGACACGCCTTCGCCGCCGGAGAAATCAGCGGAACCGATGGTGGCCGAGGCGGCGACGCCGTCGACGACATCGTTCAGCACGAGGTCGCGGTAGGTGAAAGTGGCGGGATCGGCGCCTTCGACGTCGATCTTGTAGCTGAACGACAGCTCGGGAATGGTCACCGACGTGGCGGTGAGGGTGGCGAGCGGAGCGAGCGAGCCGGGGGCACCGGTGAAGAGACCGCGCACGCTGCCTTCGTTGAGGTTGCCGTCGACGATTTCGACAGTCGGAACCGACAGGCCATAGGCGCCATCGGTGGGAGCGATGCCGGTGACGGTCAGCGTCTCGGCAAGGGCGCCGGAGGCGGCGAGGCTGGTGAAAGCGGTGGCGAGCAACAGGGCAGCCGCCGGGCGCAGGCGGCCGGGCGTAGCGAAGGCGTTACGGGTCATATCGGTTCCTCAGTCGCGAAATTGACGATGCCACAGCCATACTCACCCCAAGCAAGACGGGTTGCAGCAGAAAAGGCGCGGGCGGGATCAGCCCCGCCTCGCGTCATAGACTATCGGTGCTAACGGGAAGATGAACGGAAGGAGACAAGCCTCACGTTCTGCGTAAATCAGCCTTCACCCATGCCAGGCTTCCAGGCGTCGAGCGGGTTGGTCTTGCGGGGAGCCGGTTCGCGCAGGTTGTCGCGCATGATGGAACGGACGGCTTCGAAGATCACCGCGAGCAGAAGCGCGCAGAGCGGAACGAACAATACCACGACGCCAGTGTCGACCTCACCAAGATGCGTGTTCAGCTGTTGCGGCAGCAGACCGGCCAGCAGGGCGATGCCGCCAGCGACGAAGGTGAGGGAGAAGGAGATGGCGGCGGCGGAGGTCAGCGGGTTGCGCAGCAGCAGGCGGGGAGCGAAAACGCGCGCCTTGCGGGCGGTGGGGAGCTTGGTGGGGGACATCGAAAACTCGCTGACTTCAGGCATTCACAAGCCAGTGAGGTGATGCCCCGAATGCGTGGATGTTTCGTTGCTACGGCGGAGAAGCGCGGACGATTTGATGGCAATCCTGTGGCGGATGCCGCCGTCGCGCGGGGAGGTTCGGATGCAAGTGGCTCTGAATATTGGGAAATCGGTGCTGGCTGGGCTGTTCGCGATAATGGCGGCGCTGCCGGTTGCGGGGCAGGATGCGGCGACGGGTGACCAGCCGTGGCAGGCGGTGATCACCGGCCAGATCGAGGCCTTTCGCGCCAAGGATGCGCCGGGGGCGTTCCAGTATGCGGCGAAGGCTTTTCACGCGGGCTTTCCGACGGCGGAGGCTTTCTTCATCGCCATCATCGGTTCGGGATATGCGCCGATCATGGACTCGCGGTCGCACAGTTTCGGGGCGTTCGAGATGACGGGCGAAACGGTGGTGCTGCAGGAGGTGAAGTTCGTCGGGAACGACCAGAGTCTCTACGAGGCATACTACCAGCTGACCGAGGAGAGCGAGGGCTGGCGCGTCAGCGGGGTGCAGCTGGTGAAGCAGGCCGGGCTCGCGATCTAGCGCTTTCGACGACATTGGCGATTGCGGCGTTGTGCAGGGCGGGCTGACGCCGTAGAGCTTCTCGGCCATTTTTCCGGGAGAATTGCCGTGGCTTTCCTGTCTGACGCCCTCAACCGCATCCAGCCGTCCGCAACGGTGGCCATCAACTCCAAAGCGCAGGAGATGAAGCGGCAGGGGCAGGACGTGATCTCGCTGGCCGCGGGCGAGCCGGATTTCGACACGCCCGAGCATGTGCGCGAGGCGGCGATCCGGGCGATCAACTCGGGCAAGACTCGCTACACTGCGGTGGACGGCATTCCGGAGCTGAAGGAGGCCGTGGCGGCCAAGTTCAAGCGCGACAACGGGCTCGACGTGACAGCGGCCGACTGCTTCGTCGCGGCCGGCGGCAAGCAGATCATCTTCAACGCGCTGATGGCGACGCTGAACCCCGGCGACGAGGTGGTGATCCCGGTGCCTTACTGGGTTAGCTATCCCGAGATCGTAAAGCTCTGTGGGGCCGAGACGGTGTTCGCGGTGGCGGATTCATCGACCGGCTTCAAGCTGAAGCCGGAAGTGCTGGAAGCGGCGATCACGCCGAAGACCAAGTGGCTGATCCTCAACACCCCGTCGAACCCGACCGGCGCCGCCTATACGGCCGCCGAACTGCGCGGGCTGGCGGACGTGCTGCTGCGGCATCCGCAGGTGCATATCCTCACCGACGACATCTACGAAGTGCTGGTCTATGACGGCGGCACGTTCGCGACGATCGCCGGGATCGAGCCGAAGCTCCAGGGACGCACGCTGACCATGAACGGCGTGTCGAAGTCGCACGCGATGACCGGCTGGCGCATCGGCTACTGCACGGGGCCGCGGCCGCTGCTGGGTGCGATGAACAAGCTGCAGAGCCAATCGACGACCAATCCGTCGTCGATCTCGCAATGGGCGGCGGTCGAGGCGCTGAACGGGCCGCAGGAGTTCCTCAAGGACTGGCTCAAGGTGTTCCAGGGGCGGCGCGATCTCGTCGTCAGCGGGCTCAATGCCAATACCGGGCTCGATTGCCTGACGCCGGAGGGGGCGTTCTACGTGTTCCCGTCGGTGAAGCGGCTGCTCGGCAAGACCTCGGGCGGCGGGCGGGCGCTGACCGACGACGGCGCATTCGTGCTGGCGCTGCTCGAAGAGACCGGTGTGGCGCTGGTGCATGGCACGGCCTTTGGCCTGCCGGGGCACATGCGGCTCAGCTATGCCGCGAGCAACGAAACGCTCGAGGACGCGGTGAGCCGGATCCAGGATTTCTGCGCCAAGGTCAGCTGACCGAAGGGCGGCGGCGCGATTTGCCGCCGTCACCAGTCGGCTAGATGCTCCAGGGCGGCTGGAAGGACGGCTTGCCTGCGACGACGGCGCGGCTGCCGGCCGGCAGCACGGTGATGGCCTCGAACGGGGTATCGCCCGCGCAGGCGAGGCTGAAGTTGGTGAATGCGGGAATCGCGAAGGCATCGCCGGGCAACAACGGATAGCGGTCGCCGCCGATATGCACGACGCCGTTGCCGCTGACCGCGAGGATGATCTCTTCCCGGGTCATGTGGTGTTCGAGCCCGGCCGTGTTGGGCGCGACCCTCGTGCGCCAGACGGCGTTTTCCTCGGAACCGCGGCTGGGCGCCGCGATGCTGGCGAAGGATGCGCCGGGGATCTCGAAGCGAGGGGCATTGGTGTTGTCGATGAAGGGCATGTCATGGTCCCTGTGGTTAGGTTGCGCCGACGGGCACAACGGGGTATCGTCAAGTAACTTGACTATATGGAGCGTCGCAGTTGGTCAAGCAACTTGACGATAATTCACTGCCACCGCTGATCGACCACGTCGGGGTGCGTCTGTGGCGGATGGCGCGGCAGTGGAAGGTGGAGTTCGACGCCGCAATGGCGGAGCGCGGGCACGGCTGGATGGCGGAAGCCCGTGGAGCGGTGGCGGGGCAGTTGCGGCCGGGGGGCATGTCGCAATCGGCGTTGCCGGCGGCGCTGGGGATCAGCAAGCAGGCGGTGCAGCAACTGGTCGATGAGCTCGTCGCGGAGGGGATCGTGGAGCGGGTGCCGGATCCACGCGATGGACGCGGCAAGATCGTCCAGTTGCTGCCAAAGGGCATCAAGGCGATCGCGGACGGCAACCTGGTGAAGCAGCAGATCGAAGCGCGCTACCGGGCCAGGATCGGTGCGGAGCGTCTGGCGGCGCTCAACGCCGCGCTCGATGCACTGACCGAGGTGGAGTGATGGCGGGCCATCCGATCACCGAGCCGGTGGCGAGCGGCTGGCTTGAGGTCGGGGATGGCCACGAGCTCTACTGGGAGGAGGCGGGCGCACCCGACGGCGTGCCGGCGCTGATCCTCCATGGCGGGCCGGGATCGGGATGCTCGCCGGCGATGCGGCGGTTCTTCGATCCGCAGAAGTACCGGATCATCTCGTTCGACCAGCGCAATGCGGGGCGAAGCCGGCCAAGCGCGGCGGAGCCCGGCGTCGATCTCTCGACCAATACCACGGCGCAGCTAGTGGCCGATATCGAGCGGTTGCGGGAGCACTTCGGGGTCGAGCGCTGGGTGATCTTCGGCATGTCGTGGGGCGTGACGCTGGGGCTGGCCTACGCGGAGGCGTTTCCGGAGGGAGTGCGGGCGGCGGTGTTTGCCGGGGTCACGACGACGCGGCGAAGCGAGATCGACTGGTTGTATCGGCGGTTGGCACCGCTGCTGCCGGAGGAATGGGAGCGGTTCCGCGCCGGCGTGCCGGAGGGGACGCCGGAGGACGGGCTGGTCGCGGCGTACAATGAGCTGATGTTCGATGCGGACCCGGAGGTACGGGCGCGGGCGGCGCGGGATTTCCACGATTGGGACAATGCGGCCGTGTCGGCCGAGCGGGCGCAGGGCCGGCCGTCGGACGGGGTGGATCCGGCGCGGATGCTGTCACGCGGGCGGATCGTGACGCATTATTTCCGGCATGCGGCGTGGCTCGAGGAAGGGGCGCTGCTGGCGGGCGCCGGAGCGTTGGCGGGTATTCCGGGCGTGCTGGTGCAGGGCCGGATGGACCTGCAGGGGCCGCTGGTGACGGCCTGGGAGCTGAGCAAGGCGTGGCCGGGCGCGCGGCTCGAGGTGATCGACGGCGCCGGCCATTCGAGCGGCGATGCGGGGATGGAAGAGGCTGTCATCGCTGCGCTGGATGGGTTCGCGGATGCTTGACCGATAGAGACGGCCCCCTCCCGGCCTCCCCCATGAAGGGGGAGGTGAAGACAGGCTTCGCCTCCTACAGATAGTCCATCAGGCTGAAGCTGCGGCTGTCGGATTTGCCCGACGAGCCGCCCCAGATGGAGCTGCCGGTGGCGGCGCCGAGGAGGGAGCCGAGCTTGCTGGCCGAGTGGTAGTTCGCGACCGCGGCGGCGTAGAGGTTGTCGGACCAGCCGGCGGCCGAGCGCTCTTCGGGGCTCATGGCGCCATAGAGCGAGATGATGTTCTGGGCGAAGGCGCCCGGATCGGTTGAGGAGCCGGCGGCCTTGAGGCCCTGCAGCACGGCTGAGGCGGAGCGGGCGCGCATCTCGTTGCTGGCGGCGCGGGTCTCCGTGAGGCTGAACTGGCCGCCGGAGTTGAGCGCGACGGCGGCAATCGAGCGGCTGTCGAACTCGGAGTAGTCGGGTTTGGTCGTGCCGCTCGACTTGTAGAGGGCGTCTAGCGTGGCGCGGGCATCGGCGGCGACCGAGCCGATGTCGCGGAGTTCGCCGGTTTCGCCTTCGGCGAGGCGCTTCATGTAGGCGTCGACAGGATCGTTGGCGACGGCGCCGGGCAGGGTGGCGGGATCGGCTTCGATCTTCGCAAGCATCTGCTCGAGGGCGCTGCGCTGGTCGGCATAGCTGGCCGAGGCCTTTTCCTCGGGGCCCATGGCATCGAGATAGGCGAGGGCGGCGGTGTAGAGGCCCTTGATGGCGCCCGTGACGCGGCCGACGGCGGTCGGGCCGGCAAGGGCCTGGTCGAAGCGGTTCTGCAGTTCGATCGCTGCGGCCTTCTGCTCCTCGACGGTGAACTTCTGGTTCGAGTTCGTGCTCATGGCGTAGAGCTCGCGACGATCGACCTTGCTGAGGTCGATGGCGAGGGCGCCGTCCTTGAGCGGGCTCGTGAGCTTCGCGGCGGCGAGCAGAGCATCCATGGTGGCGCGGGCGTCGGTCGTCACCGTGGCGAAGTCCTTCTCGGCCAGGGCGGCCATCGCCGCATCGGAGAGCGTGACGCTGGTGGCCGAACTGCCGGACGACGCGGTGCTCGTCGTCGCGGACGCCGCGGGTTGAGTCGCCTTCTGCGCGTTGGCAAGAATCTGGGCGTAGCTCATGGACTGGCTGACGGTGCCGACGCTGGTCATCGTTTTCTCCGCGATACGCGAGACGAGATGCATGCGGCGTGCCAGCGGAAACGCCCGCAAATGCTGGGCCGAAGGCAGGCAGATCGGGGTGGTGGGCAGATTCTGCCGGGCAGAAAAGAAAAAGACTCCGCTCGAGGGGATGAGCGGAGCCTTTCAAAGGTCGGCAAGCCGAAGCCTGGCGACCCATGAGAACGCAGCCAGGGAGGAGGAAGGCCGCAATCTCTTGATGGACACTATCGATGCGGAGCGCAGCGGGAACAATCGCTCAGTCGGAACGGCAGCCATGCGTCAGGCGCGGGCAGTGTTCCACCAGCGAGATGCCGCGACGAGGGCCCAGACGGCTTCGACGAGGCCGAAGGGCCAGGCGCCCTGCAGGAAGCCATAGATCGAGCCGAGGGCGCAGAAGCCGGCGAAAGCGAGGATGAACCAGGTGCTGCGGCGCTCCAGCGCGTAGGTGACCAGCATGCCGGTGACAGCGAACAGGCCGAAGGCGGTCAGTGCATCCATTGAAGTCTATCCGAGCAAAAAAAGAGGCTCCATCCGAAGATGGAGCCTTATGAAAAGGACCGAAGTCCAAATCGAAAGTGGTGGCAAATGGACGAGGGAGGAGGATACGCCATTTGCCAGTGGTTCTAGGTCGAGGGAGGAGGATACGACTTCGAACCGGGTGTCGCAGAGCAGGACCGAGGGAGGAGGATACGGTGCGGCCCACATCGACACTCACAATATGCACTTTGACCGTTTGGTCCACAATGCGCAGTGCTACATGCCAGCTATGCAGTTTCCGCAAGGATAGGTCAGCTGTGCTGACATGACGCAAGCGTCACATGGACGGCTGCGCAAGCGGGGTGGGAGAAAAAAAATAAGGCCCCGCTCGAGGGGAGAGCGGGGCCGAGTTGCAATCATTGCTGACTGCAAGGAGGAACAAACAACGAGCGCGAGGAGGAGGAGGGAGAAGCGCTCAGCTGCTGTCGACCCGGGATATATGTCCGTGATGCTGACCCAACAAGCGCGTTGTGCGGCATGCGAGACATGCGTTTCTTGCATACCTCTTAAGTCGATGAGTTTGCTCGTGTATTGCCGGTCTGACGGCATCCCACGACGATGTGAACGATGTCATTTGCGGGCCGGTATCGCAGTCTTGTGCGAGGTTCGGCAGGCGAATCTGCCGGGCTAGAGCCAGCCGCTGCGCTTGAAATAGAGGAATGGCACGATGGCCGAGAGGACCATCAGCCCGATCGCAAACGGATAGCCGAACGCCCAATCCAGTTCGGGCATGAGGCGGAAGTTCATGCCGTAGACAGAGGCGACGAGAGTGGGCGGCAGGAACACCACGGCCGCCACGGAGAAGATCTTGATGATCTGGCTCTGCTCGAGGTTGATTAGGCCGAGGGTCGCATCGAGGAGGAAGGTGATCTTGTCCGAGAGGAAAGTGGCGTGGTCGCTGAGCGCCGCGGCGTCGCGCTGCAGCACCTTGAGATCCTGCTTGCGGTCGCGCACGGCGCGAGGATCATCGTTGCTGGCGCTCTGGTGGTAGCTGACCAGCCGACTGATCGAGACCAGGCTTTCGCGGGCGAGGGTGAGGACGTCGCCCTTCTTGCCGATCTGCTCGATGAGCGATTGCAGGTCGCGGGTCTTGCGGGTGGGCTTGGTGGCCTTGTTGCCGAAGACTTCGCGCGAGATCAGGTCGATGCCGTCGCCGGTGTTCTCAAGCAGCTGCGCCAGCCGGTCGATAAAGGACTCGAGCAGGCCGATCATCACGCGCTCGCCGGTGATCTCGCCGTGCGCGGGGCGGGCGACGAGGCGCTCGTAGAGGCGGAAGGGTTTTGGGTCGGCGTAGCGGACGGTGACGAGCTGGTCGTTGCGCAACACGAAGGTGATCGGGGTCTTCACGATCTGGCCGGCGTCGTCCTCGATGAGGGCGGTGATGGTCATGAACTCGGCGCCTTCCTCGTTGTAGAGGCGCGCGGACGGCTCGATGTCCTGCATCTCGCGACGGGTGGGGATGTCGATGCCGAGGCAGGACTCGACGAACTTGTCCTCGTCGCGGGTCGGGTCGGTGAGGCTGTACCAGACGGCTTCGCCGATTTCGGACTCGGCGGCCGGATCGAAATCGGTGGGGACGAGGCGGTTGCCATCGCGGGTGTAGGCACGCAGCATAACGGGGCTCCAAAGCTCGCCGCGCCGGCGCGCCCGACCCGATGCCTCGGGCTAGAGCGCCGGCAAGATCGAAGGTCGACTTCGACTGTCGGGGTTCATTTCCGGTTCCTGTTGAAGGTTCGGCCGCAAGCGCCCGAAACACCAGCCGGGATGCGCCTTCGGCACGCGCCCGTCAAGAGGGGCGAAACGCGCCGCGTTCGAACGTGATCAGTCGAGGAAGGCGGAGGCCAGTACGGCCCTGAGGTCACCGTCGGTGGCATAGGCGATGTTGTCGATGCGCCAGATGCGGGCGCCGATCGACGGGTCGTCGATCAGCTTGAGCGCCAGCGTGTCGGTGAAGTTGGCATCCGGATAGGCCTTGAAGGCGTAGTCGATGCGGACGCGGGCTTCATCCATCATGAAGTTCACGTTGCCCGGCTGGCACTGGTCGGCGTAGTCCGGGTGGGCCTGCCACGGGATGCCGTCACCAAGCGGGGGCTTCTCGTCGAGATTGGCTTGCTGGATGGCGTCGTTCTTCTCGAGGGCCTTTGCGATCTCGCTGGTCAGCCCCACGGTGAGAAGTCCCGTCACCGGCGCCATGTCGTTGCCGAGGCGCGAGAGGCAGAAGATCTGGCCGATCTGCTGGGGCGTGAGCGTGATTGGCTGCGCCAGGGTGGGCGTCGCGCAGGCGATGGCGGCGAGGACGAGAATTGTGCGCATGGCCAGTTCCGATTGGGTCGCGCGAATTAGTAGCCGGCATGGCTGAACTGCGGATGAATGGGGGGCTTGGGCACGCGGGGGTGGCAATGCTAGACGGCTGCCGAACGGAGTCGCCATGACCAAGCTTGCCGCCCTCGACAACCCTGCCTGGAACTCGCTGATATCGGGGCATCGGCCGGTCGCCGAAATCAACGGCATGGCTGGGCGCTTCCCGGTTGCGATGTCGCCGATCGTCGGGCTGGAACGCTATGTGGCCGAGGCGTTTGCGCAGCTCGAGGCGCTGGTGCCGATGGACGATGCCGTCGGGCTGGTGACGACGGCGAGCTACGAGATTCCGGCGAGCTGGGAGCAGCTGGGCGAGATCGCGTGCTTCCAGATGGTGTGCCACGCACCGCCGCCGAGGCCGGACATCGTGCCGATGCGGCTCGTCGACACCGACGCGACCGCGATGCTGGAACTGGCGCTCGCCACGGAGCCCGGACCGTTTCGCGCCGGCACGATCGGGATGGGGCGGTATTACGGGCTGAAGGCGGATGACGGCCGCCTGATGGCGATGGCCGGCGAGCGGATGCAGTCGGACGGGCTGACCGAGGTCAGCGCGGTGTGCACCTGGCCGGAGTTCCGCGGCAGGGGCCTCGCCGCGACGCTCGTATCCTTCGTGGCCGCGCAGATTGCGGCGGAGGGGCGGGTGCCGTTCCTGCACGTGAAGACGGAGAACGCCGGCGCGATCGCGCTCTATCGCAAGCTCGGGTTCGAGGTGCGTGCGACGGTGGTGTTCAGGTTGATCCGGCGGCGGGCCTGATCAGTCGCCCGCGAGGCTGTCGCGCATCGACTCGCCGTCGGAAAAGAGGATGTCGTCGAGGCGGAGCAGGCCATCGACGAAGCGCATGACCAGCCGGTCGGAGAAGCCGGACTTGCCCTCTTCAGCATAGCGGTAGGAGAGGATGACCTGTGGGGCTTCGTAGGTGCCGGAGGCGCCGACGGGCTCGCAGATGTTGGCGTAGTCGGGCTTGCCCTGCCAGCGGACCTTGTCGACGCCGGTCTTTTCGACGAGCGCCCGCGTCTCGGGCGTGAGGACGGCCAGCACCGGGGCCATGTCGCCGGAGAGCCGTCCGATGCAGAACACCACGCCGAACTGGGTGGAAGTCATGGAATCGGCGGTGGCGGGGGCCGGCAGCAGCATTAGGGGCAGCAGCGCGAGCGCCGCTGCCTGCTTTAGAACGACCATTCGCGGGCCTTGCCGACGAGGAAGTCGCGGAACACGCCGACGCGCTTCGAGTTCTTGAGCGCCGGGGGATAGACGAAATAGGCCTCGTAGGCGGGCAACTCGATGCCGGCGAGAACTCGGACCAGATTCTCCTCACCCTCGGTGACATAGTCGGGCAGCATGGCAATGCCGAGACCGGCGCGGGCGGCCTGCATCATGCCATAGATGGCGTTGACCTTCATGGCGGCGCGGCGCGGTGAGGAATCGGGGCGGCCGAGGCGCTCGAGATAGTTGATGTCGCCGAGATAGGACGGCACCGGCTCGCCGAACGAGATGATGCGGTGCTTGTCGAGTTCCTCGACGGCCTGGGGCTCGCCGAACTCCGAGACGTACTGGCGCGAGGCGTAGAAGTGGTTGTGCACCGTGAACAGCTTGCGCTGGATCATTTCCGACTGGTTCGGGCGGTGCAGGCGGATGGCGACGTCGGCCTCGCGCATGGCGAGATCGAGCTCGGCGTCGTTGAGCTTAATCTCGATCTGGATTTCCGGATAAAGGATCAGGAACTCGTGGATGCGGGACGAAAGCCAGGTCGAGCCGATACCCACCGTGGTGGTGACGAGCAGGGGGCCGGTCGGCACCTCCTGGCTTTCGGACATCTGGGTTTCGACCTGCTGCAGCTCCCAGTGCATGCGGTGCGCGGTGCGGAAGAGCTGCTCGCCAACCTCGGTCAGGACGAGGCCGCGGGCGTGGCGGATGAAGAGCTTTAGGGCAAGGTCCTCTTCGAGCGCGGAAATCTGCCGAGATACGGCAGACTGGCTCATGTTGAGCTTTTCTGCCGCGTGGGTGAAGGACCCGGATTCAGCTGCAGTATGGAAGATGCGGAGCTTGTCCCAATCCAGCATCTGTTATTCCGCAGCCTCAGCGAGTTCCATCGAAGCAAGATACTCTTCGGCATCGAGCGCCGCCATGCAGCCCATGCCGGCGGCCGTGACGGCCTGGCGGTAGACGTCGTCGGTCACGTCGCCGGCGGCGAATACGCCCGGGACGTTGGTAGAAGTGCCGCCGGGGGTGACCAGCAGGTAGCCGCCCGGCTTCATGTCGAGCTTGCCGGCAAAGACCGACGTCGCGGGCTGGTGGCCGATGGCGATGAAGACGCCGTCGACATCCTTCTGGGTCACGTGGCCGGTCTTGGTGTCCTTGATCCTCACGCCCTTGACAGAGCGCGGCATGTCCTCGCCATAGACCTCTTCGATCTCGGCGTTCCAGATCACCTCGACCTTGGGGTTCTTGAACAGGCGCTCCTGCAGGATGCGCTCGGCGCGGAACTCGCCGCGGCGGTGGACGACGGTGACCTTGGACGCGAAGTTGGTGAGGAACAGCGCTTCCTCGACAGCAGTGTTGCCGCCGCCGACCACGACCACTTCCTTGCCGCGGTAGAAGAAGCCGTCGCAGGTGGCGCAGGCGGAGACGCCAAAGCCCTGGAACTTCTCCTCGGACGGCAGCCCGAGCCAGCGGGCCTGGGCGCCGGTGGCGACGATGACCGCGTCGGCGGTGTAGCGGGTGCCGCTATCGCCGATGAGGACGAAGGGGCGCCTGTCGAAATCGACTTCGACGATGATGTCGTTGACCATCTTCGTGCCGACATGCTCGGCCTGCGCCTTCATCTGCTCCATGAGCCACGGGCCCTGGATGACATCGGCGAAGCCGGGGTAGTTCTCGACATCGGTGGTAATGGTGAGCTGACCGCCCGGCTGCAGGCCGGCGATCATGACGGGCTCGAGCATGGCGCGCGCCGCATAGATGGCCGCCGTGTAGCCCGCCGGGCCCGATCCGATGATGACGACTTTGGCGTGCACCTTACGCTCCATTACACTTGGACTGACGCAGTCCTGGCCTCAATGCGCGAAAACTCACGCCGCACTCCAAGGTAGGGGGTTCGGCGCATGCCTTTCAAGGCCGCACCCATCGCCCAGTGACGATGGAGCGCATGGCGAGGCGTAAAAGTCCACAGTTTCGCGCGAGGCAGGGTGCGCGATCGGTTATCAGATGAACTTAACTTCGAGAATTTCGTACGTCTTGGCACCGCCGGGAGCCGCGACCTCGACCGAATCGCCCTTCTCCTTGCCGATCATCGCGCGGGCGATGGGCGAGGAGATAGAAATACGGCCCTTGGTCAGGTCAGCCTCGGCGTCGCCGACGATCTGGTAGGACTTCTCAGCCTCGGTATTCTCGTCGACGAGCTTCACCGTGGCGCCGAACTTGATGGTCGAGCCCGAGATCTTGGTGACGTCGATGATGTCGGCGAGCGCGAGCAGCGACTCGAGTTCCTTGATGCGGCCCTCGTTGAGGCTCTGCTGCTCCTTGGCCGCGTGATACTCAGCGTTCTCCGAAAGGTCGCCGTGGGCGCGCGCTTCCGAAATGTCGGCAATGATCCTGGGCCGCTCTTCGGAGGTGCGGCGGCGATATTCCTCTGACAGGGTCTTGTGCCCCTGTGGTGTCATCGGAATCTTGTCCATTGCCGTCTCCAACTCAAAAGAAACACTCCCCCTGCCAAGTCGTTCGGCTTGCCGGCTGACTGACTTGAGGGGGAGCGCCTGACTAGACTGCCTTCCGCGAGCGCTTCGGTCAAGCACCGCGCGGAGGCACTGCGCGAGCGGTGCATATCGTTGCGGATGGGCCGATCGTCAATGGCTCGGCCGACAAGTCAGCGGCCGCGTTACGCCCACGCGGCCTGGAACAGTTCGCGCGCGATCGATGGACTCGCGAGGTAGCGGACGACGTTGTGCTTGTCGTCGTCGGGATTGTCGATGTCGGTGATGTCGACGACGTCGGCAAAGCCGATGCTCTCCTTGGTGATGGCCCGGCCCAGCGTCACGAAGTCGTCGACGTGGCGGCCGTTGATCCATTTCGCGATAGGTGGCTTCGGCATGGAGCCGCGCGGGGGCAGGATGGGCTTGAACATGCTGACGCTGAGCGGGGAGCCAAGGGTGATGAAGAGCGGCGCGTCGCGGCCTGCGAGCCGCCGGCCGGCAAGCAGCCGGTAGGCGATGACCGTGCCCAGCGAATGGGCGACGATGATCGTGGGATCGGGGCGGCCGTCGAAAACCTGGGCCTCGACTTCGGCATCGACCTTGGCGGCGAGGGCCTTGTTGCTGATGTAGATCGCCGCCTGGCGCAGGAACTGCTTGGCGACGAACAGCCCCTTGTCCGGCAGGATGCCCTCGAGCAGCCCGGCAAAAGCGATGATCCACCCCTCGTGCGGGGCGCCCTGCGCGACAGCCTCGCGCGGCACGCCCTGCCGCTCTGCCTCGGCTTCGAGCTCCTCGGTGGTGACGCCGGCGGCATTCGCGTAGGCTTGGAGGAGGGCGATTGCATCGCTGGTGTTGGTTGCCCCAGGGCCGCCCATGGCGGTGCTGGTGTCACCGCCAGTAGCGGCGTTGGCGAGGGTCTTGGCGTAGTAGGCAACGTCGATGGCGGGCGGGGTGGGACGCGGCAGGTTCAGCTTGTCCCACGTGCCCTCGAGGGCGCGCTGCCATGACGTGCGGATGGTGTCGGCGGTTTCTTCCTCGTTGTTGATGCCGTGTATGAAGACGATCCGCATCGTTCACTCCCTCGGTATGAAAATGCGGGCGAGCTCCGCGCGCGCGGCTCCGCCCAGGAAGGTCGAAACCGGTGATGGCGCCAGCTCATCGATCAGTTCCCAGCACTGGCGATGGACCCGATGCTCGCTGTGGCGCAGGTGTGGCCACCCGGCGCGAACCACCGGCGTCACCCCGGCGACGCCGACGGTAACCGCGGGCGTGGCCTCCCAGGCGTAGCGGGGCATTTCGCGGGCACGGCCGGTGGTGTCATCGGGGACTGCCGGGACTTCGATCACAAAGCCGCCGGCATCCGTGGGCTGCAGCGGCAGCCCGGCGAGCATGGCGATATCGAAGGGGACGTGCTGGTCGTGCTGGTAATAGTAGTAGCACATCCGCCGGATGTTATTGATGTCCCCGACGCTGTTGTAGAGATAGGCGCAGACGATGCCGAGCATGGGGTCGGCATGCTTGCCGCGGCGCATCCGGTGGGCCAGCACGCCAATATCCTCGGCAATCAGGGTGCCGTTTGCGAGGCCCTTGAGGGCCTCTGCGGGATCGAGCGTATCCGGGTCCTCCGGCTCGAACTCGCCGTAGGGATTGCCCCAGGCCAGCATCTCGACGCCGTACTCCGCGGCCCGATCGGCGTAGGGCCGATCGAAAACGACGGCGCACCAGAGCCCCGAGAACATCGGGACAATGGTCGATCGTTGCCCGCAGACGGCGAGGAGGGGGCGGCTCCGGCCCTCATAGGGCGCGAGGGTGAACCAGAGGTTCTGGGGCAATCCCAGTTGTATGCGGCTCTCCGCAAACGGGTGGGCGTCTGCGATATCGAGCACGGCAGACCCTGAAACGAGCAGGTCCATCCGTGGCGGCCACTGTTGGCCTCGCTCCGCGACCTCTTTGTTGATGTCCCGGCGAAGCGGGGCGCGCCATTCGGAGCGGGAGCGCTGGATGCGGGCAATCTGTTCGTCGCGACGGCGGATGATGGCGTCCTTCGCGGTGGTGGGGTTGAGCTCGGGACCGGGCGGGGCAGGGAGGTCCGGAAATGGCGGCGGCCGGGGCCCTGGATCCGTCCATGGCGCCCCGGGAGCTTCGTCGATGGGAGCAGGGGGAGCGGGGGGAGCCGGGGGAGCGACGTGGGCCGGGAACTCGATATAGCTGTCGCGGTCGATGCCGAAGCCCGGTTCGCACTGCGACTCCTGGAGCTGGTTGGCGACCAGGGCGGCGCGCACCACGTGCTCATCTAGATATTCCGAAAGGCTGCGGCTCGAGACGACCATGCGGCCTTCGCGGAGATATTGACGGTCGAGGTTGAGGCCGTCGGGACCGCTGAGCGCCTTGACCAACACGCTGGAGAATACGCAGAAGGCCGGCTGGCCGGGCGCGGAGGGGACGGCGAAAGAGGCGGTGCCGTCGCGCGATGAGTAGAAGCGGTCCTTTTCGACATTGGCGCCGGCGCCGGGATAGGGATCGACCACCGGGTCGGCGGCGCCGATCAGATGCTGCGTGGTGCGGCACGCATCGCTGATCATCGCGATCTGCCGCGGACCGTAGGTCGCAAGCGTGTCGCGGAAAGCGTTGGCGCTGATGCGCTGGCGCGTGAATTGGGGGCCGGCGGACAGCACCCAGTACTGATCGGGCCAGAACGACAGTCCGTGGCCGCAGAAATAGACGACGATACGGGGGCGATCGAGCAACAGGTCGGGGATGGTGCGACCATTGCCGTCGGGCGGGGTGAGTTTGTCGCGGATGAGTTCGACGGTGACTGGGCGGCGACTATCGTCGATGGTAACGACCTCGTAGCCGTTGCTGCCGGCCCAGAGCGACAGGTCATCCACGCCCTTCTGCACGCCGTCCAACTTCGGCATGCCGTCCGCGTTGCTGACGCCTATCGCGACGAATAGTGCCTTGCCCATGAGAATTCTCCCGGGGCGGGAGAATAGCATTGGCGTCTCGGATGTAGAAGGTCAGTATATATTCCAGGACTTTCGGTAGTCGTGTCCTGTGGATGGCGCGCCAGCGGCGATCGATCGACTGAAATGAGAAAGGCGCAGCCCGTGGGCTGCGCCTTATCGGTTTCCCTCGAAACCTATTCCGATCAAGACGGCTGGAGGTTATCCGCGGCATTCTTGCCGGTGCGCTTGTCCTTGACGATCTCGTACGTGACCTTCTGGCCTTCATCGAGGCCCGAAAGCCCAGAGCGCTGGACGGCGGAGATATGCACGAACACATCAGCCCCACCCTCGTCGGGCTGAATGAAGCCGTAGCCCTTCTGGCCGTTGAACCATTTAACAGTGCCGGTAGCCATATATAGTCCCTTTCGCAGACTGCCGTGGCGGTTCCCACCCCAATAGGAACCTTTGCCAATCGAATTCTTGGAATGAACCTCAGCAGGCGCGTAAGACGCCAGGCACGAAGTGTCGGCCGCAATATTCGACCGTTAACTTGTAGCCGGAAACGAATTCCCTATCAATATGGGCAATTAAATGACTATTCCCCGGCGCGCACGTGGCGGACGGGTTGGGCTATTTATCGTCGACGTCTTCCTGGCGCACCGGGGAGTGGGTGCGCCGAGGTCTCTGAGTCCGGGGCGAAAGGCGCCCCTCAGACAGCCGACCTGCAGCGGTTGGCATAGCGACAACTTATGCTGGTCCATTGTGACGGCAAAGTGGAAAAAACTTTCTTCCACCCGCTTACAGCCGAGTTCGACGCGGTTCGGACTGGTGGTCGACTGGGCCGGGCGTCCCTTTTCCTGCGGCAAGGACAGTATTCGCCGACCGCTGCTGCGCCCGGCCGGCGGGCCGAGGAGGTGAGGGGCGATGCCGCCCCTCATGGGATCGATCAGGCGAGAGCGCGGCGGATTGCCTGCTCCACCGGGGAGTAGGCGCCATCGGCGCGATCGAGCGTCACCGGCTGGCGAGGCAGCAGCGGCGGCTGGGCCATGAAGCGGGGCCGGGTGCCGCGATGCGGCTGCGCCGCGTGGACGAGGAACGGATGGCAGAGATAGACTGCGCCCGGTGACCCGGTGGCGAGGACCTCCGGACGGTGCGCGGAACCGGCGAAGTTATCGGCGGCGAGTTCGCGGAGCGTCAGGCCCGCGTCGCCCGCGGGTGCCAGTTGCCGGGCGATATCGAGGTGCGAGCCCACACGGATGCGGGTCGGCGCGTCCTCCTCGCCGACTTCGGAGAAGAGGAACAGCATCAGCAGGGCCCGGCCCTTGGAGCTGGTATTGGCGCGCCAGCTCAAGAAATCCGACGGGTTCTCCGCCCAGCCGAAGCTGACGTCGATGTGCCAGCCAGCATCGCCGGGATCGTCGGGCGAGGGGAAACGGATCGGGAAGGTGCCGAGGCTGCCCGGCGGCACCCAGCGGCCGGCCCCGGCCAACTGGTCGAACGCCGAATGCAGCACCGGCGTGTTCGCCGCAGCCACGAAGGGCGGCTGAGCATAGTTGCCGAGCCGGATGACCGGCTTGGTCCAGGTCGCCGGGGTGTCCGGATCGACGCCGGTATCGGCCCACAGGATGCTGCGGCACTCGGCTGCGATGTCAGCCGGAAAGGCGTCGTCGATCCTGACGAAGCCGTCGGAGATGAATTGCTCGATCTGCGCTGCGGAGAGCGCGGGAATGGTGTTGGGCATGGAAGTTTCCAAATCGCATCAGGCCCGCCGAGCGGGCCAAGGCGCGCCAGAGCTTGGGGCTCATGAGGCGCGGTGTGTTGCCTTGCGGCTCGCTCAGGCGAGCAGGAACACGGATGCGAAGTGGCGGATCATCATCATTGCGAGGGCAAACATAGGGGGCTGGACACTCACGTCAAGTCCAGCATCATGGTCCGGGGGAAGGTTGGTCGCTTCAGGCGGAGGATGCGGATGCGGCCCTCATACTGGAGTGGGCGAGAGGAACGGCAGACCGACCTGCTGGTCATCGGCGGCGGGTTCGCCGGGCTGACCTCGGCGATTGCCTGCGCTTCAGCACGGCGCGGCCTGCAGGTCACGCTGATCGACCGGCACGGACCGGGCACCGGGGCGAGCGGGCGGAATGCCGGCATGGTCATCCCGTTTCCGATGATCCCGCTCTGGCTGCTGCCACGATCATTGCAGGGCATCGACGCGAGACAGGCGAACGCGGCGCTGATGGGGCATCTCGAGGCGGTGCTAGGCGGATTGATCGGGACGGCGGCGAAGCCGCAGCGTGCCGAGATCGTGCTCGCGGCGCGCAGCTGGTTCTGGTCGCAGGGGCTCAAGTGGATCATGGCGCGCGCGGCGGCGATGGGCGTTGGCCACGATCGGGTCGAGGCCGAGGAGTTGAGGTCGCGCTACAGCTCGGGCATGCCGCTGGCCATCCGATATCCCGGGTGGCGCGTGCAGCCCTGGGAGGCAGCGCAACACCTTGCGAGCGCAGCCGAGGCCGCCGGGGTGGAGATCGTGCCGGGGACGGAGGCGCTGCAACTCGTACCCGAGGCCGGAAGAGTGCGCGTGCTGACCGCGAATGGGGAGATCGTCGCGAAGCAGGTGCTGATCGCGACCAATGCCTATGGCAACGGGTTCGGCGGCCGGAAGGCTGGCATCACGGTGTTCAGCTATGTGCTGGCGACAGGGCGATTGTCGGACGAGCAGCGCCAGTCGCTCGGCGGCGAGGCGGCGCTTTATTCGGAGCTGGATACGGACATCTATCGCCGGGTGCATGACGGGCGACTGGTCTTCGGGGCGCTCGACAAGCTGCACCGGCGGGCCGACGAGAGCTGGGCAGCCGACACTACGGCGCGCGCCGAGCTCAGGGGGATGCTGGCCGAGCACCTGCCGGAGCTGGCGGGCGTAG
This sequence comes from Pseudomonadota bacterium, assembly GCA_023393475.1. Lineage (GTDB taxonomy): Bacteria > Pseudomonadota > Alphaproteobacteria > Rhizobiales > Devosiaceae > Devosia_A. The sequence continues at coordinate 21,256 of JAEWLC010000072.1, forward strand.
CCATCGAGAAGGAGTGGGGCGGGGCGTTCTGCCAGCGGGTGACAGCCCCGATCATCGCGCCGCATACGAGCCTGCCTGGCGTCTATTTCAACACCGGCTATGGCGGCTCGGGCGTTTCGCTGACGCTGCTTTCAGGCGCACTGGTGCCGGGGATGCTGTGGCCCGAAGTCGATACCGAAGCGACGGCGATGCTGCGGCGCGCCTATGCGGAAACGCGGGTGCCGTGGCTCAGCCTCCCGGGCATGGCGATTGCGGCGCTAGCCGCGCGCTAGGCGGCCGTATCAGGTCGTGCGCCGGCGCCTGTCGGCGCCCGCGAGGGCGACCGCGACGCCGCCAAGGATGCCAAGCGAGGCGACGACCAGTCGGGTGGTCAAGGTTTCGCCGATGAACAGGGCGCCGCCCAGCGCGGCGATGGCCGGCACGGTCAGCTGGACGATGGCGGCGGTGGTGCGCGGCAGTTCCGGCAGGGCGGCGTACCACACGGCGTAGCCGAGGCCGGAGGCGATGGCGCCGGAGGCGACGGCATAGACGGCGGCTCCAAGCTCGATCGGCTGGCCGAAAGCGGACGCGAACAGTAGCAGTGCGGCGGCGGGAAGAGTGCGGACGAAGTTGCCCGTGGTGTCGGCGAGCGGGGATTTCGAGCCGCGACCAAGCAGCGTGTAGGCGGCCCAGCAGAGCCCGGCGAGGATCATCAGGACAGTGCCGAGCGGATGCGGGGCGACGAGGCCCGGCGAGACGAGCCACGCGAAGGCTGCAAGCGCGATGCCGAGGCCAAGCCACTCCAGCGGGCCCGGACGGTCGCCCTTGAGGATGGCCCAGCCAAGGATGCCGAACTGCACGCTGGCGAAGAGGATGAGCGCGCCAGTGCCGGCGCCGAGCAGGATATAGGCAATCGAGAAGGCGAGCGCGTAGCCGAACAGGGCTGCGGCTGCCCGCCAGCTGCCGCCGACGCTGCGCACGACCTGTTGCTGGCGCAGCGAGAGGAGGAGGAAGAGGACGATTGCGCCCGAGGCGAGACGGATGGCGGTGTAGCTCAACGGCTCGGCGCCGGAGGTCGCGAAGGCCAGGCGGGCAAGCACCGAATTGGCCGCGAAGGCAACCATGGCGATGGCGGTGAGCAGGATCAGCCTCACGCGATGGCTCTCCCCAGAGCGGTCGCGTGAGTATTGGCGCGTTTGGCGCCGCGGGTCGAGGGGTCAGCCGCGGGCTGGCGGGAGTCCTAGAGCGCGGATGGCCCACGGGAGGGCGGTGCTCAGTTGCTCGCGTTGCACGCGGCGGACGAAGGGGGAGCCGGGGATATCGGGTTGGCCGGCGCGCATGGCGAAGAAGCCTGAGACCACGCCAGCGATGTCCGGCCTATCAGGCAGGACGGTTTCGGGCAGCGGGCCATTCTCGTAGGCGAGGCTGGGGAGGAAGAAGCCGAGGTCGATATCGGCGGCGGAGCGGCAGGCTTCGGCCCAGTCGATGAACTTCGCGCCCTCGGCGGTGATGCAGAGGTTGTCGCTGCGAAGATCGAGATGGGTCAGGGCGTCGCCGGCGAGGCGGGCCGATTGCTCGGCGGCCATGAGGTCGGGAAGGGCGCGCTCGAGCCAGCCCGGGGTTACCAGGCCGAGGGAGAGGAAGGGCGCCGGATCGGCAGCCACGGTCGGCCAGCCGGCTTCGCGGCCCTCGAGCAGGCCGCCATGCTTGAGCCGGGTAGGCGTGGCGTGCATTTCGGCCATGGTTTCGAGCACATCGGCAACCAGGCGGTCGGTCCAGGGTGGAGGCCAGGTGGCGGTGCTCAGATCCTCGATGATGAGGATGGGGCGGTCGGGGTCAGGGTCGGCGCCGAGGACGCGGGGCACGAAGTGGCCGGCGATGCCGGAATAGGCGACGATCTCGCGGTTGATCTGCTGGACCGTGACGGGCGTGGTCGCGACCTTGACGAAACCGGTGCGGTTACCGGCGGCGACGGCGTAGCGGGCGGTCGGGGTGTAGCCCCCGTGGACGGGGCGCCAGGTTTCCGGCGTCCACCCGAGGAGGCGTTCGACCCGCGCGACGATGTCGGGCGCGGGTCGGGTCATTGTCAGGCGAAGTAGCTCTGCAGCGGACGAACCTGCAGGTTGCCGCCGCGATAGGCGAGGATGCCTTCCACCGCGGCAATCGCGCCGGGGATGGTGGTGTAGTAGGGAATCTTGCCCATCAGCGCCGTGCGGCGGATGTCGCGGCTGTCGGAAATCGACTTGGCGCCGTCGGTGGTGTTGATCACCAGCTGGATGCCGCCGTTCTTCATCGAGTCGACGATGTGCGGACGGCCCTCGAGCACCTTGTTGACCTTGGTCGCGGCGATGCCGTTCTCGGTCAGGTACTTGTGGGTGCCTGAGGTGGCGACGATCTTGAAGCCGGCATGCTCGAGGTGACGCGAGAAATCGAGGATCAGCGGCTTGTCGTCATCCCGCACCGAGATGAACACCGTGCCTTCCTTCGGCATCTTCGAGCCCGCGCCGAGCTGCGACTTGGCGAAGGCCATGGCGTAGTTGGTATCGAGGCCCATGACCTCGCCGGTCGACTTCATCTCGGGGCCGAGCACGGTGTCGACACCGGGGAAGCGGTTGAACGGGAAAACGGCTTCCTTGACTGCGACGTGTTCGAGTTTCTTCTCAACGAGGTTGAAGCTCTCGAGGCTCTCGCCGGCCATGACGCGCGAGGCGATCTTGGCGATCGGCTGGCCGATGACCTTGGCGACGAAGGGGACCGTGCGCGAGGCGCGCGGGTTCACTTCGAGGATGTAGATGGTGCCGTCCTTGAGCGCGTACTGGACGTTCATCAGGCCGCCAACCTTGAGGCTGAGAGCCAGTTCGGCGGTCTGGCGCTTCAGTTCGGCGATGATGTCGTCGCTGAGGTGCTGGGGCGGAAGCGAGCAGGCTGAGTCACCGGAGTGAATGCCGGCTTCCTCGATGTGCTCCATGATGCCGCAGACGAACACGTCCTTGCCGTCCGAGAGGCAATCGACGTCGATCTCAATGGCGCGGCTGAGGTAGCCGTCGAACAGTAGCGGGTTGTCGGAGAGGACGGAGTTGATCTGGCCGGTCTTGTCATTCGGGTAGCGGATCAGGATATCGGGCGGCACGAGCCCGGTAAGGGTATCCTGGACGTAGCGCTCGAACTCGGAAGGCGAGTGGACGATGGCCATGGCGCGGCCGCCGAGCACGTAGGACGGGCGGATCACCAGCGGATAGCCGAGACGCTCGGCGACGATGCGGGCCTGCTCCAGCGAGTAGGCGATGCCGTTCTTGGGCTGCGTCAGCTCGAGGCGGGAAATCAGCTTCGAGAACAGGTCACGGTCTTCGGCGAGATCGATCGAGCTCGGCTGGGTGCCGAGGATAGGAACGCCGGCCTTCTCGACGGCCTCGGCGAGGTTCAGCGGGGTCTGGCCGCCGAACTGGACGATGACGCCGTGGAGCGTGCCGTTCTGCTTTTCGGTCTCGAGGATCTCGATGACGTCTTCCTCGGTGAGCGGCTCGAAGTAGAGGCGGTCGGAGGTATCGTAGTCGGTCGAGACGGTCTCGGGGTTGCAGTTGACCATGATGGTCTCGTAGCCCGCGTCGGCCAGCGCGAAGGCGGCATGGCAGCAGCAGTAGTCGAACTCGATGCCCTGACCGATGCGGTTGGGGCCGCCGCCGAGGATCACGACCTTCTTGCGGTCGGACGGGTAGGCCTCGTCCTCGACGGCGCCAGCGAAGGTCGATTCATAGGTGGAATACATGTAGGCGGTCGGCGAGGCGAACTCGGCGGCCGAGGTGTCGATGCGCTTGTAGACCGGACGAACGCCGAGTTGCTTCCTGAGCGCGCGCACGTCCTTGGCCTGCTTGCCGGAGAGATCGGCGAGGCGGCGATCGGAAAAGCCCATCGACTTGAGGCCGCGCAAGGTCTTGGCGTCCTGCGGCAGGCCGAAGTCGCGCACCTTCTTTTCGGTATCGACGATGCCCTTGATCTCCTCGAGGAACCACGGGTCGATCTTGCTGGCGTCGTGGATGTCTTCGAGCGAGAGGCCGAGCCGCATGGCTTCGGCGACGTGCAGCAGGCGCTGCGGCGTGGCGGTGGAGATGGCGGCGAAGATGGCGTTCTCGTTGTCATCCTCGGGCGCGTTGGCTTCGTAGCCGGGGATGCCGATCTCGTTGAGGCCGGTGAGCCCGGTTTCGAGCGAGCGGAGCGCCTTCTGCAGCGATTCCTGGAAGGTACGGCCGATGGCCATGGCTTCGCCGACCGACTTCATGGAAGTGGTGAGGCGCGGATCGGCGCCGGGGAACTTCTCGAAGGCGAAGCGCGGGATCTTGGTGACGACGTAATCGATGGTCGGCTCGAACGAGGCCGGGGTGGCGCCGCCGGTGATGTCGTTCTCGAGCTCGTCGAGCGTGTAGCCGACGGCGAGGCGGGCGGCGACCTTGGCGATCGGGAAGCCGGTGGCCTTCGACGCGAGGGCCGACGAGCGCGAGACGCGTGGGTTCATCTCGATGACGATCATGCGGCCATCGGCCGGGTTGATAGCGAACTGCACGTTCGAGCCACCGGTCTCTACGCCGATCTCGCGGAGCACGGCGATCGAGGCGTCGCGCATGATCTGGTATTCTTTGTCGGTGAGGGTCAGCGCCGGGGCGACGGTGATCGAGTCGCCGGTGTGGACGCCCATCGGATCGAGGTTCTCGATCGAGCAGACGATGATGCAGTTGTCGTTCTTGTCGCGAACGACTTCCATCTCGTACTCTTTCCAGCCGAGCACGGATTCTTCGATCAGCACTTCGTCGGTCGGCGAGGCATCAACGCCGGTCTCGACGATGGCGAGGTATTCTTCCTTGTTGTAGGCGATGCCACCGCCGGTGCCGCCGAGGGTGAAGCTCGGGCGGATGATGCAGGGGAGGCCGATGACCTCGAGCGCCTGCAGCGCCTCGATGGTGTTGTGGGCCAGCATCGAGCGCGGGGTGTCGAGGCCGATCTTCTTCATCGCGTCGCGGAAGAGTTCGCGGTCCTCGGCCTTGTCGATGGCTTCGGCGTCGGCACCGATCATCTCGACATTGAATTTGTCGAGGATGCCCATCTTCTTGAGGCTGAGTGCGCAGTTGAGCGCGGTCTGGCCACCCATGGTGGGGAGCAGGGCGTCGGGACGCTCCTTCTCGATGATCTTGGCGACGACGTCGGGAGTGATCGGCTCGATATAGGTGGCGTGGGCGAGATCGGGATCGGTCATGATCGTCGCCGGGTTCGAGTTCACCAGGATGATCCGGTAGCCCTCGTCCTTGAGCGCCTTGCACGCCTGGGTGCCCGAGTAGTCGAACTCGCAGGCCTGGCCGATGATGATGGGACCCGCACCGATGATGAGGATCGACTTGATATCGGTGCGTTTTGGCATCTGGGGCTCTATCTCTTCGGGCGCGCACGGAAAGACCCGCGGATGCGGGGGCGGTGGCGTCGGATTCTGTGGGCTAGGCGCGTCCTGTAACCGAAGCTTTGGGCGAAGGGAACCCCCGAGGGGGCAGGTTCCGATGCGAAGTTGTCGCGGCGGCGCGGCACGACGACCGATCAGGTACCGAGCGGCCAGCGCTCCAGCGCCTCGATGCCGGCATCGGTGAGGCCGTAGACGCCGCGATCGATGCGGTCGAACCAGCCATAGACGTTGTGCAGCAGGATCTTGGCCGCGATGGGAGTGGTTGCCTTGAGGTCGCGCGGGCGCAGCGGGCCGTCGCGGAGGGCGGCGGCACAGGCAAGGGCCTGCTGGCGGTAGGCTGTCATGATGGGTTTTCGCGTGCTGCCGCCAAGCGTCGGGTCGCCCTTGCGGCGGCGGTGTTCATCGACCAGCCGGATGCGCTTGCGCGTGTTCTTCTTCGGCATCGGCGAGACCGGGCTGACGATGATCTCGACCGTGTCGGCAAGGCCCACGCCGAGCATGCCGATGCCGAGGCGGCGGCAAAGATCGCGGAAGCGGCGGTCGCTCTCGCGGCCCTTGCCGCGCAGGGAGATGCGGGCGGCGATCCAGACTTCGTCGCTCTGGGCCTGCCGGTCGACGGCCTGGAGGATCAGCTCGAGGTTGAAGCTCTGCTTCAGCTCGCAGATGACGAGGAGGGGAGGTTCGCCCTCGGTGATGCCGACGAGGTCACAGCCCCCGACCTCGCCCTTCACGGCATAGCCGGCGGTTTCGAGGAAGCGTTTCACTGGCTCGTAGAGGGCGGTTTCCAAGCGATGGCTCGCGGCGGTGATTCTGCGCTCCATTCTAGCCGGAGCGGGCGCGGCGGCCATTGTGACTTGATCGCGGGCCGGTGGGAGACGATGTTCGAAGCAACGCGTTCGACAACGAGGCCCGCCATGTGCCGTAACATCAAGCCGCTGTTCAATTTCGAGCCGCCGGCATCCAAGAACGAGATGCACGATGCGGCGCTGCAGTTCGTGCGGAAGATCTCGGGCTATACGCATCCCTCGAAGACCAACGAAACCGCGTTCTATGCGGCCGTGGACGACATCGAGAAGGTCGTGAAGCGGCTCCTGAAGGAGCTGGAGACGGAGGCGCCGAAGCGCGACCGCGAGGTGTTCATCGCACGCGCCAGGGAGCGGGCGAAGCTGCGCTACGCCAAGGCGGACGCCTGACCGCTATTGGACCTTCGGGCCTAGTTGACCCTGGGGATGGCCGTATAGACGCGCTCGATGAAGCCGTGGAACTCCACCAGGTAGTTGTGGAGGAAGTCCGCCGTGCTCTTGTTGCTGACCTTGCCGTCCTCGTCGATCAGTCCTGGCGTGAAGTGGATATAGACCTCGATCGAGTTCATCAGCGGCGAATTGCAGAAGGCCATGACGCTCTTGAGGCTCTGTTGGGCAACGGCCGTGCCGATCGACCCGATGGAGGCACCGACTATGCCCGAAGGCTTGCGGTGAAACGAGTTCTTGCCCCACGGGCGGCTGGCCCAGTCGATGGCGTTCTTGAGGCCGCCCGGGATCGAGCGATTGTACTCGGGCGTGACGAAGAGGATGGCGTCGGCGGAGTCGATGGCTGACTTCATGGCGCGCGCGGCTTGCGGGAAGTCATCGTCGTAGTCGTAGCTGTAGAGGGGCAGCTCGGAAAAGCCGATCTCGGTGAGAGAGAGCTGCTCGGGCGCAAGCCGCACCATGGCTCGGGCCAGCTTGCGGTTGATGGAGGCTTTGGCGAGGCTTCCGACGAAGTATCCGACCTTGAAATCGCTCATGGCGTTCCTCCCTTGGTCAGAGGGAAGAAACGCGCGAAGGGGCGGCTCTGTTCCGGCGTCAGCTCTTCTTGAAGCTGATGCTGGAGGCGGTGGTTTCGCCGTCCTTGTCGACCAGCTTGAAGCTCATTTTGATGGCGTTGCCGGCCAGCGTCATCACCGACGAGGCGGTGCCGTAGCGCGTATCCATGCCGCTCGCCGCGAAGACGATGCCTCCACCCTGCTCCTTGCCGATGGTCGTGGTGGAAACGCCCTGGGCGGAGGACGAGGCTTCGTAGCGCTTCTTGGCGTCGTTGTAGAGCATGGTGCCGCGAAAGCTGGCGGTGCCCTGGCCGCTATAGGTGCAGCGCCCGGTGTAGCTGAGCTTGGCCGCGGCGGGCTTGAAGGTGATGCGGCAGACGACGGTGCCCGGGTCGGGACCGGTGACCTTGCCGGTGCCGCGCCACTCGCCGGCATACTTGGCCAGCAGGGCGTTCTCGGCTTCGCCCGCGTATGCGGCGCCGGGGAAGGCCAGAGTGGCCAGAAGGGCGAGGCTGGCAAAGAGCTTTGGGCGCGGCATCGGACTCTCCGGAATCGGGCATGTCGTGCGGAACGTTAGCGCGACTGCCGCGGTTCCGGGAGTTGTTTGGCGAACAACTCTCTTCACAACAGTATTCAGCACCCGTTCAGACCCGCTCTGCTTCGCTCCATCCTGTATGCGGGCGGGATGACTCACCTGCAGAGGAGAGGGTTTTGGGGAATGTCCATCACAAGACTATCGGTACCAGCCGCGGCGCTCGCCGCGCTGCTGGCCTGCACCGGCAGTGCGCTGGCCGTTGAGGCGGCCGCGAAATCGGACGTCAACGTCCGCACCGGGCCGGGAAAGACGTTCAGCGTCGTCGACCAGCTCAGCGCTGGCGAGGTCGTGACGATCAAGGAATGTGCGCCGTCCAACTTCTGCTTCGTCGAGCATTCGGGGCCCGACGGCTGGGTCAGCGCGGCGTTCCTCGTGCCGGTCGAGGAGGAGGAACCCGAGGAGGACATGGAAGAGGGGTCGGGAGACAATCCCGACTGCAACTTCGGCTTCAACATGGGACCCGGCGGGCCCAGCCTCAGCGTCGATTGCGGCGACGGTCCGGTGTTCGAAGCGGGTCCGGGGCCGGCGCCAGAGCCGGAGCCCGAGGATGACGACGAGCCGCGCGCCTGCTTCTACACTGGCAACAACTTCGACGGCGAGGAACTCTGCGTCGGCATCGGCATCCGCAACGCGCTGAACGGCACGTTCAACAACAAGATCTCGTCGGTCGAGCTGTTCGGCGGCGCCAAGGCACGGCTCTGCGACGAGCCGAACCTGACCGGCTATTGCCGCACGGTGAGCACGGACACGGCGCCGCTGGTGCCGCAGATCAACAACAAGGCTTCGTCGCTGACCGTCTATGTCGGCGCCGATCCCATGCCGTTGCCGCCGCCGCCCGAGCCGATCGATCCGCCGGTGACGTTCTCGACCGGGCTGATCGAGTTGCCGCAGACCTGGAGCGCCAATCTCGACAACGGCGCCGTCGGCGGAGCAGGGACCGATATCTGGTACGAGGCCGTTACCAATTCGGAGAAGTACCTGACGCCCAAGGGCAGCGCCCGCCTGGCGCTCGGCGACGGCACGAACCGGGGCTATGCGGGATGCGCGGACGAAGCGTTCTCGAATGACCAGGTGGCGCTCGAGGACATGCCGGTGGGCACATATGTGTGCGCCAAGACCGACCAGGGCCGGATCTCGCAGTTCCGCATCAACGGCTTCGTCGGCACCACGATGAAGCTCGGCTACACGACCTGGGCGAACTAGGTCGGCTGGTACACGCTTCAGAGGCCCGGCCATGCGCCGGGCCTTTTTGCGTCGCCGGCTACTCTTCGGGCTCGGTGGTGAAGAGCAGCGGATAACCCTCGCCGCGGGCCATGTCGGTGGCGCGCTTGGCCTTGGTTTCGGCGATCTCCCGGGTGAACACGGCGACGACGCAACTGCCCTTGGTGTGGGCGGTGATCATGATGCGGTGAGCCTGATCTTCGGTGATGCGAAATTCGGCCTTCAGCACCCGGACGACGAATTCGCGCGGGGTGAAGTCGTCGTTGACGAGGATGACCTTGTAGAGCGGGGGCCGGGCGACCTTCGGCTTGGTGCTGGTGCGCGGCTTGGTGACGGAGTCGTTGCTCATGGTGCAGCCAATATAGTGCAGGTCCCGGGGTGTCGCACCCATCCACCGCCTCCGGGAAATGCGCATTGGACGACGCCCGCCGACAATGCCATGAATGACGCGATGGTATCCGGGGCTTGGTGCATGCGCTTTGTTGGTTCGGTAGTCGTTGCGGCGAGCCTCGTGCTCGGCAGTGTCGCGACGGGTCTTGGCGACGAACTGCCGCCGGTGACGCAATACCAACTCGACAACGGTCTGCAGGTGCTTCTGGCGCCGGACTCCAAGGTCCCCAAGGTAGGGCTGGCGCTGGTCTATCGGGTTGGCGGCATGAACGAGCCCCCGGGCCGGTCGGGCTTTGCGCACCTGTTCGAGCACCTGATGTTCAGCGGCACCGCAAAGTACCCGCGCATCGACGACACCTACTCGGCGCTCGGCGTCGACAATAACGCCTATACCGAGGAAGACCGGACCATCTATCTCGAGGACGCACTGGCTTCGGCGCTGCCGGTGCTGCTGTCGGTCGAGGCGGACCGGATGGCGAACCTCGGGGGCGAGGTGGACCAGCGGGAACTCGACCTGCAGCGCGACGTGGTGAAGAACGAGATGCGCCAGACGGTGCTCGACCGCGCCGGCGCACCCGGCGGGCAGGCCCTGCGGGCGGCGTTGTTCCCCAAGCCCCACCCTTATGCGGAATCGCTGATCGGCTCGATTGCCGATCTCGACGCGGCCAAGCTCGAGGACGTGACGGCGTTCTTCGACACCTACTACGTTCCCAACAACGCCGTGCTGGCACTGTCCGGCGACTTCGATATCGAGGCCGTGAAAGCCCTCATAGCCGATACATTCGGGCGCGTGCCGCGCGGCGCCGATGTGCCCGTGCCGGAGGCGGCGGTGCCGGAGCCGGTGGCGCTTCGGCTCGATTTCACCGACAGGCTGCCGGCGCCGATAGTGATCCTGGCCGCCGCGGGCCCGCCGTCAGGCACTCCGGCGAGCGCGGCACTCGGTGTCGCGAGCGACCTCCTCGGCAACTACGAATATGGCGTGCTGCGGCGGGAACTGGTGAATACCGGCCTTGCGGTCAATGCCAGCGCGGACTGGGACCCGGGGCGGCTCGGCGGACGGTTCCTGATCTCGGCGACGGCGGCTCCCGGTGTAACGGCCGAGGCGCTCGAGGCGGCGTTGCGCAAGGCCGTCTCGGGTTTCGTGGCCTCGACGCTCGACGCAACGGACGTGGAGCGGACACGGCAGACCTTGCGCCTCTCCCGACAACTGAGCGCCGAGGCGTTCCTCGATCGCGCCCGGTCGCTGGCGACGCGGTTCGATCTTTATGGTGCGGACTCGCCGGGGCTGGGGGACGACCCGAGGCTGCTGGCCCTGACGGTTGCAGACGTCGAGGCGGCGTCGAAGGAATTGCTGGCCGACGAGGCGCTGAGCGTGCTGTCGGTGGAGCCGGGCGCGCGCAGTGACTATCCGGCCGTGCTGAAGGAGAGTTCGGGCATCGCGACGCCGATCATCGCGGCGCCCCGGCCGGTGGTCGACGTGCCGATGCTCGAAGCCGGCGAGCCGGGGCGGTCCGAACTTCCTCCGATTGAGACGGCAACGCTGTCGAACGGCATCCGGCTGGTGCACTACCAGGCACCGGGATCGCCGCGGATGTATGTCGCGGCTTCAGTGGCCGGCGGCATCGGCAACGACCAGCCGGGTAAAGAGGGGCTGATCGAGCTCATGGCCGACATGGTCGCGCGAGGGGCGGGTGATCGTGGGTTCGAAGCGTTCAGCAAGGCGGCCAAGGACATCGGCGCCGATATATCGGGGCAGGCCAACATGGAGCAGACGGCCGTGGTGCTCAGCGTACCACCGGCCAATCTCGCGGCGGGCGTAGACCTCCTGGCGGACGCGGTGCTTCGACCGAGGTTCGACCCGGCTGAGTGGGCAGCGCTGCAAGCCGAGGTGCAGCAGGGGCTCGCCTACCGCAAGATGAATCCCGGCAGCCTCGCCTATTCCGCGCTCGAGGAACTGGCCTTCCCGATCCCCGAGGGGCGGGCCGCGCTGGATACGACGCCGGCTATCATCGAAGCGCTGGGCATCGAGGATGCCAAGGCGGTGCACCGGAAGCTGTTCACGCCCCACACGATGACGATCTACAGCGTCGGCGCAGTCGGGCTTGATGCGATAAAGGGCGAACTGGAGCGGGCGTTAGGCGGTTGGAGCAACGACAGCCCTGGCGTGACGCCGGTGCCGCACCCGCCAGCCGTGTTCGTAGATGGGCTCAAGGTGCATGTGGCCCCCAGCGTCGGCGACAGCCAGGCGATCGTCTTCGTGGCGCGGCCAGCGCCGGCGTTCAACGATCCGGGGCTGATCGAGGCGCTGGCGGTGGCGCGGCTGCTGGGTGGCGATTTTACCAGCCGGCTCAACCAGGTGCTGCGGGAGACCCACGGCTACTCCTACGGAGTCAGGGCGTCGGTGTGGTCGCATATTCCAGCCGGCGGCATGCTCACGGTTTCGTCGGCGGTGCAGGCCGACAAGGTCGGACCGGCGCTCGCCGATATCTTCGCCGGCTTCGACAGCCTCGCAGAAACGCCGGTGGCGGAAGCGGAACTGGAGCGGACGGTGATGGGCACGGCGTCCGCCACGGCAAGCTCAGTCGAGACATCGGGCGGCTTGATGGGCCTCGTGATGAGCGCTGCAGGAATGGGGCTGACCGCCGAGGAGCTGAACGGCAAGATGGACGAGATCGTGGCGCTGAAGCTGCCCGCGGTTCAGGCGTCGGCGGAGTCGCTGGCTTCGCTGGATCGCGCGCTGGTGGTGATCGCGGGCGATCCGGACTCGATCATTCCGCAGCTCGAGGCCATCGGCATCACGGACGTGACGGTGATGCCGCCGACCGAGTGAGCCGCAGGCGACTAGGCGGTCCGTGAGGAGCGGAAGATCATGTCCTTGGCGGCGAGCACGGCGCCGGCGGTGATCAGCAGGCAGGCGACCAGCAGCAGATGGCTGTACTGGGCGTAGCCGCCCGCAATGAGGATGATGGTGGACAGCAGCGGGGTGGCATAGGACGCGGCGCCGAGCACCTGGATGTCGCCGCGCTTCACGCCGATGTCCCAGATGTAGAAGGCGAGGCCGACCGGGCCGAGGCCAAGGCCGATGACCGCCGCCCATTGCCAGGGATTGTCCGGCCAGACGGTCGTCTCGAGCGCCAGGTGGCAGATTGCGGCGAGCACGGCGGTCGCGAGGCAGAAGCCCGCGATGGTGTCGCTGGGCACGTGGGCGAAGCGGCGCGACAAGACGGAGTAGCTCGACCAGGCGAGGGCGGCGAAAAGGGCGGCGCCATAGCCGACGGCGTATTGCGCATCGAAGCTGAAGCCCTGGCCACGCGTGACGACGAGCATCGCGCCGACGAGCGCGAGCGCGCATCCGGCAAGATGCTGCCAGCGCAGCCTTTCGCCGGGCAGCAGGGCGGAGAACACCACGATGAGGACGGGCCAGAGGTAGTTGATCAGGCCGGCCTCGACCGGGGGCGCGTTCCGCAGGGCGAAGAAATAGGCGAAGTGGTAGCTGAACAGCCCGCCGACGCCGAGCAGCCAGACGGGCAGCGGCTGCTTCATGGCCTTGATGGCGCCGGGGCGAATGGCGAGCAGCGACAGCCCGCCGATGGCGAAGGTGATCGCCGTCAACTGAAAGGCCGGCATTGTACCGCTGGCTGCCGTCAGGAACGCCAGCAGCGCCCAGAGCAGGACAGCGCCGAATCCGGTGAGCGTTGCGGCGGAGCGGGAGAGGGCGTGCGACATCCCGGCGCTTCTAGCCGGTTCCGCCCGAGTTGAGAACCGGGTGGGGTTGCGGGGCTCCAAAAGGATGCCTAGCTTCGTTGCCATGCCATTGACCCCGCTCGATATTGCCGAACTTCGCCAACGCCTGAGCAGCGGCGTGGGGACGATCGAAACCGAGATAATGGGGGAAAAGGCGCAGTCGCTCGGCCATCACGGCCGGCAGGTCGAGGCGGCGATGGCCGCGCTCAAGGCGCATGCTGGATCTGCGGAGGCGCGCTTGATCCTGGTCAAGGCGGCGGCGAAAGCGGTGTGGAAGTACTTCGTTCAGCGCGAGGCCTGCGGGATGCGCGATCACCGTGACGCCATCCGGCTTTACGGCATTCCGGGAGAGGTTCTGGCCCGCCTAGGCGCGATCGAACCGTAACGCACCAATACCATACATCATTTGATACTTGCGCGCCGCGTTCATATTCTGGTTGAGATCGATTACATGCGCGGCACGTGGCGCGCAGCACGCTTTTGTCAGATGCTGAAGTCGTACGCGGCTGGGGTGGCCGATGCTAGGGGATAGGGTCAAAGGGGCGTTCGGCGGGACCGAGAGAAATCTCGCGGCGCGTCCGACCGTGCCGGTCGAACCCCCGTTTCACAAGATCGCCGTCGACGTCATCTGGTGCGGCTTCCATATCGACTTCGCCGCCGTCCGGCCATTCCTGCCGGAGGGCCTGGTTCTTACCCCAACCAGCATCGGAATCCTCGGCATCTACACCGCGCCGAGCGGGCAGGGCATCGCACCCTATCAGCGCGGCATTGTCGGAGTGTCGGTGGAGGGCGTGCCCGGATCGGATATCGGCGAGGGCATGTACGTGATGGGCAACATCATGGATATGCCGGGCGGACAGGTGATCCGCGAACTCTATTCCGATGCGGTCGTCGAGGGCACGGCGCGGACCTGGCACGAGGACGGCTTGCTGCACGGCGTCGCCGCGGTCGACGGAGTGGACTGGCTGCGGGCAACGATTCGGCCGGATCGGGAGATGCGTCGCGATCTGCCGGGCGTGGACAATTTCCTCGGGCGCACCGGGGCTGGGCTGATCAAGCATGCCGACTCGACGATCTCGAATCTCGCCGACGCCGAGGTCGTGGCGCTCGATATCACCGACGACGCACCGGACTACATGCGGGCGTTGCGGCCGAAGGGCTACGTGTTCGGGCTCCACGCGGCGCGGGTCAGCTCGATCTGGAGCGAGCCGCGCGTGGTGGGCCCACGGGCGTCGGACAATGCCGCTTCGGTGTTCCTGAGCCTGATCGACCAGACCGGACGGGCCGCCGCGGTTGTCCGCGAGGACGGAACGCTCCTGGATGCCAATGTGCGGGCGAGGGCGCTGCTCGGGCTGGGCGCCGCGGCGCGGGGTGAGCGGCTGCTCAGCAACGTGCCGGCGGAACGGCAGGCCCTTGCGCGCGCCCTTCGCGCAGGCGTCGCCCGCACCGGGGCCGTGGTATCCGATCCGGTGCTGCTGCAGAGCCCCAATGGCGGGTTCATGCTGGCGCATGTGTTGCCGCTCGAGCATGGCGAGCACGGCAAGGATGCCGCTTTGGTGCTGCTGGCCGACGTGCATGGCACCGAGCGCCGCGATGCGGTGCAACTGCTTCAACTCTTCGGGCTGACCGTCGCCGAGGCAAAGCTGGCCGCCCTCGTCGGAACGGGCATGCCGCCCCGGGGCGCCGCGGCGGAGCTCAGTATCTCCGAGCACACGGCGCGTTCGACGCTGAAGACCGTCTACGACAAGCTCGGCATCAAGAAGCAGTCGGAACTCGGCCACCTGGTCGCAAGGCTGCAATATTCCTAGCTGAATTGCGCGTTGAGAAGGGCTGCCCCCCACATTTGCGGGGTGCGAAACAGGCGCAAGCGGACGCATGGTTGCATGGGGATGCGATCTGGATGACCTGCCGTGCTTAAGCTGCTCGAGAAGAAACCCGCCGCCGCCGTATCGGAGCTTTGCGGGCTTACGGTTGGCGAGGTGATCGCCATGCTCGAGACGTTCGACCCGGCGGCGCCGCTGATGGTTCGCGGCGAGAATGGCGGCCTCGAGGAAGTGCTCGGATTTCGGGCCACCGGCGTGGCGCTCAACGTCAATTCGGCTGACGGCTTTGGCCCGCATGACCTGCCGGATGCGGGTGCGCGTCCCGACGCAACGGCCGTCGTGCTGCGGTCCGCCGGCTAATCCAGAGACAGCTTGAAGCCTTCGTGGCTCTTCTTGAAGCCCAGCCGCTCATAGAAACGGTGGGCGTCCAACCGCTTCTTGTTCGATGTGAGCTGCACGAGGCCGCAGCCGCGGGCGCGCGCCTGATCTACAGCCCAGCCGATCATCTCGGTGCCGAGGCCGAGATTGCGGTGGGTGGGGACGATGTGGACGGCTTCGACGAGACAGCGGAACTCGCCGAGGCGGGCGATTCCCGGGATGAAGGTGAGCTGCAGAGTGCCGACAGCCTGGCCTTCGTATTCGGCGACGACCAGCTTCTGGTTCGGGTCGCTCACGATGGCGTCGAGGGCGGCGAGGTAGCGCGGATGGCTGGGCTGATCGGCCAAGTCGCTGGTGGTGACGACACTGTCCTCGACGATCAGTCCGACGATGAAACCGAGATCGGCGGCGGTGGCGTCGCGGTAGGTCAGGCGGCTCACTCTATCAGGTCCTCGAAGCCCTCGATGTGCAGGTGCCGAGTACTGGAAATGATCGAGTCGAGGAAGCCCGGGAAGCGGGCGTCGAGGTCGTCCCTTCGCAGCGTGACGATGCGGCGCGTGCCCTCGGGCACGACGTTGACGATGCCGGCTTCGCGCAGCTTCGAGACGTGGTAGCTGATCGCGGTCTTGCTCGCGAGGTCGGTGAACTGCCCGCAGGTCATGCCCGACGGGGCGCAGCGCGAGAGATGTCCGACGATGGCGAGCCGCGTTTCGTCGCCGAGGGCGGCGAGGACGCCCGGCAGCGAGATCTGGTCTGCATCCGGATGCGGGAGTGGGGACTGGGTCTGCATGCCCAGGATTTAGGCGATATCTGCCTAAAGTTCAATGAACGTTGAACAAGGGGTTGACGCGGCCGATTCCGAAGTCCATTTGTTCAACAACCATTGAACTAAGGAGAAACCGCGATGGATCTGCGGTTGGTTTGGCTCGCCCTTGGCACATTCGCCATCGGCGTCGAGGGGTTCGTCATCGCCACGCTTCTTCCGGCCATTGCGGCCGATAGCGGCGTGCCGATCACTCAGGCAGGATATCTCGTCTTTGCGTATGCCCTTGCCTATGCGGTCGGCGCGCCGGTGCTGTCCGCAACGACCGGGCGGTTCGACCGCCGGGTGCTCCTCACGGTCACCGCCGTCGTGTTTGCGGGGGGCGCGTTTCTCGCCGCAGTTTCGCAGGGCTACTGGATGCTGCTGCTGTCGCGACTGCTGATTGCGGCATGTGCTGGGCTGTATGCCGCGAGCGCGCAAGCGGCGGCGGTGACGCTGGCGCCCATGGAGCGGCGGGCGCGGGCGGTGTCGATCGTCGTCGCCGGGACGACCATGGCGGTGGCCTTTGGCGCGCCGATCGGGGCGTTCATCAGCGGGTTCGCGGGCTGGCGGGGCACCTATTTCGCCATCTCCGGCGTGGGCCTCGCAACGGCACTGGCGATCTGGCTGATGCTGCCTGCGGGCATCAAGGGGGACAGCCGGAGCATCCGCGAGCGCCTGGCGGTGCTGAGCGTGCCGGGCATTGTGCCGGCTCTGTTGACCATCCTGCTCTACATGGCCGGGCCGTTTGCCGCCTTCATTTATCTCGGGCCGGTGACGACCCAATCGATGGGGCTTTCCGTGGGGCTGCTGCCTTTCGTGATGCTCGCGTACGGCGTCGGCGCGGCGATCGGCAACACGATCGGTGGGCAACTGTCGGATCGCATCGGTGCGAACCGGACAGTGGTGCTGGCGATGTCGGCGGGCGTGGGCTTCCTCCTCGTGCTTTCGGCGATCCCGGTCGTGGTGCCCAAGGAGTTCGTGGGGCCGGTTTTCTTTGCCTTCATGTTCGTGTGGGGCGCCGCCGGCTGGATCTTCCCGCCCGCGCAGGTGAGCCGGATCGTCGCCCTGTCGCCGAGTGCGGCCCCGCTGGCGCTGTCGCTCAATGCGTCGTTCCTCTACCTCGGTACGGCGCTGGGCGCGGTGGTCGGCGGCCAAATCATCGAGCATGTCGGGATCGACGAGCTCGGGTTGATTGCGGCGGCGTTCCCGCTGCTGGCGCTGGTGGTGTTCTATGCCACGCGGCCGCGCCGCGTGCTGCAGCCGCGGCTTGGCTGAAAGGCGAGCTTGACCACGGAACAGGACTCTCTCCCTAGTGGCCCAGGGAGAGGGTTTTTCCGATGGACGCGAGACTGTTGTGGCTGGCGCTAGGGGCATTTGCCGGTAGCGTCGAGAGTTCTCTCGTTGTCATCGTGATGCCGGACGTAGCGGCGGAAGTCGGGGTCAGCGTCTCCGAGGCCGGCCTGCTGATCTTCGTCTACTCGCTGGCCTACGGTATCGGCACGCCCTTGTTCGCGACGCTGTTCGGGCATGTCGACCGGCGCACGGTGGTGGCAGGCGCGGAATTCCTGTTCGGAACCATGGCGGTGCTGTTCGGGCTGTTGCCGGGGTATCTGCTGTTGCTGGGCGCCCGCACCTTCCTCGCGGTCGGCGCGGGGATGTTCACGTCGACTGCCCAATCGACGGCCGTGGCGCTGGCGGCGCCGGGGAAGCGGGGCAGCGCCATCTCTACGGTGGTGATGGGGGGCTCGATCGCCGTGGCGCTGGGCGCACCGCTGGCGGCGCTGGTGGCGAATGTGTTCGGCTGGCGCGTGGCCTATGTGGGGCTGGGCGTGGTGGCAATCATCGCTGCGGCGACGATGTGGCTGCGGCTGCCCGGCGATATCCACGGTGACAGGCGCACGCTTCGCGAGAGGCTCAGCGTGCTCAAGGTGCCGGGCGTTCCGCTGGTTCTGCTGGCAGCCGGGCTGGCAGTGATGGGAAGCTTCATCTTCTTCAACTTCCTCGCACCGGTAACGACGCAACTGCTCGGTATCGACCGGGCTTTGATGCCGGTCGTGATGCTGTGCTTCGGCGTCGGTGCGATCTTCGGCAACCACGCCGGCGGCAGGCTCGCGGACCGATACGGCGGCAAGCAGACGGGCCTGATCATGGGCGGCATCATGGTGGTGCTGTTGCTGTCGCTGCCGCTGCTGACGATGTTGCCGGCCCCGGTCGTGGCTCCGGCGTTCTTCGTGTTCATGGCGGCCTATGGAGCGATTACGTGGGGTTTCATGCCCCCGCAGTTGCATCGCCTCGCAGCGCTATCAGCGAAATCCGTGCAGCTTTCGGCGGCGCTGAACCTCACCGCGATGAACCTCGGCGGCGCGATGTCCGCCGTGGTCGGTGGACTGGTGCTCGAGCATGCGGGCCTCTTCTGGCTCGGTCCGGTCGGCGCGTTCGTATCAGTTATGGCGGTGGTTGCCGCCTGGATCGCCCCGGCGGGCAGCGAGCACTAGACCCGCTTGCCCTTGGGGCTGAGCGCATAGGCGACGCCGAGGACGATGATCGCGAGGATTGCCGGCAGCGCGGCGATCCACTGGTTGCCGGCGACGAGGACGGCGGTGCCGGCCCACATGATCGAGCTCAGGGCTTCGGAGATGGTGGCGATGCGCGAGGCCACCTGGCGGCGGCGGAACATGGCGCGGCGCATGGGGACGCGGAACCAGAGCTGGATGGCCGTGGCCGAGCCCGCCGAAATCGAGACGAAGGCGGCGGTGATTGCGGCGAGGCTGAGCGAAGCGATGCCGACGCAGACGAGGATGGGCGCGAAGATGACGGCGACCGAGATGGTGACGGCCTCTATCTTGGCGAGCAGGACCGCGCGGGGATGGATCGGGGCGGTGACGACGAGATCGTGCGCGTCCTCGCCGGAGATGGCGAGCCAGCTCAGGCCGCCCGCGAGCTGGCCGGCGGCCATGACGATCACCGGGATCACGACGACATAGGTGCCGGCGCTCTGGCCGTAGGAGATCCAGAGGAACAGGGCCGGCGGGAACAGGTAGAGGATCTGCATCAGCGTCTGGCTGAGCAGCCAGGGGTCGCGACGGAGGAGTTTCCACTCCTTGACGCGCAGGGCATGACGCTGGCTGGTGCGGCGGAACGGGCTGGTGGAGGCGGTCTGCTGTACGCGGGTGGCGGATACGCCGGCAGCCGCGATGGCGTGCTGGGCAAAGCCCTGCGAGCTGAAGCGGATGACGAGCGCCAGCGCGCCGAGGCCGATCAGCAGCACCAGCAGCATGTCACCGAGATCGCCCATGGCGGCGCGGGCCGGGAGCCAGAGGAGGCTGTCGATGGCGGGGGCGGCGGCGACGAACTCGGGCGACTGCATGACCGCATAGCGGTTCATGTTGCCGAAGCTGAGGATGGCGAGTGCCTGGATACCGATGACGAAACCGGCGCCGACGATGCCGGCGATGATCTGCGCCACGAGGCGGGTACGAGCGGGCCCGATGGTGCGGAAGAGGCCGATGGTGACCAGCACGGAGAGGGCCGCGGCAAGCGCGCCGAACCCGGCGAGGACTCCATAGGCCGCCAGCCACTGTGGGCCCTCGTGGGCGACGAGAGTGTTGATGATCGGGCTCGCCAGCAGGCAGGCGAGGAGGACAGTCGCGAAGGCCGTTGCGCTGGTGCGGACGGTGAAGACGCTGGCCGAGGACGCGGGGCTGCTGAGGATCAGGTCGAGGTCGGAGCGCGAATAATAGGCGCGGGTGATCGACTCGAGTGCCTGGCTCAGCATCACAGTCCAGAACAGGAAGCCGGTGCCGGTGACCGTCACCAGCGTTACCTTGTCGGGGACGATACCGTCGGCAATCCACGGCGCCATCAGCGCGCCGGCGAGCAGGTGGAGGCCGAGGTAGAACAGGGCCAGCACGCTGAACAGCACAATGCCGCGGACCTTCTTTCCGGCGGTCATCATGGCGAGCCAGTCGCGCCAGGCGAGGCGGAACTCGTGGGCGGCGAACCAGGGCAGGGTGGCGGGCGCGAGGCTCATCAGGCGGCGGCCTCGGTGGCGAGATCGGCTTCCTTCTGGGCGACGAGATCGAGGAAGATCTCCTCGAGCGTCGTCTCGCGGCCGATGCGGGCGCGAAGTTCGGCAAGCGTACCCTCGGCGACGAGGCGGCCATGGTTGATGACGCCGATCCGCTCGGCCATGCGCTCGGCGACTTCGAGGATGTGCGTGGTCATGATCACGGTGACGCCGGAAGCCACCTTCTGCTTCAGCACGTCCTTGACCTGCCGGGCGGAGCCGGCGTCGAGGCCGGTGAGCGGTTCGTCGAGGATGATGAGGCGCGGGTTGTGGACGAGGGCACCCGCGAGGGCGACCTTCTGCAGCATGCCCTTACTGAAGCCGCCGCAGCGTTCGTTGGCGTGCGGGCGGAGGCCGAGCCAGTCGATCAGTTCGTTGGAGTGGCGCTCGGCTTCGCGGGCATCGATGCGCCAGAGGCCGGCGACGAACTCGAGATACTCGAGCGGCGTCAGGCGGTCATAGACCATGGGCTCGTCGGAGACCCAGGCGACCACCGACTTGGCTTCGATGGGGTTCTGCGCGGTGTCGATGCCGAGCACCGAGATCGAACCGGCGTCCTGCTTGAGCAGGCCCGCGACCATGCGGAGGATGGTGGTCTTGCCGGCGCCGTTGGGGCCGAGCAGGGCGTAGAACTCGCCGGCGCGCACCTTGAGTTCGAGATCGATGACGACCGGGCGGTCGAAGCTCTTCCTGAGCCCGGAAATATCGAGTGCGTACTGGGAATTGATCATCGCGGCCCCCACCGGTTTGGCGGCAGACTAGCGGGCAGCGATTGAGGCGGCCTGAACGCGGCCGGTAAACAAAATCCTATTGCAGGCCAACGGGATCGACGATGCCGCGCTCGCAACCGCCATCGGTGGGTCGGGCGACGCGGATCAGGTCGGACATGCGGGTCTTGTCGTTTACGGCGCCGAAGAGGCCGATGGTGATTTCGGAGATGATGCGGCGATTGCCGTCGTCGTCGCAGGCGATGCGGACCCGCTGACCGGCGCCGGAGCCGAAGCTGTCGTCGAAGGCGGTGCGGATTTCGGCCTGGGTGAGTTCCTTGCCGATGTTCTGCGCGAAGAGGTCGCGGACCCTCGAGGCATTGAGCTGGGCGAGGAGGGCGGTGGCGGCGGCGTAGTAGGAGGCCTCGTCGGTGCCGTAGCAGGTGCCGTGCTTGATCCACTCGTGCCGCTCGAGCTGCGAGCGCGTGCCGGGCATGACCTGGTCGAGGGTGTTCTGCAGCTCGGTGGGGAGGTTCACCGGAGGCAGCTGCTGCCAGCGGCCGTCGCGGTCAGGTTGCTCGATGGTGCTCGGAACGTCGCAATACTCGTCGCGGGGCCAGAGGCCGTGGAGCGAGAAGTTGCTGGCATCGAAGCGCGACTTGCCCATGCTGGTGCATTCGGGCTTGTTGCGGGCGCCCTCGCAGAAGGCGGGCTCCCAGCTCGCAGCAAGGATGAGGAATTGCCGCGAAGCCGTTGATATCGGGCCCGCCGGAACCTCTGCCGCGGGCGGCCGAGGGGTGGGGGCAGGGTCTGTCTGTTCAGCCGGCTGGAGCCAGAGATAGACGGCGAATCCGACGAGCAGGGCAAACACGATGAGCAGGGAGAATCGGGCGTTCATGGCGCGATGGTATCGCGGCGCTGTCTATGGCACCCGCGAGAATGGTGCGCCAGCGGGAAAGGGAGGGGCGGCGCTGGCGCCGCCCCTTTGGCATCAGAGCGTGATGCGGTACTGGCCGAAGCCATCCTCGTTGGTCTTGCCGGTCGCCTCGATCTTCACCGCCGTGACGTCGGCAAGGTGTTCGGCGGCCTTGGGGCCGGTTTCGAACAGCACCGTCGCGCCGATCGGAGCGAGCGACCAGTTGCTGTCGGCCGCCGGCTGGATGGTCTTCTGGTCGATGATGTAGCGCACGATGATGTCGCGGTTGGTGTCGGGCCCTTTGAAGACGATCTTGTCGGGGCCGATGCCGGGGAAACCGCCGCCGCCACCGGCGCGATAGTTGTTCGAGGCAACCACGAACTTCTGCGCCGGATCGATCGGCTTGCCATCACATTGCAGGTCGATGATGCGGCTCTCGGTGTTGCCGATATCCTCGCCCTTCGGGCCGTACTTGGCCGGCCTGGTCAGGTCGATCTTGTAGGTGACCCCGTCGATCACGTCGAAATTGTAGGACGGGAATTCGAGGTTGATCAGCGGGGCGTCGGTGGCGCCTGCCTCGACCTGGTTGAAGATGCCGGCCGAGCGATCGAGCCAGTTCTGCACGTCCTGACCGGTGATCACCACGGCCTGGATGGTGTTGGGATAGAGGTAGAGATCGGCGACGTTCTTGATCGCCACGGGGCCGACGGGCACGTCGGTGTAGTAGTCCGGGCCACCGCGACCGCCGGCCTTGAATGGAGCAGCGGCGCTGAGGATGGGCAGGCCATCCCAGTCCGTGCCCTTCTGCATCTGCTCAAGGTACCACTTCTGGGCGATGTTCACGATCTGCACCGAGGGATCGTCGGCGACGAGCGCGAAGTAGGAGTGGAGCGGAGCGGCCGTCTCGCCGACCGCGCGGCGGATATAGGCGAGGGTCTCGTCATGGTCGTCCTGAGCGGCGGCCTCGACGGTGGCAACGCTTTCGACCAGCGGCTTGACCTTCCCGTCGACGCGCTCGGAAATCGGGCGGGCCTCGGAAGTGTGGGAGACGATGCCCCACTTGCCCTCGGGCGACTTCTCGAGCAGCAGGTCGATGAGGCCCATATGCGAGCCCCAGAAGCCGGCCATGACGGCGGGTTTGCCGGAGATCGTGCCCTTTTCGAGGTCGGCGCCTTCGACGCCCTCGAAATCCTTGGAGTTCGGGAAGACGAGGTGCTGGTGACCGGTGAAGACCACGTCGACGCCATCGACCGCAGCCAGCTGTAGCGAGGCGTTCTCGCCGATGCCGATATCGGCGGCGATGCCGGAGTGGGAGAGGGCGATGACGAGATCGGCGCCTTCCTCGCGGATCTTCGGCACGTAAGCCTTGGCCGTTTCGACGATGTCGCGGGTGTTCACCTTGCCTGCGAGGTGGGTCGAGTCCCAGGTCATGATCTGGGGCGGCAGGAAACCGATGATGCCGAGCTTGATGGTGCTCTTTTCGCCCGCACCGTCGACGATCTCTTTCTCGATGATCTTGTAGGGCGCGATGTAGGTGGTGTCGGCCAGCGGATCGGCGCCGAGCTCGCCCTTGACCAGATTGGCCGAGACGATGGGGAAGTTGGCGGCGGCGATGGCGGCATCGAGGAACTCGAGGCCGTAGTTGAACTCGTGGTTGCCCAGGGTGCCGGCTTCGTAGCCAAGCGTGTTCATCGCCGCGATGATCGGGTGCGGCTCGTTGGTGAGGCCCTTCTCATAGGCGATGTAGTCGCCCATCGGGTTGCCCTGGATGACGTCGCCATTGTCGACGAGGATCGAGTTGCCGGCTTCGTTGCGGATGGAATCGATGATGGCGGCGGTGCGGGCGAGGCCGAGCGTGTCGTTGGGAGCATCGGCGTAGTAGTCGTAGGGGAAGACCGCGACGTGGAGATCGGTCGTCTCCATGATGCGCAGGTGGGCCTGACCCGCGGCGGCCTGGACGGCGAACGGGTGGAGAACCACCGCGGCGCCGAGTGTCGCCGAGCCGGCGAGGAAGGCGCGGCGGGAAATGCCGTTGTGGTAATTCATGACTGGAAGTCTCCCTGAGCTGTTTTTCTGCCTAAGGGACGGCCGCAACTGCCGTCTGCCGCATGCGGTGTCCGATGCGGCCTCCTGATCTCCCGCCCGCGTGACGATGCAATGACGGGTCGCGGCATCTGATGCCGTTTTGACCAAGTGGTCAACGCGCGAATACTGGTGCAGATGAGGAACCCGTTTGCCGTGCTGCGGCTTATGGTATGAAGGACTAAGCGTCAGTCGGAGAAGATCAAGATGAAGTGGCAGGGGCGCGAGCGTAGCTCGAATGTCGAAGACCGGCGTGGCCAGGGTGGCGGCGGCTTTGGCGGATCCGGTGGTGGGTTCGGTATTCCCGGCGGCATGCGAATCCCGACCGGTCGCGCCGGTGGCGGCGGCCTTGGAATTGTCGGCATCATCATCGTCATCGGCCTTATCTGGTTCGTGACGGGCCAGAACCCGATCGACATCCTGACTGGCGGCGGCGGAAGCGTGGCTCCGACCCAGCAATACGCGCCCCCGCCGTCGAATGCCGGCCAGGACGATCTCGCCGACTTTGTCGGGGTGGTGGTGAAGGATACCGAGGACCTGTGGACCGACGTGTTCAAGCAGAACAACCTCACCTACCGGCCGCCGAAGGTGGTGCTGTTCTCCGGCGCGACGCAGTCGGGTTGCGGCGTGGCGCAATCGGCGTCGGGGCCGTTCTACTGTCCGAACGACAAGTCGGTTTACATCGACCTCAGCTTCTATGAGCAGCTGCGCCGGCAGTTCGGCGCCCCGGGCGACTTTGCCCAGGCCTATGTGATTGCCCACGAGATCGGCCATGCCGTGCAGGACCAGACCGGCGTGCTGCCGGAGTTCAACCGGGCTCGCGCGACGATGAGCCAGGAGCAGCAGAACGCCTATTCGGTGCGGGTCGAGCTGCAGGCGGACTGCTATGCGGGCGTCTGGGCCAACTATGTCGACCAGCAGAATTACCTCGAAACGGGCGATGTGGACGAGGCGATCACCGCTGCCAACGCGATCGGCGACGATACGCTGACGCGCGGGCAGGTGAGCGAGCGCAACTTCACTCACGGCACTTCGCAGCAGCGCATGAGCTGGCTGAAGCGGGGGATGCAGACCGGGGACGTGTCGAAGTGCGACACGTTCAACGCGAGCATCTAGCCATGGTCGGGCGTGTCGACGGCCTGCAGGTAGAGCGGTTCTTCGACGACGGGACGTTTCCCAACAGCGCCTTGCCGTTGCTGTTCTACGATCAGGCGCTGCCGCGCAACGCGGCTTCGCCCGAGGAAATGGAAGCGCTGTTCGCAGCCAATGGCTGGCCGCCGGCCTGGCGGGCATCGGTGTTCACCTACCACCACTACCACTCGACCGCGCACGAGACCTTGGGTGTCGCGCGCGGTTCAGCACGGCTGATCCTCGGCGGGCCGGAGGGGCGCGAGTTCGATGCGGAGCCCGGGGATGTCATCGTCATCCCGGCCGGCGTGGCGCATTGCCGGATCGACTCCAGCGGCGACTTCCTCGTGGTAGGTTGCTATCCGCCGGGGCAGGACTGGGACCTGCTGCGCGGCGAGCCGGGTGATCGCCCCAAGGCGGACCAGAACATCGCGCGGGTGAGTCTGCCGAGGACCGATCCGGTGGGTGGAGAGTCGGGTCCGCTGCTCCATCACTGGCGCCGGCAAAACCCCGTATAACGTCGCCGCGCGGGTTCGGTTCCCTGTTCAATCCTTGTTCTCCGGGCCCAAGAAATCATCAGGAAATGGCCGCGTGGAAACCCCGATCAGGTCGGTTTGCGGGCACATTGTTCCCTAGTCTCTCACCTCGTGGACGGCACTGAAGCCGCCACCGACACCGGGCCACCGATGTCGACCCAACCTCACATGGAAGGATCAACTCCATGAAGAAGCTTTTCATCACCGTCGCTGCCATTGGCCTTTCCACGGCGGCTTTCGCCCAGGGCGCAGTCAGCTTCGCCGCTGTCGATACCGACACGAGCGCCGGCGTCAGCCTTGCCGAGGCGCAGGTGGTGTGGCCTGACCTGACCCAGGAAGCATACGATGCGGCGGACACCAACAAGGACGGTCAGCTCGATCAGCCCGAGTTCGACGCCTATGCAGCGACCCTGCCGGCTCCCGCCGCGCAGTAATTCGGCCAGCCATGGCTAAAGGAGGGCCGTCCCGACGGGGCGGCCTTTCGCTTATTCGGCGGCGGGCTTTGCGTGTTCGGGCTGCTGGGGGATGCCCTTCTGCGCGCGCACGAGGTTAAGGAAGCGCGTGAACAGGTAGTGGCTGTCATGCGGGCCAGGGCTGGCTTCCGGGTGATACTGCACCGAGAAGATCGGCTTGCCCTCGACTTCGAGGCCGGCATTGGAGCCGTCGAAGAGCGAGATATGGGTCTGCTTGACGCTGGCGGGCAGGCTCTCGGTATCCACCGCGAAGCCGTGGTTCATCGAGGTGATCTCGACCTTGCCGGTCGTGAGGTCCTTCACCGGATGGTTCGCGCCGTGATGGCCCTGGTGCATCTTCTGCGTCTTGCCGCCGACGGCGAGACCGAGCAGCTGGTGGCCGAGGCAGATGCCGAACATCGGCTTGCCGGTATCCATCAGCGCCTTGATGGTGGGGACGGCGTACTTGCCGGTCGCGGCCGGATCGCCGGGGCCGTTGGAGAGGAAGATGGCGTCGGGGTTGTGCGCGAGCACATCCTTGGCGGTCGCCGTAGCCGGGACCACAGTCACCTTGGCGCCCTGGTCGGCGAGCTGGCGCAGGATGTTGCGCTTGGCGCCGTAGTCGATGGCGACAACGTGAAACTCCGGGCTGTCCAGTTCGCCATAGCCACCCGTGCGGGTCCAAGAGGTCTGGTCCCAGTGGTAGGTCTGCGCGGTGGTGACTTCCTTGGCGAGGTCGAGGCCTTCGAGGCCGGGGAAGGCCTTGAGCTCGGCGAGCATCGAGGGCTCGTGGAAATAGCCATCCGGGGCGTGGGCGATGATGCCGTTGGGCATGCCCTTCTCGCGGATGCGGGCGGTGAGCGCGCGGGTATCGATGCCGGCGATGCCGATGATGTTGCGCTTCTTCAGCCAGGCATCGAGCTTTTCGGCAGCGCGGTAGTTCGACGGGTTGGTGATGTCGGCGCGCAGGACGCAGCCGCGGACGCCGGACAGCGCCGCCATGTTCACCGTCTCGATGTCTTCGTCGTTGGTGCCGACGTTACCGATATGGGGGAAGGTGAAGGTGATGATCTGGCCGGCGTAGGAGGGATCGGTGAGGATCTCCTGGTAGCCGGTCATCGCCGTGTTGAAGCAGACCTCGCCGGCCGCGTGGCCGACCGCGCCAATGCCGTGACCCTCGAGTCGCGTGCCATCATCGAGCAGCAGGAGGGCGGTCGCGGGCTTTTGCTGCCAGCCGGTCATGGCGGGGCTCCAAAGGTTGCTAGTGGTCGCGCGGTCGAACCGGAAAAGTCTCGCAACTTTTCCTGACCACGCTTCGCTCGGTGTCGGTTGAGGCCTCTCCTTAGAAGGGGCCCGCGCCGAGCGCAAGTGGCGCACCGGCTTTATTGCGCTATATGGGGTGCGGCTTGCGCGGGAACAATGCGACGTGACGACACCCATCACCACCGAGATTGGAACGATCTTCGTGCCGGTCAGCGATATCGATGCGGCGCGCAACTGGTACTCGGAGCTGCTGGGGCTTCCGAAGGGCGAGGTGCTGTTCGGCCACCTCTACCTACTGCCCATGCAGGCGGGGAGCGGGCTGGCGCTCGACAGCAAGGGCTATGCGGGACCGCATGACCGGAAGCCGGCGTTTCATTTCAATACCAGGGATGTTTCAGCGGCGCGGGAGCACACGATCAGGCTCGGCGCCAGCGAAGTCAGCCCGGTGACCGATGGGGTGTTCTTCACCTTCAAGGACCCGGACGGAAATCTGATGATGGTGGCCGACGTGCCGCCTGCACCAAGGAGTTAGCGAATGCGTGAAGCGATCAGCGAGGGCTACAAGACCGCGCTCAAGGCCGGCGACAAGCGGCGCACGGCGACGCTGAGGGCCGTCAACGCGGCGATCAAGGACAAGGACATCGATGCGCGCGGGCAGGGCAAGGGTCCGTTGAACGAGCAGGATGTGCTCGCGCTGCTGCAGAAGATGGTGAAGCAGCGCGAGGAATCGCTCGGCATCTACGAGAAGGCCGGGCGCGAGGACCTCGCGGTGGTCGAGCGCGAAGAGATCGCCATCCTCTCGGAGTTCCTGCCCATGGGGCTGAGCGAGGCCGAGATCGAGGCGGCGATCATCGACGCGATCAGGAAGACCGGGGCCGAGGGCGCCAAGGACATGGGCAAGGTTGTCGCCTCTTTGAAGGTCGAATTCCCCGGCCGCATCGACTTCGGCAAGGCCTCGGCCAAGATCAGGACCGCCTTGGGCGCGTGAGGCTAATCCGCGGAATGCGCTTTGAGTGTCTGGTCGGGCCGGCCGGACGAGGCCGTCAGGCGACGAGGCGGGGTTCCGGTCCCAGCACGCGGTTGCGGCCGGCGTCTTTCGCCCGGTAGAGCAGCTCGTCGGCGCCGCGCAGCAGTTCATCGAAAGTCTGCGGCTGCGGCGAGGTGATCGCGATGCCGGCGCTTACCGTGGGCGGACCATAGCCGTCGGGCAGGGAGTCGGTGGCCTCGAGCGCGCGGCGTATGCCATCGGCAATGGCGTGGGCTGTCACCGCGTCGGTCTTGTGCAGGAGCAGGCAGAACTCTTCGCCACCGATGCGGGCCGCGCTGTCGTGCGGACCGAGCGCGGCGGAGAGGATGGTCGAGAAACGGATCAGGACCCCGTCGCCAACGGCGTGGCCGAAGCGATCGTTGATCGTCTTGAAGTCATCGAGATCGAGCATGATCACGCCGGTCGACGGCGCCAGCGCTATGGTACCCGCCAGCTCGAACAGGGCGCGTCGGTTGAGCAGGCCGGTCAGCGGGTCGGTCAGAGCCAGGCGGCGGTGCGCCTCGGTGGTGCGGAATTGATGCAGAGCCATCGTCACGGCGCCGGCAGCGGCAAGCGAGGCGAGGAGGGCAATCGAGTTGAGGTCCTCGGCCCAGTTCTGCGGCCGCGCTTCCAGCGTCCACTGCCCCGTGACGAACAGCGCCATGGCGCATAGGGCGAAGGTAACCGAGGTGGTGCCGTAGAGTGCGGACTTGGCCAGCATGGCAGCGGGCTTGTTCGAACGGGCGATCCAGTGTTCCCGGCCGGCGGCCATGAAGAACACCGAAGCGGAGACGTTCATGACGATGGTCGCGACGCCGGACAGGCCCACCGCGAAGAGGATCCCCATCACAGCCGTGGTAACGGCCCAGCCGCGCAGCGCGGCACGCCACGGCGTGTGGGCGGCGGAGAACTGGGCGCTGCCGACATAGATGAAGGCAAAGCCGCCGATCAGCAGCACGAACGAGCCGAACTGCAGCAGCGGGTCGTAGCTCTCGAACCAGCCGTAGAGCATCGATCCCGGCGCCACGAGTCCGAGGCCGAGGCCCCAGCTGAGCAGGTAGCGATCGGTCCTGCTGCCCAGCCAGGTGATGACCAGCGTCAGCATCAGCGCCGTTGCCGAAAATCCTATGGCGATGAGCAAGGAGGTCTGGTCGAGCACGGCGCGTCATTTCGGCTGATGAGTCGAGGTCGCATCATACCGAAAGCATACCAGTTGCGGACAACTGGCGGCCGCAATGGTTAAGGAACCGGCGTCCGCTACCCCTGGACAGCCAGCGCGGATTGCTCTCGACGCTCGAGAAGCCAGGAAATCGTGGCGGTTCCGGCGGCCAGGAGGCTCGAGATCACCCCCACCGTCGGGATGTCGGCATAGCTGACGCCGGCACTGATCAGGGCGGCGCCGATGGCGGCGCCGGCGGCGATGCCGATGTTGAAGGCGGTGGAGATCAGGGCGGAGGCGAGGTTTGGCGCGGCCTGGGCGGCGGTGATGACGCGGGCCTGCAGCGGCGTGGAGAAGGCGAAGCCCAGGATGGACGTAATCAGCAGGTTCACCGTCATCCACACCTGGTCGTGCATGGCGAAGAGCATGGTGAAGAAGAAGAAGGCCTGCAGCAGCAGGACCGCGATCAGCGTCGGCATCGGCTTCCAGTCGGTGCCGCGACCGCCGAGATAGATGCCGAGGACAGAGCCAAGGCCGCCGATGAGCAGGTAGATCGGCACGATGCCCGGGGCGATGCCGGTCACCTGCTCCATGATCGGAACCTGATATGTGCCGAAGGCCAGGGTGCCGACCATGACGAAGGTGATGGTGAGATAGCTGAGCCAGACCTTCTGGTGGCGAAGCTCCAGCACCTGGGCCTTCAGGGTGGCGCTGCGTTCGCCGGGGCCTCGCGTCTGCGGGATGCGGAAGACCAGCACTACGGTAGCGATGGCTCCGAGGATCGCGACGGTCAGGAAGGTGGTGCGCCAGCCGAAGTTGAGCCCGATGGCGCTGCCACCGGGCAGGCCGAGCAGGTTGGCGATGGTGATGCCGGAAATGAACAGCGAGAAGGCGGCGCCGCGCCGTTCGGGCGGCACGAGGTTGGCCACGACCACGTTGCCGGCGCCGAAGAACGTGCCATGGGCGACGGAGGAGAGGAGCCGCGCCGCCAGCAGCATGCCGTAATCAGGCGCGATGGCGCAGAGGACCTGGGCGACGGTGAACAACGCCATGACGCCGATCAGGACGGTGCGCTGGGAATAGCGCGAAGTGAGGATCGTCAGCACCGGACCGCCGATGGCGACGCCGGCCGCGTAGGCGGTGACCAGCAGGCCGGCCACGGGGATGGTGACCGAAAGATCGTCGGCGAGAATCGGGAGGATGCCGGAGATGACGAATTCGGCCGAGCCGATGGCAAAAGCGGCGAGTGCCAGGGCGTAGATGGCGAACGGCATGGGAATCCTCAAAGCAACGAGGGCCGGACAGACCACTTCCGCCCAAAAGACGCAAGCTTCGGTGCACAACCGTACAAGTCGAGCGTCGAAGCTTGGCCGCCGTCGAAAATCGGATAATCTCAAACAGGGCAATGCATTGGAGGCGGACCGATGGCTATTTCCAGCGACACACGAAAGAGATGGGCCTGGATTACCGGCCTGCGAGGGCTGCTGATGCTGCTCGCCGGTATCTATGCTGTGATCTTCCCTGCGCAGGCGCTCGTGGTACTCGTGCTGTTCGGCGGAGCACTGCTGCTGGTGGACGGCGTGCTCGGATTGTGGAGCCTCACCTTCGGTGGCGCCAAGACCGGCAATTTCTGGTTCGACGTGGTGCGGAACGTCCTCGCCATCATCACTGGCGTGCTCATCCTGATTTCGCCGCTGATCGCCACGGTGCTGACAGCGGCCTTCCTCATCTATCTCGTGGCCTTCCAGTCGATCTTCGTCGGCGTGATGGAGATCTGGGTGATCCTGCGCGAGCGCGAGCATTATGCGCGGATCTGGCCGGTGCTGCTGTCCGGTGTCGCCTATGTGATCTTCGGTATCGCGCTGCTGTTCTTCCCGGTGACGGCGGCCTGGGTGTTCGTGGTGCTGGGCGGCGTGCTGGCGATCTTCTTCGCCATCGGGCTCTTCGCGCTGGCATGGCGCATGTACAAATCGGCGGGTGAGGGCGAAGCCAAGGCCGCTTGAGGCTGGCTTGAGGAGATTGACATGGCTAGTGAAGGGACTGTCGCGTGGCCTAGCATTCTGGCGGGCGTTCGCGGTTTACTGATGCTCGCGGGCGGCATCTTCGCAATATTCTGGCCGGGACCGGCGCTCGCGACTCTGGTCTGGCTCGGCGGCCTCATTATCATCGCAGACGGTGCGCTCGGGATATGGGCGCTGCTGTTCGGCGGCCGCAGCAGCCCGAGGATGGGCGTCGCGATCACGCGGCATGCGCTGGCCATCCTCTTCGGTATCATCGTGCTGCTGTTCCCGGCCATCATAGGGGCAATCGGGCTCGGTTCGCTGGTCATCGTCGTCGCGATCCTGTCGCTCCTCGTCGGCGCCCTGGCGCTCTACGTGACGGTGGTCAGCCGGGACATGCTGAGCAAGGGAACATTCTGGCCAGAGATCCTGAGCGCCTGTGCCTATCTGGTGTTCGGCCTGTTGCTGCTGTTCATGCCGCTCACCGCTGCAATGGTGATCGTGAGCATCGTCGGCGTGCTGATGGTGCTCTACGGGCTGTTCCAGCTGTACATCGCCTGGCAGCTGCGCGGCGCGGAAGTCGCGGTCTAGCCGGCCTGCTTCGCATCCGTGCGCTCGATCTCGGTGTTGAAGGCAGCACCGAGAACGAGGATCTGTGCCGAGTTGTAAAGCCAGAGCAGCAGCACGACCGCCGCCGAGACGGAGCCGAAGGTGGCTTCGTAGTGGCCCCAGTTCTCGACGTAGATCGAGAAGATCGCGCCGGCCAGCAACCAGAGCAGTGACGCGAGTACGGCACCGGGCCAGATGTGGCGGAACTTTCGCGGGTGGCGATCCGGACCCCAGCGATAGAGCACTGCCAGTACGAGAACGGTGAGCACGAGCAGCACGGGCCAGCGGAGCGCGAGGATCATGACCTCCTCGCCCGATGGCCACGGGATCAAGGCCGGCAGGCCGGCCACTGCAAGCAGGGCGAGGACGACAAAGACAGCCCCGGCGATGCTCAGCCCGATGGCGTAGAAGAGCGACTTCAGGAAGCCGCGGCGTGGCTCCTCGTTGCGGATGCGGGACATGGCGTAGAGCAGGGAGTCGACGCCGCGCGAACCGCTCCAAAGTGCGAAGGGCACCGTGACCAGCAGGCCGAGGCCGAGGGTGAAAGGCGGCTGGGCGGCCAGCATGCTCAACTGCTCGGTGATGATCCCTTGCGCCATCTGCGGCACGACATAGCCAACGGTGTCGATGGTATCGGCGACCATCTGGCGGTTGGCGACGATGCCGTAGATGAGCGCAACGGTCGCGATCGCCGGGAAGAACGACAGGAAGCCGAAGAAGGCCACCGCGGCACAGCGCGGGGCGTTGTCGCGCTCGAGGAAGAAGGATTGGAACGTCGCCAGTGCGATGTCGCGCCAGCGTCCGAACCAGTTGTGCTTCGCAGGAGCAGTCGTTGTTGTCATCGGGTCCCTCGCCCTCAGAACGGCGCTGGCTTGCTCCGGGTTGCGTTCCGGACATGGGGAGTAGCGAGAGGCGGAGGTGGCGGCAACGCGGGGAAACGCATAGGTATGAGCCATGCGCTTCTCTGACGGCTTCCTCGATGAAATCCGGCAGCGCCTGCCGATTTCGCAGGTGGTGGGCGAACACGTTATCTGGGACAAGCGCAAGAGCCAGCCACAGCGCGGCGACATGTGGGCATGCTGCCCGTTCCACGGCGAAAAGAGCCCGAGTTTCCACGCCGACGACCGGCGCGGAATTTATCACTGCTTCGGCTGCGGCGTGTCGGGCGACCACTTCCGGTTCTTGACCGAGAAGGCGGGGATGAGCTTCCCCGAGGCAGTGGAAAAGCTCGCCGGGATGGCCGGCGTGCCGATGCCGGCGCGCGACGAGCGCGAGGAGAAGCGCCAGGAAGCGCGGCGTTCGCTCTACGACGTGATGGAACTGGCGACGCAGTATTTCGAGGCGGCGCTCGGGCACAATATCGGGGCGCGGGCGCGGGGCTATCTCCACGATCGTGGCGTGAGCGCCGCGGCGCAGACGCGGTTCCGCATCGGCTATGCGCCGGACAGCGCGAACGGCCTCAAGGAGCATCTCGCGGCGAACGGCGTTTCGGCGCAGGAGATGGTCGACACTGGACTCGTGGTGGTGCGCGAGGAATCGCCGCTGCCGTATGACCGGTTCCGCAACCGGGTGATGTTCCCGATCACCGATTTCCGCGGCAAGGTGATCGCGTTCGGCGGCCGCGCCCTCTCGGCCGATGTGCCGGCGAAGTACCTCAACTCGCCCGAAACCGAGCTCTTCAAGAAGCGGCTCAACCTCTACAACGGCCAGACGGCGCGCGAGGCGGCGCGAGGCGGCAAGCAGGTGATCGTCGTCGAGGGCTATCTCGACGTGATCGCCGCGGTGACGGCCGGCTTCGAGGGCACCGTGGCGCCGATGGGCACGGCGCTGACCGAGGAGCACCTGCAGCTCTTGTGGCGGATGAGCGATGCGCCGGTGCTGTGCTTCGATGGCGATAGTGCCGGACAGCGGGCTGCCGCGCGGGCGACGGACCTGGTGCTGCCGCATCTCGCGCCGGGCCGCACGGTGAAGATCGCTACACTCCCGGAGGGGCAGGATCCCGACGACCTGATCAAGGCGCAGGGGCGGGGCGCCTTTGCCGAGGTGATCGACCGGTCGCGCTCGCTCAGCGATGTGATCTGGAGCATCGAGACGGGCGGCATCGTGCCGGAGACGCCTGAGGCACGGGCGGCGCTCGAGGCCAGGCTGCGGGCGCGCGCGGCCGCCATCGGGGATCAGTCGGTCAAGCGGCACTACATGCAGGCCTTCGACGAAAAGCTGCAGGCGTTCTTCGCGCCGATCCGGCAGCAGCGCTGGGATAGTCGCGACAACCAGCGTGGTGGCCGCGGCGGCGGCCAGTATGGCCGGAAGCCCAACCCGCAGCTTGGCAGCAAGGGCAGCCCGCGCGTCGTTGTGTCGGATACGCTGCGGAACTCGCGGTTGCTGAAGCCGGGCAGGGGCATCGACGCGACCCCGCGCGAGGCCACAATCCTGATGACGCTGGTGAACCATCCGGCGCTGGCGGACAGCCGGCTCGAATCACTTGCTTCGGTCGAGCTGTCCTCGCCGACTTCGCGGAGCCTCCTAAGCGCTTTGCTCGACCTCGTGACGCGCGACCACGAAATAACCGCCGAGGCACTTGTCGGGGCGCTCGGGGCCCGTGGGTTCGGGGAAACGATCGACAAAATGCAGGATCTGCTGGCCCGGCAGGGGGTCTGGCAGGTGGGGGCGGAGATCGCCGATCCGGACGCCGAGATCGGACTAAAGCATGCGCTGGCCTTGCATTCGAAATCGGTTGAGCTAAATAAGGCCCTGAAGGCAGCCGAATTGGCGCTGGGCGATGACCCAAGCGAAGAAACATTTGAGCGGCTGCGGGACATCCAGAACCAGATCACCACCGTCGATGGCACAGAGGCATTGATCGAAGGGTTTGGTTCGTTATCAGGTCGCGCGACACGCAGCTTTTGACGAAGCGGCGGGTACGCGCGAATTCGCATTTGGGCGAATCACCTCGATGACGAACAAGTGACGGCCAATCGGAAACCGTCGCGCAAGCCGTTCCCTTTACGATGTTTCAAGCCGTGACCACTTAACGACTTATCGGCGCCCAATCCGACACGGGCCCCCGGAGCAGCAAGCTAGATGGCCACCAAGGCAGCTACACAGACGAAGCCCAAAGACGTTGAGAAGCCGGAAACCGGCGCACCTGAGACTCCAGATAGCCCGCTGCTCGACCTATCCGATGCCGCGGTAAAGAAGCTGATCAAGACCGCCAAGAAGCGCGGTTACGTCACCTACGAAGAACTCAATGCCGTTCTGCCCTCCGAGGAAGTGACCTCCGAGCAGATCGAGGACATCATGGCGATGTTCTCCGACATGGGCATCAATGTGGTCGACGAGGACGAGGTCGAAGAGGCGGAGCCCGATACGGCGGAAGAAGAGTCGACCGAGATTGCCGAGCGTACCGGCACCGCGGTTGCATCCAAGTCCAACACCCGCGAAGGCAGCGACCGTACCGACGATCCGGTGCGCATGTACCTGCGCGAAATGGGCTCGGTGGAACTGCTCAGCCGCGAAGGCGAAATCGCCATCGCCAAGCGCATCGAGGCCGGTCGCGAGACGATGATCGAGGGCCTCTGCGAGAGCCCGCTGACCTTCCAGGCCATCATCATCTGGCGCGACCAGCTGGCGAACGCCGAAATTCTGCTGCGCGACATCATCGACCTCGAGGCCACCTATGCTGGCCCCGACGCCAAGCGCGAAGCGCCGGTGATGCCGGTGGAAGCCGAGCGCCCGCCCGAGAAGCGCGAAGACCCGCGCGCCGCAGCCAAGGCCAAGCCGGCACCGCGTCCGCGTAGCGGCGACGACGAGGACGATTACGTCCCCGAGGAACCGCAGGCGCCGCAGGATCCGGTCGAGGAAGAGGATGACGATTTCGAGAACTCGCTGTCGCTGAGCGCGATGGAGGCCGAACTGAAGCCGCAGGTTGTGGCGACGTTCGATCGCATCGCCGAGGCCTACGGCAAGATGCGCAAGCTCCAGGACCAGCACGCCGAGGATCGTCTCGCCGGCGCCGCTCCCGCGACCGCATCCGACCTCAAGAAGCTCGAAGGCCTGCGCTCGGAAGTCATCACCGACGTCAAGTCGCTGAGCCTCAACCAAGGTCGTATCGAGAGCCTCGTCGAGCAGCTCTACGACATCAACAAGCGCCTCGTTCGTTTCGAAGGCCGCCTGCTGCGCCTCGCCGAGACCTACGGCGTCAAACGGGAGGATTTCCTCAAGGCGCACTACGGCAGCGAACTGGACCAGGATTGGGTCGGCACCATCTCGGAGCTCGGCGGCAAGGGCTGGACCGAGTTCGCCAAGCGTGAAGTCGACACCATCAACGAAATCCGCGGTGAGATCACCACGCTTGCCAACGAGACGGGCCTCGATATCGCCGAGTACCGCCGCATCGTGCACAAGGTGCAGAAGGGCGAGCGCGAAGCCGCAATCGCCAAGAAGGAGATGGTTGAAGCCAACCTCCGCCTCGTGATCTCGATCGCGAAGAAGTACACGAACCGCGGCCTGCAGTTCCTTGATCTCATTCAGGAAGGCAACATCGGCCTGATGAAGGCGGTGGACAAGTTCGAGTACCGCCGCGGCTACAAGTTCTCGACCTACGCCACTTGGTGGATCCGCCAGGCGATAACCCGTTCGATCGCCGACCAGGCGCGCACCATCCGTATTCCGGTGCACATGATCGAGACGATCAACAAGATCGTCCGCACGAGCCGCCAGATGCTCCACGAGATCGGCCGCGAGCCGACCCCGGAAGAGCTGAGCGAGAAGCTCCAGATGCCGCTAGACAAGGTCCGCAAGGTCCTGAAGATCGCGAAGGAACCGATCTCGCTCGAGACGCCGATCGGCGACGAGGAAGATTCGAACCTCGGCGATTTCATCCCGGACGTGAACGCGATCCAGCCGATCGACGCCGCGATCCAGTCGAACCTGCGCGAAACGACGACCCGTGTGCTGGCGTCGCTGACGCCGCGCGAGGAGCGCGTGCTGCGCATGCGCTTCGGCATCGGCATGAACACCGACCACACGCTCGAAGAAGTCGGCCAGCAGTTCAGCGTGACGCGCGAGCGTATCCGCCAGATCGAGGCCAAGGCGCTCCGGAAGCTCAAGCATCCGAGCCGCAGCCGGAAGCTCCGCAGCTTCCTCGACAACTGATCAAGGGGCCGCGAAAGCGGCCCTTTTCTTTTCCGCTCATCAGCGTCTGCCGCTTGACCTTCCTCAATCGAGCTCGAGCTTCTCGTGCGAAGCTGCCCCTCAGGATGAGGAGGCGGCTATGGAAATGAAGGCTGTCGTTGGCGTCGCACTGGTATGGGCGGTGATCTTCATCGTCCCGATCCTGGTATACGGCGCGTTTTCCGCGGTGACCGGGTTGCAGCCGCCGGGCGGGTCGCCGGGGCTGTTCCTCGTGAGTACCGCAGTCTCCAAGCTGGGTACGGCCATTGCGTTCGTTGTGCTGTTCTACCTGGCAAGGGATGTCTTCGGCGGGCAGTGGCTGCTCTATGCCGGCATCTGGTGGCTGATGTTCGCGATCGGCGAGGTCGGGCAGGCGATTGCGCCCGACTATTCCTGGGAGGAAGCCATTGCAGGTGTCATCTCCGAAACGATCTACTTTCCCCTGTCCGGCTTGATCGTGAACTGGCTCGTCGGCCGGGGAGGTTGACGGTGGAGAAGGTCGACTTCAAGAAGCTGATGAAGGCCTACTGGCAGCCGCCGGTGGGCAAGTTCGTGGTGGTCGAGGTCCCGACGCTCCGCTTCATCAAAGTGGACGGCAAGGGCGACCCGAACACGGCTGCCGAGTACAGCGCGGCGGTGCAGTGGCTCTACACGATGAGCTACACTCTGAAATTCGCCTCGAAGGCGGAAGGGCGCGACTACGGCGTGGCGCCGCTCGAGGCGCTGTGGTGGGCCGAGGACATGTCGAGCTTTACTGCCAACGACAAGAGCAAGTGGCTGTGGACCGCCATGATCATGCAGCCCGACTGGATCGACGCGGCGCGTTTCGCGACGGCGCTCGAGAAGGCGAGGGGCAAGCTCGGCGAACCTCCCGGCAGCCTGCGGCTGGAGACGTTCGAGGAAGGCCTCAGTGTCCAGACCATGCACATCGGGCCCTACAGTGCCGAGGCGCCGACGATTGCGATGCTGCACAACGAGTTCCTGCCGGCCAACGGGCTGGTTGAAACAGGCCACCACCATGAGATCTACATCAGCGATCCGCGCCGCACTGCGCCCGACAAGCTGAAGACTGTCATTCGCCAGCCCGTCCGGCGGCGCTGATCCTGCCGGGATTTGACGCTGGCGTGACGATACGTCCGCAACATTCCGATTGCCCCCACACGCGCGATGCGGTTGAAGAGGCGCAGCACTCATTTTCGCGGCGGCGGCTGCGCGGGAGATCGGTATGTCGTTCTGGAAGAACCTGTTCGGTGGTGGTGGCGAGCCGAAGTCGATCGAGCCGGCAGTGGTCGGCGAAGAGAGCTACAAGGGCCACACGATCAAGGCGATCACCATGGCGGTCGGCAGCGAGTACCAGCTTGCCGGCACGATCGAGAAGACCATCGGCGACGAGCTGAAGACCTACCAGTTCGTCCGGGCCGACCGCTTTTCGTCCAAGGAAGACGTGGTGAGCTTCGCCCTCGCCAAGGGCCGGCAGATCATCGACGAACAGGGCGACGCGATCTACCGCTGACCGCCGCCTGCAACCCGCAACATTTCGCCGGCGTTTTGTCGGTAGCTTCGCCCTCGGGGCGAATGGAGTCCGATATGGCCAAGAAGCCGACCCCCCGCAGCGAATTCGTGCTGTTCGACGTGATCTACGAAGACGGCAGCCAGCGCTCCAACCGCAAGGTGCCGGCGGATGTCCTCGGCGGCCTCGATGGCGACGAGCCCGCCAAGACTGCGATCATGGAGCAGGACCAGACGATCGCCGAGAAGTCCGGCGTGCCGCCGCTGCAGATCAAGTCGATCAAGCGCAGCGGGAAGTAGGGGCAGGGGCGCTTGGTGTGGCCTGAGAAACCACCTTGCCGCCATCCTCACCGGCGCTGTCCGAGGCAACATCGTGCCTCTTGTCGCCAGTGAACGCCTAGCCCGCTAGCGCCTTGTTCACCGCCGGCTTCACCACCGTTCCGAACAGTTCGATCGCCTTCATGACCTTGTCGTGGGGCAGGGTGCCTACGCTCACCTGCAGGCCGAAGCGGTCGTGCTTGAACCACTCGTGCTGCTGCAGGATCTTGTCGATGACCTGCTGCGGCGAGCCCATGAAATAGGCGCCGGAGGGGCTGGCCCCGGCTTCGAACTGGGCGCGGGTGGTCGGCGGCCAGCCGCGTTCGCGGCCGATGCGGCTCATGGCTTCGTGGTGCGCCGGGAAGGCAATCTCGAGCGCATCCTGCGAGTTCTCGGCGATGAAGCCGTGCGATGAGATCCCGATCGGCATCTTTGCGAGGTCGTGGCCGACCTTCTCCGCCGTCAGCCGGTAGAGCTGGGTGAACTGCTGGAAGGCCTCGGGATTGCCGCCGATGATGGCGATCATCAGGGGCAGGCCGTAGTAGGCGGCGCGCGCCACCGAGTTCGGGGTGCCGCCGACGGCGATCCAGAGCGGCAGCGGATCCTGGATGGGCTTGGGATAGACGGCGAGGCCGGGGATCGGCTTGGTGTGCTCGGAGCCGGGCCACTCCACCTTGCCGCCTTCGCGGATCTTCAGCAGTTCGGCCAGCTTTTCCTCGAACAGCTCATCGTAGTGATCGAGCTCCAGCCCAAAGAGCGGGAAGCTCTCGATGAAGGAGCCGCGGCCGGCCATGATCTCGGCGCGGCCGTTGGAAAGCAGGTCCAGGGTCGAGAATTGCTGGTGGACCCGGATCGGATCTTCCGAGCTCAGCACGGTCACGGCAGTGGAGAGCCGGATGCGCTTCGTGATGGCCGCCGCGGCCGCGAGGATCGTCACCGGCGACGAGGCGACGTAGTCGGGGCGATGATGTTCGCCTAGGCCGTAGAAATCGAGGCCGAGCTCGTCGGCCAGCTTGATCTCCTCGAGCAGGTCCTTGAGTCGCTCGGCCGGCGACTGCAGCCTGCCGCCGTTCAGAGGGTCGGGCGTATTCTCAGCAAAGGAATAGAGACCGATTTCCATGGTGCGCACCTCGTTTGGTGCGCCCTACATGGCTGTGCATTCGGGCCTTAGCAAGAACGCACAGCCCTGTAACTCAGACGTTGCTGCTGGGAACGTAGCTGTCCGCCTTGAAACCTGTGATCGGCGCGGGGGCATTGACGCCGGCCTGGCGGTGGATTTCGTCGACCAGGCCCTGCGGCAGCTTGAGCTTGAACGCCAGCGCGTCGAGGTAGCCACGCTCGGCGGCCGTGTCGGCCTTCATGGCGACCAGGGAGGCGGCGTAAATCTCGGCGGCGTGTTCGGGTGTATCGGCGCGCGCGACGACGGCATCGATATCGAGCGGGCTGCCGAGTTCATCGAAGACGAAGGCCTTCTCCTCGGAGGAGAGCGGCATGGTCTCGAGCTTGGCGAAGATACGCTGCTTCTCGTCGGCGTCGATCTGGCCGTCCGCCTTGGCGGCGGCGATCATGGCGCGCACGAGGGTCTTGCCGAGCTCTTCCTGCTGGTAGGCGGCTTGCGGCGGCGGCACAAAGGCGTCCTGCGTGGGGGCAGGGGCGCCATCCGAGGCCGCTCCGGCTGCCTGCTGGTTCTTCTGGTAGTTCTGCCAGGCGGAGTAGGCGAGCCCGCCCACGGCGGCGACCGCGCCGACCTTTGCGACATTGCCGACCATCTTGCCCAGTCCGCCACCCGACAGGAGCATGCCCGCCGCAAGCCCGGCGGCACCGGTGATGGCGGTGCGCTGCGCGTTCGGATCGGTCTGCAGTGCCTTGATGATCCCGTCGATGTTGAACATGGGTTCCTCCCTATTGTCTTTGAAAGGCAGTTAGGTAGCGGGGGGCGACGGTACAAGGATGACAAGAGCGCGCAGCCCCGATAATTGCCGCCGTGGCTCCCACGTTGGCCATCGGACAACGAAAAAGCCCCGGCGCGGAGCCGGGGCCAAAGGTTGCTTCGGAGGGAGGACCGAAGCGTGGACGTGTGCCGTCCGTTTCTTGTTCGACCCAAAAATTGAATGGGATCGATCTGGCTTTACTGAGCCGGAGCGGCCGGAGCCTCGGTAGCCGGGGCAGCGTCAGCCGGAGCAGCAGGGGCCGCATCAGCCGGAGCCGCATCAGCCGGGGCGGCCGGAGCCGCGTCGGTCGCCGGAGCCATCGGAGTGGCCTCGGTACCGGTGGCCGGAGCCTCGGTCATGGGAGCAGGCTCAGTGGTCGTGGCGGGAGCCTCGATAGCCGGCGTATTGTTCACGGTCGTCGACGTGGTCGACGGACCCGAATTGGCCGAGAAGACGAGGTAGCCGATGGCCAGAAGGGCCAGCGCCACGATGATGCCGACGAACCAGCCAGTTGCGCTCGACTCACGGGTGTAAGTCGTAGTGGTGCGGTTCAGACCATCGTCGGTCGAGTAGACGGTATCGCGTTCGGGGACAGCCATGATCAAGCTCCTTTGTTTGAGTACCGTATGGCGACAAGAACGCGGGTCCTGCGGCAAACGTTCCCGCAGGCTTGATCATTTGCGATTTTGATTCAGGGGCGCCCGGTAAACAATTGGCGTAGCTTGCAGTTTTACTCCGCGGGGGAGGAGGAAATCGTGTCCCCGGACGCCGACTTTGCCGGCGATTTTGCGGATTTATCCGCCTTTCCGCCCTTTCCGATCAGCTTGGTCTGGGCCGAGACGCGATCGATATAGGCAAGGAACAGGGCGGAGGCGACGAATGCCAGGTGGATCAGCGTGTACCACATCAGGTGTTCGCTGGTCTGAGTTCCGACGTTGAGGAAAATCTGGAGCAGGTGGATCGACGAGATGGCGACGATGGTCGAGGCCACCTTGATCTTCAGCGAGCCGGCGTCGATTT
This sequence comes from Pseudomonadota bacterium, assembly GCA_023393475.1. GTDB lineage: Bacteria > Pseudomonadota > Alphaproteobacteria > Rhizobiales > Devosiaceae > Devosia_A. The sequence continues at coordinate 63,333 of JAEWLC010000072.1, forward strand.
CGCCGAGCCAGTGCACGGAAGCGTCGTCATCGAAGCGCGAGACGTAGTTCTCGTAGCCGGAAATGATGACCATGACCACTAGGCTGGCGACGAGCGCCGCGTCGATGAGGCCCAGCATTTTGAGGATCGCGTCGGACTCTTCGATGTTGAAGACGTGGGTGACGAAATCCCACAGCTTCACACCGAAGGTGGCCGCGTAGACGGCGAGGGCGAGCGCTAGCCCGAGATAGAACAGGACCAGCAGCCAGCGCGAGGCGAGGATCACACCTTCGATGATGAGTTCGAGACGCTTGGGCATGCTGGCTCCGGTTGTTGGTCGGTGCAAGGGATAGCGGAAACCGCCGTGGTGGCAAGTGGATCGGGTGCCGCAGGGGGGGAGCTGCTGTTACCAGGGCTCGCATCGGCCTTAGGAGCAAAAGAAAGGGCCGGGAGTGATCCCGGCCCTTCCTGTCTCATGCGCCGAACTCAGTTGTTGGCGACGGTGACCAGCGGGGTGATGCGCTTGAGCACCACGCGGCGGTTGATCGGCTCGGCCAGATCCGTCTTCACCTTCAGGTAGCGCTCGCCGTAGCCCTGGGTGACCAGGTTCTCCGGCGGCACGTCGTAGAAGTCGGTGAGGATGCGGGCGACCGTGGAGGCACGGGCGTCCGACAGGATGAGGTTGGACTGGTCGCTACCCACGGCATCGGTGTGGCCTTCGATGAGGAACACCTCGCCTGGGTTCTTCTCGAGCAGCTTCAGCATGGCGTTGGCCACCTTGCTGAGGGCGCCGACCTGGGTACGCGAGATGGTCGCGGCACCGGTGTCGAAGGTGAGGCTACCCACTTCGATGCGGCGCACCGAGTCACGCAGGCGGGCAGACCGCTTCACGTCCTCGATCGTGTAGATCTTCTTCACGCGCTCCACCGGCGGCTCGGCGAAGAAGCCCTCGACGTCGTCCTCGTCGGCATAGTCGGCGTCGAGCACGTAGTCGCGGATCGGGATCGTCAGACGCAGCGGGGGCAGGTCGTCGCCCGGGTCGCGCCAGTTGTTGAAGTAGTCGTCATCGTCGTAGTTGTCCTCGTCGTAGTAGGCGAGGATGTACTCACGGCCGTCGGGCATGATGCGCGAGCGCTTGAGCACGTTGCCCCAGCGATCGCGGATGGTGACGATCTGCACGCCATTCGGACGCTCGATCGTTTCCTTCACACGGCCGCCCGGCAGGCGCTGGTAGTAGACCTCGTCCTCATCGCTGTCGCGGATGCGGTCGAAATCCTGGGCCGGGTTCGAGATCACCAGGTTGACGCCAATCTGGAAGATGAAGCCGGAGTTCGTGTAGTTGTTGCCCCCGCCCTGGCCATCCGGACGACCCGGACGCGGGCCACCACCCTGGTTACCACCCTGACCACCACCATTGTTGATGGTCGTGTTGTTGGTGGTGTTGTTCACCGTGGTGTTGGTGGTGGTCGTGTTGGTGACGTTCGTCACGTTGTTGATGATGGTGACGTTCTGCGGCACTTCGACCGGCGGTAGGGCAGCGAAGTCGATCTGCTCGCCCTGGGTCTTGGCCAGCGATTCCACCTGAACCGGCGCGATGTCGGCCTGGGCGGCCTTGTCGTCGGTCGGGGGTGGGGCAGCCGGCTCGGCCGGCGGCTGGGGCTGCTCCGGCGGAGTGTTGCCGGTCGCGATGTCGCTCGAGACGTCCTTGGCGCTGTCGAGCACGAAGGCAGCCGCTTCCGGCGCAACGTTCTCAGGCAGCACTTCGGTCGCCTGCGGCGTCACTTCCTCGTTGGCACCCGGCAGTTCCGCGATCGGCGGCTGGGCCGGCGTTGCGGCGGGCACTTCGGGGACGGGCGGCAGGGTGATGCCGTTGTCCGCCAGGCACTGCGCGATGTCGTTGGTGCCAAGAGCCGCACAGATCTGGGCGAACTGGTTGTTGGCCGCGTCGATGGTCGACTGGCCGGCCGGATCGCCGTTCTGCAGCTGGCCGATGCCGACATTGTAGAGTTCGACCGCAGTGCCAAGCTGGTCGAGTGCGGCCTGCTGCGGGTTCGCCGCATCGGCGTCGGCGGGGACATCGGTCGGGCCGACTTCAGCCGGCTGCTCGGCAGCAGGCTGTTCGGTCGCGGGCTGCTCAGCCGGCTGTTCGGCGGCAGGCTGCTCGGCCGGAACGGCGGGCTCTTCAGCCGCGGGCGCCGGCGGGGGCGGCAGCGGCGGGAGTTCCTGGCCGATGCACGACTGGATGTCTGGGTAGCCGTTGTCGGTGCAGAGCTGCTGGATCTTGGCAGCGGCCGTGTCGGCCTGCGCCTTGGCAGCGTCGTAGTCGGTCGCGGCGAGGTTCAGGGCAGCCTGGTAGTCATCGACTGCGGCCTGAAGCTCGGCGACAAAGGCGGCCTGCGCGTCGGTTGCGGCCTGCGCTTCGGCAGCGGCCTTTGCGTCTGCCTCAGCCTGTGCGTCAGCGGCTGCCTTTGCGTCGGCCTCGGCCTGTGCGTCGGCAGCAGCTTTGGCGTCTGCCTCGGCCTGTGCGTCGGCGGCTGCCTTTGCGTCGGCCTCAGCCTGAGCTTCGGCGGCAGCCTTTGCGTCTGCCTCGGCCTGAGCTTCGGCGGCGGCCTTGGCATCGGCCTCAGCCTGCGCCTCGGCGGCGGCCTTGGCGTCGGCTTCGGCCTGTGCCTCGGCGGCAGCCTTTGCGTCCGCCTCGGCCTGTGCCTCGGCAGCGGCCTGAGCCTCCGCGGCAGCCTGGGCGTCAGCGTCGGCCTGCGGGTCCGCAACTGGCTGCCCACCACCGGTGATGGCGGCGATACATTCCTGGACGCTGGAATAGCCGTTCACGATGCAGGCCTCGGTGAGGGCCTGCTCGGCGTTGGAGATGGCATCTGCGTCGCCCGAGGCCTGCGCGTCCTGAAGGGCCTGGTATTCGGCCTGCTGGGCAAACGCGGCGCTTGGGACCAATGCGAGAACCGCGAGACTGGTGCCCGTAAGGAGCCAGTTTCGAATGCGCATGGGTTTTGTCCTTTTCTTGGAGTCAGTTGCTTGAGAAGTGACGCTGTCCTGCTGAACCGAACCTGAACGGCCGGCAGACCTTCTGCAGTGTGGTGACATTCCCCCGTCGGGCCCCAACGCCCTCGGCGAGTCGGGGTTCCCGGTAACTCGGACAGGAAGGGCTAATCGTGGCATGAGTGCGACACCGGGTGGCTATCCGGTCATTCGGTTCGCAAGGCCACTTGGTCGACACGTTTGTGGTGCTCTAGGTACGCCATTCTTCTTTTTAGCGTATCTGGTTACACGTTGTTTTTAGGCAAGGCCTTCCGGCCTCTGGCGCGCACCCTGACAGGGGTGCGGACACGGTTCTCCCCTCCACGCATGTCTGGCCGGCCGCATGGCGGCGACCAGCCCCTGGTCGTGTCGCTCACCTCGTATCCGCCGAGGTTCGAGGCTTTGGCGCTGACCATCAAGGCACTGATGCGCCAGACGCTGAAGCCGGATGCACTGGTGTTGTGGATCGATCGTGAGTCGGTGCGGACCCTGCCGTCGAGCGTTCGCACCCTGGAGCGGCACGGGCTTTCGATCCTGCCGTGCGACGACGTAGGTCCGTTCAGCAAGATCGTGCACACGCTGGAGGCCTATCCGGAGGCAACCGCCGTCACGGCCGATGACGACTGCTACTATCCGCCGAGATGGCTGGAGGGGCTGGTGGCAGCAAGCGCCGGAGCGCCCGGTCGGATCGTCTGCTACAGCGCGCGGCGCATGCTCAGCGACGGATCGGGGGGCCTCGCGCCCTACGGTGAGTGGCCGCTCCATCGCGGCGGGGAGAGCGACATGCTGCTGCCCAGGGGCACCGCCGGCGTCCTCTATCCGCCAGGGTCCCTCCACCCCGATGTGATGGATCTCGACGCGTACCGTCGGTTCTCCCCCAGGGCCGACGACCTGTGGCTGAAATGGATGTCGGCGCGAGCGGGTACGCGCGTGCTCGTGGCGCCTGATGCGCCCGACCGGTGGTCGTGGCCGGGAACCCAGCGCCAGACGCTGGCCAACGTCAACGTCACTCATGGCGGCAACGATCGACAGATTCGCAATCTGGTCGAGGCCTACGGATTGCCGTTCCCGCTCTAGCCGGCCCGCAGCGTGCCTTGCTGCTTTCGGCGAATACTGGACGAAAGGGTTCGCTTCCGCCTTGGGGCGGACAGCCCGGCATGGCATTGCTCGGGGCCATGGAACTGATCTCGACATACCTGCCGTTCGTCCTGGGCCTTGCCGCCACGGGTGTCGTGTCCGGCATCGCGGCTGGACTGCTCGGCATCGGTGGCGGTGCGATCATCGTTCCGGCCCTGGCCGCGGCGCTGGCGCTGATGGGCTACGACAGCGATGTTGTGCAGCATGTCGCGGTCGGGACGTCGCTGGCGATCATCATCCCCACCGGCATCGCCAGCGCCCGGGCGCATGACAAGCGCGGCGCGGTGGACCGGGACGTATTGAAGCTCTGGGCGCCGGTTATCGTCGCCTCGACGCTGATCGGCGGCCTGATGGCGGGGCTCTACAGCGGCAACGTGCTGCGCGTCGTGTTCGGCGTCATGGCGCTGTTCATTGCCGCCAACATCCTGCTGCCGTTCCAGGAACGACTGATGGGGCATCTCGGCGGGTCGGCGCTGACCCATCGCATCTCGGCGGCGGTTGTCGGCTACATCTCTGCGCTGATGGGTGTCGGGGGCGGCTCGCTGAGCGTGCCAACGCTGCATGCGTTCGGCGCGACCATGCACAAGGCGGTGGGCACGGGCGCCGCGATCGGCGTGTTCATCGCGCTGTCGGGGACGGTGGGCTTCATCATCTCGGGCTGGAGCGTCGAGGGCCGGCCGCCGCTGAGCCTCGGCTTCATCAATCTACCCGCGCTGGCGCTGATTGGCGTCATTGCTGCGCTCTGCGCGCCCATCGGTGCGGCGCTGGCACACAGGCTGCAGCAGCGGACGCTGAAACTGGCGTTCGCGGCCTTCCTCACGTTTGTCGGGCTGAACATGCTGTGGAAGGTGTTCGTGGGGTAGGGGCGGACCAAGGCCCGCCCCGACCGGTCCTCAGTCGTCGAGGTCCCAAGTGACCTGGACGTTGATCTGGTAGCTGAGTTCGCCCGTGGCGATCGGGACGGCGCCAGCGGAATCCTGTGCCATGGCCTTCATCATGTAGGGCTGCGGCGGCTGAACGAAGCCCTGGCCCTCGGTGATGTTGCGGATGCCGCCAAGTTCCTCGCCGGCGATGCCGGCATAGAGCTCGGCCTTCCTCTGCGCGTCGGCGAAGGCGAGCTTGCGGGCCTCGTCATAGAGCTTGCTCGGATCGGCGAGGGTGAAGCTGATGCCATTGACGGTGTTGGCGCCGACGCTCACCGACTTGTCGAGCACGCTACCCAGGATCGCCAGGTCGCGAACGCGGACGTTGACGGTGTTGAACACCTGATAGCCGTTGATCTTCGGCGGCAGCTGGTAGCCGTTAGCGTCTCGGGCATCGGAATAGACATAGTTCGGGTTGACCGAGAAGCCGGACGTCTGGATGTCGCGGGCTTCGATGCCAGCGGCTTTCAGCGTCTCGAGCAGGTCGGCCATCGCCTTGGTGTTCGCATCGAGCGCTTCCTTGGCGGTAGCGCCCTGGGTGGTCACGCCGGAGTTGATGAAGGCGGTGTCGGGCGCGCCCGAAACTTCGCCGATGCCGCTGATGGAGATGGTGCCGCTGGTATCCTGCGCCAGGGCAGGGGCCGCGGACAGGGCAGTTGCGAGCAGCAGGGGAATGAGGGCGGCGGTAAACGGACGCATGCGTCTCTCCTTGTGGCCTATGGCTGGGTCAGTTTGCCCAGCCAATCGGGTGTTAGTGCGGCGTAGCTGAACGGGAATTGAACGCCGCTTCATGACCTTGGACGCCTGCCGCCGGAGCATCCTTGGGAAGGAATCGAACGAAAGTTGGAGGTACGTACCTCGACCCTGACTGGACAGTGTTCGGAGCGACGGGTTAGGTAGCGGCCGCCAAACCGAGGGGGATGCCATGGCCAATCCGATCGTTCCGACCGAAGGCGTCTTGCTGGGGCGCGCCCGCGTTCCGGGCCATGACCATCCGCGCGTCGTGACCGTGCGCGACGGCGATGTCATCGACATCACCTCCAAGGACGCACCGACCTCGCGCGACATCGCAGAGCAAGATGATCCTGCGGGCTATGTCCGCTCGGTCCAGGGCCCGGTCGTCGGCAGCCTGCACCTGCTGCTCGCCAATTCGTGGTCGGGCAAGATCAACCTCAACGAGGCCTCGCTGCTGTCGCCGATCGACCTGCAGGCGGTGAAGGCGGCGGGCGTGACGTTCGTCGTGTCGCTGCTCGAGCGCGTGATCGAGGAGCAGGCACGCGGCGACAAGGCCAAGGCTGACGCCCTGCGCAAGGACATCCTGACCCTGGTGGGTACCGACCTCAGCCAGCTCGAGCCCGGCTCGCCGGCCGCGATGGAGGTCAAGAAGACCCTGATCGCGCGTGGCGTGTGGAGCCAGTATCTCGAAGTGGGCATCGGGCCGGATGCGGAAATCTTCACCAAGTGCCAGCCCATGGCCTCGGTGGGCTACGGCGCCGACGTCGGCATCCTGCCGATCTCGGAATGGAACAATCCCGAGCCCGAGCTGGTGATGGTGGTTGCGTCCACCGGCAAGATCGTCGGCGCGACGCTGGGCAATGACGTGAACCTGCGCGACGTCGAAGGGCGCTCGGCGCTCCTGCTCGGCAAGGCCAAGGACAACAACGCCTCGGCTTCGCTTGGGCCCTTCATCCGCCTGTTCGACGGCAAGTTCACCATCGAGACGGTCAAGCAGGCCGATATCGCGCTGAGCGTCACCGGCGAGGACGGGTTCGAGCTTACCGGCGTTTCCAACCTGAGCCAGATCTCGCGCTCCCCGGAAGCGCTGGTGTCGGCCTCGATCGGCCGGCACCATCAGTATCCCGATGGCTTCGTGCTCTACACGGGCACCATGTTTGCGCCGGTGAAGGATCGCGGTGGCGCGGGCAAGGGCTTTACCCACAAGGTGGGCGACGTGGTGTCGATCTCGACGCCCTCGCTCGGCACGCTCTCCAATACGGTACGCCTCGCAACCGAAGCGGCGCCGTGGACCTATGGCACCAGCCACCTGCTGCGCGACCTCGCCAAGGCCGGCCTGCTGTAGGGCGGAACAATAGTCATACTTTTGGTGAGGCGGCCTTGAGAAGGACCCGCCCGCCGTGCATATACACGCAACCTAACGAAGGAAGCACCCCATGACCGAACTGCACCAGAACCTCATCAACGGCGAATGGGTCGGCGGCGATGGGGTGGACAACATCAACCCGTCCAACACCAACGAGGTGGTGGGCGTCTACGCCCGCGCGACCGTAGAGGACACGTTGAACGCCATCGCGGCAGCCAAGGCGGCGTTCCCGGCCTGGTCGCAGTCCGGGATCCTGCAGCGCTGGGAAATCCTGTCGAAGACCGCGCACGAGATTTTCGCGCGCAAGCAGGAACTGGGCGAGTTGCTCAGCCGCGAAGAGGGCAAGACGCTGGCCGAGGGCATTGGCGAAGTGACCCGCGCCGGCCAGATCTTCGAGTTCTTTGCCGGCGAAGTGCTGCGCCTCACGGGCGAGAGCGTACCGTCGGTGCGTCCGGGCGTCGGCGTCGAGATGACCCGCGAGCCGATTGGCGTGGTAGGCATCATCACGCCGTGGAACTTCCCGATCGCCATTCCGGCCTGGAAGATCGCGCCGGCCATCGCCTACGGCAACACCGTGGTGTTCAAGCCGGCCGACCTCGTGCCGGGCTGCTCGTGGGCAATCGTGGAGATGCTGAACCGGAACGGGCTGCCCAAGGGCGTGCTGAACCTCGTGATGGGCAAGGGCTCGGTCGTCGGCCAGACCATGCTCGACAGCAAGGACGTCGTGGCACAGACCTTCACCGGCTCGGTGAACACCGGCCGTCGCCTGGCCGCGGCCAGCGTCAAGGTGATGCGCAAGTTGCAGCTCGAGCTGGGCGGCAAGAACCCGACCATCGTGCTCGATGACGCCGACCTCGCGGTGGCCGTGGAAAGCACGGCGCAGAGCGCGTTCTATTCGACCGGCCAGCGCTGCACCGCGTCGTCGCGCCTTATCGTGACGGAAGGCATCCACGACAAGTTCGTCGCGGCGCTGACCGAGCGCATCCGCAACCTCAAGGTCGGCGACGCGCTCGACAAGAGCACGCAGATCGGCCCGGTGGTCGATCCCGGCCAGCTCAAGCAGGCCACCGACTATATCGAGATCGGCAAGGGCGAGGGCGCCAAGCTCGTCGCCGGCGGCGATCTCGTGAAGGGTGACAACCCGGGCTACTTCCTGCAGCCGGCGCTGTTCACCGAGGCGAACAACCAGATGCGCATCTCGCGCGAAGAGATCTTCGGGCCGGTGGCCGCGGTGATCCGCGTGAAGGACTACGAGGAAGCCCTCGCCGTCGCCAACGACACCGATTTCGGTCTCTCGGCCGGCATCGTCACCACCTCGCTCAAGTACGCGACGCACTTCAAGCGCAACGCGGAAGCCGGCATGGTGATGGTGAACGTGCCGACCGCGGGCGTCGATTTCCACGTGCCGTTCGGTGGTCGCAAGGGCTCGAGCTACGGCCCGAAGGAGCAGGGCAAGTACGCTGCCGAGTTCTTCACCCAGGTGAAGACAGCCTACACTGCCGCGGGGTGATCCGGCCGGGACTCATGAGTTCTGGGGCCCGTGCGCATGGCGTGCGGGCCCTTTTTCTTGCGCGGCAGGCGTTGAATCTGTTTGGGAAATCGCGCTCAGTTGCACCGCTGCTACAGTATTTTCACGATTGGTGTGGCATCAGCGCGCCGACGCGGGGGGCTTTCGCGTCCAGGAACTGATAATGCGTTCTATTCTATTGGCCAGCGCCGTTATGCTGGCCGGGGCCGTTGGGGCCCAGGCTGCCGATCTCCTCGTCGAGGAGGCTCCGGTGGCCCCTGATACCAGCTTCGTCAACAGCGGTATCTATTTCCAGCTGCTGGGCGGGGTCGCCCAGGATCTGGACGTCACCTACTACTGGAACGGCTCGGTCGACGGCGAGTCCGAGACCGACTTCGGCTACAGCTTCGCGGCGACCGCCGGCGTCGTGGTTGTCGATGGCCTGTCGCTGGAAGCCGATCTGCTCTACTCGTCGCGGAACTACGCCCACGACAGCGATGACACGTACTCGACGCTCGGCCTGATGGCCAACGCCAAGTACACCGTTGCACTGAACGACACCTTCAGCATCTACGGCGCGGTCGGCCTCGGCTATGTGTGGGGCAACGAGGACTGGTCGGGCGGTTCGGCCGACTACGGCAGCTTCGGCTACCAGGTCATCGCCGGCGTTGGCGCCAAGCTGACGGACAACATCACGGCAGTGGCCGAGTACCGCTTCCAGGACACGTTCGACAATAGCAACTACGAGGGTTCGGGCGACCAGGGCCTGAGCATCCCGGTGAGCACCGTTCTCGCCGGCCTGAAGTTCAGCTTCTAGGCTCGAACGACGATGAGTTTAGGGCCCGCGCATCTCGTGATGCGCGGGCTCCTTTTGCTTATTCGGGCTTGAGGCCGTAGACGGACACCACGTTGCCCTTCGACGTGGAGAAGCTCTTTTTGAGTTTGAGGCGGGTCACCGGATCGGTGGGCTCGAACATGCGCTTGCCCTTGCCGGCGACCACCGGGTGGGTGATCAGCGTCAGTTCCTCGAGCAGACCGGCGAAGAACAGCTGACGGGCCAGCGAGACGCCGCCCATCACGGCGATTTCGCCGCCGGGCTGGTTCTTGAGGTCGCGCACGAACTCCACGACGTCGCCGGTGATGAGGGTCGAGTTCTGCCAGACCGACAGGTCTTCCTGCTTCAGCGTGCGGGAGGCGACGTATTTGGGCATGTTGTTGATGAAGGCCCCAAAGTCGGCGTCGGCAGAGGCCGTCGGCCAGTACCCCGCCCATTCCCGCCAGCCGATGCGGCCCAGGAGGACCGTATCGATCTTCGGCATGGTTTCACCCAGCAGGGCACCGAGTTCGTCGTCGAAGGCATCGAACTGCCACTGGTCGGGAGACTGGATGACGCCATCGACGGAGTGAAAGAAGCCTGCGGTGAGCTTGCGCATGGAATGTCCCTTGTTCGTGCCGGTTCCGAGATGGTCACCGTTCATGAACACGACGAGCGATGGTCGGTGCAATCGACATCGAGGTGAGAAATTCTTCAGAAGCCGACTGGCGTGCTCCGGACGCTGCCATCAGGGTGGCGGCCGTGCGCACTCGGTGTTGTCCGCCCTCACCGACCCGGCGGGTCTAGACTGCCAGGTACTCGCGCCGCAGGTCCTCGTTCTCGAGGACGGCGTTGGCTGGCCCGGTATAGGCCACTTCGCCGGTGTCGAGGATGACTGCCCGGTCGGCGAGGCGCAACGCGGCGACGGCGTTCTGCTCGACGATGATGGTGGTGATGCCGAGCGCCTTGATCTCGTTGAGGATTTTCTCGATCTCGTTGACGATCACCGGGGCGAGGCCCTCGTAGGGCTCGTCGAGCAGCAGCAGCTTGATGTTGCGGGTCAGGGCGCGGGCGATGGCCAGCATCTGCTGCTCGCCGCCCGATAGCGTCACGCCCTCCTGCTTGCGCCGTTCGGCGAGGCGCGGGAAGTGGCCGTAGATGCGATCGAGCTCCCAGCCGCGGCCGGGCGCGACCTGGGCGAGGGTCAGGTTCTCCTCGACCGTCAGCCCGGCGATGATCCGGCGATCTTCGGGCACCAGCTGGATGCCCGCGCGCGAGGCCTCGTAGGACTTCATCAAATGGATCGGATTGCCATCGAGCCAGATTTCACCGGCCTTCAGCGAAGGGTTGTCGACGCGGGCGATGGCGCGCAGCGTCGAAGTCTTGCCGGCGCCGTTGCGGCCGAGCAGGGCGAGGATTTCGCCGTGATGCACGTCGAGCGAGACGCCCTGCACGATATAGCTCTCGCCGTAATAGGCGTGGAGGTCGCGCACGGCGAAGAATGGGGCCTCGCGCGGGACGGCGGTGGCGGCGGGCTGGGCCGTGGCGGTGAGGTCAGTGTCCATGCTGATCGCGCTCATCAGTGGGCCTCCAGCCGGTGGGCACCGCCGAGATAGGCTTCCTGCACCTTGGCGCTGCCGCGTACCTCATCGGGAAGTCCCTCCGCGATGATCTTGCCGCCCGAAAGGACGGAGATCCGGTCGGCCAAGGAGAACACGACATGCATGTCGTGTTCAATGATCACCTTCGTCATGCCGCGCGCCTTGATCTTCTTGAGCAACTCGATGGTGGTGTTGGTGTCGTGCCGGCTCATGCCGGCGGTCGGCTCGTCAAGCAGCAGCAGCCGCGGGTGCTGGATGAGGCACATGGCCAGTTCCATCCGGCGCTTGTCGCCGCGGCTCAGGGCGCCGGCATGCGAGTGGCGGCGGCCGGAGAGACCGACGTCCTCGAGGATGGCTTCGGCTTCGTCGCGGATGCCCGCCTCGTTCTCGACCGAGCGCAGGATGTTGATGCGGAACGCGCCGTCGCGCTTGGCGAAGGCGGGTGTCATGACGTTCTGCAGCACCGACAGCTCGGGGAAGATCTCGGGAGTCTGGAACACGCGGGCGACGCCGACCTGGTTGATCTCGTAGGGCTTCTTGCCGGTCAGCACGTTGCCGTCGAACACCACGGCACCGCGCGTCGGCGCGAGGCGGCCGACGATGACGTTGAGCAGGGTCGACTTGCCGGCGCCGTTGGGGCCGATGATGGCGTGCGTCGTGCCTTCTTCCACCGAGAAGTCGATGTCGGAGAGGGCATGCAGTCCGCCGAAGTTCTTGCTGACATCGTCGACGTGGAGCACGACGTTGCGTTGCGCGGTGGCCATGAGATCACTCCGCCGGCTGGGCGCGCACGGCGCCGGGTGTGGTGGGTGTTCCGCGCCGGCTGAACATTGCCGAGATGCGGCGGACGCCCTCCATGATGCCGCCGGGCAGGAAGACCACGACGAGGACGAAGAGCAAGCCTAGGGTCAGCTGCCAGCCTTCGCCGACAAATTTCGAGGCGATGGCGACGACAGTGTCGTGGGCCGGAGCCGGGATGAAGTCGAAGAAGCGGCTGAGGATGCCCTCGTTGAACGAGGAGAAGATGTTCTCGAAGTACTTGATCAGCCAGGCGCCGATCACCGGGCCGACGAGCGTGCCGACGCCGCCGAGGATGGTCATCAGCACGACCTCACCCGAGGCCGTCCACTGCATGCGCTCGGCGCCGGCAAGCGGATCGGTGACGGCGAGGAGTGCGCCCGCAAGGCCGGCATACATGCCGGAGATGACGAAGGCGGTGAGGGCGTAGGGGCGCGTATTGAAGCCGGTGTAGCTCATGCGCGTCTGGTTGGACTTGATGCCGCGCAGCATCATGCCGAAGGGCGAGGCGAAGACCTTCTGCGCGAAAAAGAAGGCGACGATCAGAACCGCGGCGCAGAAATAGAAGCCGCCGAGGCCGGTGAAGGGCGTGCCGAAGAGGCTCGCCGTGGGCAGGCCCGCGCCGCGCGGGGCTAGCGCGAGGTCGATGACGCGCGGATCCTGCAGGGTGAGCTGCAGCGAGGTCTCGCCGTTGGTGATCGGGGTCAGCACCGAATAGGCGAGGTTGTAGCTCATCTGCGCGAAGGCGAGCGTGAGGATGGAGAAGTAGATGCCCGAGCGCTTGAGGCTCAGGTAGCCGATGGCGAGGGCGAATAGGCCGGAGATGATGATGGCGAAGATGATCGCCGGGATCACATCCATGGTCAGCAGCTTGAAAGACCACACCGCGGAGTAGGAGCCGACGCCGAGAAAGGCGGCATGGCCGAAGCTGAGGTAGCCGGTGAGGCCGAACAGGATGTTGAAGCCGATGGCGAAGATCGCGTAGATCGCGAACTTCTGCATGAGGCCCGGATAGTTGGCGCCGATCGGGGCGGTCCAGATCGGCATGGTCACGACCACCAGCGCGAAGACGGCAAAGATGATCCAGTCACGGCGGGAGAGTTGGAACAGGGCCATCGGTCAGCCCTCCATCACGCCGCGCCGACCGAGCAGGCCGCGCGGGCGGACCAGCAGGATCACGACAGCGGTCAGGTAGATGATGATCTGGTCGATGCCCGGGATGAGCGACTTGATCTCGTTCATGGAAGCAAAGCTCTGGAGGATACCGAGCAGGAAGCCGGCGGCGACCGCGCCGGGCAGCGAGCCCATGCCGCCGACGACGACCACGACGAAGCTCAGGACGAGGAAATCCATGCCCTGGTGGTAGTTGGGCGGGAGGAGCGGGGTGTACATCACGCCCGCGGTACCTGCGACGACGGCGGCGAGGCCGAACATGATGGTGAAGCGGCGGTCGATGTTGATGCCGAGCAGGCCGACTGTCTCGCGATCAGCCATGCCGGCTCGGACCACCATGCCGAAGGTGGTGAAGCGCAGGAAGGCGAACACCGCAGCGATGACGCCGGCCGAGAACAGGAAGTACACCAGCCGCCACATCGGGTAGGTCACTGCGCCCGGCGCGAGGCCGATGAAGGCGCCGACATCGGCAGCGCCACGCAACGCCGAGGGCATGGCTTGGCTGATGGGGTTGGGCCCGAAGATGGCTTTGACGATCTCCTGCAGCACGATCGCGAGGCCGAATGTCACAAGGATCTGCTCGGCATGCGGGCGTTTGTAGAAGTGCTTTATGAGGCCGCGTTCCATCACGATGCCGATGATCAGCATCACCGGGATGGCGAGGAGGATCGAGAGCGGCACCGACCAGTCGATCAGCACTGCGCCCCAGTCGCCGAACCAGGTCTGGGCGAGAGGCGTACGGACCTCGAGCGCGGTGCCCCAGGCCGTGGTCTGGGTTGGATCGACCGTCACGGTTTCAAGCGTAATCAGGTAGCGGAAGGTAACGGCGCAGAAGGCGCCGAGCATGAACAGCGCGCCATGCGCGAAGTTGACGACCCCAAGCGTGCCGAAGACGAGGGTGAGGCCGAGCGCGATGAGCGCGTATGCGCCGCCCTTGTCGAGCCCGTTGAGAAGTTGCGCGAGGATGGCGTCCATTTCCGCTGCCCTGAGAGTGAGCCAGAGACCTTCCGTCCCGGCTGAAGGGTCAGCCGGGACGGGCTCAAGCGCCGGTTAGCAGGCGACCGCTGTATCCGGGCCGAGCTCGCCGCCGAAGATGGCGGGGTCGTAGGTGACGCTTTCGCGCGAGGCCGTGGCCACCACTTCGAGCAGGTCGAACGGGTTGGCGGGCGATTCCTTGCCCTTCACCACGAAGACGTCCTTGAAGCACTGGTGGTCGGAGCCACGGTAGAGCGTCGGGCCGTTGCCCAGGCCGTCGAACTCGAAGTCCTCGAGGGCCTTGATGACTTCCGGCGGGTAGAAGGTACCGGCGCGTTCCACCGCATCGGCGTAGAGCAGCGTCTGCACGTAGGATGTGTGCGCGGCCTGGCTCGGCGGCTGGCCGAACTTGGCGCCGAACGACTTGGTGAAGGCCTTGCTGGCATCGTCGGTCAGCTGCCAATCCCAGTTCGAGGTGCCGTAGATGCCCTTCATGGCATCGCCGGCGCCCTTGGCCATGAGGTCGGACACCAGCGGCACGACGATCTCGAACTGCTTGCCGTTGGCCTGCTTGTCCTTCATGCCGAACTGCACGGCCTGGGTGAGCGAGTTCACCATGTCGAAGCCGTAGTGGTTGAGGATCAGCACGTCGGCGCCCGAGTTCAATACCGGCGTCAGGTACTGGCTGAAGTCGCCCGCGCCCACCGGGGTGCGCACGGGGGCGAGGGTCTTCCAGCCCAGCGCCTCGGTGGCGTTCTTCATCGACTCTTCCTGGGTCCAGCCCCAGGTGTAGTCGGCGGTCAGGTGGTAGGCGACGCGATCCTTGCCGTAGGCCTCGCCGAGCACCGGGCCCAGCGCGATACCCGACTGGTAGGCGTTGAAGAAGTGGCGGAAGCCATACTTCTTCTTGTCCTTGCCGGTGGTGTCGTTGGAGTGGGTCAGGGCCGCCATGAAGATGACGCCCTTTTCCTGGCAGAGGCCCTGGACGGCGATCGCCACGGCCGAGGACGAACCGCCGGTGATCATCACGGCGCCATCGCGCTCGATCATGCGGCGGGCCGAGTCACGGGCGGCGTCGGCCTTGGTCTGGTCGTCACCGGTGACGCCCACGACCTTCTTGCCGAGGATGCCGTTGCCCTTCAGCGTCTTGGACGAGAAGAACGGGATCATCCCGCCATCGCCGCCGCCGTTGAGGTGCTCGACCGCCAGCTGGTAGGCGCGGTCTTCGTCGGCGCCTTCATCTGCATAGGCGCCGGTCAGCGGCATGTTGAAGCCGAGTGTCACTGTGTCGCCGGTCGGCGCGTTGCAGAATTCCTGCGCGTAGGCGCCCTTGGAAAAGATCAACGGGGAGACGCCGGTCGCGAGGATGCCGGCAAGCCCGCCTTTCAGCACGCCACGGCGGCTGAAGCCTTTCAGATTGGTCATTTCGTCCTCCTCCAGCGCGGGGGACCGGTACATTGCCGAACACCTCACCGCGAGGAGATCACGATGCGATGGAGAGAAAATGACTGCAATAGAGCGATGATATCGTTGAGTAATTCTGTAAATCGTTGATCTTCATCGTTGCTCATGCTGTAAATTCGTTGACAACGGGAGGGTAGATTGCGGTCACCGATCGGCTTGCGGATCAGCTCGAGACGGCGGGCGCTGGGCATTTCCCAAGCGGCGCTGGCGCGACAGGCCGGCATATCTGCGAGCTACCTGAACCTGATCGAGCGCAACCGGCGGCAGGTCGGCGGCGCCCTGCTGCTGCGCCTCGCGCACGAGCTGCAGCTGGATATCGGCGAGCTTTCGGGCGACGCCGAGCACCGACTCATCGCCGAACTCGACGAGGCGCTTTCCGACCCGCTGCTGCAGTCGAGTGATTTTGCCGGGCTGGCGGCGCGCGATCTCGTGGCGCAACAGCCGGCCGCGGCGTTGGCCATTGCTCGGCTGCATCGGGCCTATCAGGGGGCGCAGGCCAATGCGGACGATCTTGCCAACCGGCTGCGCTCCGACCCCCTGCTGGCGGAACTGCTGCACCGGGTGCTGTCTGGCATCACGGCCGTCAGGTCGAGCGCCGAGATTCTCGAGGACACGGACGACCTCGATGAGGCCGAGCAGCGCCGGTTCGTCTCATCGATTACCCGGGAGACGCGGGGGCTGACCGATGTGGCGCGCAGCCTGATCGGCCAGTTTGACCAGGAGGCAAAGGCTCGGCGCTCGCTGTCACCGATGCGGGAGCTCGATGATCTCATCTTCGAGCGGGACAACTACTTTCCCGCGCTTGAGGCGGTCGCGGCGGACCTGCGGCGCGAGATCGATCGTGCCGGTCCGTTCGGCGAGGCGACGCTTGCGGATCTGCTCGAGCGACAGTTCGGCGTGCAGGTGATCCGCAGCGGCGCACGCGAACTCGACGCGCTCGGCTTCCCGGGGCAATACCACTTCAACGTCGAAACCCGGACCATGTGGTTTCAGACCAGCGCGATTGCGGCGACACGGCAATTTCAGCTGACCCGCCTCTATGCCGAGCTTGCGGCACCTGGCGCGATCGAGCGCGAGGTCGGCGCCCCCGAACTCGGATCGGAGGCGGCGCGGCGGCTTGGCTACCGCGCGCTGGGGTCCTACCTCGCCGGTGCGATCGTCTTCCCCTACGAGGCCTTCCTCGGCAATGCCGAGGCCACGCGCTACGACATCGAGGCGCTGCGCCAGATCTATACGGCGAGCTTCGAGCAGGTGGCGCATCGCCTCGTGACGTTGCGCAAGCCCGATGCGGCGGGCGTGCCGTTCGGGTTTCTGCGTTCCGATCCGGCCGGGAGGCTCACCAAGCATTTTCCGCTTCCCGGGTTGCCATTGCCCGGCGCGGGGCATGCGTGCCCTCTCTGGGCCATCTACGGCGCATTCCGGACGCCCGAGACGATGGTGCGGCAGGTGGCGCAATTCGCGGATGGGTCGCGCTACCTGTTCATTGCGCGAGCCCAGGCCCGGCGCGTCGCCAGCTTTGCCGATCGCGGCGCAATCCACACCTCCGTCATGCTCGCGTGTGACGTGCTGCACGCCGATCGCACCGTCTATTCGGCCGGGCTCGACCTTGCCGATGCTGCCGCCGACGTACCGGTCGGACCGGCCTGCCGGCTCTGTCCGCGACGTGATTGCGCCGACCGGCAAGAGGAGGCGCTGATGCCTGGCGGGCGGCCCGCAGCGGTGCGGGCACCGTTGATTCCTCGCGGTTTCGATATTGGCGAAGCCGATTGAGTGTGCGTTACTGTTCAAGGGTTCCGATTGGGAGGTCGGGACGGGAGGGGGAATTTGGCGGTCGATGTACTCATTGCCGAGGACGAGCCGAGCATTCTTGAATCGCTCGACTTCATCCTCAGGCGCGCTGGCTTATCGATAGAATCCGTTACAGACGGCGATGCGGCACTCGCCGCGATCCGGCGCGACCGGCCTCGGCTGGTGGTGCTCGACGTGATGTTGCCAAAGCGCTCGGGATTCGAGGTGCTGAAGCAGATCCGCGCCGACACGGTCACGCACGACCTGCCAGTGCTCATCCTCACCGCCAAGGGACAGGCGCAGGACCGGCAGATCGCCGAAGAGCTCGGCGCCTCGAGTTTCGTCACCAAGCCCTACGCGAACGCGGACGTGGTGGATGCGGTCCAGCGTCTCCTCGCCGCGACTGCGGGGTAGCGCGGCGATGGAACGCCGCAAGCTCGTGAGCGCTGCGCTGTTCCTGACGCTCATCGGCGCGCTGCTGTTCATGCCGCCGCTCGCGAGTGTGTTCCAGATCCAGCGGCGGGTGCTCGGCGTGCCTGCCGAGGTAATCTATCTCTTTGCCTGCTGGGTCTCGCTGGTGTTCGGCGCGTGGTGGCTGTCGCGGCGGTTGCCCCATGAGGGCGAGGACGAGAGCTGATGCTCAGCGCCGATCTCGTTACGGCGACAGGCATCGCCTATGTCGGGCTGCTGTTCCTCATCGCCTATGTTTCCGACCGACGGGCGCGGCGGACGCAATCGTCGTTCCTCCGCTCACCCTTCGTCTACACGCTCGCCATCTCGGTCTATTGCACCAGCTGGACCTTTTACGGCGCAGTAGGTTCGGCGGCCCGCAACGGGCTCGAATACCTCGCCATCTATCTGGGGCCGACGCTGGTGTTCATCGGCTGGTGGTTCGTGCTGCGCCGGCTGGTCCGGATCAGCCACAACCAGCGCATCACCTCGATTGCGGATCTCCTCTCCTCGCGCTTCGGCAAATCGAGCCGGCTCGCGGTGCTGGTCACCGTGATCGCGGTCATCGGCATCGCGCCCTATATCGCGCTGCAGCTGAAGGCGGTGACCTCGTCCATCCAGGCGATCGCCGTGGCGCGGGACGGGCAGGGCAGCCTCAGCGGCATCGACGAAGTCGGGCTCGCCTTCGGGGTGGCGGCCGGCATGGCGCTGTTCACGGTGCTGTTCGGCACCCGCAACGTGGATGCGAAGGAACAGCACCACGGCGTCGTCGCCGCCATCGCCTTCGAGGCGGTGGTGAAGCTCGCCGCGCTGCTGGCGGTCGGGTTGTTCGTGGTGTTCGTGGGCGGTGGTTTCGACGCGATCTTCTCGCGGGCGGAGAGCGCCGGGCTCGATATTTACTCGACCGGCACGTTCGACGACCGCTGGATCGCGATGAACGTGCTGTCGATCGCCGCGATCATCTGCCTGCCGCGCCAGTTCCAGATCACAGTGGTCGAGAACTCCGACGAAAACCACCTCCGCACCGCCGCGTGGGCGTTCCCGGCCTACCTGCTGCTGATGAGTGTCTTCACGCTGCCCATCGCGCTCTACGGGCTCACATTCATGCCGGCCGGGGCCAATCCCGACATGTTTGTCCTGACGCTGCCGCTTGCGGCCGGACAGGATGGTCTGGCGCTGTTCGCGTTCATCGGCGGTTTCTCGTCCGCGACCTCGATGATCATCGTCGAGTCGATCGCCCTGTCGATCATGGTCTCCAACCACATCGTCATGCCGCTGGTGCTGAGGTTCACGCAGGGGCAGGGGGTTGGCGACGGGCGCGGCGTGAGCCAGCTCCTCCTCAACTCGCGCCGGTTCTCGATCGCGCTGATCCTCTCGCTCGGTTTCTTCTACTTCTACCTGACCCGCGGCAGCGACGCCCTGGCGCCGATCGGGCTGATCTCCTTCTGCGGCGTGGCGCAGTTCCTGCCGGCGATCATCGCGGCGCTGTTCTGGAAGGACGCCTCGCTTAAGGCAGCGACGGCTTCGGTGGCGGTGGGGTTCGTCGTCTGGGCCTGGTCGAGCTTCATGCCGTCCTTCGAATCCGCCTCGCCGGTGGTGGCGCAACTCATGGCCGAGGGGCCATGGGGAATACACTGGCTTCGGCCCGAGGCGCTGTTCGGGCTCGAGGGCATCGACCCACTGGTCAACGCGGTGTTCTGGAGCCTGTTCCTCAACAGCGCGACGCTGGTGGTGGTGTCGCTGTTCACCAGCCAGTCGGCGCTCGAGCGGGTGCAGGCGGCGCTGTTCGTCGATCTGTTCCGGCGCCAGCCCGTGGGAGGCCCAGCACTGGTGCGTGGTTCGGCAGCGGCGACTGACCTCCGTTTCGTTGCGCAGCGGGTGCTCGGCATCGAGCGCGCCAGCGCGCTGTTCGACAGCGCCGGAGCAGAGGCGGGCACGGCAACAAGCGAACCAACCCCCCAGTTCATCGATCGGCTGGAGCGCGAACTCGCGGGTGCGATAGGTGCCGCTTCTGCGCACGTCATGCTGAGCACCGTGGTTTCGCGCGGCGGCGCGTCGCTGGAGGAAGTGCTCCAGATGGCCAACGAGACGCAGCAAACCATCGAGTATTCGCAGGAGCTCGAGCGGACTTCGGCTGAACTGCGCGATACGGCGCGCAAGCTTGAGGAAGCCAACCGGCAGCTGCGCGAACTCGACAGCCAGAAGGACGAGTTCCTGTCGCAGGTGAGCCACGAGGTCCGCACGCCGATGACCTCGATCCGCTCGTTCTCCGAGATCCTGCTCGGCGAACCCCGCCTCGAGGAGGAGGAGCGGCAGAAGTTCGTCGCGACCATCCACAAGGAAAGCGTGCGGCTTACCAAGCTGCTGGACCAGATACTCGACCTCAGCGCGTTGGAAGAAGGTGCCCGCAGCTGGCGAAACGTGCCGACCGACGCGCAGGCTGTGCTGGATCGGGCCGTGGAAGTCTGCATGGCGCTGGCGCGGCAGCGGAACATGCGGCTCGTCGTCGGCCGGCAGGCACGCCGGGTGCGCGTCGATGCTGATGCCGACCGTCTGAGCCAGGTGCTGATCAACCTTGTCTCGAACGCCGTGAAGTACAACGACGCGGACGACCCGGTGGTCGAGATCAGCTCGCGCGTCTCGCGGGGCAACTACATCGTCGACGTGATCGACAACGGTTCGGGCATAGCCAGCGGCGAGACGACGCTGATCTTCGAGAAGTTCGCCCGTGGGTCGCAGGGCGAGACGACCGCGCCGGGAGCGGGCCTCGGGCTCGCGATCTCGCGGCAGATCATCAGCCGCATGAACGGACGCCTCGAACTGGTGCCCAGCCGGACACGTGGCGCCTGCTTCCGCGTAACGCTGCCTCTGTCGGCGGAATAGGAGTGGTGGGCCCACCAGGACTCGAACCTGGAACCAGACCGTTATGAGCGGTCGGCTCTAACCATTGAGCTATGGGCCCTTGCCCGGCGAACGGACGGTGCCTCTTAGCAAGCGAAACGGTGGAAGCAAAGCCGGATCGGGCTACTCGGCGTGGACCAGTTGCAGGAGATCGCCTTCGATTGTGGTGATGTAGAGCTCGCCGGCGCTGTCGAGCCCGAAGGACGTGATCATGCCGAGCGTGCCAAGCTGGTCCGTCCAGTCGGTTACATCGCTGACCCGGCCGTCGCCGTAGCGGAGCGAGCGGATCTTGCCGTCGCACAGGTCGGCAAAGAAGTAGTGGCCGTCGAGCTCCGGCAGCGCCTTGCCGCGATAGACGTAGCCGCCGGTGATCGAGCAGCCGCCCTCGTCGTGGCTGTACTGGTGAATGGGCAGGACCAGCCCATCCGTCGCACAGCCCTCATCGCGGAAGCAGCGGTCGCCTTCCATAATCGACCAGCCGAGGTTGGCGCCGGCATTGCCTGTGGTGATGACGTCGATTTCCTCGATCGCGTTCTGGCCGACATCGGCGACGTAGATGTCGTTGCCGTCGAAGGCGATGCGCCATGGATTGCGGACGCCGAGGGCGAATATCTCCGGCCGCCCGCCGCCGTTGGCGAAGGGGTTGGACGCCGGGATGGCGTATGGCGAACCGCCGTCGACATCGATGCGCAGGATCTTGCCGAGCAGCTCGTCGGGGTTCTGCGCCCGTTGCTGGGGATCGGCACGGCTCCCGCCGTCGCCCATGCCGATATAGAGCAGGCCGTCCGGGCCGAAGCCGAGCCAGCCGCCATTATGGTTAGCGTAGGGCTGGTCGATACTCAGGATCGGCGTGGCAGAGTTCGCATCGACCACGTTGGGATCGGCCGAGACAGTGAAGCCGACAATCTGGGTGTCCCCGTTGCCGTCGGTGTAGTTCACGAACAGCCTGCCGTTCTGGGCATAGCCAGGGTGGAAGGCGAGGCCGAGCAGCCCACGTTCGCCACCGCTGCTGATGCGGGCGCCGAGGTCGAGAAACGGTGCGTCGAGGAACCGGCCATCCTCGATGATGCGAATCTTGCCGGTCTGCTCGACGACGAACAGCCGCGGGTCTGCGGACGGTGCGGTTACGAAGAGGGGGCTGTCGAGTTCGCTGCCGACCAGCCTCGTCGCGAGCTTTGCTGGTTGAGCTAGCGCGGGCGCGACTAACGCGGCGATGACGAACAGAATCGTGGCGAGCAGGCGCATGGGACCTCCGGAGCTTTGAACACTCCAACGCACCGCGGCCCGCTCCGCCACTCAATCGGTGGTCAAAGAACGGTGATGGATCAGCTGCTTGTCGAAGCGACGCTGTCCCGAAGCGCGGCCAGTTCGGCTTCGGCCCGCAGCGCCCGCTCGCGCCAGTCCTCGATGCCGAGGCCGTCGAGGCGCGCCGGTTCAGCGGCAGCCTCGATCACTTCGGGCAGCGGGGCGCCCGTGATCTTCGCGTGGAGCGCCGCGATGTAGTCCGCATCGTCGGCCGCCAGCGTGCCTGCCGCCGATTCCTCGAGCCAGCGATTCAGATCGGCGGTGGTGTCCTCGTTCATGCTGCCGGTTGCCAGCAATTCCTTGATCAGCGCATCGACCTGCACGGCCATCTCCTTGTTGTTTCGGAGCGCAACCTATCCAAAGCCGAGCCGAAGCGAAACCCGGCGCGACAACCAGTCACCCACAGTGCGGCGGTTGCCCGGCGCGGTTCGCCCCTCTATTGGTTGCCGGGCGGTTGGGCAGAGGAATCATGGCGGCCACTCCGGATATAGACTGGATGCTGATCAGCCTCAGGCGCACGCCTGAACGGCTCGAACTCTTTCAGTTGATCAATTCCCAAGTCGAGCTGTCCTACGAACTCCTCGAGGCCGTCGACGGCCGGACGGTCGATCGGCAGCGCCTCGTGGATACCGGGTTGATGATAGAGGGGCTTCCGTGGAAGCCGGGTGCGGTGGGGGCGGCGCTCTCCCACTTGCTGTGCTGGGAGCGCGCGGTCGAGACAGGCAGGCTCGTCGGGATTCTCGAGGATGACGTCTTCCTCAGGCATGATTTCGTCGAGCGTTCGAAGGAGATCATGGAGGCGCTGCCGCCGGATTGGGACATCGTCCATTTCGGGTTCAACACGGATTCGCTGTTCGACCTCGAGATTCATCCCGGCTGCAATATCCAGGGCGGCTTCGACGTCCAGTTTCCTACGCTTGAGAGTTGCGAGCGGTTCGCCGCGAATACCGGTCCGGCCGTGCCGGTCAGGATGCGGAACTCCTTCGGCAACTGCTGTTATGTCGTGTCACCGGCCGGCGCGCAGAAATTGATCGACGGCTGTTTTCCATTGTCCAACCACGTCGTTCTGATTCCGATGCTGCACGCCATGTTCCGGGCAAACAGCAAGGACGTCCTGATGAATGAACAGTATGGAAACATGGCCGCGTTTGTGAGCGTTCCGCCGATCGCGCTGCCAATCAACGACAAGGATCAATCTACGGTCGGCGTGCGCTAGTCTGTATTTCGGCCGTCCTCGTTGCGGTCCATTGATCGCTCAACTAGCATGAACAGTATTTTCTGTCGTGCGGGGTAGGACGTGGCTGCGAGGGCCGACATTGACTGGATGGTGATTACGCTCAAGCGGACACCGGAGCGGCTGGAACAGTTCATCGAGAATAACGCGCACCAGGGTCTCGACATCGAGACGCTGGAGGCCGTCGACGGACTATCGCTCGATCGGGAACAACTCGTTCGTGACGGCCTCATGTCTGCAGATATCGACTGGGGCGCGGGCGCGCTGGGTGCGGCCCTGTCGCACCGGCTGTGCTGGTTGCGGGCCGTCGAAACCGGCCGGCCGGTGGGGATCTTCGAGGACGACGTCCTGTTGCGCCGGGATTTTACCCGCCAGGTCGAGCAGGCGGTGGGGGATCTTCCGGAGGACTGGGACATCATCCATTTCGGGATCAACACGGACTCGGTGCTGGAGGTTGAGCTGGTCCCGGGGCGCAACGTGTCTGGCGGTTTCGACCGCCAGTACCCAACCGAAGCGGATTGCGTGCGCTTCGTGAACGCCGAGAGCGCGGTCACCCCGGTCCGCCTGATCACTGGCTTCGGAACCTGCGCCTATGTGGTCAGCCCGAAGGGAGCCAGGATTCTGCTCGAGAACTGTTTTCCGCTGAGATGGACGATGTACTTCGTGCGGAGACTGGACTTTGTCCTGAAGGCCTACAGCGGAGACGCGGTGATGAACGCGTATTACAGCCAGATGTCCGTATTTCTGTGCTGGCCGCCGATTGCCATAGTCCGAAACGACAAGGCCCTATCGACGGTAAATGCATAACCCGATGAAATCCGCTACACCGTCGCGGTGACGTCGGCCCCTTCGGGCAATTTCAGGCAGATGATATGACGCAGAATACTCGCCCGACCTCGATCGATGACATCGACTGGGTGGTGCTGAACGCCGAAAGCCAGCCCGAGCGGCTGGCGGAGTTCAACAGCGCCAACGGCGATCTGGGCCTGCCGATCGAGGTGGTTGCGGCGACCGAGCGACGTGACATCGACTTCAGGGAACTGGTTCAGCTGGATCTCGTCGACCCCGAGATCGAAGAGTGGAATGCCGAAGGCGTCGCCAATGCGCTGTCGCACTGGCTGTGCTGGCACCAGGCGGTCGAGTCGCAGCGTCCGGTAGGAATCCTGCGGGACAGCGCAATCCTGCGGCGCGATTTCAGGGCGCGGGTGGAGGGGTTGCTTGGCGGCATCGCCGATGGCTGGGAGTACCTGCAGCTCGGATGCGACACGCTATCGGGCATCGACGTGCAGATCACGCCCGACTGCCGCTACAGGGGGCGCTTCACGCGGGACCAAAGCAACGCCGACGACCTCGCGACGTTCGCGGCCGTCGTCACCCCGGTGGTGCCGATGCGGATGTTCAATGCGTTCGGCGATTTCGCCTACATCGTCACGCCCGCCGGTGCGCAGTTCCTTATCGACCAGTGTTTTCCGCTGACGATGCGGGTACTTGGCGTGCCTGCCCTCAGGGGGAACATCAGGACCACGTCCATCGATGGGGTGATGAACCGGTTCTTTTCGTCGATGCAGGCATATGTGTCGTTCCCGCCGCTGGCGCTGGGCCGCACCGAAGTGGATGTGGTTGTGGTCGATACCACGCCTGACGAGGAAGCAAGGGCCGGCAGCTAGGGCCGGAAGGCGCGGCTGAGGTAGGCCGAGCCGGCGATGCCGAAGCGCCAGGGGAGGTCGGCGGCCTTGGTGATGCCGATGCGCGGCCCGATCACGACGGGTACCGGTTCAGTCGGTGGGCGGAAGGCGAAGGGCGGAGCGTCCAGCCGCAATCCGTCATGCGCCTTGGTGATGGCGAGGGCTTCGGCCAGTTTTCCCGGGCCCGAGCAGAGGGCGCGCAGTGACGTAAGTCCGCGCCGTTCCATCATTTTTTCCATGCCGGCGCGCGGCTCGAGGGCGCGGATGAGGATGGCGGCGCCGTCGCTGCAGACGAAGTTCAGGCACCAGTGGATGCCGTAGGAGCGGTAGACATAGACGTGGCCGGGGCCGAGGAACATCGCGGCGTTGCGCGGGGTGGGGCCGCGGTGGGCGTGCGAGGCGGGTTCGGTGGGGTGATAGGCTTCGGTCTCGGTGACGATGCCGCCGACACGATCGACGAAAAGCTCGGCGCCGAGCAGGTCGCGGGCGACTTCGGTGACTTCGCGGGAGAAGAATTCAACGAGCGACATGCCGGCAGCTTGGGGAATTTCCCCAATGCGCGCAAGCCGCTAGACCTTGCGGGTGGTGCCGTTCTGGATGCGCTGCGCGGCGATGCTGAAGGTCAGGTTCACCGAATCCGTGCTCGAGGTGTTGGTCGAGATCAGCGCGGAATTGTAGCTGGCGGCGTTGGCGAGGTCGGCCTTGAGGTAGGCGCGGCGCTTCTCTCGCGCTGCTTCCATCTCGTCGGAAATGGAGGCGCGCGGGAGCCAGTTGAAGGTGCGCTTCTCGACAATCATGCTGACCAAACTGCCCTCGCAGTATGAACGAAACATTAACGCCGTCTGAACGCTTGCGTGGCGTGCCAAGGCCATGAGATTGCTTCGGCATTCTCTCCTGGAGCATGCGGCATGTCGGATTCGCTCAAGTTTGGCACCAGCGGTTTGCGCGGGCTCGCCACCGAGCTGACGGGGGGCGCGGCGCGCCGCTACACGGCGGCATTCCTTGCCCATCTTGGCACGGTTCCCGGCGGGCGGGTGTATTTGGCACGCGACCAGCGCGCCTCGAGCCCCGCGATCAGCGAGGACTGCGCCGTGGCGATCCGCGCCGCCGGTCTCGAACCGGTCGATTGCGGCATCCTGCCGACACCGGCGCTGGCGCTTCACGCCATGGCTAATGGCGCGCCAGCCATCATGGTGACCGGCAGCCACATCCCGGCCGACCGGAACGGGCTGAAGTTCTACGTGGCCGCCGGCGAGATCACCAAGTCCGACGAGGCCGGGATATCGGCGGCGCTGTCCGATGCGGTGCCGAAGGGCGAGGGCAGGGCGGTAGACGAGAGCGCCCTGGCCGGCGACCGCTACAGGCAGCGCTATCGCGGACTGCTGGACAGCGGGGCGCTGAGCGGCTGGCGCATCGGCGTGTTCGAGCATTCCTCGGTGGCGCGCGACCTGCTGGTCTCGTTTCTCACCCGGGCAGGGGCGGACGTCGTCCGGCTCGATAGGTCCGAGACCTTCGTCGCGGTGGATACCGAGGCCTTCTCCGACGCGCTGTTCGAGCCGCGCTTTGGCTGGATCGACCAGCACAAGCTCGATGCGATCGTTTCGACCGATGGCGACGGCGACCGGCCGCTGGTGATCGACGGGAACGGCGAGTTCGTGCGCGGCGACGTGCTGGGCATGCTGGCGGCGCGATTTCTCGGCGCCGACCGGGTGGTCACGCCGGTGACCTCGAATTCGGCGATCGAGGGCGTCGGCTGGTTCGGCCGGGTCGACCGCACCAAGGTCGGTTCGCCCTTCGTCATCGCAGGGATGGAAGCGGCCGCGGCCGGCTCGCCCGGGGCGGTGGTCGGCTTCGAGGCCAATGGCGGCTTGCTGCTGGGAAACGATGTGAGCATCAACGGCAAGGTGCTGACGGCGCTGCCGACCCGCGATGCGGTGCTGCCGATCCTCGCCGTGCTGGCGACGGCGGCGAAGCTCGGCGACAGCCTGGCGGGGCTGGTGAAGACGTTGCCGGTGCGCGCCGCAATGGCCGACCGGCTGGCGCATGTGGCGAGCGAGCGGAGCAGCGCCTTCCTGAAGGACCTGGCGGAGACGGACGGCTATGCCGCGGACTTCTTCGCCCCGGTCGGCGAGGTGGAGAGCCTCTCGGCCATCGACGGCCTGCGCTTCGGGCTGAAGTCCGGCGACACGGTCCACTACCGCGCCTCGGGCAACGCACCGGAACTCAGGTGCTATGTCGAGGGCGTGACGCCGGATCGCGCGAAAGAACTGCTGGCGTGGGGACTGGCGGCCGCGAGCGCAGTGGTGAGGTAACGGACGGCGATTGTTACGTTTTTCAGCATTGTTGAAAGACGATGCTTTGAACTGTTCCTGTATCCAGTCGAAAGGGTCGTGGTGACTGTTTCGGTTTGGGAATACTGGGGGCAGGGAAGCGATGTCGAACGCTGTTGCGCAACTTCGTCTCGCCGTGCTGATTGACGGCGACAACATATCCTATCGCCTGGCAGACAAGCTATTTGCCGAAGTGGCCAAGTTCGGTGAGGCGAAGGTCCGCCGGCTCTACGGTGATTTCTGCAGCCCTTCCGCACAGGGCTGGAAAGATGCGGTACACAGGCACGCTATCGTTTCCCAGCAGCAGTTTGCAAATGCCGGTAGCAAGAACGGCACCGACATCTCCCTTGTCATCGACGCAATGGACTTGCTGTATCGCGGTGGAGTGGATGGCTTTTGCATTGTTTCGTCGGACAGCGACTACACGCCGCTGGCAACGCGGATACGAGAGCATGGGCTGGCAGTATGGGGCTTCGGAAGTAGCAACGCTGCACTGAGCTTCCGGAAGGCATGTCGGCTGTTCGTCGAGATCGACTCGCAAATGGCAGCCCTTGCGAAAAGACCCGTCGCAGCGACCAGCCAGGTTGTTCCAGCAAAGAAGGCAGCAAAGCCGACGCTGCCACCGCCACAAATGGTTCGCGCTCGCGCCCTGCTACTGCAGGCGTTCCATCGTCTCAACGGTGGCGAATGGCGACCGCTGACCGACGTACTCAAAGAGGTTCGCACGGTTGAGCCAAGCTTCACCGCTCGCGCCTACGGTTGGGCCAAACCAATCACGCTCGTTCGAAAAACCGCATGCTTCGATGATGAGCTTGTCGGTGGCACTACAATGTTGCGGGTCAGATCGGCGTTTCCGGTGGAGATCGCCGGGACGGCAGCAGCTTAGGCCGCTCCACTTTGTGGGCCTCCCCAGCACCGGTTGTCGTCCCCGCGAAGGGCGGGGATCCAACTCTCGGCCGGAGCGTGTGGGTGGATGGATCCCAGCCTTCGCTGGGATGACACCGGAGTTCAGGGGCAGCCTTGGTGCCCCCAAGTGAGTGGGCTCCGCTTGCGCGGAGCCCTTTGGTTCAGGTGGCGCGCCTGACCAGCTTGATGATGAAGATCAGGATGATGGCGCCGATCACCGCCATGATGATGGCGCCGATGATGCCGCCGAAGTTGATGCCGATCATCGGGAGCAGCCACCCGCCGATGAGGCCGCCGACGAGGCCGATGATGATGTCACCGACGAGGCCGAAGCCGGAACCCTTCATGATGACACCGGCGAGCCAGCCGGCGACCGCGCCGACCAGCAGTACGATCAGTATTGAAGTCAGGTCCATTATGATGCCCCTCGCAACATAAGCGGTGGGCCCGGCGCCGCGCCGAATCCCTCGCCGCAACGATGAGGGTCCGCCTGTCGGGCGGTGGTGTCAATGAGGGCTATTCGCGGACGACGATGAGGGCGGCGGCCGTGGCCATGATGACACCGGCGGTGCGGTTGAGGGCACGGATGGCGCGGGTGGACTGGAAGAAGTCGCGCGCGGCCGCGGCGAGGCCGGCATAGGCGCTGCCGATGATCAGCAGCACGACCACGACGATGGCGGTGAGCTCGATGAAGCCGAGCGCCGTGATCGGGCGATCGAGCGGGATCACCGTGGGCAGCAGGGCCAGGTAGAAGACGATGGTCTTGGGGTTCCCCATGGTGAGGGCGAAGCCCGAGAGGAAGGTCTTCCAGCCGTTGCCGTCGCTCCTCGCGCCGATCTGCTCGGAGCCGGGCTTGGCGCTCCAGAACTGCCAGGCGACATAGAGCAGGTACAGCGCGCCACCCCATTTCACCACGAGGAAGACCGGGCCGAACCAGGTGGCGATGGCGGCGAGGCCGAAGAGCGCGAACACCAGGTAGATCAGGTCGCCGACGAGGATGCCGAGCACCATCGGGAAGGCGGCACGGAAACCGCCGCCGAGCGCGCGCGCCACTACCGCTGCCACGCCGGGGCCGGGCACGATGACCGCGATGGCGTAGGCGATGGTGAATGCGGCGAGGGTGACGAGATCCATGTCGGGCTCCTTTTGGTCGAGCTTCTAGTGGGTTTCGCCTTGCGGTGGAAGGTGGCCACGGCGACTCGAGGCGGAGCTCGGCTCGCCACCCCAGCGGCTCGATACGCCGGGGTGGCTGTTGCCGGACGACCAGCCCCGCCCGCCGGGCTCGTTACCGGACGGAAAGGGGCGCGAGGGCGCCGAGCTGGTTGGAGATCTCTTCGCAGGCCACGCGCAGCCGCGCCAGCATGGCTTCGAAGTTGGGCGGCACGTTCCGGCGGCTGACGGCGGCCACCGTCACGCAGGCGACGGCCCGGCCATTGCCGGCGATGATCGGGCAGACGATGTCGGTGACGCCGATGATGTCGCGGCTTTCGTGGATGATGCCGCCGCGCTCGCGCACCGCGTCCAGTTCCGCCGACAGGGTGGTCGGGTCGGGTGGTTCGCGCATCAGCATCAGGCATTCGGTGATCATGCGCTCGCGCACTTCCCTGGGCTGGAAGGCCATCAGCACGAGGCCCGAATGCGCATCGGCCAGCGGGCGACGGTAGCCGAGCTTGAGCGAGAAGTTCATGTCCGCCCCGCCGGAGGCGGCGGCAATGATCACGGTTTCGCCGCGGTGGGCGACCACAAGGTGGGCGGCCTGGTGCACCTCTTCGGCGAAACGCTCGACGATCGGCGCCGCAACGCTGACCAGATCGCGCGCCCGCGCCGTCTGCATGCCAAGCCCGAACAGCTTGTTGGTGAGCACCAGTTCGTCGCCATTGTCCTCGCGCTGCAGGTAGCCGCGGCCGAGCAGCACGTGGACCATGCGGAAGATTTCATTCTTGGAGCGGCCCAGCTCGTCGGCGATCTGCCGCGTCCCCATCGGCACGCCCTCGCGCGCCAGGAGCTCGAGGATATCGAGGCCTTTTTCGAGTGCCGGGGCGCTGTAGCCGGTCTTTTCCTCAGTCATGCCCTCTCCGTTTCACTGATGACGCTTGACGCCATATATGAAGCAGCATTAGCCTCTTTCGTGGCGAGAGTCACAAAAATAGCGGTTTTCGCCCGACTGCATAAGGGGGTCCTCTGCACCGATGGAGTACAACTTCAGATTTGGAGTGCTGCTGCGATACACCGACGAGATCGTCGAAGGTGTGCTGCTGACGCTCCAGCTCTCGCTGGTCACGATGACCTTCGGCCTGCTCATCGGCATGGCCGTCGCCATCGGCAGCACCAGTCCCTCGAAGTTCCTGCGCGGGCTCTGCCGCACCTATGTCGAGGCAATCCGCAACACGCCGCTGCTGGTGCAGCTGTTCATCGTGTTCTTCGGCATGCCGAGCCTCGGCCTCAAGCTGAGCGCCAACGACGCGGCGATGGTGGCCCTGTCGATCAATCTCGGCGCCTATTGCGCGGAGATCTTCCGGGCCGGCTTTGAATCCGTGCGTCCGGCGCAGATCGAGGCGGGCAGGGCGCTGGGGCTCACCGCCGGACAGACCTTCCGCCATGTCGTGCTGTTCCCGGCGATCAAGAACATCTACCCGGCGCTGGCCAGCCAGTTCGTGCTGCTGATGCTGGCGACCAGTGTCGTCTCCTCGATCGGGGCGACCGAGCTCTTCCACCAGGCGGCGTTCATCGACTCGCGCACCTATCGCTCGTTCGAGACCTACGCGCTGATCACCGCATCCTATCTCGTGCTGACGCTCGCCTTCCGTGGCCTGTTCTCGGCGATCTACTGGGCCGTTTTCGTGCGGAGGCCACGCGCATGATCCGCGTTTTCGATTTCCCGGACGTCATCTACCTGCTCGAAGCGACGCGCTGGACGCTGCTGCTGGCGCTGGTCGCCACCATCGGCGGCGGCCTGCTCGGCCTCGTCGTGGCGATTGCCCGGGTGGTGCCGTTCAAGCCGCTGAACTGGCTAGCGATCGCCTATATCAGCCTGATCCAGGGCACGCCGCTGCTCGGCCAGCTGTTCGTCTTCTTCTTCGCCCTGCCGCTGATCGGCCTTTCGGTCGATGCCTGGACGGCAGCCGCGCTGTCGCTCTCCATCTATGCCAGCGCATTCTTTGGCGAAATCTGGCGCGGCGGGCTGCAGGCGGTGCATGCGCGGCAGTGGGAGGCGGGCGCTGCGCTCGGGCTCACCTACAGCCAGCGGCTGCTGCACGTCATCATCCCGCAGGCCGTGCGGGTCAGCATCGCCCCCACGGTCGGATTCCTGGTGCAGCTGGTCAAGAACACCTCGCTGACCTCGCTGATCGGCTTCGTCGAACTGACCCGCGCCAGCCAGATCATCACTTCCGCAACCTTCGCGCCGCTGCAGGTCTACCTGACCGCCGCCGCGATCTATTTCGTCATCTGCTTCAGCCTTTCGCAGCTTAGCCAGATGCTGGAGAGGAAAATCCATGTCGCTCGTTGAGATCGAAAACGTCCACAAGAGCTACGGCGACCTCGAAGTGCTCAAGGGCGTTTCGCTGACGCTGGAAAAGGGCGAGATCGTCGCCCTGATCGGCCGGTCCGGTTCGGGCAAATCGACGCTGCTGCGCTGCGTCAACGGGCTGGAGCAGGTGCAGAGCGGCAAGGTGGTGGTCGACGGCATCGACGTCACCTCGCCCAAGACCGATCTCAACGTGCTGCGGCAGCGCGCCGGCATGGTGTTCCAGAGCTACAACCTGTTCCCGCACCTCACCGTCGCCCGCAACGTCATGCTGGCGCTGAAGCTGGTGAAGAAGATGGACAAGGCCGAGGCGCGCCGCATCGCCGAGACGATGGTGGCCAAGGTGGGCCTCGGCGACAAGCTCGACGTCTATCCGGACCAGCTGTCGGGCGGCCAGCAGCAGCGCGTCGCTATCGCGCGCTCGCTCGCCATGCAGCCGACGCTGATGCTGTTCGACGAGATCACCTCGGCGCTCGATCCCGAACTGGTCGGCGAAGTGCTCCGCGTCCTCGAGGGCGTGGCCAAGGAAGGCATGACCATGATGCTGGTCACGCACGAGATGAACTTCGCCAAGAACGTCGCCAACCGGGTGATCTTCATGCACCAGGGCCGCATCCACGAAGATGGCCCGTCGCGCGAAGTGCTCACCAATCCGCGCACTCCCGAACTCCAGAGCTTCCTGAGCGCGGTCCTTCACTGAGGACCACGCCCGGTCGTGCCTGCCTGAACATCTCAATCAACAGAGGGGAAACCAAGCATGTTCAAACCACTGTCCAAACTCGTCTCCGCCGTGCTGATCGCCGGCGCTGTCCTTGCGGCGCCCGCGATGGCCGGCGACCTGCAGGACATCATCTCGGCCGGCAAGGTGCGCATCGGCGTGCCGGTTGACGTGCCGCCGTTCGGCTCGGTCGACGCCAACAACGAGGCGGTCGGCCTCGACGTCGATATCGCGAAGATGATCGCCGAGGCCCTCGGCGTCGAGCTGGAGCTGCAGCAGATCACCGGCGCCAACCGCGTGCCGTACCTGGTCACCGACCGTCTCGACATCGTCATCGCCGCGATGGGCGCCACCACCGAGCGCGCGCTGTCGATCGCCTTCTCCTCGCCCTATGCCGCGCTCTCGAGCGGTGTGTTCGGGCCCGAAGGCGTCGCCGTGACCAGCCCCGAGGATATCGGCAGCAACGTCATCGCCGTCGCGCGCGGCACGACGCAGGACCTGCTGCTGACCGAGAAGGCGCCGGACGCCAATATCCAGCGCTTCGACGACGACGCGACTGCGGCTGCCGCCTTCCTCTCGGGCCAGGCCCAGCTGCTTGCGACCGCCGACGTGGTCGCCAAGGAGATCGCCACCAAGAACCCGGGCACCGTGCTGAACCAGAAGTTCGTCCTCGCCTTCTCGCCGACCTATATCGGCCTGCAGCAGGGCAACCCGGAGCTGCTGCGCTGGCTCGACACCTTCGTGCACATCCAGCTGCGCACCGGCAAGCTGGACGAGCTGTCGCAGAAGTGGATCGGCACCTCGCTGCCGAAGCCGTTCCCGTCGATCTGATCCGACTGACCTCGCCGGCGGGGACTTTTCAGCCCCGCCGGTTTCCTCCGCCCATATTCAAAGACAAGTATCTCCGCCATGGCCCGCACCTCGACCGCCACCACCAGCATTGATTTCGACAAGGCTGGCCGGCAGACCGGCTTCGTGAACATTCCGCACTCGCCGCACGAGGACGCCTGGGGCGCCACGCGGCTGCCGATCGCGCAGATCAAGAACGGCGATGGCCCGACGGTCATCCTGCAGGCCGGCAACCACGGCGACGAATACGAAGGCATGATCACGCTGGGCGAGATGATTCGCGACCTCGATCCGGGCATGGTCAACGGGCGCCTGATCCTCCTGCCGGCGCTGAACCTGCCCGCCGTACTCGCCGGACGCCGCACCTCGCCGGTCGACGGCCTCAACCTCAACCGCACCTTCCCGGGCGACCCGATCGGCACCATCACGCAGCAGATCTCTGCCTACGTGAACGACATCATCATGCCGATGGGCGATGCCTTCCTGGACCTCCATTCCGGCGGGTCCTCGCTGAACATCCTGCCGAGCGCCATCATCGAGCCCGCTGCCGACCCGGAGCTGCGCAAGGCCAATGTCGCCGCCGTGCTGGCTTTCGACGCGCCGCTGATGGTGGTGATCGACAATCTCGGCGACCCGCGCACCTCGACCGCCACCTCGGTGCGTCACGGGCTGATCACCGTCGGTACCGAGATGGCCGGTTCCGGCACGGTCTCGATCGATGCGCTGAACATCTGCCGCCGCGGCGTGCGCAACGTACTCTCCCACCTCGGCGTGCTGCCGCCCACCGGCGAGCAGCCGAAGGCCGACCCCGAGAAGATCCTCCGCATTCCGGGCCCCGCCGCCTATGTCTATGCCAGCTGCGACGGCGTGTTCGAGCCCTTCCACGAGCTCGGCACGGAAGTCCGCGCCGGCCAGGAAGCGGGCCGCGTCCACAATCTTGGCGATCCGAGCCGCGCCCCCGAGGTGCTGCATTACCGCGCCGACGGCATGGTATACGGTCGCCGCCAGCCCGGCCGCGTCGTTGCCGGCAACTGCTGCGTGACTGTTGCAGCTCCTTACGAAGGCGACCTCGCATGATCACCGTCGACGACATTCGCGCTGCCGCCGCGAGAATTGCCGGCAAGGTCCGTCGCACGCCGATGATCGCGGCCGACAACCTTTCCTCGCCGCTCTGCGAAGGCGTCGAGGTGATGCTGAAGCTCGAATTGCTGCAGGTCACCGGCTCGTTCAAGGCGCGTGGCGCCACCAACCGGCTGCTGTCGCTCGATCCCGAGGACCTGAAGCGCGGCATCGTCGCGGCCTCGGGCGGCAACCATGGCCTCGGCACCGCCCGGGCCGGCCGCATGGCGGGCGTGCAGTCAACGATCTTCCTGCCCACCAATGCGACGCCCGCCAAGGTGGAAAAGCTGAAGCAGTGGGGCGCCGAGACCCGCGTGGTCGGCGCCTCCTTCACCGAGGCCAATGCCGCGGCGATGGAGTTCGTGGCCGAGACCGGGGCTGCCTACTTCCACCCCTTCGCGGACCCGCAGGTGGTGGCGGGGCAGGGCACGCTTGCGCTCGAAATCCTCGAGCAGATGCCCGAGGTCGATACCGTGCTCGTCGCCATGGGCGGCGGCGGGCTGATCAGCGGGGTCGCGACGGCGCTGCGGGCGCTAGCGCCGCATGTGCGCATCATCGGCATCGAGGCGGCCGGCGCACCGGTGCTGCTGAAGGCGATCGAAGCGGGCTCCAACATCGCGCTCGACGCGATCACGACGTCGGTCGCCACCATGGCCTGCGCCAAGACGGACGACCGCATCTTCGAGATCGTGCGAGACAAGGTCGACCAGATCGTCCTCGTCGACGATGAGGAAATGCGCCGCGCCGCGCAGTACCTGTGGTTCGAGATGGGCCTTGCCGCCGATCTCAGCGGTGCTGCCGCTGTCGCCGCGCTGCGCGAAGGCCGCATCGAGGTTCGCCCCGGCGAGCGAATCTGTGCAATCGTCTGCGGTGCGGGGCCCGACGCCCTCCTGGGCTAGGATCTACATGAGCATCGACACCGAGCTGACCGGTCTCCACCCCGTGCTTGCGGCTGCTGCCGCGAAACGACGGACGGACCCGCAATACAGCCAGATCGGGATCGAGGCCGCGCGGGCCCTGAGCCTCGCGCGCCAGGGGCAGCCGACGCGGTTGCCCGAGGTGCAATCGGTCGAGGACCTGACCGTGCCGGGGGCCGAGGGCCTGCTGCCGGCACGGCTCTACCGGCCGTCGCGCGACCCGGGTCTGCCGCTACTCGTCTATTTCCACGGCGGCGGGTTCGTTGCCGGCAGCCTCGACAGCCACGACTCCATCCTTCGCCGCCTGGCGCTGGAGAGTGGCATCGCAATCCTCTCGGTGGACTATCGGCTGGCGCCCGAGCACCCGTTCCCGGCTCCGGTCGAGGACGGTGCCGCTGCCCTCCGTTATGCGCTGGGCCATCCGAGCGAACTGGGCGTTTCCGGGCCGGTGCTGGCCGGTGGCGACAGCGCTGGTGCCGCTATCGCGCTCGCCGCATCGGGCATGGTCGGCGGCATCGCCGGCCTCGTCCTGTTCTATCCGGTGACAGACCTGTCACGCGTCGGCGATACCGAGAGTTATCGGGCGTTCGGGGATGGCCGGGCGGGCCTCTCCCTAGACGACATGCGCTGGTTCGCCGAGCAATACGCTCCCGATCCGGCAAGCCGCAGCGACTGGCGCTGTTCGCCGCTTCTCGCCGACCCTTCGGTCCGCCTGCCGCCGGCCTTCGTCGCGACCGCCGAATACGACGTGCTGCGCAGCGAGGGCGAGGCGCTGGCGGCGCAGCTCGAGCAGCGCGGCATCGCGGTTGCCCATCATGCCGCGAAGGGCGTCAATCACGGCTATCTCGGTGCCGGGGATGCCGTCCCCGAGGCGGGTGTCACCGTTGCCGCGGTCGCCAAATGGATCGGCCGCGGGATCGCTGCAGCGTCGTAGGCGCCGCAGCCGCGACGGTCACGATGGTTCGTCGTGGGGCAGTCGCGGTTTCAGGCGTTGCCAGGCGCATAGAAAGCCAAGAACGAGCCAGTTGAGCAGCGGCACCAGGGCCGCCGCCACGGGCTGCCAATCGTCGGGCAGCCAAGCGGTGGCGGAGAGAATGCTCCAGGGCAGGCCGAGGATGATGAGGACGATGCCGGCCAGCGGACGCGGCAGGATGCCGAAGGGATCGACCAGGCTGGCCGCGGATACGGCAAGGGCGGCCAGGTAGAGCCAGAGGAAGGTCCGCACGACCAGCCGGCATAGCCTCTGCGAGAGAGGGGGTCTGCGCGGCTGGACGGGTACGGGCTTCCGCTTTGCCACCGTCAGGGCAGGCGGGCGAGCCGCTCGGTGAGCAGGGCGTAGAAGCCGTCGGCGTTGCCGGAACGGAGGAAGGTGACGTTCTTCGGCCGGTTGGTGACGCCCCAGTAGTCGGCGACGGTCATGCCGACGGTCAGCTCGCTCGAGGTCTCGATCATCACGTTGATGAGGCGACCCTGGAACAGGTCGGGCTGCAGCATGTAGGCCATGACGCAGGGGTCATGCAGGGGCGCGCCGTCGCTCTCGTATTTCTGCAGGTCGAAGCGCTCCGAGAAGCTGAGCATCTCGAAGACGGCCTGCCCGCAGCGGTTGCCGATGGCGCGCATGGCCTCGAGCCGGGGCTTGGTGGAGCGCATCATGTGCGAGACGTCGAGCGGGATCTGCGCGATCGGCACGCCCGAGCGGAATACGGCGTCGGCGGCATCCGGGTCGACATAGATGTTGAACTCGGCGGCGGGCGTGATGTTGCCCATCTCGAAATAGCCGCCGCCCATCAGCACGATCTCCTGGATGCGCGGGATGATGCGCGGCTCCTTGACCATCGCCATGGCGATGTTGGTGAGCGGGCCGAGGCAGGCGAGTGTTACGGTGCCCTCTTCGTGGGCCATCAGCGTATCGATGATGAAGTCGACGCCGTGCTGTTCCTCGAGCTTGAGCTTGGGGGCGGGCAGGTCGGGGCCGTCGAGGCCGGTTTCGCCGTGGACATGCTCGGCGGTGACCAGCGTGCGGCGCATCGGGCGCTCGCAACCGGCATAGACGGCGATGTCCTTGCGGCCGGAAAGCTCCACCACCTTGAGGGCGTTGCGCGCATTCTGCGCCAGCGTCACATTGCCGGCGACGGCGACGATGCCGAGCACGTCGAAATCCTCGGGCGAGGAAAGTGCGAGCAGAATGGCGACGGCGTCGTCCTGGCCCGGGTCGGTGTCGATAATGATCTTGCGTGCCATAGGTTTAGCGCGAGCCCTTCAGAGTTTGATTCCGGCGGCATGATAAGGGCGGGCGCGGCGGGCGTCGACTGGTCGCGTTCCTCTCGGAACAAGTCCCGCCGGGCCGCGTTCATGCTGATCTCCGAGGGGAACTACGCAGTGGCCAGACTTACCGCGACCGCCCGCCGCAAAGGGTTGGCCGCCGACATCGCCCGCACCAATTTCGAGCGCGTCATGCACAACGCGGTGCAGATGGCGATCGTGCTGATCGGCATCGTCGTCGGCATCGTCGCCATCCGCGAGGCGCAGGTGATCCTTGCGCCGGTGCTCTCTGCCATATTGATCGGACTGGTGTTCGGCCCGATCGCCGACGCGATGGAGAACCGCGGGGTTCCCGAGGGCGTATCGGCCGGGCTGGTGGTGCTGCTGTTCCTCATGGTCATCATCACCGGCGGGGCGCTGTTCTACGGTCCGCTCAGCGAATGGGCCGAGCGCATTCCCGCGATCTGGACCCGGCTGCAGTCGGAGATCCAGAACTGGCAGGAGCCGATCGCGGCGATCGGCAATATCCAGGAACAGGTGAAGAGCGTGCTCGGCGGCGATGCGACGGTCGAGGTGACCGTCCAGGACGGCAGCACCGTAACCGGCATCGCCATGATGGCGCCGGCGCTGCTGGCGCAGGTGCTGGTGTTCCTCGTCTCGCTGTACTTCTTCCTCGCGACGCGCGAGAGCATCCGCATCGCGACGCTGTCGCTCTGCTTCAGCCGCCGGATGCGCTGGCGGACGGCCCATGTCTTCCGCGACGTCGAGCAGAAGGTGTCGAAATACCTGCTGACCATCACCATGGTGAATGTCGGCGTCGGCATCATCGTCGCCGTGCTGATGTGGGTCATCGGCATGCCGTCGCCGATCCTGTGGGGTGCGCTGGCCGCGGTGCTCAACTACGTGCCCTTCGTCGGGCAGGCATTCATGGCGCTGATCCTGTTCGTCGCCGGGCTCGGCAGCGGCGGCGGGCTCGAAGCCGCCATCCTGCCGGTGGCGCTCTACTGGGCGGTCAACTTCGTCGAGGGCAACTTCGTCACCCCGAACCTGCTCGGCGCGACGATGACGGTGAACCCGTTCCTGATCTTCCTGTCGCTGACCTTCTGGCTTTGGGCCTGGGGGCCGATCGGCGGCCTGATCGCGGTGCCGTCGCTGCTGATCGTGCTCAGCGTCATCACGCACATCCTGCCGGTTCGCGAGCTGCCGCCGCGCAAGGAGCGCCGCTTGCTGGCGCAGAAGGCGCGACGCGACGTGGTCGAGGCCGAACCGGCCGCGCCGCCTCCGACGCCTCCGGCCAGTGTCGCGGCTACGCCACGCAAGCGGAGTTCGCGCGCAAAATCGGCGCCGGCGCAATAGACCTATCCCTATGTCCAGCCTTGACGCACAGGGGGTCGAACCCGCACGTTCGGCCCCTTGCGGATTCATGAGGTGAGCGATGGCGGGTGAAGCGGCTGCGCACGCGGCGGATATTGCGGCGCATGGCGGGGTCGACCTCATGCAGGTCGCCGCTCTGCTCGCCGCGGGGGTCATCGCGGTTCCGCTGTTTCGCCGGCTGGGGCTCGGCTCGGTGCTCGGCTATCTCGCCGCCGGCCTCGCCATCGGCCCGTTCGGTCTCGGTCTCGTCGCCGACCCCGAGGCGGTGCTGCATGCCGCCGAACTCGGCGTGGTGCTGTTCCTGTTCATCGTCGGGCTCGAAATGGAGCCGGCCAAGCTGTGGGGGTTGCGCAAGCAGATCTTCGGGCTCGGCGTCTTGCAGGTCGGCCTCTGCGGGCTGTTGCTGACGCTCGCCGGCATCTTCCTCCTCGGGCTCGAGCCGGCGGTGGCGTTCGTTGCCGGCATGGGCTTCGTGATGACCTCGACGGCGGTGGTGATGCAGATCCTGTCGGAACGCGGTGAACTGCAGAGCCCGGCGGGACAGAAGATCGTTTCCGTGCTGCTGCTCGAGGACCTGGCCATCGTGCCGCTGCTTGCGATCGTCGCCTTCCTCTCGCCCGGCATGGACAGCGATGTCAGCGCGACGCAGCGCTGGATCAGCGTCGGCGTGGCCGCGGCGTCGATCGTGGCGGTGATCTTTGCCGGCCGCTGGGTGCTGAACCCGGTGTTCAAGATTCTCGCCGAGTCCAAGGCGCGCGAGGTGATGACCGCGGCGGCGCTGCTGGTCGTCCTGGGCGCGGCGCTGATCATGGAGGCTGGCGGGCTGTCGATGGCGATGGGCGCGTTCCTCGCGGGCGTCCTGCTCTCCACCTCGACCTTCCGGCACCAGCTCGAAGCCGATGTCGAACCGTTCCGCGGGTTGTTGCTGGGGCTGTTCTTCCTCGCGGTCGGCATGTCGCTCGACCTCACGGTGGTGGGCCGGAACTGGCAGTTCATCGCCATGGCGGTGGTGATCTACATGCTGCTCAAGGGAGTGGCGATCTATGGCATCGCGCGCGTCCTCGGGGGCGGCAACGCGATGGCGCTGGAGCGCGCCGTGCTGATGGCGCAGGGCGGCGAGTTCGCCTTCGTGCTGTTTACCACCGCGAGCGCCGGGGGGCTGCTGAGCGGCGAACTCAACGCGATCTTCACGGCCACGGTCATCATCTCGATGGTGCTGACGCCGTTCTCGACCATGCTGCTGAAGCTGGTGCCGCGGCCGGCGCAGTCGCTCGAAGGCGTGGAGAAGCCGGATGGGCTCACCGGCAACGTGCTGCTGATCGGCTTCGGTCGGTTCGGGCAGATCGCCAGCCAGCCGCTGATCGCCAAGGGGCAGCACTCGATCTCGATCATCGACAACGACGTCGAGATGATCGACGTCGCCCAGACCTTCGGCTTCAAGATCTACTATGGCGACGGCACGCGGCTCGACATCCTTCACGCTGCCGGCGCGGCAACGGCGGACCTCGTGCTCGTCTGCGTGGACGACAAGGAATCGGCCACCCGCATCGTCGACCTGGTGAAGTCGGAGTTCCCGCTGGCAAAGGTGATGGCGCGTGCCTTCGACCGTGGCCACGCGCTGGAACTGGTGAAGGCCGGGGCGGACTACCAGCTGCGCGAAGTGTTCGAGAGTGCGCTGGAATTCGGCGCGGAGACGCTGCGGCAGCTCGATGTGGACATGGTCGAAGTCGGCGAGATCATCGAGGGCGTGCGCGAACGCGACCGCCAGCGGTTCGCCGCACAGATGGTCGGCGGACTGATGGCGGGCAGGGACCTGCTGCGCGCCAACGCCGAAGACCAGGCCCGGGAGAGCGGCACCGTCGCCGGCCCCTCAACCCCCATCATCGCGCCGTCGGACGAGGCCAAGGTTTAGTGGCTTCACGCCTGCCGAGGTGATGTCGCCGCGTGGATCGGCAGCATGTGCTCGCCAGCAATTTCGTCCAAGCTTTAGGCATGGTGCCTTAGAACCGTTCTCGACAGGACTTCACAGAGCGCTGAATCAGTGCAAGGGTACCGCTTCGAGGGGAATTCATTGCCATGATGCTGGATTGCGACAATGCCGCAAAAGCCCCTCGTATTGGATGCTCCTGTCCCGGAGAAACGCGCTCTCACCGTTGAAGCGCTCCAGGCGGAGATCCTCGAGAAACTCACCTACTCCATCGGCAAGGATGCGATCGTCGCGCGGCCGCATGACTGGCTGAAGGCGACGATCCTCACCATCCGCGACCGGGTCATCGACCAGTGGATGGAGTCGAGCCGCGAGACGTGGCGCACCTCCAACAAGCGCGTCTACTACCTGAGCCTCGAGTTCCTGATCGGCCGGCTGCTTCGCGATGCGATGAGCAATATCGGCGTGATGGAGCCCGTGCGGGCGGCGCTGAAGAACTTCAACGTCAACCTCGACGACATGATCAACCTCGAGCCCGATGCGGCGCTCGGCAACGGCGGCCTCGGCCGGCTTGCCGCCTGCTTCATGGAGTCGATGGCGACCGTCAACATCCCGGCCTACGGCTACGGCATCCGCTACGTGCACGGGCTGTTCCGGCAGGAAATGAGCGAGGGCTGGCAGGTCGAACTGCCCGAGGACTGGCTGGCCCACGGCAACCCGTGGGAGTTCGAGCGGCAGGAGTCGAGCTACGAGATCGGCTTCGGCGGCCATGTCGAGCCGGTGCAGGAGCCCGACGGCTCGACGCGTCTCGAATGGCGGCCGGCGGAGCATCTGCTGGCGGTGGCATTCGATACGCCGATCGTCGGCTGGCGCGGCAAGCGGGTGAACACGCTGCGGCTCTGGTCGGCGCAGCCGATCGACCCGATCCTGCTCGACAAGTTCAATGCCGGCGACCACATCGGCGCGCTCGAGGAGAGTGCGCGGGCGGCGGCGGTGACGCGCGTCCTCTATCCGGCGGACAACACGCCGTCGGGCCAGGAATTGCGGCTGCGGCAGGAGTTCTTCTTCTCGTCGGCATCACTGCAGGACATCGTGCGCCGGCACATGCAGGCCTATGGCGATCTCGGCACGCTCAGCGACAAGGTGGCGATCCAGCTCAACGATACGCACCCGGCGATCTCGATCGCCGAGCTGATGCGCATCCTGATCGACCTGCATGGCATGAAGTTCGGCCCGGCCTGGAAAGTGACCAAGGCGACGTTCGGCTACACCAACCATACGCTCCTGCCCGAGGCGCTGGAGACCTGGCCGGTCGGCCTGCTCGAGCGGCTGCTGCCGCGGCAGATGCAGCTCATCTACGCGATCAACGCCGAGGTGCTGACCGAGGCTCGCGCGATGGGTGGCTTCACCGACAGCCAGATCGCCAACCTGTCGCTGATCGACGAGCACGGCGCGCGTCGCGTCCGCATGGGGCAGCTGGCGTTCGTCGGTTCGCACTCGATCAACGGCGTCTCCGCGCTCCACTCGGACCTCCTCAAGAAGACGCTGTTCGCTGACCTCAACCGGCTCTACCCGGGGCGTATCAACAACAAGACCAACGGCGTGACGCCGCGACGCTGGCTGCTCGAATGCAATCCGGAGCTGACCAAGCTGATCGCCAGCCGGATCGGTCCGGAGTTCCTCGACGACATCGACCTCCTGGCGAACCTCGACAAGCATGCCGACGATCCGACCTTCCAGGAGCAGTTCAAGGCGGTGAAGCGCGCCAACAAGGTGGCGCTGGCGCATGTGATCAAGGACCGGCTCGGCATCGTCGTTTCGCCCGACGCCATGTTCGACGTGCAGGTGAAGCGCATCCACGAATACAAGCGGCAGCTGCTCAACGTCATCGAGGCGGTAGCGCAGTACTCGATGATCCGCTCGCATCCGGAGAAGGACTGGGTGCCGCGGGTGAAGGTGTTCGCCGGCAAGGCGGCGCCGGGCTATTGGAACGCAAAGCTGATTATCAAGTTAATCAACGACGTAGCCAAGGTCATCAACAACGACCCGGCCGTTCGTGGATTGCTGAAGGTCGTGTTCCTGCCCAACTACAACGTCTCCCTCGCCGAAACCATCATCCCTGCCGCCGACCTCAGCGAGCAGATCTCGACGGCCGGCATGGAGGCGTCGGGCACCGGCAACATGAAGTTCATGGCCAACGGCGCGCTGACCATCGGCACGCTCGACGGTGCGAATGTCGAGATGCTCGAGCATGTCGGGCCGGAGAACATGGTGATCTTCGGGCTCACCGCCGACAAGGTGGCCGAGAAGCGCATCCGCTCGGAAGTGCCGCGGGCCGCGATCGATGCCTCGCCGATGCTGCGCGAGGCGCTCGAGGCAATCGCGACCGGCGTGTTCTCGCCCGACGATCCGAACCGCTATCGCGATCTGATCGGCGGGCTCTACGACCACGACTGGTTCATGGTGGCGCGCGATTTCGATGCCTATGCGGCGGCGCAGCGGAACATCGATGGCCTCTGGATCACGCCGAGGAAATGGTATTCGATGGCTATCCGGAACACTGCTCACGTCAGCTGGTTCTCGTCGGATCGCACGATCAAAGAGTACGCGACGGACATCTGGAATGTTCCGGTCGCCGGGGGTAACGGGTGACCAAGGCTAAGTGGCAGGCGGCCGACAGCGACGTCAAGGCGATCGCCGCAGGCCGCCACGCGGACCCGTTCGGCATTCTCGGGCTGCACAAGGTCGGCGATGTGTGGGTGGCGCGCACCTTCATTCCCCATGCCGAAACCGTATCGGCGCGCACGATCGACAATCGCATCCTCGGTGAGCTGGCGCCGCGCGGCGACGGGTTCTTCGAGGGCGAGGTCAAGCTCACCGGCTTCATGCCGGTCAGCTACCATGCCCGCAACGACGGCGGCGAGTGGGACGTGCTCGATCCCTACAGCTTCGGGCCGGTGCTCGGGCCGATGGACGACTACTA
Source organism: Pseudomonadota bacterium (assembly GCA_023393475.1). GTDB lineage: Bacteria > Pseudomonadota > Alphaproteobacteria > Rhizobiales > Devosiaceae > Devosia_A. Next base: position 107,112 of record JAEWLC010000072.1, read on the forward strand.
TATCGGCGAAGGCTCGCATCTCAGGCTGTTCGACAAGCTCGGCGCGCACGCGATGGAGTTCGAGGGCGTCAACGGCACACACTTCGCCGTGTGGGCACCGAACGCCAAGCGGGTCAGCGTGGTCGGGCCGTTCAACGACTGGGACGGCCGGCGGCATCCGATGCGGGTGCGGGTCAACACCGGCGTGTGGGAAGTGTTCATCCCCAATGTCGGGGCGGGCGAGGTCTACAAGTACGAGATCGTCGGCGCCAACGGGCAGTTGCGGCCGCTGAAGGCCGATCCGTTCGCGCGGCAGTCCGAGCTGCGGCCGAAGACGGCCTCGGTTGTCCCCGACCCCAGGCCGTTCAAGTGGACGGACGCGAAGTATCTCGAAGAGCGCGCCAAGACCGATTGGCGGCGGAAGCCGGTTTCCATCTACGAGGTACACCTCGGTTCGTGGCGGCGGCGCCCGGACGGCGCGTTCATGAGCTACGACCAGCTGGCCGAGCAGCTCATTCCCTACGCTGTTGACTCGGGCTTCACGCATCTCGAGCTGCTGCCGATCACCGAGCATCCGTTCGATCCGAGCTGGGGCTATCAGCCGACCGGGCTCTACGCGCCGACGGCGCGGTTCGGCGATCCGGCCGGGTTCGCGCGCTTCGTCGATGCGGCGCATGCCGCCGGCCTCGGCGTGATCCTCGACTGGGTGCCGGCGCATTTTCCGACCGACGAGCACGGGCTCGCGCGCTTCGACGGCACGGCGCTCTACGAGCACCTCGATCCGCGCAAGGGGTACCATCCGGACTGGAACACCGCGATCTACAATTTCGGTCGCAAGGAAGTGGTGAGCTTCCTCGTCAACAACGCGCTCTACTGGCTGGAGACCTTCCACCTCGACGGGCTGCGCGTCGATGCCGTGGCCTCGATGCTCTACCTCGATTACTCGCGCGCGGCGGGGCAGTGGGTGCCGAACCAGTTCGGCGGCAATCACAATCTCGAGGCGGTCGATTTCCTCAAGCGGGTGAACGCCGAGGCCTACCGGCTGCATCCGGGCGTGATGATGATCGCCGAGGAGTCGACCTCGTGGAGCGGGGTGAGCGCGCCGGTCGACAAGGGCGGGCTGGGCTTCGGGTTCAAGTGGAACATGGGGTTCATGAACGACACCCTGCGCTACATGAGCCGCAATCCGATCCACCGGCGCTACCACCACAACGACATGACGTTCGCGTCGCTTTATGCCTATGCGGAGAACTTCATCCTGCCGCTCAGCCACGACGAGGTGGTGCATGGCAAGGGCTCGCTGCTCAACAAGATGGGCGGCGACGATTGGGGCCAGTTCGCCGGGCTCAGGGCCTATTACGGCTTCATGTGGGGCTGGCCGGGCAAGAAGCTGCTGTTCATGGGGCAGGAGTTCGGACAGCGCGAGGAATGGAACGAGTCCCACGGGCTCGACTGGTTCCTGCTCGATGCGCCCTCGCATGAGGGCGTGCGGCGGCTGGTGACCGATCTCAACTCGATCTATCGCGAACTGCCGGCGCTGCATGCGCGCGACAACGAGCCGGAAGGGTTCGAGTGGCTGATCGCGAACGACCAGCAGAACTCGGTGTTCGCCTTTGCGCGCAAGGCGCCGGGACAGCACCCAGTGGTGGTGATTTCGAACATGACCCCTGTGCCGCGCGATGGCTATCGCGTGCCGATGCCGCTTGCCGGCAACTGGGTCGAACGGCTCAATACCGACGCGGGTTGGTACGGCGGCACGAACAAGGGCAACCAGGGGCGAGTGGTGGCGACGCCGAGCGAGGTGGAAGGGTTGGGGCCCTACGCGGACCTCTACCTGCCGCCGTTGTCTACACTCTATCTCAAATACGACCCCACCTAGTGGGGCGTCATGCAAGGGTAATTGTCGGGTGATCGAACCAGAAGACTCTGAAAACGATCACCGCGTGTGGGGAGGGAAGCATGGCTGACTATCGGACACCATCGCCGCTGGCGCGCGAGGCGATGGCATATGTGTTGGCAGGCGGGCGGGGGACCCGGCTGTTCGAACTGACCGACCGGCGCGCCAAGCCGGCGGTGTATTTCGGCGGCAAGAGCCGCATCATCGATTTTGCGCTGTCGAACGCGCTGAACTCGGGCATCCGCCGTATCTCGGTGGCGACGCAGTACCAGGCGCACTCGCTGATCCGGCACCTGCAGCGCGGCTGGAACTTCCTTCGCACCGAGCGAAACGAAAGCTTCGACGTGCTGCCGGCATCGCAGCGGGTCAGCGAGACGCAGTGGTACGAGGGCACTGCCGATGCCGTGTACCAGAACATGGACATCATCGAGGATTACGGCCCGCGCTACATCGTGCTGCTGGCGGGCGACCACATCTACAAGATGGACTACGAGATCATGCTGCGGCAGCACGTCGATACGGGCGCCGACGTGACCATCGGCTGCCTCGAGGTGCCGCGCATGGAGGCCACCGGCTTCGGCGTGATGCATGTCGACGGGCGCGACCGGATCGTCGATTTCGTCGAAAAGCCGAAGGACCCGCCGGGCATTCCGGACAATCCGGACATGGCGCTGGCCTCGATGGGCATCTACGTGTTCGAGACGCGCTTCCTGATGGAGCAGTTGCGCCGCGACGCCGCGACCGAGGGCTCGAGCCGCGATTTCGGCAAGGACATCATCCCGTACATCGTCAAGCACGGTTCCGCCTGGGCCCACCGCTTCCCGCGCTCCTGCGTACGCTCGCCGAACGAGGAAGTGGCCTACTGGCGCGATGTGGGAACTGTGGACGCCTACTGGAAGGCGAATATCGACCTGACCGACGTGACGCCGCAGCTCGACCTCTACGACCGCGACTGGCCGATCTGGACCTTTGCCGAGATCACGCCGCCGGCCAAGTTCGTGCACGATTTCGACGGGCGTCGCGGCTCGGCGGTCAACTCGCTGGTCTCGGGCGATTGCATCATCTCGGGCGGCCAGTTGACGCGGACGCTGCTCTCGACCGGCAGCCGGGTGCATTCCTATTCCGAGCTGCACGAGGCGGTAGTGCTGCCCTACTGCACGATCGGGCGCGGGGCGCGGCTCAAGAAGGTGGTCATCGACCGTGGTGTCGAAATCCCGGAGGGGCTGGTCGTGGGCGAGGATCCCGAGTTCGACGCGCAGTGGTTCCGGCGTACCGCCGACGGGGTGACGCTCGTCACCCAGCCGATGATCGACAAGTACATGGCGAGCCGCTAGCCGTGATCGAAGTCCTTTCCGTCGCTTCGGAAGCCTATCCGCTGATCAAGACGGGCGGGCTGGCGGATGTCGTGGGGGCGCTGCCGGCGGCGCTGGCGCCGCATGGCGTGAGCATGCGCGTGCTGCTGCCGGGCTACCCCAAGGTGCTGGCGGCGCTCGAAGGCGGACGCGAGGTGTTCTGGTTCGAGGATTTCTTCGGCGGCGAGGCGCGGCTGGTTGCCGGGCGCGCGGGCGGGCTCGACGTCATCGCCATCAACGCCCCGCATCTCTACGACCGGCCGGGGAACCCCTATGTCGGGGCGGACGGCAAGGACTGGCCGGACAACGCGCAACGCTTCGCGGCGCTGAGCTTTGCGGCCTATGAGATATCGCGCGGGCTCATCGAGGGCTACCAGCCCGATGTGCTGCATTGCCATGACTGGCAGGCCGGGCTGACCCCGGCCTATGTGCGGTTCAACCCCGGCAGCTCGGTGAAGACCATCCTGACGGTCCACAATATCGCCTTCCAGGGCGTGTTCGGCTGGGATGTGTTCAACAGCCTGAAGCTCGATTTCGAGGCGTCGCGGACCGGCTCGATCGAGTACTTTGGCAATATCGGCTACCTCAAGGCCGGGCTGCAGCTGGCCGACGAGGTGACGACGGTCAGCCCGACCTATGCCCACGAAATCCGCACCGCCGCCTACGGCATGGGACTGGAGGGGCTGCTGCAGGGACGTTCCGATACGGTCAGCGGCATCCTCAACGGCATCGACGCCAACGAGTGGAACCCGGGCACCGATCCGGTGCTGCCGCAGCAATACGGGGCATCGACCATCTTCAACCGCGCGACCAACAAGGCCGAACTGGAGCAGCGCTTCGGACTCGAGGCCGGTCCGGGGCCGATCTTTTCGATCGTCAGCCGCCTCACCTGGCAGAAGGGCCTCGACATGCTGCCGGGGCTGATCGACGGGCTGGTCCAGCATGGCGGGCGGCTGGTCGTTCTCGGCTCGGGCGATCCGGCGATCGAGGACGCCTTTGCCGGCGCGGCGCTGCGGCATCCGGGCAAGGTCGGGGTGGAGATCGGCTACGACGAGGGCCTGAGCCACCTGATCCAGGGCGGCGCGGATGCGATCCTCATCCCGTCGCGCTTCGAGCCCTGCGGGCTGACACAGCTCTACGGCCTGCGCTATGGCTGCATCCCGGTGGTGAGCCGGGTGGGCGGGCTCGCCGATACGGTGATCGATGCCAACGAGGCGGCGATCGAGGCGGGCGTCGCGACGGGCGTGGTATTCTCGCCTGCGACCGAGGAAGCGCTGGGCGAGGCCATCCGCCGGACGATTGCGCTCTATGCGCGGCCCAAGGTTTGGCACAAAATGCAGCGGCGCGGGATGAAGTCTGACGTTTCTTGGGAACTCAGCGCCGAAAAGTACGCCGATCTCTACGGCAAGGTTCTAGGGCACACACGCGATGACGATTCAGACGATTGAGACGACGCCGTTCGCGGACCAGAAGCCGGGCACGTCCGGGCTGCGGAAGCGGACGAAGGCGTTCATGGTGCCCAACTATGTCGAGAACTTCGTGCAGTCGATCTTCGACAGCCTCGACGGGTTCAAGGGCAAGACGCTGGTGATCGGCGGCGACGGCCGCTACTTCAACGACGTCGCCATCCAGAAGATCATCAAGCTGGCGTCGGCCAATGGCTTCGGCACCGTGCTGGTCGGGCAGGGCGGCTTGCTGTCGACACCGGCTGCCAGCCATGTCATCCGCCACCACAAGGCGTTCGGCGGCCTCGTGCTTTCGGCCAGCCACAATCCCGGCGGGCCGGATGGCGATTTCGGCATCAAGTACAACGTCTCGAACGGCGGCCCGGCCCCCGAGAAGATCACCGACGCGGTGTTCGCGCGCTCGAAGGTGATCGACCGCTACCTCACCGCCAACGTGCCGGATGTCGATCTCGGCACCATCGGCACCCAGTACTCCGGCAACATGGTGGTCGAGGTGATCGACCCGGTCGCCGACTACGCGGCGCTGATGGAGACGCTGTTCGATTTCGACAAGATCCGCGCCATGTTCGCGGATGGCTTCACCATGCAGTTCGACGCCATGCACGCGATCACCGGGCCATATGCGCACCGCATCCTCGAGGGGATGCTGGGCGCGCCGGCGGGCACGGTGATCAACGGCACGCCGCTGCCGGATTTCGGCGGCGGACATCCGGACCCGAACCTCGTTTATGCCAAGCCGCTCTACGACCTGATGATGAGCGACCATGCCCCCGATTTCGGTGCGGCGTCGGATGGCGACGGCGACCGCAACCTGATCATCGGGCGCGGCCGGTTCGTGACCCCGTCGGATTCGCTGGCGATCCTCGCCGCCAATGCCCCGCACGCGCCGGGCTATGCCGCAGGCATCGCCGGCATCGCGCGGTCGATGCCGACCAGCGCCGCGGCGGACCGGGTGGCGGAAAAGCTCGGCATCGAGATGCACGAGACGCCGACCGGCTGGAAGTTCTTCGGCAACCTGCTGGACGCGGGCCGGGTCACCATCTGCGGCGAGGAGAGCGCCGGCACCGGCTCGAACCATGTGCGCGAGAAGGACGGGCTCTGGGCGGTGCTGCTCTGGCTCAACATTCTCGCGGCGCGCGGCCAAAGCGTCGACCAGATCGTGCGCGAGCACTGGGCGACTTACGGCCGCAACTACTACACGCGGCACGACTATGACGAGGTCGATACGGGTGCCGCCAACGGGCTGATGGATGCGCTGCGCGCAAAGCTGCCCAGCCTCAAGGGTGAGGTACTGGATGGGCTCGAAGTCGTGCTGGCGGACGACTTTACCTATAACGATCCGATAGAT
>JAEWLC010000073.1 GCA_023393475.1 Pseudomonadota bacterium
ACCTGATCCCGAAGGGCAAGCCGTTCCACCTGCAGGAAGGCGACACCATCGAGAAGGGTGAGTACATCCTCGACGGCAACCCGGCACCGCACGACATCCTGGCGATCAAGGGCGTGGAAGAGCTTGCTCGTTACCTCGTCAACGAGATCCAGGAGGTCTACCGGCTTCAGGGCGTGCTGATCAACGACAAGCACATCGAGGTGATCGTTCGCCAGATGCTGCAGAAGGTCGAGATCGTGAACCCGGGTGACTCGGGCATGCTCAAGGACGAGCAGCTCGACAAGCTCGACTTCGACGAGCTCAACGATCAGCTGGTGGCCGACGGCAAGACGCCGGCGACTGCCAACCCGGTGCTGCTCGGCATCACCAAGGCCTCGCTGCAGACCCGCTCGTTCGTGTCGGCCGCGTCGTTCCAGGAAACCACCCGCGTCCTCACCGAGGCGGCGGTTTCCGGCAAGGCCGACCTGCTCGAAGGTCTCAAGGAGAACGTCATCGTTGGCCGCCTCATCCCGGCGGGTACCGGTGCCGGTACTTCGAAGGCCAAGGGCATCGCGGCTCGCCGCGACGAGATGATCCTCGACGAGCGTCGCCGCCAGGCCGAAGCCGTCGCCATCCCGGCCCCGGACGCTGTGCCGTCCGAGCCGGCCGAGTAATCGGTTCGTCAGCTACGAAGTTCGAAAGGGCCCTCCGGGGCCCTTTCTTTTTGCACCCAAAGGCCTAGTCGTTCCGTCATCGAAATGTCGTAGCGCAAGACATAGAGGTCAGGCAGCGAACGGAGGGTGCCGGAATGTCGGAAGTCTGGAGCAGGGTGGACGACTACATCGTCGACAAGCTGGTCGATGAGGACGCCTCCCTCGCGGCCGCGCTCGCGTCGAACGCCGCCGGCGGTCTTCGTCCGATCGACGTCTCTGCCGCCCAGGGCAAGTTGCTCCATCTGCTCGTCCGGATGAGCGGGGCGAAGCGGGTACTGGAAGTCGGGACGCTCGGCGCCTACTCGACGATCTGGATGGCGAAGGCACTACCGACCGAGGGCAGGGTGGTGACGCTCGAATACAACCCGCATCACGCCGAAGTGGCGCGCGGCAATATCGAGCGGGCAGGGCTGTCGGACCGGATCGAGGTGCGGGTCGGTGCCGCCGCCGATACGCTGCCGGTGCTCGCGGCCGAAAAGCCGGAGCCGTTCGACTTTGTCTTCATCGACGCCGACAAGCCGAGCAACACGATCTATCTCGATTGGGCCATCAAACTCGGCCGGCCCGGTACGGTGATCGTGCTCGACAACGTGGTCCGCGACGGTGAGCTGGCCAATGCCGCAAGCACCGACCCAAATGTCAGGGGGAGCCGCGGTGCATTCGAGCTGATCGCTGCGAACCCGCGCCTCTCGGCCACCGCCCTGCAGACGGTCGGGTCGAAGGGCTATGACGGCTTTGCGGTGATGATCCTCGACTGAACCTATTCGGCCTTGTAGCCGACATAGGCGATGTACTCCTCGAGGATCACCGACCAGACGCCGAAGCCGGCGTCGAGGTTCTCGCGGCTGACCCCGTACTCGAGGTTCAGGTCATACTCGATCGCGGCGTCGAGGTCGGCGTCGAGATAGGCATTGCCGAAGCGCTTGTCGCGATTCCAGGCGTTGATGGCGTCGAGCGTCGGCTTGATGTTGGAGAACCCGGCATAGAAGTTGAGGTCTTCGCAGTCCGCCCCCTCCGTGCAGTTCATGAAGAACACGTAGTACTGGATGCCCTTGATCTTGCCGGAGATGCGGGGGCTCCCGTCGGACTGGGATTCGAGAGTTGCCGTGCCGCGGTTGCGCGCCAGTTCCAGGATGTCCTCGACCTTGCCGCCGTCGACCAGTTCCTGGGCGAGGGCAGGGCCGGCGGCAAGCGTTGCGGCAAGGGCAAGCCAGGCAGTGGTTCTCATCGGCGCATTCCTCCCCGGATCAGGCGCGCGACAGTACACGGCGAGTCGTTTCCGGCCAATGGCGCGACGGGGCAGGGGGACATGCCGCGAAAATCGAGGAAAAACTGGACTCAATACTGGTCAAAGCCATGCGGCACGCACAAACTAGCATTGCCTCATGCAGCATCTCCGCCCTTGAGCGGAAAATCCCCGGATTTGCGGGGAGGTGAGCATCTGTTTCCCCGCAAAGAATCCTTGACGGGGGGACTCACTGCCCATATAGAGGCGCAACCTTAGCGGTCGGTCGTGATGTTCACGCGGGTATCTGCCACCTTGTGCGGGCACCCAGGAACTTCAAACACATCGCCAAAGGCATGAGACGACGACAAATCTTTGTGCGCATGAACGCCGGTTCGCCGGTGGTCCGCTGCAATGAGAGGCGCCGCTGCCCCTATGGGGTGGAATTGGCGCCCCTTTGGTTTGCCTTTGTCTTTCGTAATGAATTTGGACCGATGGAAAGAGCGCAATGCCGACCATTAATCAGTTGATCCGCAAGCCTCGGGTTTCCAAGCCCAAGCGGAACAAAGTACCGGCGATGGAAGCAAACCCGCAGAAGCGCGGCGTGTGCTCTCGCGTCTATACGACTACCCCCAAGAAGCCGAACTCGGCTCTCCGCAAGGTCGCCAAGGTCCGGTTGACCACGTCCCGTGAAGTCATTTCCTACATCCCCGGCGAAGGCCACAACCTCCAGGAGCACTCGGTTGTGCTGATCCGTGGCGGTCGTGTGCGTGACCTTCCGGGTGTGCGCTACCACGTGCTGCGCGGCGTCCTCGACACCCAGTCGGTGAAGGATCGCAAGCAGCGCCGTTCGAAGTACGGCGCGAAGCGGCCGAAGTAAGGAGCAGATCAGATGTCCCGTCGTCACGCCGCTGAGAAGCGCGTAGTCAATCCCGATCCGAAGTTCGGCGATCTCGTCGTTTCGAAGTTCATGAACTCGCTGATGGAAGACGGCAAGAAGTCGGTCGCCGAGACGATCGTCTACGGTGCCTTCGACATCGTGCAGTCGAAGCTGAAGCAGGATCCGGTCACCGTGTTCCACACGGCGCTCGACAACATCCGCCCGGCCGTCGAAGTCCGTTCGCGCCGCGTTGGTGGTGCCACGTACCAGGTTCCGGTCGAGGTTCGCACCGACCGTCAGCAGGCCCTGGCCATCCGCTGGCTCATCGAAAGCGCCCGCAAGCGCGGCGAGCACACCATGAAGGAGCGCCTGTCGGGCGAGCTCATGGATGCCGTCAATGGCCGTGGTCAGGCCGTCAAGAAACGCGAAGACACGCACCGTATGGCTGACGCCAACCGTGCCTTCTCGCATTACCGCTGGTAACGGAAGGCTCCTCCCAAATGGCCCGCGAATACCCGATCAATCGCTATCGTAACTTCGGCATCATGGCCCACATTGATGCCGGCAAGACTACGACCACCGAGCGTATCCTCTACTACACCGGTAAGTCCCATAAGATTGGCGAAGTCCACGACGGCGCCGCGACCATGGACTGGATGGAGCAGGAGCAGGAGCGCGGCATCACGATCACGTCCGCCGCGACGACCACGTTCTGGAAGGGCCGTGACGGCTCGCAGTACCGCTTCAACATCATCGACACCCCCGGCCACGTGGACTTCACCATTGAAGTCGAGCGTTCGCTCCGCGTGCTCGACGGCGCGATCGCGCTGCTCGACGGCAACCAGGGCGTCGAGCCGCAGACGGAAACCGTCTGGCGCCAGGCTGACAAGTACAACGTTCCGCGTCTCATCTTCGTCAACAAGATGGATAAGACCGGCGCCGACTTCTATTTCTGCCTCGAAACGCTGGACAAGCGCCTCGGCATCAAGCCGGTCGTGATGCAGCTGCCGATCGGCGCTGAGAGCGACTTCAAGGGCGTCGTCGACCTGATCGAGATGAATGCTCTCGTCTGGCGCAACGAAGAACTCGGCGCCCAGTGGGACGTCATCGAGATCCCCGACGATCTCAAGGAAAAGGCTGCTCAGTACCGCGAGAAGCTGATCGAGACCGCCGTCGAAATGGACGATGCGGCCACCGAGGCTTACCTCAACGGTGAGATTCCGAGCAACGAGACGCTGCGCCAGCTGATCCGCAAGGGCACCTGCGAAGTGCAGCTGTACCCGGTGTTCTGTGGCTCGTCCTTCAAGAACAAGGGCGTGCAGCCGCTCCTCGACGGCGTTATCGACTTCCTCCCGGCTCCGACCGACATTCCCGCGATCAAGGGTATCGATGTCAAGACCGAGGCCGAGATCGAGCGTCACGCCACCGATGACGAGCCGCTGTCGATGCTGGCTTTCAAGATCGCCAACGACCCGCACATGGGCTCGCTGACCTTCTGCCGCATCTACTCGGGTCACGTCGAGGCCGGTGCCTCGCTCGAGAACACCGTCAAGGAGAAGAAGGAACGCGTCGGTCGCATGTTCCAGATGCACGCGAACTCCCGCGAGCAGATCAACGAAGCCTACGCCGGCGACATCGTCGCTATCGTTGGCCTCAAGGACACGACCACGGGCGACACCCTCTCGGATCCGAGCTCCAAGGTCATCCTTGAGCGCATGGAGTTCCCGGAGCCGGTTATCGACATCGCCGTCGAGCCGAAGTCGAAGGCCGACCAGGAGAAGATGGGCCTTGCCCTCGCTCGCCTGGCTGCCGAAGACCCGTCGTTCCGCGTCAAGACCGACGAAGAATCCGGCCAGACGATCATCTCGGGCATGGGCGAGCTTCACCTCGACATTCTCGTCGATCGCATGAAGCGCGAGTTCAAGGTGGAAGCCAATATCGGTGCGCCCCAGGTGGCCTACCGCGAGGCGATCACCCGCATGGTCGAGCACGACTACACCCACAAGAAGCAGTCGGGTGGTTCGGGCCAGTTCGCTCGCATCAAGTTCCGCATCGAGCCGAATGAACCCGGCAAGGGCTTCGAGTTCGTCTCGGAAGTCGTCGGCGGCAACGTGCCGAAGGAATACGTCCCGGGCGTGCAGAAGGGCGTTCAGTCCGTCATGGGTTCGGGTCCGATCATCGGCTTCCCGATCGTGGACGTGAAGTTCGCGCTCACCGACGGTGCCTACCACGACGTCGACTCCTCGGTCCTGGCCTTCGAAATCGCCGGTCGCGCGGGCTTCCGCGAAGCCATCGAGAAGGCCTCGCCGAAGATCCTCGAGCCGATCATGCGGGTTGAAGTTCTGACCCCGGAAGACTATGTGGGCGATGTCATCGGCGATCTGAATTCCCGCCGCGGTCAGATCCGCGGCACCGAAGCCCGGGGTATTGCCCAGGTGATCGACGCCATGGTGCCACTGGCCAATATGTTCGGCTACGTGAACTCGCTGCGTTCCATGTCTCAGGGACGTGCGCAGTACACCATGACCTTCGACCACTACGAGCAGGTCCCGACTGCGGTCGCCCAGGAAGTCCAGGCGAAGTACGCCTAACCAATGACAAGGCTGGTCCGGGAGTTCAGCTCCCGGATCGCTGAGACTAACCACGTTAACTGAGTTCCTACTGCCGGCGAGCTAAGAGCCGGCGCCCAACGGAGAATACGATGGCCAAGGAAAAGTTTTCCCGCTCCAAGCCGCACTGCAACATCGGCACGATCGGTCACGTCGACCATGGCAAGACCTCGCTGACCGCAGCGATCACCAAGGTCCTGGCTGAGACCGGCGGCGCCACCTTCAAGGCATACGATCAGATCGACGCGGCTCCGGAAGAGAAGGCCCGCGGCATCACGATCAACACTGCCCACGTCGAGTACGAGACGACCAACCGTCACTACGCTCACGTCGACTGCCCCGGCCACGCTGACTATGTGAAGAACATGATCACCGGTGCTGCCCAGATGGACGGCGCGATCCTGGTCGTGTCGGCTGCCGACGGCCCGATGCCGCAGACTCGTGAGCACATCCTGCTCGCCCGTCAGGTTGGCGTGCCGGCTCTCGTCGTGTTCCTGAACAAGTGCGACATGGTCGACGATCCGGAGCTCCTCGAGCTCGTGGAACTCGAAGTGCGCGAGCTGCTGTCGTCCTACGAATTCCCGGGCGACGACGTTCCGATCATCAAGGGCTCGGCTACCGAAGCTCTGAACGACGGCAACAAGGAGCTCGGCCACGACGCCGTCCTCAAGCTGATGGCCGCCGTTGACGAGTATATCCCGCAGCCGGCTCGTCCGATCGACCAGCCGTTCCTGCTCCCGATCGAAGACGTATTCTCGATCTCTGGCCGTGGCACCGTGGTGACCGGCCGTGTCGAGCGCGGCATCGTGAAGGTGGGCGAGGAAGTCGAGATCGTCGGCATCAAGGCGACGCAGAAGACGACCGTTACCGGCGTTGAAATGTTCCGCAAGCTGCTCGATCAGGGCCAGGCTGGCGACAACATCGGCGCGCTGATCCGCGGTATCGACCGTACTCAGGTCGAGCGCGGCCAGGTCCTCTGCAAGCCGGGTTCGGTTACGCCGCACACCGACTTCGTGGCTGAGGCCTACATCCTCACCAAGGAAGAGGGTGGCCGTCACACGCCGTTCTTCGCCAACTACCGTCCGCAGTTCTACTTCCGCACCACCGACGTGACCGGTGTGGTCACGCTGCCGGAAGGCACCGAGATGGTGATGCCGGGCGACAACGTGAATATCTCGGTCCAGCTGATCGTGCCGATCGCCATGGAAGAGAAGCTCCGCTTCGCTATCCGTGAGGGTGGCCGTACCGTTGGTTCGGGCGTCGTCGCCAAGATCCTGAAGTAAGCCTGGTATCCAAGGCGCGGCGCGCGTCCTGCGTGCGCCGCGTTCCATTTTTCGCTGGGAAAGCAAGATGAACGGTCAAAACATTCGCATCCGGCTCAAAGCCTTTGACCACCGTGTGCTCGACAACTCCACTCGGGAGATCGTGAACACGGCCAAGCGTACGGGTGCGCAGGTGCGCGGGCCGATCCCGCTGCCCACACAGATTGAGAAATTCACGGTCAACCGTTCGCCGCACATCGACAAGAAGTCGCGCGAGCAGTTCGAGATCCGGACCCACAAGCGTCTCCTCGACATTGTGGATCCCACTCCGCAGACCGTCGATGCACTGATGAAGCTCGATCTCGCCGCCGGCGTCGACGTCGAAATCAAGCTCTAAACGAGTACTTCGCGCTGATCACCTAAAGGGTCCTCTTAAAAAATGACCCGGTCAGCCGCCAAAGAGAGAAGGTAACAACCGATGCGTTCTGGTTTGATCGCACAGAAGGTGGGGATGACCCGATTGTTCCTGGATGACGGCACGCACGTCCCAGTAACCGTCCTCAGCCTCGAAAACTGCCAGGTCGTGGGTCAGCGCACGCAGGAGAAGGACGGCTACACCGCCCTCCAGCTCGGCGCCGGCACCGTCAAGGCGAAGAACATTACCAAGGCTGACCGCGGCCAGTTCGCCGTCGCCAAGGTCGAACCGAAGCGTCAGATCACCGAGTTTCGCGTCGATCCTGCGAACCTCATCGAAGTGGGCGCCACCTTCCAGGCCGACCATTTCGTCGAAGGCCAGCTGGTTGACGTGACCGGTACCTCGATCGGTAAGGGCTTCGCCGGCGGCATGAAGCGTTGGAACTTCGGCGGCCTGCGTGCAACGCACGGTGTGTCGGTTTCGCACCGCTCGCACGGTTCGACCGGTCAGCGCCAGGACCCCGGCAAGGTGTTCAAGGGCAAGAAGATGGCCGGCCACATGGGCGACCGTCGCATCACCACCCAGAACCTGAAGGTCGTGCGCACCGACGTGGAGCGCGGGCTGATCATGGTCGAGGGCGCTGTTCCGGGCGCCAAGGGCGGCTGGATCCAGATCAAGGACGCGGTCAAGAAGGCCGCTCCGAAGGGCGCTGCTGTGCCCGGTTCGTTCAAGGCGGCTGCTGCAGCCGTGGCCGAGGAGGCGAAATAATGGAACTCCAGGTCACTACTCTGGATGGCAAGGCCGACGGTTCGGTCACGCTTAAGGACGAGATCTTCGGTCTTGAGGTCCGCCAGGACATCCTGCACCGCATGGTCCGTTACCAGCAGCTCAAGGCGATGGCCGGCACCCACAAGGTGAAGCATCGTTCGGAGATCGCGTACACTTCGAAGAAGTCGATCAAGCAGAAGGGTTCGGGCGGTGCACGTCACGGCGCGAAGTCTGCTCCGCAGTTCCGTGGCGGTGGTCGCGCGTTCGGTCCCGAGCCGCGCAGCCATGCGATCGATCTTCCCAAGAAGGTCCGCGCTCTGGCCCTCAAGCACGCCCTGTCGGCCAAGGCCGCTGCAGGCGAGCTGGTTGTCGTCCAGAACGTCACCACCAAGGAGCCGAAGACTGCAGCGCTCGTCGCTCAGTTCGGCAAGCTGGAGTGGACGAGCGCGCTGATCATCGACGGTGCTGAAGTTGACAAGAACTTCGCCCACGCCGCTCGCAACATTCCGCAGATCGACGTGCTTCCGGTGCAGGGGATCAATGTCGCCGACATTCTCCGTCGCCATAAGCTCGTTCTGACCAAAGCAGCGCTCGAAGCGCTCGAGGCACGGTTCGCATGAGCAAGTTCACCAATTACGACGTGATCCGCAGTCCGATCGTGACCGAAAAGTCGACCATGGCGTCCGAGCACGGCCAGGTTGTGTTCGAAGTCGCGATCGACGCCACCAAGACCCAGATCAAGGAAGCCGTCGAGGCTCTCTTCTCGGTCAAGGTGAAGGCAGTCAACACCCTGGTCCGCAAGGGCAAGGTGAAGCGCTTCCGGCAGGAACTTGGCACCCGCAAGGACGTCAAGAAGGCCATCGTCACCCTGGTTGATGGTCAGACCATCGACATTTCGACCGGCATCTGAGGGGAGAGACAGAAATGGGTTTGAAGACTTACAATCCGACCTCTCCTGGCCGCCGTCAGCTCATCACGACCGATCGGTCGGAGCTGTGGAAGGGCAAGCCGGTCAAGACTCTGACCGAGGGTCTCAGCCAGTCGGGCGGGCGCAACAACTCGGGCCGTATCACCGCGTATCATCGTGGTGGTGGTCACAAGCGCACCTACCGCATCGTCGACTTCCGTCGTACCCGTTGGGACGACGTGGCGACGGTTGAGCGCCTCGAGTACGATCCGAATCGTACGGCCTGGATCGCCCTGCTGAAGTACGAGGACGGCGAGCTCGCCTACATCGTGGCTCCCCAGCGTCTCGCTGCCGGCGACAAGGTCGTTTCGACCCTTGGTGCGGCTGACGTGAAGCCGGGCAACGCGATGCCGCTCGAGCGCATGCCGGTCGGTACCATCGTCCACAACGTCGAGATGAAGCCCCGCAAGGGCGGTCAGATCGCTCGTTCGGCCGGTACCTACGCCCAGTACGTGGGTCGCGATGCCGGTTGGGCCATCCTGCGCCTCAACTCGGGTGAGCAGCGCCGTGTCCACGGCACCTGCCTCGCTACCGTTGGCGCGGTGTCGAACCAGGACCACTCGAATACGTCGATCGGTAAAGCCGGTCGTAACCGTTGGCTTGGCAAGAAGCCGGTCAACCGTGGTGTGACCATGAACCCGGTCGATCACCCGCATGGTGGTGGTGAAGGCCGTACGTCTGGTGGCCGTCACCCGGTTAGCCCGTGGGGCAAGCCGACCAAGGGTAAGAAGACCCGCAGCAACAAGTCGACGGACAAGTTCATCGTCCGCTCGCGTCACGTGAAGAAGGGCCGCTAAGCCATGTCGCGTTCAGTCTGGAAAGGCCCGTTCGTCGACGGCTACCTGCTCAAGAAGGCAGAGACCAGCCGTGCGAGCGGTCGCAGCGAAGTCATCAAGATCTGGAGCCGTCGTTCCACGATCCTGCCGCAGTTCGTCGGTCTCACCTTCGGCGTTCACAATGGCCACAAGCATGTGCCCGTGAACGTCCAGGAAGAGATGATCGGCCACAAGTTTGGCGAGTTCGCCCCGACCCGTACCTACTACGGGCACGCGGCCGACAAGAAGGCCAAGAGGAAGTAAGATGAGCAAGCCGAAAACTCAGCGCGCGCTCAAGGACAACGAGGCCAAGGCGGTTCTCCGCATGCTTCGTACCTCGGGCCAGAAGCTCAACCTCGTGGCAGCCATGATCCGCGGCAAGAAGGTCGACAAGGCCCTGGCCGAGCTCGAGTTCTCGCGCAAGCGCGTCGCCGGCCCGGTGAAGAAGACGCTCGAGAGCGCCATTGCCAATGCCGAGAACAACCACGGCCTCGATCCGGACAGCCTGATCGTTGCCGAAGCCTATGTCGGCGACGGCCTGATCATGAAGCGCTTCATGGCGCGCGGTCGTGGCCATGCTGCTCGTCTCGAGCACACGTTCTCGAACCTCACGATCGTGGTTCGCCAAGTTGAGGAGACCGCATAATGGGTCAGAAGATCAACCCGATCGGTCTGCGCCTCGGCATCAACCGCACCTGGGACTCCCGTTGGTACGCCGACGGCGCCGAGTACGGTTCGCTGCTGCAGGAAGACCTGAAGATCCGCGAGACGCTGCTCGAGGACCTCAAGCAGGCCGCGGTCTCCAAGATCGTCATCGAGCGGCCGCACCGCAAGTGCCGCGTGTCGATCCACACCGCCCGTCCGGGCATCGTGATCGGCAAGAAGGGCGCTGACATCGACAAGATCCGCGCCAAGGTGAAGAAGTTCACCGACAGCGAAGTGCACATCAACATCGTTGAAGTGCGCAAGCCGGAGACCGATGCCAGCCTCGTGGCCCAGGGCATTGCCCAGCAGCTCGAGCGTCGCGTGGCGTTCCGCCGTGCGATGAAGCGTGCCGTGCAGACCGCGATCCGCATGGGCGCCGGTGGCATCCGCGTGAACGTTGGTGGCCGCCTCGGTGGTGCCGACATCGCTCGTACCGAGTGGTACCGCGAAGGTCGCGTTCCGCTGCACACGCTGCGCGCCGACATCGACTACGGCACTGCCGAAGCCCGTACGACCTACGGCATCATCGGCATCAAGGTGTGGGTGTTCAAGGGCGAAGTCCTCGAGCACGATCCGTCGGCGCACGAGCGTCGCGCGACGGAAGCCGCGCCGAACGACGGCCAGCGCCGTGAGCGCAGCGACCGTGACGATCGTGGCGATCGTCCGAGCCGCCGCGATCGCGAGAGCGCGAACTGAGAAGGCATAGACAAAAATGCTGCAGCCAAAACGTACCAAGTTCCGCAAGGCTCATAAGGGCCGCATCCATGGCAATGCCAAGGGTGGCACGGAGTTGGCCTTCGGTCAGTTCGGCCTGAAGTCCCAGGAGCCCGAGCGCGTCACTGCTCGCCAGATCGAAGCGGCCCGCCGCGCGATCACCCGCGAGATGAAGCGCGCCGGCCGCGTCTGGATCCGTGTCTTCCCGGACCTGCCGGTTTCCAAGAAGCCGACCGAAGTCCGCATGGGTAAGGGCAAGGGTTCGGTCGAGTTCTGGGCGGCTCGCGTCAAGCCGGGTCGCATCCTGTTCGAAATCGACGGCGTTCCCGAGGACGTCGCCAAGGAAGCACTGCGCCTCGGCGCCATGAAGCTTCCGATCATCACGCGGGTCGTCACCCGCATTGCGGATTGATAGCCATGGCACGTGCACCCAAGAAAAAAGTCGAGGCCAAGGGCAGTGGTCACACCGCCGACCTTCGCGCCAACACTCCCGATGAGCTGAAGGATCAGCTTCTCGGGCTGAAGAAAGAGCAATTCAACCTTCGCTTCCAGCGCGCTACCCAGCAGCTGGAGAAGCCGGGTCGGGTTCGTGAGGTCCGCCGCGAGATCGCGCGGGTCAAGACGATCCTCGGCCAAAAGGCCGCGGCGAAGTAAGGAGACACAGATGCCCAAGCGCGTACTGCAGGGGACCGT
The DNA here is from genome assembly GCA_023393475.1 of Pseudomonadota bacterium. Classification (GTDB taxonomy): domain Bacteria; phylum Pseudomonadota; class Alphaproteobacteria; order Rhizobiales; family Devosiaceae; genus Devosia_A. Next base: position 11,746 of record JAEWLC010000073.1, read on the forward strand.
GGTCTCCGATACGAACGAGAAGACTGTGGTGGTGCGGGTCGACCGTGCGTTCACCCACCCGGTGATGAAGAAGACCGTGCGCCGGTCGAAGAAGTATCACGCCCACGACGAGGCCAATGCGGCCAAGGTCGGCGATGTGGTCTGGATCGAAGAGTCGGCGCCGATTTCGAAGAACAAGCGCTGGGTCCTCAAGCCCTCGGCGTAACCAGAATTTAGGGCTCGCCTTGTAGGCAGACCCCGAAACTTAAAAAGGCATCAAGCCATGATCCAGATGCAGTCCAATCTCGACGTCGCCGACAATTCGGGCGCCCGTCGTGTCATGTGCATCAAGGTACTCGGCGGTTCGCACCGCAAGTACGCCTCGGTGGGCGATATCATTGTTGTCTCGGTCAAGGACGCGATCCCGCGTGGCCGCGTCAAGAAGGGCCAGGTGATGAAGGCCGTTGTCGTGCGCACCGCATTCCCGGTTCGCCGCACCGACGGTACCGTCATCCGTTTCGACCGCAACGCCGCCGTGCTGATCAACAATCAGTCCGAGCCGATCGGCACCCGTATCTTCGGGCCAGTGCCGCGTGAGCTGCGTTCGAAGAACCACATGAAGATCATTTCGCTTGCGCCGGAGGTGCTGTGATGGCCTCGAAGATTAAGAAGGGCGACAAGGTCGTCGTTCTCGCCGGCAAGGATAAGGGCAAGACCGGCACGGTCGAGCGCGTCATTCCTGCCGACAACCGCGCCGTCGTGGGCGGCATCAACCTCGTGCGTCGCCACACCAAGCAGACCGCGAGCCAGGATGCCGGCATCTTCACCAAGGCTGCGCCGATCCACCTGAGCAACCTCGCGGTCGCCGATGCCAATGGCAAGGCAACCCGCGTTGGCTTCAAGATCAATGCCGACGGCACCAAGGTGCGCGTGGCCAAGTCGACCGGAGACACGATCGATGGCTGAGACCGTCTACATCCCGCGTCTCCGTACCCAGTACGATGAGACCATCAAGCCGAACCTGATCAAGGAGTTCGGCTACAAGAACGTCATGCAGGCCCCCAAGCTCGACAAGATCGTGCTGAACATGGGTGTCGGCGAGGCTGTGAACGACACCAAGAAGGTGAAGGCTGCTGCTGCCGATCTCGAGCGGATCGCCGGCCAGAAGCCCGTCATCACCCATGCCCGCAAGTCCATCGCCGGCTTCAAGGTCCGCGAAGAGATGCCGCTGGGCGTGAAGGTGACCCTTCGCAAGGTCCGCATGTACGAGTTCCTGGATCGCCTGGTGAACATCGCACTGCCGCGCGTTCGTGACTTCCGTGGCCTGAACCCGAATTCGTTCGACGGCAACGGCAACTACGCCATGGGCATCAAAGAGCACATCATCTTCCCCGAGATCAATTTCGATCAGATCGATCAGACCTGGGGCATGGACATCATCGTGTGCACGACGGCCCGCACGGACGACGAAGCCCGGGCTCTGCTCAAGGCTTTCAATTTCCCCTTCCGGCAGTAACGGAAGAGACGAGGTAGGACATGGCAAAGACCAGCTCCATCGAGAAGAACAACAAGCGCAAGCGCCTTTCCAAGCAGCTCGCTCCCAAGCGTGCGAAGCTCAAGGCGACCGTTATGGACCAGAAGCTGCCGCTCGAAGAGCGCTTCGCTGCCCAGCTCAAGCTGGCCGCGCTGCCGCGCAATTCGGCCGAGAACCGCGTCCACAACCGTTGCGAAGTCAGCGGTCGTCCGCGTGGCTACTACCGCAAGCTCAAGATGAGCCGTATTGCCCTGCGTCAGCTGGGCAGCCTCGGGCTCATCCCGGGCCTGGTCAAGTCGAGCTGGTAAGGAGAAGCGGACATGTCACTCTCTGATCCGATCGGCGATATGCTGACCCGTATTCGCAACGCGCAGCTGCGTCGTCGCGATGTTGTCACCACCCCGGCCTCGACCCTGCGCGGCCGCGTGCTCGACGTGCTGAAGTCGGAAGGCTTCATCCGCGGGTACTCGGAGTCGCACATGGACAACGGTGTCCTTCAGTACGATATCGAGCTGAAGTACTCGGACAACGAGCCGGTTATCCGTACCATCGAGCGCGTTTCGCGCCCGGGCCGTCGCGTTTACGCGTCGGTGAAGAATATCCCGTCCGTCGCGAACGGTCTCGGTGTGTCGATCCTGTCGACCCCGAAGGGCGTGATGGCCGACCACGAAGCTAAAGCCCAGAACCTGGGTGGCGAGGTACTCTGCCGCGTCTTCTAAGGCTGATGCCTTGAAGTCGTCGGTGTGACGATTACTCCGAAGGAAGTAAGAACAGAATGTCCCGTACAGGCAAAAAGCCGATCGCAAAGGTCAGTGGCGTCACCGTCACGATCGCCGATCGCACGGTCACCGCGAAGGGGCCGAAGGGCGAGCAGTCGCTGACGCTCATGGATATCGTGAACGCCAAGCAGACCGATGAGGGTATCGTCATCGAGCCCGCAAACGACACCAAGGAAGCCCGCGCTGCCTGGGGGACGACCCGCGCGCTGATCAACAACATGGTGATCGGCGTCGAGAAGGGCTTCGAGAAGAAGCTGCAGATCCAGGGCGTGGGTTACCGCGCTGCCATGCAGGGCAAGGATCTGAAGCTCTCGCTCGGCTTCAGCCACGAAGTGGTGTTCGAGACTCCCAAGGGGATCACCGTTGCCACGCCGACGCAGACGGAAGTCGTCGTCACCGGCGTTGACAAGCAGCAGGTCGGTCAGGTTGCTGCCGATATCCGCGGCTGGCGTCCGCCGGAGCCCTACAAGGGCAAGGGCGTGCGCTATGCGGGCGAATACATCGCCCGCAAAGAAGGCAAGAAGAAGTAAGGAACCGCCGAGATGCAGACCAAGCTCAAAGGTGCGGATCGCCGCAAGGCCCGCGTCCGCAAGGCGCTCAAGGCCAATTCCGCTGGCCGCCCGCGCCTGTCCGTGCACCGCACGGGCAAGAATATCTACGCCCAGATCATCGACGACGCTTCGGGCCGCACGCTCGCTGCCGCTTCGACGATCGACAAGGACGTGAAGTCGTCGCTCAAGACCGGCTCGACCGCGGAGGCTGCTGCCACCGTCGGTAAGCTGATCGCCGAGCGTGGGATCGCTGCCAAGGTCTCCGAAGTCGTGTTCGACCGCGGCGCCTATCTGTACCATGGCCGCGTGAAGGCCCTGGGCGATGCGGCCCGCGAAGCCGGCCTCCAGTTCTGATCGCGTAAAGGAAAAGACAATGAGAGACGTTCAAGAGCGCGATAGCGAATTCGTCGACCGGCTGGTTCACATCAACCGCGTCGCCAAGGTGGTGAAGGGTGGTCGTCGCTTCGGCTTCGCCGCACTCGTCGTCGTGGGCGACCAGAAGGGCCGCGTTGGCTTCGGTCATGGCAAGGCGCGTGAAGTGCCGGAAGCCATCCGCAAGGCCACCGAGCAGGCCAAGCGCCAGATGATCCGCGTGCCGCTGCGGGATGCCCGTACGCTTCACCACGATGTCGTGGGTCACCACGGCGCCGGCAAGGTCATCCTCCGCGCTGCCGTTCCCGGTACCGGCATCATCGCCGGCGGCCCGATGCGCGCCGTGTTCGAGACGCTTGGCGTCAACGACATCGTCGCCAAGTCGCAGGGCACCGCCAATCCCTACAACATGGTGCGGGCCACCTTCGATGCGCTGAAGCGCGTCGATAGCCCGCGTTCGGTCGCTGCCCGTCGCGGCCTGAAGGTCTCGGACCTGCAGGCTCGCCGTGGCGAGACCGTCGAAGCCTGATCCGGAGTAGTTGGAAATGGCCGATAAAACCGTCACCATCGAGCAGATCGCGAGCCCGACCCGCCGTCCGGCGGATCAGCGCGCGACCCTGGTCGGGCTGGGTCTGAACAAGATCCGCAAGCAGTCGACCCTCAAGGACACCCCCGAGGTCCGCGGCATGATCCGTAAGATCCCGCACCTCGTGCGCGTCGTCGACGCCAAATAAGGGACGAGAACTATGACTCGTTTGAACGAACTCCGGGATAACCCGGGTGCCAACAAGAAGCGCGTGCGCGTTGGCCGCGGTATTGGTTCGGGCGTCGGCAAGACCGGCGGCCGTGGCGGCAAGGGCCAGACGGCGCGCTCCGGCGTTGCCATCAACGGCTTCGAAGGCGGCCAGATGCCGCTGCACATGCGTATGCCGAAGCGCGGCTTCAACGCCCTTAACCCGGGCGACTGGAACGAGGTCCGCATCGACCGCATCCAGAACTACATCGACAGCGGCAAGCTCGACGCCAAGGGTGTCATCGACGCCGATGCGCTGATCGCTGCCCGCGTCATCCGTCGCGCCAAGGACGGCGTGCGGCTCATCGGTTCGGCCGGCTTCAAGGCGTCCAAGGTCACCTTCAAGGTGAACCACGCCACTGCCGGCGCCACTGCCGCTATTGAATCGGCCGGCGGCAAGATCGATATCATCCCGGCCAAGGCGCCGTGGAAGAAGACTCCGCACGCGGGTTAATCGGCATTGGCACACCCGGCAGAACCGTCGAGTGTGCCGTCCTGTGGTTTGTAGCGCCTGGAAGCGGAGTATTCCCTCCCGAGCGTGTCGAGCGCATCGGGCCTTGAAGCCTTAGGGAGCGAATATGGCGTCCGCAGCCGAACAGCTGGCCAAGAATCTGAATTTCGGGACCTTCGCGAAAGCGAAGGCCCTTCAGCAGCGCATCTGGTTCACACTGGGTGCGCTTCTCGTTTATCGGCTCGGGACGTATATCCCGGTGCCCGGTATCGACCCCGATGCCTATGCGCAGACGTTCCAGAACGCCTCGCAGGGCATTTTCGGCATGTTCGACATGTTCGCCGGCGGTGCCGTGCAGCGCATGGCGATCTTTGCGCTGAACCTCATTCCCTACATCACGGCGTCCATCGTCGTGCAGGTCGTCACCACGGCGTCGCCGCGGCTCGAGGCCCTGCGCAAGGAAGGCGAGAGCGGCCGTCGGAAGATCAACCAGTACACCCGATACCTCGCGGTGCTCTTCTGTGCCGTGCAGGCCTACGGCATTGCCGTCGGTCTCGAGGCGAGCCAGGGCGTCGTGATCAATCCGGGCTGGTTCTTCCGTCTTTCCACGGTGATCACCCTGGTCGGCGGCACCATGTTCCTGATGTGGCTGGGTGAGCAGATCACCTCGCGCGGCATCGGCAACGGTATCTCGCTGATCATCTTCGCCGGTATCGTGGCGAACCTGCCTGCGACCATCATCCAGACGCTGGAACTGACCCGTACGGGTGGTATCGCCGGCTACTGGGGCTTCCTGCTGCCGCTGATCGCCATCATCGTGATTGCGACCATCGTGTTCTTCGAACGCGCCCAGCGGCGGCTGCTGATCCAGTATCCGAAGCGCCAGGTCGGCAACAAGATGTTCCAGGGCGACACGTCGCACCTGCCGCTGAAGCTGAACACCTCGGGCGTTATCCCGGTGATCTTCGGTTCGTCGCTGCTGCTGCTGCCCGCCACCATTGCGTCCTTCGCGGCGCAGGGTGACGCTCCCGGCTGGCTGCAGGTGACGTCGGCGCTGCTCGGTCGTGGCCAGCCGGCCTACCTGATCCTGTTCGCCGTGCTGATCATATTCTTCGCGTTCTTCTACACGTCGATCGTCTTCAACCCGCAGGATACCGCCGACAACCTGAAGCGGTCGGGCGGGTTCATTCCGGGCATCCGTCCGGGTGAGCGCACGGCTCAGTACATCGACTACGTACTGACCCGCATCACCGTGATCGGTGCGCTGTACCTGACGGTCATCGCCCTGATCCCAGAGCTGATCCATAGCCAGTTGAACGTCAGCCAGTTTATCGGCGGCACCTCGCTGCTGATTATCGTGACGGTCACTCTCGACACTGTGACGCAGATCCAGAGCCATCTGATTGCGCAACAGTACGAGGGTCTGGTGAAGCGTTCGCGCCTGGGGAGCAAGCGTAAATGAGGTTGATCCTCTTGGGGCCGCCGGGTGCCGGCAAGGGCACGCAGGCCAAGGTACTGATCGAGAGCTACGGCATTCCGCAGCTTTCGACCGGCGACATCCTGCGGTCGGCCATCGCTGCCAAGACTCCGATGGGCCTAGCGGCCAAGGAGATCATGGATCGCGGCGACCTGGTGTCGGACGACATCGTCAACGGCATCGTGTCGGAGCGCCTCGACCAGGACGACTGCAAGGCCGGTTTCATTCTCGACGGCTTCCCGCGGACGATCCCCCAGGCCCAGGCCCTCGATGGCATGCTGACGGAGAAGGGCATGGAGCTCGACGCCGTCATCGAAGTCACCGCCGATCCGGACGTGCTTGTGCAGCGTATCGCCAAGCGTGCCAAGGAATCGGGTGTGGCCCGCGGCGATGACAACGAGGAGGTTCTGCGGAACCGTCTCAACGTCTATCGCGAGCAGACCGCACCGCTTGTTGAGTACTACCGCGGAAAAGGGCTGCTGAAGTCGGTCGACGGCACGCAGCCGGTAGAGGAAGTCACGGCGGCGATCCGCAGGGCCGTGCATAACTAGTATGACCGGGGCAGGGGCCTTGGCAGTTGACTCTGCCGGTCCGTGTCCTTATGAACCGCGCCAGTCTCATGGATTATCGGGCTGGATTCGGTTCCTCGCACACTGAGGGGTCGGACTCCGGTCCCTTGTCGTTATCAAACGGGTAGCTTCGGCTACCGACTAAAGGAGAGCGGACGTGGCTCGTATTGCTGGCGTCAATATCCCGACCAACAAGCGCGTTGTCATTGCGCTTCAGTACATCCACGGCATCGGCCCGAAGTTCGCCCAGGACATCACCACCAAGGTGGGTATCCCGGTCGAGCGTCGTGTCAACGACCTGACCGACGCCGAGGTGATCCAGATCCGCGAAGCCATCGACCGCGACTATGTCGTGGAAGGTGATCTCCGCCGCAATGTGGCAATGAACATCAAGCGGCTCATGGACCTTGGTAACTACCGTGGCCTGCGTCACCGCAAGGGTCTGCCGGTCCGTGGCCAGCGCACCCACACCAATGCCCGCACCCGCAAGGGTCCGGCAAAGCCGATCGCCGGCAAGAAGAAGTAATTCGGGTCGCGGAGCACCTCTCCGCCGTCCTGATGTAGCTGCTGGAACTACGGCAGCGTCGATATCGAACTGAGGAAGCAAATTGGCAAAGCCAGAAGTCGCGCGCGTAAAGCGCAAAGAGCGTAAGAACATCACCAATGGCGTGGCGCATGTGAATGCGTCGTTCAACAACACCATGGTCACCATCACCGACGTGCAGGGCAACACGATCTCGTGGTCGTCCTCGGGCGTGATGGGTTTCAAGGGTTCGCGCAAGTCGACCCCTTATGCCGCCCAGGTTGCGGCGGAAGACGCGGCCCGCAAGGCCCAGGAACACGGCATGAAGACCCTCGAGGTCGAAGTTCGTGGTCCCGGTTCGGGTCGTGAATCGGCGCTCCGCGCGCTGCAGGCTGCTGGCTTCAACGTCACCAGCATTCGCGATGTCACCTCGATCCCGCACAACGGTTGCCGGCCGCGCAAGCGTCGCCGCGTCTGATTTGTCACGGTAGATCTCCCGGCGCGCGCACTCGCGCCGGGATAGGGACATTGCTTTGGACAGGCGGTTAGGCGGACCGCCCATTTGAAAGGACAATACCGTGACCATCCAGCGGAACTGGCAGGAACTCATCAAGCCGACCAAACTGGAGATCGCTGCGGACAGCGGTAACTCACGTGTAGCCTCGGTCGTGGCCGAGCCGCTTGAGCGTGGCTATGGCCTTACGCTCGGCAATGCTTTGCGCCGTGTGCTGCTTTCGTCGCTCCAGGGTGCGGCCGTAACCGCGATCCAGATCGATGGCATCCTGCACGAGTTCTCCTCGTTGCCGGGTGTCCGCGAGGACATTACCGACCTCGTGCTGAACGTCAAGGAAATCGCCGTCAAGATGCAGGGCGAAGGCCCGAAGCGTCTGACGCTGACCAAGCAGGGCCCCGCGGCCGTGACGGCCGGCGACATCAAGGTGTCGGGCGATATCGAAGTGCTGAACCCCGAGCTGGTGATCTGCCACCTCGACGACGGCGCCGAGATCAACATCGAGTTCACCGTCAACACGGGCAAGGGCTACGTCCCGGCCGTGAAGAACCGTCCCGAGGACGCTCCGATCGGTTACATTCCGGTCGACGCGCTGTTCTCCCCGGTCCGCCGCGTTTCCTACAAGGTTGACGCGACCCGTGCCGGCGAGAGCCTCGACAAGGACAAGCTGACGCTGACCGTCGAAACCAATGGCGGCATCTCGCCGGAAGACGCCGTGGCCTATGCCGCGCGTATCCTGCAGGACCAGCTGTCGGTGTTCGTCAACTTCGAAGAGCCGACCAAGGAAAAGGCCCAGGACTCGGTCCCGGAACTCGCCTTCAACCCGGCGCTGCTCAAGAAGGTCGACGAACTCGAGCTGTCGGTCCGTTCGGCCAACTGCCTCAAGAACGACAACATCGTCTACATCGGCGATCTCATCCAGAAGACCGAAGCCGAGATGCTCCGCACCCCGAACTTCGGCCGCAAGTCGCTCAACGAGATCAAGGAAGTGCTCGCTCAGATGGGCCTGCACCTTGGTATGGACGTGCCGAACTGGCCGCCTGAGAACATCGACGATCTGGCCAAGCGCTACGAAGATCACTATTAAGCCGGCTGAGAGCCGCCAACCGCCCGTCGTGAGACGCCCGGGCCTATGGGAGTAACAAAATGCGCCACGGTAATGCGAACCGTAAGCTCAACCGGACCTCGGCCCACCGCAAGGCCATGTTCGCCAACATGTCTGCCTCGCTGATCAAGCACGAGCAGATCGTGACCACCTTGCCCAAGGCCAAGGAACTGCGTCCGATCGTCGAGAAGCTGATCACGCTCGGCAAGCGCGGCGATCTGCACGCTCGCCGCCAGGCGATCGCCCAGATGCGCGACGAGACCCAGGTGCAGAAGCTGTTCGGCGTTCTGGGCCCGCGCTACCAGGAGCGTCAGGGTGGCTACATCCGCATCCTGAAGGCCGGCTTCCGCTACGGCGACAACGCCGCTCTGGCCGTGATCGAGCTGGTCGATCGCGACGTCGACGCCAAGGGCCAGGACTCCGGTCCGGTCAATGTCGACAGCGAGTCCGAGGCGGCATAAGCTGCTCTCAGGCACACATTTCAAAGGCGGTCCGCGCAATCGGGCCGCCTTTTTGTTTGACCCCGGAACTTAGTCGGGGCCGTATAGCTGCACGTCTTGGGGAGTGTAAGCATGACTGAGCAGGGCCCGATCCTCGTCACCGGTGCCACCGGGTTCGTGGGCAAATGGGTGGTGATCCACCTGTTGCAGGCGGGTTATTCCGTGCGCGGGACCATTCGGTCACTCGGCCGGGCCAGTGAGGTCAGGGCAGGGGTGGCGACGCAGACCGGGGAAGAGTCCCTCTCGCGGCTGGAACTGGTCGAGGCCGACCTGCTCGACGACAAGGGCTGGGCCGAGGCTATGCGCGGCGTTGCTGCAGTGATGCATGTCGCCGCCGCGATCCGGGCCGATGAGCCCAAGGACCAGAGCCTCGTCATCCGTCCCGCCGTCGAAGGCACCGCAAGGGTGCTGCGCACCGCCAACGAGGCGGGCGTGAAGCGGGTGATCATGACCTCCTCGGTCGCGACCGTCGGCTACGGCCACGGCACCACGCCGGGCGGCAAGCGGGTCTTCGACGAGACCTATTTCACCAGGTTCGAGAACCTGAAGTACACGTGGGCCTACTGCGTCGGCAAAACGCTCGCGGAGCGCAGTGCCTGGACATACGCGAAGGAGCACGGGCTGGAACTGACCACCATCCATCCCGGCGCCATCGTCGGCCCCGCCGTGGACCAGGATGCCTCGATTTCGATCGGCCTTGCCACCGGCCTGCTCGAAGGCAAGACGCCCGCCATGCCCAACAATGGCTTCGCCGTCGTCGATGTCCGCGACGTTGCCGCGTTGCATGTCGCGGCGTTGCAGAACCCGGCCTCCATCGGCGAGCGCTACATGGCGACCGCCGAGTACCTGCCGTTCCACGCGGTGGCCGATATCCTCCGGGCCGAATACCCGGATTGGCCGATCACCGAACGTCGGGCGCCCGACTGGATCATCAAGCTGGTCGCCCGCTTCGGCGGTCCGGCGCGGCAGATCATCGACGATATCGGCAATGAGAAGCACTACGACACGACGAAGAGCATCGCTCTCTTGGGACGCGACTACATCTCCGGCCGCGACGCCGTACTTGCCTCGGCGGAGAGCGCCGTTCGCTTGGGTATCGTCACCAAGCCGGTGCCCAAAGGCTAGCGCTTGAGCTCCCACTCGCGATAGAGCCGGTTGAGCTCGCCCATCGAGTTGAGCTGTATCATCGGCAGGCCGGCGCCCCGCAGGCGCGCTATGTCCTGCTGCCGCAGTTTTGGCTGCCGGAAGAGGATCCAGCGCACCATCTCCCATTTGATGCTGTCCTTGTCGCCGGCAAGCGAGCCAATGCGCCCCTGCTTCTGGAACAGGGTGCGACGCAGATAGCGGCGGAAATTGGCGAACCGGTTGTCGCCGAGCAGGATGATGCCGGTGGAGCGGGCGAAGCGCTGCGGCATGAGCCGGCTGTAGTTGCCCTCCATCACCCAGCGTTCGCCGAGGACGGCCTCATCGTGGAGGGCGCGGAACTCGTCGTCCGGACGCTCGACCCAGTTCGTGTTGGGCAGGTGCCGAAGCAGATCGAGATGATGAGGCTGCGCGCCGAGCTTGTTGGCCAGCGCAACGGCCAAGGTCGACTTGCCCGCATTGGATGGGCCGCACACCATGATGCGCTCCCCCAGTGCTTCCAGAGGCAGCACGTTCATAGATCCCCTCCCGCTTATCCCCGCAGCCGGAGGCGGGCTTATACTGCAATCACCTCATCGATGCGAGGCGCTACGCGGCGTCGCGGTGAGGGTTCGGGCTGGCGAGGGGCGTCCTCGCCAGGGTCAGTCGGTTCCTGCATCGCTTCGTGGTGCCGGCAGGCCTAAACCGTTCGCAATGGGCGGGGCGAGACCCCCAACCTTTGTACAGTTTGCCGGACGACCGGCACAGGGACGAAGTCCCGCCCATGCCGCACCTCAGGGAGCGGCACAACTGCAGCAAACCCCGATGGCGCCAGCCAGTCGGGCAAAAGCCGTTTCCTGCCTTTCCCCTGGCTGCCGGCCGCACTAAGTTGCGCGCCAACTGGAGGAAGCCCCATGTCGAAGGTGGTCATTGTCGGCGGTAGCGGTCATGTGGGGACCTACCTCGTGCCGCGGCTCGTTGAAGCGGGGCACAAGGTCATCAACGTCGCGCGGGGGCACAAGACGCCCTATCAGCCGCACCCGGCCTGGAAGCAGGTCGAAACCGTCGTTCTCGATCGCGATGCCGCCGGCTTCGGAGCAGCGATTGCCGGGCTCGAGGCGGACATCGTCATCGACATGATTGCCTTTCGGCTCGAGCAGACGCAGCAGCTCGTCGAGGCGCTGCGCGGGCGCATCCAGCACTTCATCCACTGCGGCACCATCTGGGTCTATGGCCACAACGCCGCCGTGCCGGCGACCGAAGACCAGCCGATGAACCCGTTCGGCGACTACGGCACGCAGAAGGCGGAGATCGAGGCGTGGCTGCTGGGCGAGGCGCGCCGCAGCGGCTTCCCCGCGACCGTGTTCCGCCCCGGTCATATCGTCGGACCGGGTTGGGATCCGCTCAATCCTGCCGGCCACTTCAACTCCGCGGTCTTCTCGGCCATCGCGCGCGGCGAACCGCTCGAACTGCCGAATTTCGGCCTCGAGACGGTGCATCACGTTCACGCCGATGACCTGGCACGGCTTGTCATGGCGATCATCGCCAGCCGGGCGACCGCAGTGGGCGAGGCCTTCAATGCCGTCTCGCCGAAGGCGCTGAACCTGCGCGGCTATGCCGAGGCGATGTACCGCTGGTTCGGCCACGCGCCGCAGTTGCGCTACCTGCCGTTCGATCAGTGGAAGGCAACGCAGAACCCCGACGAAGCCGCTGCCACCTGGGAGCACATCGTCCGCAGCCCGAACCATTCGATGGAGAAGGCGAAGCGCCTCCTCGGCTACGCGCCACGCTTCTCGTCTCTGGAGGCGGTGCAGGAGGCCGTCACCTGGCTCATCGCCAACGGCCGCGTGACAGGTCCTCAACGCCGGTGAAACGCGCCCGTGGCGCCTCTGCGCGATCGGCAACGCCGATCTCAGGCAGCCGCAGGCGTGCGTAGGGACCCGGCCGAGCAAAATAATCCCCGCGCCCCCTTCACTGTGTCATGAGGCTTGTCTAACAAGGGCCGAAGCAATCGATTGCAGAGAGGGTCAGCGCTCATGTCCACCATTATCGACGTCACCGGCCGGCAGGTTTTCGACAGCCGAGGCAACCCGACGGTCGAAGTCGACGTGGTTCTGGACGATGGCAGCTTCGGTCGCGCCATGGTGCCCTCGGGTGCCTCGACCGGCGCGCACGAGGCCGTGGAACTCCGTGACGGCGGCAAGCCGTTCCTGGGCAAGGGCGTGACCAAGGCCGTCGATTTCGTCAACACCGAGATCTTTGCCGAGATCCAGGGCCTCGATGCCCTCGACCAGCTTGGCGTAGATCGCACTCTGATCGAGCTCGACGGCACGCCGAACAAGTCGCGGCTCGGTGCCAACGCCATCCTTGGCGTGTCGCTGGCTGTGGCCAAGGCGGCGGCCGACTCGAGCTCGCTGCCGCTCTACAAGTATGTGGGTGGGCCGAACGCTCACGTCCTGCCAGTGCCGATGATGAACATCATCAATGGCGGCGCCCATGCCGACAACCCGATCGACATGCAGGAGTTCATGATCCTGCCGGTCGGCGCCGAGTCGATCGCCCACGCGGTGCAGATCGGTTCCGAAATCTTCCACACGCTGAAGAAGAGCCTCGCGGCTGACGGCCACAACACCAATGTCGGCGACGAAGGCGGCTTTGCGCCGAACCTCAGCTCGGCCGAGGTGGCGCTCGACTACATCGTGAAGTCGATCGAGAAAGCCGGCTACTCGGCCGGCAAGGACGTCTATCTCGGCCTCGACTGCGCCTCGACCGAGTACTTCAAGGGCGGCAAGTACGAGATGGAAGGGGAGGGCAAGTCGCTTTCGTCGGAAGACAATGCGCGCTTCCTCGCCGGTCTCGTCGACAAGTTCCCGATCATCACCATCGAAGACGGCATGGCCGAGGACGACTGGGAGGGCTGGAAGGCGCTTACCGACCTGCTCGGCAAGAAGGTCCAGCTCGTGGGCGACGACCTGTTCGTCACCAACACCGAGCGCCTCCGTTCCGGCATCAAGATGGGTGTCGCCAACTCGATCCTCGTCAAGGTAAACCAGATCGGCTCGCTCTCCGAGACGCTCGATGCCGTCGATACCGCGCACCGCGCCGGCTACACCTCGGTGATGTCGCACCGTTCGGGTGAAACCGAGGATTCGACGATCTCCGACCTCGCAGTTGCCTGCAACTCCGGCCAGATCAAGACCGGCTCCCTGTCGCGCTCGGACCGGCTGGCCAAGTACAACCAGCTCATCCGCATCGAGGAGCAGCTGGGCTCGGCCGCCAAGTACGCCGGCACGAGCATTCTCAAGGGCTGATAGGTGCCCTGCATCCTTGGCAGCTGCCCCAGACTCGGTGTCATCCCAGCGAAAGCTGGGACCCATCGTGCAGCAGGTGCGGGCGGATAGCTGGGTCCCTGCTTTCGCAGGGATGACAGCCGGTGGGTGGGGGAAGACGGTGCCCCACGGCGACCGGATCAAGGGGGCAGGGGCAAACGCAACCCCGCGTTAATTCCCTCTGAACTATGTTGGCCGGGCGTAACCACGGTCCGTCCAATGCCCACCCGCCTCAAACGCCCTGCCTTCTGGCGCCATGTTGCACTGGCTCTTGGCCTCATCGCGTTCCAGGGCTATCTCGGCTACAGTGTCGTCACCGGGCAGTTCGGCATCGAGAGCCAGGATGCGCTCGAAGCGGAGATCAGCGAACTCGAGGCGCGGTCAGGTGCGCTGCAGGCCGAGATCGACTCCTATCGGCACCGGATCGACCTGTTCCAGACCGTGAAACTCGATCCTGACCTTGTTTCGGAGCGGGCGAGGGCGCTGCTGTCCATGGCCCAGGCGGACGACATCGTCGTGATGATCGATCCCCGAACCGGTAAACCGAAGTCCGGTTCATCTGCGGCGTCAACCACAGACCAGTTAACTGGAATTATCGAAGACGGCATAGACTGATAGCGCCGTTTCTTAGAGTCATTCCGGGATTCGCTTCTGCCACTGTTGTGCGCTAAGCTGCGTGGGTTCGCGTGCTCCCTGCCGCGGGCACAATGCGGCATACCCATTCTTCGGAGCTTCGCCCATGGCGCGTAAAGCGGTGGCCAAATCGGCCCAGTCCAACGTCCCCGAACTCAGCAAGGAACAGGAACTCTCCGCTTACCGCGACATGCTGCTGATCCGCCGCTTCGAAGAGAAGGCCGGCCAGATGTATGGCATGGGCCTGATCGGCGGCTTCTGTCACCTCTATATCGGCCAAGAAGCGGTGGTCACCGGCATCACGATGGCGTCGAAGAAGGGCGAGGACGCCCAGATCACCGGCTACCGCGACCACGGCCACATGCTGGTCATGGGCCTCGATCCCAAGGGCGTGATGGCCGAGCTGACCGGTCGCCAGGGCGGCCTGTCGAAAGGCAAGGGCGGCTCGATGCACATGTTCTCCAACGAGCATCGCTTCTACGGCGGCAACGGCATCGTTGGCGCGCAGGTTTCGCTCGGCACCGGTCTCGCTTTCGCCAGCAAGTACCGCGAAGACGGCACGGTCTCGATTTCCTATTTCGGCGACGGCGCGGCCAACCAGGGCCAGGTCTACGAGAGCTTCAACATGGCCAAGCTCTGGAACCTGCCGGCCGTCTACATCATCGAGAACAACCGCTATGCCATGGGCACGTCGGTCGATCGCGCCACCGCGCAGGCCGATTTCTCGAAGCGTGGCCTCTCGTTCGGGATCGACGGCGAGCAGGTGGACGGCATGGATGTCCGGCTGGTGCACGACGCCGCCAAGCGCGCCATCGAGCATGCCCGCTCCGGCAAGGGGCCGTATATCCTCGAGATGCTGACCTACCGCTATCGCGGCCATTCGATGTCCGACCCGGCAAAGTATCGCTCCAAGGACGAAGTCTCGACCATGCGCGCCGAGCGCGATCCGATCGAGCAGGTGAAGAACCGCATCCTCGAGAAGCGCTACGGCACCGAGGAATGGCTCAAGGAAGTGGAGACCGAGATCCGCGCCATCGTCACCGAGGCGGCAGATTTCGCGACTTCCGATCCCGAGCCGGCCGCGTCCGAGCTCTGGACCGACATCTACGCACCCGCCTGATCGGCGCACCCTTTCGATCTCCCGCTGGAGACCCTCGCATGCCTACAATTCTGATGCCCGCGCTGTCGCCGACCATGGAGGAGGGAAAACTCTCCAAGTGGCTGGTCAAGGAAGGTGACTCGGTCAAGCCCGGCGACGTGCTCGCCGAGATCGAAACCGACAAGGCGACTATGGAGGTCGAGAGCGTCGACACCGGCGTCGTCAACAAGATCATCGTCCCGGAAGGCACCGAGGGTGTGAAGGTCAACGCCCCGATCGCCGTGGTGCTGGGCGAGGGCGAGGAGCCCGGTGATGTCAGCCAGCAGCCGGCCCAGCGCGCACCGGAAGCGGTGACGGCAGCGGCCGTCGCTGAAGCTGCCGCATCCCCGACGCCGACCGCCCCTGCAGGCGTCGCTCCGGTCGCGATCCTCGAAATCGCGTCCGATCCGGACCTGCCGGCCGATGTCGAGATGGTCGAAATGACCGTCCGCCAGGCGCTGAACGAGGCCATGGCCGAAGAGATGCGCCGCGACGAGAACGTCTTCATCATGGGCGAGGAAGTCGCGGAGTATCAGGGCGCCTACAAGGTGACCCAGAACCTCCTCCAGGAATTCGGTGCCAAGCGCGTCATCGACACTCCGATCACCGAGCACGGCTTCGCCGGCATCGCGGTGGGCGCGGCGTTCGCCGGCCTCCGGCCGATCGTCGAGTTCATGACCTGGAACTTTGCCATGCAGGCGATCGACCAGATCATCAACTCCGCCGCCAAGCAGCTCTACATGTCGGGCGGGCAGGTGTCGGCCCCGATCGTGTTCCGGGGGCCGAACGGCGCCGCCGCCCGCGTCGGTGCGCAGCACAGCCAGGACTATTCGGCCTGGTACAGCCACGTGCCCGGCCTCTACGTCGTCGCGCCGTTCTCGGCTGCCGACGCCAAGGGGCTGCTCAAGGCCGCGATCCGGTCCAACACGCCGATCGTCTTCCTCGAGAACGAAATCCTCTACGGCTCGACCGGCCTCGTGCCCAAGGTCGATGACTACGTGCTGCCGATCGGCAAGGCCCGTATCGCCCGCCAGGGCAAGGACGTGACCATCGTCTCGTTCTCGATGGGCATGCGTTACGCCACCCAGGCCACCGAGAAGCTGGTCGCTGCTGGCGTCGACGTCGAGCTCATCGACCTGCGCACGCTGCGGCCGATGGACACCAAGACCGTGATCGAGTCGGTCAAGAAGACCGGCCGCCTCGTCACCGTCGAGGAAGGCTGGCCGCAGGGTGGCATCGGCGCCGAGCTGGCCGCCGTCGTCACCGCCGAGGCGTTTGACTATCTCGATGCCCCGCCGACCCGCGTCACCGGCAAGGACGTGCCGATGCCTTATGCCGCGAACCTCGAGAAGCTGGCGCTTCCGAGCGTCGACGAGGTTATCGCGGCGGTGAATGCGGTCACGTACCGGAGCTGATCCGATGGCGATGCTGGCCGAAGATCGGAAGTTCCTCGACGCTGCCTTTGCGGAAGCCCAGCTCGGGCTTTCCGAGGGCGGGATTCCGATCGGCTCGGTGCTGGTGCGGAACGGCGAGATCATCGGCCGCGGCCACAATCGGCGCGTGCAGAAGGGCGACCCGATCCTGCATGGCGAGATGGACGCGATCCAGAACGCCGGCCGGCAGCGGACCTACAAGGACGTTACCTGCTACACCACGCTCAGCCCCTGCATGATGTGCACCGGCACCATCATCCAGTTCGGCATTGGCCGCGTGGTCGTGGCTGAATCGAAGAATTTCAAAGGCTTCCAGGACGTGCTGTCGCTGGCAGGCGTGGACGTGGTCGATTACCACGAACAGCGCTGCGAGCACATGATGGCCGACTTCATCGAGAAGCACCCTGAACTCTGGAACGAAGATATCGGCGAGTAAGGCACCATGAGCATCAACATCACCATGCCCGCGCTCTCTCCCACGATGGAAGAGGGCAAGCTCGCCAAGTGGCACGTCAAGGAGGGCGACAAGGTCTCTTCCGGCGACGTGATTGCCGAGATCGAGACCGACAAGGCGACGATGGAAGTCGAATCGATCGACGAGGGTACGGTCGGCAAGATCGTCGTTCCCGAAGGAACAGAGGGGGTGAAGGTCAATGCCGTCATCGCCGTGATCCTGCAGGAAGGCGAGACTGCCGCCGACGTGAAGGCCGATGCTCCGGCACCGGCGCCTGCCGCCGCTCCTGCGCCGGCTGCCAAGGCTCCGGAAGCGGCTCCCGCTGCGGCTGCTCCCGCACCTGCCGCTGCTGCAGCAGCACCCGCACCGGCCAGGCCCGCAGCTGCGCCGGCACCGGCCGCCAGCAATGGCGCTCGCGTCTTTGCGTCGCCGCTGGCGAAGCGCCTCGCCAAGGAAGCTGGCATCGAGCTTTCGGCCGTCGCCGGCACCGGTCCGCGCGGTCGTGTGGTGAAGTCCGACGTCGAGGCCGCGAAGTCGGGTAAGGCCCCGCTGAAGGCCGCTCCGGCCCCGGCAACTGCCGCCGGTGGCGCCGCCCTCGCGGGTGGCATGACCAAGGCCCAGGTGCTCGCCCTCTATCCCGAGGGCAGCTACGAGCTCGTGCCGAACGACGGCATGCGCAAGGTCGTGGCGGCGCGCCTCACCGAGTCCAAGCAGACTGTCCCGCACTTCTACCTGTCGCTCGACTGTAAGATCGATGCGCTGCTCGAGGCTCGCGAGCAGATCAATGCGGCCGCGCCGAAGTCCAAGGACGGCAAGCCCGAGTACAAGCTCAGCGTGAACGACTTCGTCATGAAGGCGTGGGCGGCGGCGCTCGTGAAGGTTCCGGCAGCCAACGCCACCTGGGCCGGTGACTCGATCCTCTATCACAAGCACGCGGACGTCGCGGTTGCGGTGGCGGTGCCGGGTGGCCTGTTCACCCCGGTGGTGAAGGCCTGCGATACCAAGACGCTGCGCCAGATCTCGGAAGAGGTGAAGGACCTCGCCACCCGTGCTCGCGGCAAGAAGCTCGCGCCGCACGAGTACCAGGGCGGCTCGTCGTCCGTGTCGAACCTCGGCATGTATGGCATCAAGAACTTCCAGGCGGTGATCAACCCGCCGCACGGCACGATCCTCGCGGTCGGCGCCGGCGAGGAGCGGGTCTACGTCGAGAAGGGCCAGATCAAGACGGCCAACTTCATGACCGTCACGCTCAGCTGCGACCATCGCGCGGTGGACGGTGCCCTCGGCGCCGAAGTTCTCGCCGCGTTCAAGGGACTGATCGAAACTCCCGTGATGATGCTGGCCTGAGGGGCAGGGGACCACGATGAAGACGATCCTCGCCTATGGCGACAGCCTGACATTTGGGGCCAATCCGATCCCGGGCGGGCCGCGGCATCCTTATGAGGATCGCTGGCCGACGACGCTCGAAAAGGGCCTCGGCGGCAAGGCTCGGGTGATTGCCGAGGGCCTCGGCGGCCGCACAACCGTGCATGACGACTGGTTCGCCAATGCCGACCGCAACGGCGGCCGCGTGCTGCCGACGCTGCTCGAGAGCCATTCGCCGCTCGATCTGATCGTCATCATGCTCGGCACCAACGACATCAAGCCGTTCCACGGCCGGACGGCGGGCGAGGCGGGGCGAGGGATGGCCCGGCTGGTGCAGATCATCCGCGGCCACTATGCCGGCAAGATGCTCGAATGCCCGGAGATCATCCTCGTGGCGCCGCCGCCGATCATCCTCGGCGATTGGCAGGACATGATGGATCACTTCGGCCCGCAGGAGGCCATCGACACTTCGGTGGATTTCGCCCGCGAGTACAGGAAACGGGCGGACGAACAGAAGGTGCATTTCTTCGATGCCGGCACGGTTGCCAAGACCGACAAGAACGACGGTATCCACCTCGACCCCGCCAACACCCGCGCCATCGGCGAAGGCCTCGTGCCGCTGGTGAAGCAGGTTCTCGGCCTCTAGCCGAGCTATTTACACAGCCGGGCAGCCGGCTTTCATGTGAAGGACTGAGTGATGGCTGACCAATACGACCTGATCGTCATCGGCGCCGGCCCCGGCGGCTATGTGGCCGCGATCCGCGCCGCGCAGCTGGGCATGAAGACGGCGATCGTCGAGCGCGAGCACATGGCCGGCATCTGCTCCAACTGGGGCTGCATTCCCACCAAGGCGCTGCTGCGCACGGCCGAGGTTTATGGCCACATGGCGCATGCCAAGGACTATGGCCTCACCGCCGACCAGTTCGGCTTCGACCTCGACGCCATCGTCAAGCGTTCGCGCGGCATCGCGGCGCAGATGAACAACGGCGTCCAGTTCCTGATGAAGAAGAACAAGGTCGACATCATCTGGGGCGAGGCCGTCCTGACCTCGCCGACCGAGATCAAGGTCGCGCCGACCAAGAAGCAGATCGTCCAGCCGCAGGGCCCGATCCCCAAGAACGCCTTGGGTGAGGGCACCTACAAGGCCAAGAACATCATCATCGCCACCGGTGCGCGTCCGCGCGTGCTGCCCGGCATCGAGCCCGATGGCGAGAAGATCTGGACCTATTTCGAGGCGATGAAGCCGGCGAAGTTCCCGAAGTCGCTCGTCATCATGGGCTCGGGCGCCATCGGCATGGAGTTCGCGAGCTTCTACCGCTCGCTGGGCGCCGAGGTGACGGTGGTGGAACTGCTGCCGACGATCCTTCCGGTCGAGGACGCGGAGATCGCCGCCCATGTGAAGAAGCGCTTCGAGAAGCGCGGCATCAAGATCATCACCGACGCTAAAGTGTCGAAGGTCGAAAAGACCAAGGACGGCATCGTCGCCCATATCGAACCCAAGACCGGCGACAAGTCGCAGATTGCGGCCGATGCGCTGATCTCTGCCGTCGGTGTGCAGTGCAACTCCGAGAACCTCGGCCTCGAAGCCCTGGGCGTGAAGATCGACCGCGGCGCCATCGTCATCGACCACTATGGCCGCACCAACGTGCCGAGCATCTGGGCCATCGGCGACGTTGCCGGCCCACCGATGCTGGCCCACAAAGCCGAGCACGAGGCCGTCATCACGGTCGAGACCATTGCGGGCCTCAAGGGTGTGCACGGGCTCGACAAGCTGAAGGTCCCGGGCTGCACCTATTGCGAGCCGCAGGTGGCCAGCGTCGGGCTTACCGAAGCCAAGGCCAAGGAACTGGGCCGCGACATCAAGGTCGGCCGCTTCCCCTTCATCGGCAACGGCAAGGCGATCGCACTGGGCGAGCCGGAAGGCCTCGTGAAGACCATCTTCGACGCCAAGACCGGCGAGCTGCTCGGCGCCCACATGGTCGGCGCTGAAGTCACCGAGCTGATCCAGGGCTTCGTCGTCGCCATCGGCCTCGAGACCACCGAGGAAGACCTGATGCACACGATCTTCCCGCATCCGACCCTCAGTGAGACGATGAAGGAATCGGTGCTCGACGCCTATGGTCGCGCACTGAACATCTGAGGACGCTCCAATGATCCCGCCCGCCGACATTCCCGGCCTGCCGAACGACATCACGCCGCTGCTCGTGTTCCTCGCCATCGGGCTCGTCGCGGGCTGGCTGGCGAGCCTCGTGCTCGGCGGGGGTGGGCTGCTGCGCAACCTGATCGTCGGCGTCATCGGCTCGTTCGTCGGCGGCTATGTGCTGAACCTTGCCGGCATCCGGCTGCCGATCGACAATCCGTGGGTTAGCAGCATCGTGACCGCGACGATCGGCGCGCTGCTGGTCATCCTCGTTGCAAGAGTGGTAGCCAAGTAGGGACTAAGGGTTGAACCAGCCATGCGGCATCTCGATATCGAGGCTGGGTCAATCGAGGGTAAGCTAATGGGACTGCCGCAGAAGCAATTGGGGGGAGAAGTTCAAATGGGTCGTATGGATACGCGCTCTCTGGTGATCTTTCTCGTGATCGGCATCGTGGCTGGCTTCCTCGCCAGCCTGATCGTCGGTGGTGGCGGGTTGCTCACCTACCTCGTGAGCGGCGTCATTGGTTCGTTCGTGGGCGGGTACCTGTTCACTGCCCTCAATATCAACCTCGGCATCAAGAGCCCCATCGTCAGCCAGATTCTCACATCGACTGTCGGGGCCATCATCGTTGTCGTCATCGCCAGGCTCATAGCTGGCTAGGAACGCTCCGTGGTTACTCTGATCGACAGCCTGGACACCCGTCCGCGCCATCCCGAAAAGGCCAACCGGCCCGAGAACGAGATGCTGCGCAAACCGGACTGGATCCGGGTCAAGGCGCCGGGTTCTCCCATCTACAAGGAGACCCAGCAGATCGTGCGCGAGAACAACCTCGTCACCGTCTGCGAGGAAGCCGGTTGCCCCAATATCGGCGAGTGTTGGTCGAAGAAGCACGCGACCATGATGATCATGGGCGAAATCTGCACGCGTGCCTGCGCCTTCTGCAACGTACGCACCGGCCTGCCGACCGCGCTCGATCCGATGGAGCCCGAGAACGTCGCCAATGCCGTGGCCAAGCTCGGCCTCGCGCATGTGGTGATCACCTCGGTCGATCGTGACGATCTCCCCGATGGCGGCGCCGAGCACTTCGCCCAGGTCATCCGCGCCATCCGCGCCAAGACCCCGAAGACCACCATCGAGATCCTGACGCCCGACTTCCTACGCAAGGAAGGTGCGCTCGAGATCGTCGTCGCGGCCAAGCCCGACGTGTTCAACCACAACCTCGAGACGGTGCCGTCCAAGTACCTCAAGGTCCGTCCGGGCGCCCGCTACTTCCACTCGATCCGGCTGCTGCAGCGGGTGAAGGAGCTCGATCCCACCATGTTCACCAAGTCCGGCATCATGGTCGGGCTCGGCGAGGAGCGGAACGAAGTCCTCCAGCTGATGGACGACCTGCGTTCGGCCGATGTGGATTTCCTCACCATCGGCCAGTACCTCGCGCCGACCAAGAAGCACATTGCGGTCAACCGTTTCGTGACGCCGGAAGAGTTCAAGTCCTACGCCACCGTGGCCCAGACCAAGGGGTTCCTCCTGGTTTCGTCCAGCCCGCTTACCCGCTCGTCGCACCATGCGGGTGAGGATTTCGAACAGCTCCGCGCTAACCGGATGGCCAAGCTCGCCCATGCCTGATCTCTTCATCGAACGGCACACGCCGCATCTCCCGCAGCGCATGTTCGACCTGATCTCGGACCTCGAGAGCTATCCGCGCTTCATCCCGAACTGCAAGGCGATGGACGTGCGGGACGATGCGGCAGGCGGGCTTCTCGCGCGGATGACCATCAGCTTCGGGCCGATCACGCAGGCCTATACCAGCCACGTCGTGGCTGACCCGCAGGCGCTGACCGTCACCGCCAAGGCGACCGACGGGCCGTTCTCCTATCTCGACAGCAAGTGGACGATCACGCCGGAGGGCGAGGGGAGCCGCATCCGCTTCGATATCGACTTCAAGATTTCGAACCCGCTGATCGCCGCCGTCGCGGAGCCGGCCTTCGCCGCCAAGCAGAGCGAGATCATCGACGCATTCGAGGACGAGGCGGATCGCCGCTTCGGCTAGCTGGTCGCAGCAACCTATTGTCCCGCCGCTAAGTTCATGTTCTGTTCCTGCCGCAAGCCGGAGGAGCGGGTGATTCAGAGACTTGAGTGCGTGTGCATTCCGACTGCAGACGTCGGCGCGTCGGTGGCCTTCTACGAGTCGCTGGGGCTTACCCAAGGCTGGAAGATAGAGCGGCCGCTCGAGGGCGGCAGGTTCTGGACACTGGTCGGAATGAAGTTCCCAGACGCGGCCAGCTCGGAACTCGTGCTCAGCGACAATCCCGAGATCAACTTCATCGAGATAGAGCTGCGCGTTGCCGACGTGCGCGCCACGTTCGAGACGCTGAAGCAAATCCACGCGGTCAGCTGGATCCGCGAACCCTTCGCCACGGAATCCGGCCACGTCGCCGTGATGGAGGCGCCGGACGGCAACGTGTTCGTGCTGGTCGGGGCCTAGCGGATAGCCTTGAGCACCAGCTTGAGGGCCTGAGCCACCGTTGCGTGGCGGACGGCGTCGCGGTCGCCAGGAAACACCTTGCGCAGGTGCGTGTTGCCGTCCTCGGTCGCCACGGCGAAATGCACAAGGCCAACCGGTTTCTCTTCGCTGCCGCCGTTCGGCCCGGCGATCCCGGTAACCGCCACCGCGACATGCGTGCCAGCGGCCGTGAGTGCGCCGTCTGCCATGGCAATCGCCACTTCCTCCGACACGGCTCCGTGCTGGCGCAGCATGCCGAAAGGCACGCCGATCATCGCAATCTTGGCTTCGTTGGCATAGGTGACGAAGCCGCCATAGACGACGTCGGACGATCCGGAAACGGACGTCAGCGCCCCCGCGATCAGGCCACCCGTGCAGCTCTCCGCCGTGGCGATAGTCAGGCCGGCATCCTTGAGTGCGGTGATGGTCTCGGCCGAGAGGGCGGCGATGTCGTCAGGAAGCTTCATCTCAATCCTCCCGCGGAAGCTCAACGCTGGCCGATGCCATGGCAACGATGCCCTCCCGGCGCCCGATGAAGCCGAGCTCTTCGTTGGTCGTGGCCTTCACAGCGACGCGCCTGGGAGAAATGCCGCAGACGCCCGCGATCGCTTCCTTCATCGCTTCGACATGGGGCCCGATACGCGGCGCCTCGGCGACGATGGTGATGTCGAGGTTGACGATACGGCCGCCGCGCTCGGCGACGAGGCCGGCAGCGTGCTTGAGGAAGATCGAGGAGGCGGCGCCTTTCCATTGCGGATCGGATGGCGGGAAGTGCTTGCCGATGTCCCCTTCGCCGAGCGCGCCGTAGATGGCATCGGTTAGGGCGTGGAGAGCCACGTCGGCGTCGGAGTGGCCCTTGAGCTTGTGCGTGTGGGAAATCTCCACACCTGCGAGCCAGACGGAGTTGCCCTCGTCGAAGGGGTGAACATCGAAGCCGGTGCCGACCCGCGTTTCCATGGTCTTCTCCTCGCCCAGCAGGCGCTCCGCTCGCGCAAAATCCTCGGGGTGTGTGATCTTGATATTCGTCGTGCTGCCGGGCGTCAGCGCCACCGTCAGCCCCGCCCATTCGGCGATCGCCGCATCATCAGTGAACTCGCGCGGCATACGGCCTGCCCGCAGGTGCGCGCCGAGGATCTGGGGGAAGCGGAAGCCCTGCGGTGTCTGGGCCGCGAACAGCGTGTTCCGGTCCTCGGTGGCCGCAACCGTCCGGCCGTCGAGCGAGCGCTTGATGGTGTCCGTCACCGGCACCGTTGGCAGAGCCGCTTCGGCTCCTGCCAGGGCGCCGATCACACCGTCGATGACCTCGTTCGATACCAGTGGCCGTGCGGCGTCCTGGATGAGCACCAGGTCGGGCCGTTTCGGCCCCAGGGCAGTCAGCCCCGCCAGCACCGACGCCTGACGATTGGCGCCGCCGTTGATGGGCGGAAGCAGCCGCGGATCCGCGAGGCCGAGGGCCTCGTAGCGCCCGGCATGCTCGGGGCTGATCACCGGCACGATCCAGCTGATATCGGGGCGGCCAAGGAATGCGTCGATGGTGCGGGCCAGCACGGGCCTTCCTGCGAGCATGCGGTATTGCTTCGGGCTCGCGTCTCCGCTAGCAGTGGCGCGTTCGCCGCGACCTGCCGCGACAACGATGACGGCGATGCTTCGCGGACCTGTCATAGTGGTTTCACAAGAGCCCCTTAGCTGGCGCGGCAAGCTCTATCGGCGGCTTGCCGACACTGCAAGTCACTCACCGATCTACGCGTTTCATCCCCAGATACGTGGTTGCGCCCGTGCGATTTTTGACTATTCTGCGGGCACTTTTTCCAAATGAGCAAATCTGGGGCAGGGGTTGTCTGAGTTTGCCTGCATGATGAGCATTGCTGGTCACGTTTTGCCCAATCGGGCCTTTCTCGCCCCTATGGCCGGGATCACGGATGCGCCGATGCGCCGGCTCGCCGAGCGCTTCGGTGCGGGTCTCGTCATATCCGAAATGATCGCCAGCAACGCCCTCGCCACCGGCCAGGACGAGATGGTGCGCAAGCTCCACAAGTCCGGCTCGCTGCCGCATGTCGTGCAGCTTGCGGGCTGCGAGGCCGAGTGGATGCGGAAGGGCGCCGAGATCGCCTACTCGGCGGGCGCCGACATCATCGACATCAACATGGGCTGTCCGGCCAAGCGCGTCACCAACGGCTATGCCGGTTCGGCCCTGATGCGCGTGCCCGACGAAGCCCTGAAGCTGATCGATGCCGTCGTTGCAGCGACCCCGCTCCCGGTGACCGTCAAGATGCGGCTCGGCTGGGACGAGGACAGCATGAACGCTGCCGAGCTGGCGCGCCGCGCCGTCGACGCCGGTGCGCAGATGATCACGGTTCATGGGCGGACTCGGCAGCAGTTCTACAAGGGCGAGGCGCGCTGGCACCTCGTGAGGCCTGTGGTTGAAGCCGTCGACGTGCCCGTCGTCGTCAATGGCGACATTGTCGATCTCGCCGCTGCGACGACCGCCCTCGAGCAATCGGGAGCCGCTGCGGTGATGCTCGGTCGTGGCGCCCAGGGCCAGCCCTGGAAGGTTGGCCAGATCGGGGCCCAGCTCGAGGGCAGGGAGGCCGCGCCCACCCCAACCGGGGCGGAGCTCAGCGCCATCGTCGCCGAGCACTACGACGCGATCCTCGTCGCCTATGGCACCCATGTCGGCCTCAGGGCGGCACGCAAGCATCTCGACTGGTATCTCGAAGCCGCCGGCATCGAGCTGGACAAGCCGACGCGTGGCCGCCTCCTCAACGCGGAAGACCCCGCGGAAGTCCATTCCATGATCCCTGACATCTACGAAGGTGGCTGGAGGCTCGCTGCATGAGCAAGGTTCCTCCGCCGGCGCTGAGCACGGCCGTGCTGCAGGCGCTGCCGCAGCCAATCCTGGTGTGCGGCGAAGACCGCAGCATCGTGTTCGTCAACTATGCGGCCGAGGCCTTCTTCGGCGCCTCGCTGAGCGTGCTGATGCGTCAGAAGCTCGATGACCTGATCGCCTTCGGCTCCCCGATCCTCGGACTGCTCGACGCCGTGGCGGAGCGGCGCGGGCCGATGACCGAGTATCGCGTCCGCGTTGGTTCATCGCGCTTTTCGGAAGCCAACGACGACCGTATCGTGGATGTGTTTGCGACCCCGTTGTCGGATGGTGATGGCCGTATCGCGCTGCTCTTCCAGGAGCGGACGATGGCGGACAAGATCGACCGCCAACTGGTCAGCCGCGGGGCCGCGCGCTCCGTCACCGGCCTCGCCTCGATGCTGGCGCACGAGATCAAGAACCCGCTCTCCGGCATCCGCGGCGCTGCGCAACTGCTAGAGCAGAGTGTCACGCCCGACGAACTGCCGCTGGCGCGCCTCGTCCGCGACGAGGTCGATCGCATCGTCGACCTGATCGACCGCGTCGAAGTATTCGGCGACGACCGTCCGGTCGAGCGCGAGGCCATCAACATCCATGTCATCCTCGACCGGGTGAAACTGCTGGCCAAGAACGGCGTGGCCCGCGGTATCACCTTCTCTGAAGAATACGATCCGTCGCTGCCGCCGGTTGGCGGCAACCGCGACCAGCTGATCCAGGTATTCCTCAACTTGGTGAAGAACGCCGCCGAAGCCCTTGAACGGACACCGAAAGCCGAGATCAAGTTCTCGACGGCGTTCCGGCCGGGCATCCGCATTTCGGTGCAGGGCGTCTCGGAGCGCATCTCGTTGCCGATCGAGATCGTCATCGAGGACAACGGCCCGGGCGTGCCTCCGGACATCATGCCGATCCTGTTCGATCCGTTCGTCACCACCAAGTCGAACGGCTCGGGCCTCGGCCTGGCGCTCGTCGCCAAGATCATCGGCGACCATGGTGGGGTCGTCGACATGGACAGCCGACCCGGCCGCACCCGTTTCCGCATCCTTCTGCCCGTCGCCGCCAAGTCGACGGTGCCCGAGACCGAGTCTGAAGAGGTTCTGGCCAAATGAGCCATGTCGTACTGCTTGCCGATGACGACGCCGCCATCCGCATGGTGCTGAACCAGGCGCTGACCCGGGCCGGCTACGAGGTTCGTCCGACCGGCAACATGTCCACGATGTGGAACTGGGTGAGCCGTGGGGAAGGGGACCTGCTGATCACCGACGTGTCGATGCCGGACGGCAACGCCTTCGACATCATGCCCAAGATCAAGAAGCTGCGCCCCGACCTGCCGATGGTGGTGATGAGCGCGCAGAACACCTTCATGACGGCGATCCGCGCCAACGAGGTCGGGGCTTACGAATACCTGCCCAAGCCCTTCGACATCACCGAGGTTCTGTCGGTCGTCGCCCGCGCGCTGGCGGATGCCAGGAAGGCGCCGTCGGCCGAGAAGAAGGCGGATGAGCCGGGCGAGACCATGCCGCTGGTCGGCCGTTCGCCGGCCATGCAGGACATCTACCGGGCTCTCGCGCGCCTGATGCAGACCGACCTCACGGTGATGATCACCGGCGAGAGCGGCACCGGCAAGGAACTGGTAGCGCGCGCGCTCCACAATTTCGGCAAGCGCCGGAACGGGCCGTTCGTTGCCATCAACATGGCCGCCATCCCGCGCGACCTGATCGAGGCCGAACTGTTCGGCCACGAGAAGGGGGCCTTCACCGGCGCCACGGCGCGTTCATCGGGCCGGTTCGAGCAGGCCGAGGGCGGCACGCTGTTCCTCGACGAGATCGGCGACATGCCGATGGATGCCCAGACCCGCCTGCTGCGCGTGCTGCAGGAGGGTGAATATACGATGGTTGGCGGCCGGACGCCGATCAAGTCGAACGTCCGCATCGTTGCCGCGACGCATCGCGACCTGAGCCAGATGATCCGCCAGGGCCTGTTCCGCGAGGATTTGTACTATCGCCTCAACGTCGTGCCGATCCGCCTGCCGCCGCTGCGTGAGCGCATTGACGACGTGAACGACCTGGTGCAGCACTTCCTGCGTGCTGCCCAGCGCGAGGGGGAGCCGGTCAAGACCATCTCGCCCGACGCGATCCGGCTGATGCAGAACTACTCCTGGCCGGGCAACATCCGCGAACTGGAGAACCTCGTCCGCCGCCTTTCGGCCCTCTACGCCGACGAGAACATCTCGCTCGAGATCGTACAGAGCGAACTGAACCTGTCGGACCGCCAGCCGGTCGCTACGGCGTCAGGTCCGGTGGACGTGTCGACGGCGGTGGAAACTCACGTCGCCCAGGTGCTGCGCGAGTACGAGCCCAACCTGCCGCCGGCGGGCCTCTACCAGCGGGTGATCGACAAGGTCGAGGCGCCGCTGATCGCGATGGCGCTGAACGCGTGTGGCGGAAACCAGATCCGGGCGGCCGACCTCCTGGGATTGAACCGCAATACGCTGCGCAAGAAGATCCGCGCACACTCGATCGAGATCGTGAAGCAGTCGCGCCGGCAGGGCTGACACGATCACATTGCCGAAGGCGACATAACCAACTGTTGCCATTTTGCACCAATGGGCCTAGGCAAAGGTAATCTTGGCGTAATGGCCAGGTGTCACATTTTTGCACCAATTTGACTTGAGGGTTCTGGAGGGCTTGTGAGCCCGCCGAGTCCCCCGACATTGGCCACTGGATGCACGAAGCTACGCTCGCAAGCGACGCACTGCCTGAGCCAGCCCTGACGCCCGCCGTTGCGCGGACGCGACCGGTGCTGTTCGGCGATGCGGGCCGCCGGACGATCCGGACGATCGGCCTGATCGTCGTGCTGCTCTCGGTCTTCGTCTCGTCGGGCTCGTTCCTGATCATGACGGGCGCCAGCGACATCGAGCCGACGCCCGAAGTGTGGACGATCATCTGGATCGTCAACGGCCTCCTTGTGCTGTCGGTGATTGCGCTCGTCCTGACCGAAGCGACGCTGTTGATCCAGGCGCGAATGCGCGGTCAGCCCGGCGCCGGGCTGCAAGTCCGCATGGTGGCGATGTTCGCGACTGTGGCGGCAGTGCCGGCCTTGCTGGTCGCGGTCGTCGCCATGATCTCGCTGAACCAGGGGCTCGACCAGTGGTTCTCGGAACGCACCCGCACCATGGTGGAGAGCTCGCGACTGGTGGCGCGCTCCTACATGCTCGAGCACTCCCAGGTGCTGCGGGACGATATCATCTGGGTTGCCAACGAACTCGAGCAGGCGCGTGGCACGTTCGAGACGGACCGGGTCAAGTTTCAGCGCATCCTGACGGCGCTCGCCGTTACCCGCTCGCTGCCCTACACGTCGCTGATCTCCGCCGACGGCGACACGCTGATGAAGGCGCAGATCAACGCGCCCGGCACGGCGCCGCGGGTGCCGCCGGGCCTCACGCAGGGCGTCGTCGAGGGGCGACCTACGGAAATCGCGCCGGGCCGGACGAACCTCGTCGGCTCGGTAGTGAAGCTGCGCGGCTACGAGAACACCTATCTGTTCGTGGCGCGTCCGGTCGATCCCGAGGTGCTGGAGTTCACCCGGCTCACCGACCAGAACATCACCGAATACCGGAACTACGAGAGCAACCGGCTGGTCTTCCAGATCACCTTCACGCTCATGTATGTCGGTTTGGCACTCGTCCTGCTGCTTGCCGCCGTATGGATCGGCATTGCGCTCGCCAACCGCTTCGTGGACCCGATCAGGAACCTGATGATCGCCTCCAGCCGCGTTTCTGCCGGCGATCTCGACGTGCGCATTCCGGTGCAGGAGGGCAGGGGCGACCTGCGCGACCTGACCAACCGGTTCAATACCATGACGCAGCAGCTCAAGACGCAGCGCGTGGCCCTCGTCGAAGCCAATGAAACCAACGAGAAGCGTCGGCAGTTTACCGAGGCGGTGGTTGAGGGTGTGTCGGCCGGCATCGTCGGCCTCGATCCGTTCGGCGCCATCACGCTGGTCAATCTCAGGGCTGCCGAAATGGTTGGCGCGGACGAAATCGAGCTGGTGGGCAAGCGCATCGACGAAGTGATCCCCGCCCTCGCTCCGATTATCGAGCGCGCCAAATCGGCGCGGCGTGGGACCATCCGCGACCAGGTCGAGATCGGGTCCGGTCCCGACTATCGCACCTATCAGGTGCAGCTCACCCGCGAAGGCACGATGACGGAGAGCAAGGGCTTCGTTGTCACGCTCGACGACATCACCGACCTGCTTTCGGCCCAGAGAACCGGTGCCTGGGCCGATGTAGCCCGCCGCATTGCCCACGAAATCAAGAACCCGCTGACGCCGATCCAGCTCAGTGCCGAACGCCTGCGCCGTCGCTACGCGAGCAAGCTCGCCGATGATTTCGACGTGTTCGACAAGTGCGTCAACACGATCATCCGGCAGGTCGGGGATATCGGCCGCATGGTGGACGAGTTCTCGTCGTTCGCGCGGATGCCCGAGGCAAAGCTGGATCAGGGCAACCTGACGGACTCCATCCGCCAGGCTGTATTCCTCGAAAGCGTCCGGCTGCCGGAAGTGCAGATCAAGATGGAGCTGCCCGACGAGCCGATCGTCGCGTGGTTCGACAATCGCCTGATCAGCCAGGTCCTCACCAACCTGATCAAGAACGCGGTCGAAGCCATCGAAGGCGCGGGGCTGGAGGCGATCAAGAGCCCGGTCATCACCGTCGAAGCGGTGCCGGAAGGCGAGATGGTCCGGCTGTCGGTATCCGACAACGGCAAGGGCTGGCCGAAGGAGAACCGCAACCGGTTGCTCGAGCCCTATGTCACGACCCGCGAGAAGGGCACCGGCCTTGGCCTTGCGATCGTCGCCAAGATCATCGAACAGCACGGTGGCAAGGTCGACCTGGTCGACGCCGAGCCGGATGAGAACGGGCGCGTCGGCGCCTGCTTTACCTTCACCCTGCCGCTGCGGCGGCCGGGAGAGGCAGACGAAGAGGAGCCAGCAGCTCCTCAAGGGGTTGCGGAGCAGCAGGCCGCGACCGAAGTGACTGAAGACGCAGCGGGTGGGGCAAAACCTGACAGCGGACAGCAAGAGGAGCCGCAATTGCAAGCGGTCGACAATACCTGATGGCCCTCGACATTCTGATTATCGACGACGAGGACGATATCCGCGACCTGATCGCGGGTATTCTTGAGGACGAGGGTTACCAGACGCGACAGGCCCACGACGCCGATTCCGGTCTCAACGAGATCGCTCGCCGCCGCCCCAGCCTGGTCTTCCTGGATATCTGGATGCAGGGCAGCCGGCTGGATGGCCTGCAGCTGCTCGACGAGTTCCAGAGCCAGCACCCCGATATGCCGGTGGTGATGATCTCGGGTCATGGCAACGTGGAAACGGCGGTCAGCGCCATCCGCCGCGGCGCCTACGACTATATCGAGAAGCCGTTCAAGGTGGATCGGCTCCTGCTCATCACGCAGCGCGCCATGGAAGCGGCCCGCCTCAAGAACGAGGTCGCCGACCTGCGGGAGCGCTCCAGCAACGCGGTCGAGCTCGTCGGCAATTCGCCCGCGATGCAGGCGATCAAGGGCGTGATCGAGAAATCGGCACCGACCAACTCGCGCATCTTCATCTCCGGATCGTCGGGGACCGGAAAGGGATTGTCCGCCCGCCTGATCCACCAGAAGAGCGCGCGCGCCGAAGCGCCGTTCGTCGAGATCAACTGCTCGCTCTATTCGCCCGACGAGGTCGGCGTCGTGCTCTTCGGTCGCGAGACCCGCGAGAAGTCGGGCATGCTGCGTACCGAGGTCGGCGCCCTCGAGAGGGCGCACGGCGGTACGCTGTACCTCTCCGAGGTTGCGTCGCTCCCGGCGCCGGCCCAGCAGGCGCTGCTACGTACGCTGGTGGAGAGCAAGTTCAATCGCGTCGGCGGTGCCGTCGCGGTGCCGATCGACGTTCGCATCATCTCGTCGAGCTCGCAGAACGTCGGCACGCTGATCGAGCAGGGGCAGTTCCGCTCCGATCTCTTCCACCGCCTGTCGATCGTGCCTTTGCAGCTGACGCCGCTGAAGGAGCGCCGGGAGGACATCCCGCCGCTGGTGAACACGTTCATCGAGCAGGTTTGCCGGCTGCACAACCTGCGCAGCATGTCGATCGGCGAGGACGCTGTCGCTGTGCTCCAGGCCCAGGACTGGCCGGGCAACGCCCGCCAGCTGCGCAACTCGATCGAGCGGCTTCTCATCCTCGTAAAGGACCAGGCACCGGCCGACGGCGTGATCACGGCTGCGTTGCTGCCACCAGATATCGGTGAAGTTTTGCCGACCGTCGGAGACAGCGACTCTTCGGCTCACCTGATGAGCCTGCCTCTGCGCGACGCGCGCGAAGTGTTCGAGCGGCAGTATTTGATGGCGCAAATCGAGCGTTTCGGCGGGAATATCTCGAAGACCGCCGAATTCGTCGGCATGGAGCGTAGTGCTCTTCACCGAAAGATCAAGTCTCTGGGCCTATAGCGGGGCTTGCTCCGCCGGGTAGGCACTCACTATCTTCTGTGCCATAGTTTCTCCTGCGATGGGAAACTGAAGGTGAATAGGGTAGCAGCGGTGGCGGCTGCTACTGAGACAGGGCGATCGGCTCTTGCCGGTTTGCCTCCACATGACAAGAGGCCAAGGAATGCCCAGCGAAAAGACTCAGAACCTCCAGGACGCGTTCCTCAATCACGTCCGCAAGCAGAAGGTCCCGGTGACCATTTTCCTGGTGAACGGGGTGAAGCTGCAGGGGGTCATCACCTGGTTCGATAACTTCTGCCTGCTTTTGCGGCGCGATGCGCAGTCCCAACTGGTTTACAAGCACGCGATATCGACGATCATGCCGGGTGCTCCGATCCAGCTGTTCGACCCCGAGCACGCGACCGAGGACTGACGTAGCCTGATGAGTGACGAGTTCGACGATGAGGCCGCCCAGCCGGGCGGCCCGAAGGCATTCATAGATCATCGTACCGCGCCGACCCGCGTCGGTCTGATCGTGCCTGACGTCCGGGGCAGGGCGACCAACCACTCCATCGAAGCGCGCAAGGCCGAGTTCGAAGGGCTCGCGAGCGCGATCAACGTCGAGATTCTGTTCTCCGAGATCGCCAAGGTACGCGAGATCAAGCCGGCGACGTTCATTGGTGGCGGCCATGTTGCGGACTTTGCCGAGCGGGTGAAGGCCGACGAGATCGAGTTGCTGCTGGTCGACACCGCATTGCATCCCATCCAGCAGCGCAATCTCGAGAAGGAAACCGGCGCCAAGGTCCTCGACCGGACCGGCCTGATCCTCGAAATCTTCGGTGAGCGCGCCGCGACCCGCGAGGGCGTGCTGCAAGTGGAGCTCGCACATCTCAACTACCAGAAGAGCCGCCTCGTGCGCAGCTGGACCCACCTCGAGCGCCAGCGGGGCTCGGGTGGCTTCGGCTTCATGGGCGGCCCTGGCGAAACCCAGCTGGAAAGCGATCGGCGTCAGCTCCAGGATCGCATCAAGATGCTGGAAGAACGTATTGAAAAGGTTAGACTAACGCGCGGACAACAGAAGGGCAGGCGCGATGCCGTGCCGTTCCAGGTTGTCGCACTCGTCGGCTATACCAATGCTGGAAAGTCCAGCCTGTTCAATACGTTGACCGGGGCAGGGGTGTTCGCCAAGGACCTGCTCTTCGCGACCCTCGATACTACCGTCCGCAAGATCGCGCTGCCGCACGGCCGCGAGGTCATGCTGTCCGACACCGTCGGCTTCGTCTCCGAGTTGCCCACCGACCTCGTAGCTGCGTTCCGCGCCACCCTGGAAGAGGTACTCGAAGCCAACGTCATCCTGCACGTCCGGGACGTCGCCAATCCGGATCATGCGGCGCAGGCGATAGACGTCCTGAAGGTGCTGGAGGAACTGGGCGTCTCGGCCGAAGCGACTCCGATCATCGAGGTCTGGAACAAGGTCGACCTGCTGGAGCGCGATGAGGACGGCAGTTATCCTGCGCTGACGACGCTGACGCCCGCCGGCAAGGTCACCGCCTCGGTGCCGGTCTCGGCGCAGACGGGCGAGGGTCTCGACCGGCTGCTTGACACCATCGAGAAGGTGCTGGCCGGGCAGGGGCGTACCTACCGGGTACGGGTGCCGCACAGTGCCGGCGCCGATGTCGGCTGGCTCTATGGACACGCCGAGGTCATCGGCAAGGACGAGGCGGACGACGAGGCGCAGGTTTACGAAGTGCGGGTCGAAGCCCGCCACAAGAACGCCTTCACCTCCCGCTTTGCCGGCCGGATCGAAGGCTCAGACGCCGCCTGAGCGGTCCTTGGCGCGGATCTCGTTCCAGTAGCCGTCCAGCCGTTCGAGCCCGGCCTCTGCCAGTGGCACGGCGTCCTCGCTAGCGCGCGTTTCGACGTAGCGGAACCGGCGGTCGAACTTGGCATTGGCGTCGCGCAGGGCCGCTTCCGGCTCGATGCCGAGCTTGCGGGCGAGGTTCGCCGCTGCAAAGAGCAGGTCGCCCAGTTCCTCCTGGACCTTGGCCTTCTCATTGGCCTCGGCCGCCTCGGCGACCTCATCCAGTTCCTCGCGGACTTTCGCTAGCGTCTCGCGCCAATCCGGCCAGTCGAACTGGACCGATGCGGCGCGCCGGCTCAGCTTCTCGGCGCGGGCCAGGGCAGGGAGCACGCGGGGGACATCGTCCAGCAGGGAGGTCTGGATCTGCTTTCTCGCAGCCTTCTTCGCCCGCTCGTCGGCTTTCACCTCGTCCCACTTGGCCTTTGCGCCGCCGGCGTTGCGGGCCGCTTCCTCGCCGAAGACATGCGGATGGCGCCGGATCAGCTTTTCGGTGATGGCGTAGACAACGTCGCCGATGTCGAACAGGCCTTCTTCCGACGCCATCTGGGCGTGGTAGACGGGCTGGAGCAGGAGGTCTCCCAGCTCCTCGCGGAGGTCGGCATAGTCCTTGCGCTCGATCGCATCAGCGACTTCGTAGGCTTCCTCGATCGTGTAGTTGCTGATCGAGGCAAAGTCCTGCTCGAGATCCCAGGGGCAGCCGCCATCGGGGTTGCGAAGGGCCGCCATGATCTCGATGAGGCGGGAAATGTCGCGCGACGGCTGCATTGGAACTCCGATCAGACGATGTCGAACTCGACGCGGTAGCTGCCGAGCTGGCCCGCGACATGACCAGTTCCGGCAATCGGAACGAGGCCGCACAGCGAGCCGGTGGTGACGATGGTGCCGGCCTTGAGCGGGAAGTCCGGCCGCTGGTTCTTGGCATAGGCGATGAACGAGGCGAGGACGGTGCCGAACGAGTGCTTGGCCGGTGCCGCGTGAATCTGCTGGCCGGCAAAGGACAGCGTGACATCGAAATCGTCGATCTCGGCACCGAGTTCGCGATGTACCGGGTTCATGACGTAGCCCAGCGCGGACATGCTGTCGGCCAGCCCGCCGTTGAAGCCAGCTACCGTACGATCGACGTAGCGCGTGCCGCAGATCTCGATGCCGACGAAATAGTAGTCGATGGCCTCGATGATATCGATCTCGTCGCGCAGCGCGGTCTCGACATCAAGGTCGCGGTCCAGCACCAGGCCGACCTCGAGCTCGAGGCCGGTAACGTTCGCCGACGGCAGCTTGAACGAACCGGACTGGCCGAAGCGCGACTTGTAGATCGGCGCGACGGCGCCGACGCCATCCGGAGCGATCGCGGTCTTGTAGAGGCCCGGCGTCTCGCCGAGCAGTTGCATGACGCGCAGTTGCACGTCGAAGGCCGCAGCGCGGTCCAGCTCGGAAAAGGGCTTGGCATCGACATCATGCCGGCCAGCCTTGTGGGCTTCAGCAAGCTGGTGGGCGAGGTCTTCGACAAGGCTCATCTGTGCGCATCCTCCATTCGCATAAGATATATTATGGAACTAATATCAATCGGTTTGACCACCGACTGGCCCGTGAGCCGGTCCGGCTAGCCACCATTGGCTGCAGTCGCCGCATGACGCAAGACCGACGGCCGAAGCATGTTGGTCGGGCCCCGCGCGCTCGTGATGGTCAGCCTGAGCTGCCGCGTCGAAATCGGATCGAACGCCCGGATGCGACGGTAGCCGATCGACTGCAGCGCCGCGATTTCGTGCCAGCCGCCGTCGGCAAGCTGAGCCTCGACCAGCAAGCCGTCGATCTGCTGGCCGTCGGCGATATCTTCCGCGACGACGACGCCATCGATGACGACCGGTTCGTCCCACGTAAGCTGCATGGACGGTCGATCGTCAGCGCCGGCGGTATGCCGGCGCTGCGTATCCAGCAGTCCGCTGGATACCGACAGCTGCGCCTTGGCTGCGACGTCGCGTGCGTCGAGCCTCTCGATACAGCGTCCGAGTGCTGCCAGGGTCCGGAGATCCGGTTCGGCGACAAGCCCCTCGGCGTTGGGCGGCACGTTGAGCAGGAACGTCGCGTTGCCGCCGACGCTGCTGCAGTAGATGGCGAACAGTTCGTCGACCGACCGCACGTGCGCGTCTTCTGCGGCATGATGGAACCAGCCGTGACGGATCGAGGTGTTCACCTCGGCCGGATACCAGACCAACGGATCGGCGGTAGCGAGGATGGCATCCCGGCTGCCCAGGTCTTCCTCATCGGAACGAACCTGGCGTGAGAAAGCACCGTCGTCGGCTTGCTGTGACCGCGACGCAATTCGCTCGGCATCGCGCAAGGATGCCGGCACGACACTCCATTCGTCCTTGCGCGTGTGGCCTGCTTCGTTGCCGCACCAGCGGACGTCCGGGCCGCAGACGCTGATCACCGCGTCAGGCTGCAGTTCGCGGACGGTGGCGAAGTATCGATCCCAGTCGTAGAGCTGCGTCTTGCCGTTCGGGCCTTCGCCGTTGGCGCCGTCGAACCACACCGAGAAGATCGGACCGTATCCGGTCAGCAGCTCGCGCAACTGGCCGACGAAGAAATCATCGTAACCCGCGCCAGAACCATAACTTTCTTCGGTCCTGTCCCACGGCGAGAGGTAGATTCCGAACTTGAGGCCGTGGGCAGAGCAGGCGGTGGCAACCTCGGCGACGATGTCCCCCCTGCCCTGTTTCCATGGGCTCGACGCGACGGAATGCGAGGTCAGTGCGCTCGGCCACAGGCAGAAGCCATCGTGGTGCTTGCAGGTGAGGATCAGGCCGCGCATTCCGGCCGACTTGAGGCTTTGCACCCACTGGCCGGCATCCAGCTTCGTGGGGTTGAACAGCGCCGGATCCTCATGCCCGAGACCCCATTCACGGTCGGTCATGGTGTTCATGCCGAAGTGGATGAAGCCGTAGAACTCGAGCTGCTGCCAGGCGAGCTGGCGCAGCGACGGTCGCACTGCGGAGGACTCGGCAATGCGTTCGATCTGGGTGGTCACGTAGGCTTCCGAAACTGGAGTGGGCGGGAATCTCGGCGTCACCATCCACGCACAAGGCGCGGATGGCAATCGTTCCTAGAACAGGCCGCCGCGGCCCAGCGTCATGTCCGTCATGGCAGGGTCCTGGCCCTGCTGGATCGCCTGGAAGGCGTTGGAATCGACGCCGATCACCGAGGTCACGAGGTTGGGGCCCGTGCCGGGCTTGAACGCCTCGTAGATGGCCATGTCGCCGCCATTGGCCTTCACCCCCGTGCCGGGGTCGATCCAGACCTGGGCCATGCCGCCGGGCATGTTGAAGGGTGTCGGCGGCTTGCCCTTGAGGGCATCGGCGACGAACTCGGTGAAGATCGGCACGGCCATTTCGCCGCCCGTGGCCTGCCGGCCCATGTTGCGCGGCGTGTCGAAGCCGACATAGACGCCGACAGCCAGTTCGGGCGTGAAGCCGATGAACCAGGCGTCCTTGTAGTCGTTCGAGGTGCCGGTCTTGCCCGCGACAGGACGACCGAGCGACTTCGCTCCGGTGCCAGTGCCACGCTGCACCACGCCTTCCATCATCGAGGTGATCTGGTAGGCGGTCATCGGATCGAGCACCTGCTCGCGATTGTCGATGATCAGCGGCTCGCCCTGGCTGTGCCAGCCATCCGCGACGCAGCCGTCGCAAACCCGCTCGTCGTGCTTGTAGATGGTCTTGCCGTAGCGATCCTGGATGCGGTCGATCAGCGTCGGCACGATCTTGCGGCCGCCGTTGGCGATCGTCGCGTAGGCCGAGGTCATCCGCATGTCGGTGGTTTCGCCCGCGCCGAGCGCCATGGCCAGCACCGGATTGAGGTCGTCGTAGATGCCGAACATCTTGGCGTAGTCGGAGATCAGCGGCATGCCGAGATCCTGCGCGAGGCGCACGGTCATGACGTTACGGCTGCGCTCGATGCCGCGCCGCAGCGTCTGCGGGCCGTAGAACTCCTGCGCGTAGTTTTCCGGCCGCCAGATCGAACCATCGGCATTCACGACTTCCACCGGCGCGTCGAGCACCACCGAGGCCGGCGTGTAGCCGTTGTCGAGGGCGGCCGAGTAGACGATTGGCTTGAACGAGGAGCCCGGCTGGCGCATCGCCTGGGTCGCGCGATTGAACTCGGATTCGGCGTAGGAGAAGCCGCCGACCATGGCGAGCACACGCCCGGTGCGCGGGTCCATGGCGACGAGTGCGCCCTCCAGCTCCGGCACCTGCTCTAGCGTGTAGGCCCCTTCCCTGTCGGCGAGCTTCGAGACGTAGATCACGTCGCCGGCCTTCAGCAGAGTGCCGAGCTTCTTGCTCACCCACTTCACGTCGGGACCGGACAGGGTGCC
This sequence comes from Pseudomonadota bacterium, assembly GCA_023393475.1. Classification (GTDB taxonomy): domain Bacteria; phylum Pseudomonadota; class Alphaproteobacteria; order Rhizobiales; family Devosiaceae; genus Devosia_A. The sequence goes on from JAEWLC010000073.1 coordinate 50,571, forward strand.
GGTGACGCGATCCGCGACCACCTTGCCTTCGATGTCGGTTGCCGGCCGCAGTCCGATGCGGGCTTCGTTCTCGCCCATCTCGAGGACGACGGCCAGCTGCCACTCGGGCACGTCACCCAGGGGCTTCACGGCATTCACCGCCTCGCCCCAGTCGCCGGAGATGTCGACGCTGGCGACGGGGCCACGGAAGCCTTCGCCGTGGTCGTACTGAATCAGGCCGTCCATCAGCGCCTTGCGGGCATATTCCTGCAGGTGCGGGTCGAGCGTGGTGCGGACGCTGAGGCCGCCACCATAGAGCTCGGCTTCACCGTAGAGCTTGCCGAGCTGGCGGCGCACTTCCTCGGTGAAATACTCGGCCGAATAGAGCTGGCTGCCCGAGGTGCGCGGCTTGACGTTAAGCGGCTCAGCCTTGGCCGTCGTGGCGTCGGCGGTGGTGATGTAGCCATTCTCCACCATGCGGTCGATCACCCAGTTGCGGCGCTCGATGGCCTGCTGGGTGCGGCGGAACGGGTGGTAGTTGTTCGGGCCCTTGGGCAGTGCCGCAAGGTAGGCGGCTTCGCTGAGGGTCAGCTCGTACAGCGCCTTGTCGAAATAGTTCAGCGCGGCGGCCGCGACGCCATAGGAGTTCAGCCCGAGGAAGATCTCGTTGAGATAGAGCTCGAGGATCTTGTTCTTGGAGAAGGTCGACTCGATGCGCAGCGCAAGGATGGCCTCCTGGATCTTGCGGTCCCAGGTCTGCTCGGAGGTCAGCAGGAAGTTCTTGGCCACCTGCTGGGTGATGGTCGAGCCGCCACCCTGGATGGAGTCGTTGCCGTCGATGCGGGACATCACGTTGTCGCGCAAGGCGCGGATCACGCCGTCCACGGCGATACCGGCGTGCTTGTAGAAGTCCTTGTCTTCGGCCGAGAGGAAGGCGTCGATCAGCAGCGGCGGGATCGTCTCGATCGGCTGAAACAGCCGCCGCTCGCGCGCATATTCGGCGAGCAGCGTGCCATCGGCGGCATGTACGCGCGTCGTCACCGGCGGCTGATAGTCCTTCAGCACCGTGTAGTCAGGCAGGTTCGAATTGAGCTGGTTGAGGTACACCGCGCCAACGGCCACCGCCCCGAGCGCGCAGAAAGCGCCGAAACCAAACAGCCAGCCGAGAAGTCTGAGCATTAGGACCTGAACCTTGGAGCGGGCGCCTCCGGAGAGGCCGGATCAGGCGCGATAGACTGGGGAATCATACCAGACAAGGGCAGAAATGTGGACAAGCCCGCCTTTTCAAGAACTTGCGAGCCCCTGCCCTGTCCGGCCGTGGCGATTTCGTCACTGCGGCAATGCGGCCGTCTTCTGCGTCTGGTCGAAGTAGTCGGCCACGCCGCGTGCCAGGGCGTTCACCACCCGGTCGCGCCAGTCCGATTTCTGCAGGTTGGCAATGTCGGATGCGTTCGACAGGAAGCCGAGCTCGACGAGGATGGAGGGAACGTCGGGAGCCTGAAGCACAAAGAAGTCGGCCTGCCGGACGGGGAAACGGCGCAGCGCCACGCTCGGTTCGAGTTGGTGGATGATGGCCTCGGCGGCGAGGAAGCTGGATTTTCGCATCTCGCGGCGCATGAGGTCGACGAGGATGTCCATCACGGCGGGCGTGGCCTGCGGTATCGCGAAGCCGGCGACGATGTCGTAGCGGTTCTCGCCGTCGGCCAGCACCTTGTCGAGCACGTCGGTGGCGTTCTCGTCGCGGGTATAGACGCTGGCGCCGCGGATCTCCGCCTGCTGGAAGCTGTCGGCATGCAACGACAGGAACAGGTCGGCCTTGTTGATCCGGGCGAGGTCCACGCGATCATTGAGGGTAAGGTAGGTGTCGTCCTCGCGCGTCAGGGCCACGTCGAAGCGACCCGAGTCGATCAGGACCTTCTGCAACTGCAGGGCAAAGGCCAGCGTGATGTTCTTCTCGTGGACACCGTTGGGCGCGGAAGCACCGTTGTCGACGCCGCCGTGGCCAGGGTCGATGACGACCAGCGGGCGCGTGGCCGCGGCTTCGACATGCGTGCCCGGGTTCGTCGATGGCGTCGGCGGCACCGCTCCCTGGTTGGCAATCGAAGCGGCAAGGTCGGCGGCGACCTTCTGTTCGAACTCCTGTTGCGTGGCGGGAATGATGTCGACCACCAGGCGGGCCGGCTGGTCTGCCACGGCGTCGAGAATATAGGCCTGCTGCACCTGGGCCGGGGCATTGAGGGTCAGCGTTGTGCGCGCCCTCCCCTTCTCCGCCATCTCGATCGTGTAACTCGCCACGATCCCCTTCCCCGCCACGTCGGCTGGAGCGAGAATCTTGAGGTCGAAGGCTTTCACATCGATGGCGATGCGGTTGGGGCCATCGAGCGAGGCAATTGCGAATTCGGTGGGGCCGCTGAGGTCGATGATCAGGCGCGCCCGATCACCGGTCGAGGTAGCCCGCGCGTCGATCACGTCTGGGTAGTCCTCGATCGATTCGAGCTGCGCGTGCGCCGGCAGCGCCGCGAACAGGCAGAGCATCAGAGCCAGCAACGTGCTGGCAATATGAGTAAATCCGCCGGAATGGCCGTCGGAACCGGCAGACTTCAACAAGGCGACAGTGCTCCCCTGAACACAATGAAATCACCAGACCAGTCCGGCGATTCTGCGGCGTTACGGCGTGGAAGTCGATATTGCAAGAATGTGATCGTGTGCGAACTCATGCGTACGCCAGCGTTTGGAGTTTCCTGTTGCCAATTTGCGGCAACAACCCTAAAGCCATCTTGAGGCGGCCTGCTGCCCCCACCATATGCCGGAGCGGCGCAATCGGCGCCCCTGGCCCCTGAGGTTGGCAGCGGCGGACCAGTAGTTGGTTCGAAGTGCGGCACATTTGGCGCCTCGCATATGAAATCTCGATCCCTTGGGGGGTCGAAGAATCGGCGGCACTAGGCTGGCCGGTTCTCAAGGAAGAGGTCTGATGACGACCGGACAGACAAAGAGTGACGCGATCCCGAATAGCGGTTGCGCTTTTGTCGTAGAAACCCCGGCTATCGTCGCTCTCCAGTCTCGCCGCGGCGTTTTCGCCGTTGCTTTTACCGGCGCCAGTCGCGCCACTTTCCTAGAACCATTCGCCTCGCATGGCGCCACGCTAGGAGGTCCGGCTCGCCGGTCTATCCGCGTCGGCGCGCGACGGCGCGGAGATACAGTCTATGGCTGCAAAGCGTATGTTGGTGGATGCCATCCACCCGGAAGAAACACGGATCGTCGTCACTAGCGGGGCCCGGCTCGAAGAGTTCGATTTCGAATCCGCCACCCGGCGCCAGCTCCGGGGCAACATCTATCTCGCCAAGGTGACGCGCGTTGAGCCGTCCCTGCAGGCGGCATTCATCGAGTATGGCGGCAACCGGCACGGTTTCCTCGCCTTCTCGGAAATCCACCCCGACTATTACCAGATCCCGGTCGCCGATCGCGAAGCCCTGCTTCGCGACGAAGAGGCGCATGACGACGACGAGCATGATCACGCTCCGGCTGCGGCGGTTCAGGCCGAGACAGTGGCTGACGAAGATCACGCCGACGACGGCGACGATGCGAGCCACATCGAGCAGGCGCCTGCGAACAACGAGCCGGTCGAAAGCGTCGGCGGGTCGGATGCGCTGGACGATGTCCAGGAGCGCCGCCGCCCGTCGCAGCGCCGTCACCAGTACAAGATCCAGGAAGTGATCAAGCGCCGGCAGGTCATGCTGGTGCAGGTCGTCAAGGAAGAGCGCGGCAACAAGGGCGCAGCTCTCACGACCTACCTGTCGCTCGCCGGCCGCTACTCGGTCCTGATGCCGAACACCGCCCGTGGCGGTGGCATTTCGCGCAAGATCACCAATGCCGCGGACCGCAAGCGTCTCAAGGACATCGTCGGTGACCTCGAGGTTCCGCAGGGCCAGGGCATCATTCTTCGCACCGCCGGTGCCTCGCGCACCAAGGCCGAGGTGAAGCGCGACTTCGAGTATCTGCAGCGCCTGTGGGAGAACGTCCGCACGCTGACGCTCAAGTCGCAGGCCCCCTGCCTCGTCTATGAGGAAGGCTCGCTCATCAAGCGCACCATCCGCGACCTTTACAATAAGGACATCGACGAGCTCTTCGTGGCGGGCGACGACGCGTACCGCGAAGCCAAAGACTTCATGCGCATGATCATGCCGAGCCACGCCAAGAACGTGCAGCTCTACAAGGAAGATGCGCCGATCTTCTCGAAGTTCAACGTCGAGGGTCAGCTCGACCAGATGTTCTCGCCGCAGGTCACCCTGCCCTCGGGCGGCTACCTGGTGATCAACCCGACCGAGGCACTCGTCTCGATCGACGTGAACTCCGGCCGTGCCACCAAAGAGCACAACATCGAGGACACGGCGCTCCAGACCAACCTCGAAGCCGCCGAGGAAGTCGCGCGCCAGCTGCGCCTGCGCGACCTCGCCGGCCTGATCGTCATCGACTTCATCGACATGGTCGAGAACCGCTCCAACCGGGCGGTAGAGCGCAAGCTCAAGGAAGCCCTGAAGAACGATCGCGCCCGCATACAGGTGGGCCGGATCTCGCACTTCGGCCTGCTCGAGATGAGCCGCCAGCGCATCCGCTTCGGCGTGGTCGAGAGCTCGACGCACAAGTGCCCGACCTGCAACGGCACCGGCATCGTCCGCTCGGTCGAGAGCCTCGCGCTCATGGTCATGCGCAACGTCGAGGACCATGTCCTCCGCAAGCCTGGCCAGTCGATCAACGTGCGCGTTCCCACCGATGTCGCGCTCTACATCCTCAACACCAAGCGCGGCACTCTGAACAATCTCGAGGCCAAGTACGGCCTCTCGATCACCATCGTCGCCGACGATCACGTCGGCCCGTCGCACTTTGCCATCGAGCGCGGCGAAGCCCGCCAGCTCGAGCGTGGCGAATCTGTCGGTACGCATGTCCGCGTCGACACCGCGACCCTGATCGATGCAGAGGCGGAAGCCGCCGACGCGCTGATCGAGGACGAGGACGACGAGGAAGAGGAAGCCAATGGCGGCGAGCGCCCTGCCCGCGCCTCCGAGGAAGGCGGCGAGCGCAGTGGACGCCGTCGTCGCCGTCGCCGCCGTGGCGGTGATCGGGGCGAGGATCGCCCTGCCCAGCAGCAGCGCCAGCCGGTAGCGGCCGCGCCGGCCGCCGGCGATGACGAGGACGCCGACGAGGCGGCCGAAGGTGAGGTTAACGCCGACGGCACCCCGCGTGGTGAAGACGGCGAGCCGCGTCGTCGCCGTCGTCGTGGCCGTCGCGGCGGTCGCCGCAGCCGTCGTCCCGAGGATGGTGCCGAGCAGACTTCCGAGGTAGCGGCCGACGCCCCCGCCCTTGCCCCGGCAGACGAGGTTGTCGCCGAGGTAATGGCCGCCGCAACGCCGATCGAGACGGTGGTCGCCGAAGCTCCGGCCGTAGCGGAAGAAGCACCGGCAAAGCCGAAGCGCGGCCGGCGGAAGAAGGCCGAGCCGGCAGCCGAGGAGGCAGCTCCCGTTGTCGAGGCGGTTCCTATCGTCGAAGCTCCGGTAGCCGAGGCCCCTGCGGCCGAGGAAGCACCGGCGGAGAAGCCCAAGCGCACCCGCGCCCGCAAGCCGAAGGCCGCACCGGCCGAGGAAGCAGCTCCCGTAGCCGTCGTGGAAGCGCCGGTGGAAACCGCGCCTGCGCCGGAGCCGGAAGCGAAGCCGGCTGCGCGTCGGCGCAAGAAAGAAATCCCCGAGGGCGAGATCCTCACCAGCTCCACGGCTGAGGTCGCAGAGCAGCCGGAGGAAGAAGGCAAGCCCAAGAAGGTCGGCTGGTGGCAGCGCCGCCTCGGCCTCGGTGGCTAACTTCAGCCAGTAGATAACAAAGCGGCGGTCCCAGTGACCGCCGCTTCTGTTTTGTGGAGCGATTCCCGAGCGGTAGCGGGACCGCTACTCGCTCAGCTTCAGCAGTTGCTCGTAGGTGGAGAAGTCGGCGTTCCGGCCGACATGTTCGCGCTGGCCGGACACGACGGGCGGCGCCTTGCGGGTTCGCCCGCTCAGGAATTGCGCAGAGGCCTTCCCGTACCCGTCCTGGTACGCGCCGTGCTGCTCCAGGTGAAGGAAGGCCAGCAGTCGATCGCCTTCGTCTCCCCAGAAGAAGCTGTTGTAGTTGAGAATAAGGACGGGAAGGCCTTCGTTGACGAGGTCCAGGGCGCCGCGATTCATGTTGTTCCACACCTCGACCGCCTTGCGGAAATCGTTCTGCGCCGGCCAGCGATCAGTCGGGTTGGTCGCGCGAGCGTGCCAAGACGACGCGACCTCGCTCGCATCTCGCAGAAGATAGATGAACGAGCTGTCCGCAAACGCCTTATGCAGCGGCCTTATCAAATGCAGCAGGTGCGGAACCTTGTCGCCGACGATTGCCGCATCCTGATATCGCGGGCGCATTTCGCGGTAGAGCCGCTTGGCCGTCGTATCGTTGGTGGGCAGCAGGTTGGTATCGGTTTCGCGGAAGTCGAAGAACCGCTCAAAGGAGAAGAACTCGGGGTCGATGACCTTTTCGCGCGTGAACGGATACTTGTAGCGCTCCATCCCGACACAGACTTGTGGGTGAGAGTTAAGAACGTGGACCAGTGCCGTCGTACCGGAACGCCCTACTCCAAATACAAAGAGCTTGCGCTGCGGCGTTGACATGGGTGCTTTCCGGCATCTTGGGTGGGGCGACTTGGAATCAGTACAGCCAAGTCTGACTCAGTTGTTTACTTGCCACCAGTGGCGCCGCCTGTGGCTGGGTTCCGAGGGCGCGGAGACGATGCCTGTCGCCGATCGTTCGGCGGGTTAGCCGACAGACCGTGCCGGTTCGGCATCCCATGCCTGCTTTGCCGCCATCGCGCCGTCGAGCAGGTATTCGCCAACCTGGGGAATGACATCGGGCCGGTAATGCGCCCCATCGCGCATTGTCACTTGCGGGCCCGCCTCGAGAACGAACTGCGTCGGATCCCAGTAGTTGATGCCGAAACCCGTGCGCGCCTGTTCCAGGGCGTCCTGAATGACTCGCCGCTGTTCGATCGCCACGCCGTCGACATTGGCGTTGAAGTGGCACACGAAGAGCGCCGGACCGGGGAGCGCGTCCTGGATCGACTTGATGTCTTTGACGACGTCTTCGACCGTCTGTTCGCTGCACACCAGGTTGGCCATCACCTCGCGTTCCACCGCGCTCAGTTGCGTGAGAGCATGGGACAGGATGTAGGCAAGTGGCTCGTTTCGGCCTTCACGGACCAACGGCCACCACCAGCGGCTCTCGATGACGTCGTCTCTCACCAAGAGTTCACGCGTGCGATTCAACTGCAGGTAGAGCGCCTTGAAGCGAAGCAGGCGGATCGAGGAAATCTCGACGATGAATGCGTCGGTGCGCATGAACATGCTGCCGAGCCCTCCCGCCTCTTCTGGAGGAAGCCACTTCCACTCTGCGGGGATGTTGAGGAACTGACGCAGCCTTCCCGCCTTGGGTATGTGTCCGGTCATCAGCCGCAACTGCTGCAGGATCTCGCGGGAGTTGTGGACGTAGCCGAAAACCCGCTGCTGGTTGAGCTCGGCGCGGCCCGACTGCTCCATGGCCTTGATCGGCTCGAACACCCTGCAACTACCGAGTACGGTGAGGGCGGGAATTGAAGCAGACATGGGCACTCCGGCAGGCGACGACTCATTCGTACGGAATGTGAAGGAAAGTGCCGGTTTTCGCCATAACCTCGGAACATCCGAGCCATGCGCCGTCCCTCCATCCGCAGAATCCTGTACGCTGCGCACATGTCCCGCGCCGAGCGCCTCCTCGACCTGATCCAGTTGCTGCGCCGCCATCGTGCACCGGTCCCCGGGCCGGCCCTTGCCAGTGAGCTCGGCATTTCCATCCGCACCCTCTACCGGGATATCGCGACGCTCCAGGGCCAGGGCGCCGACATCCAGGGCGAGCCCGGGCTCGGCTATGTTCTCCGTCCCGGCTTCACCCTGCCCCCACTGATGTTCACGGCGGACGAGATCGAAGCGCTGGTGCTTGGCACCCGCTGGGTCGCCCGCCGCGCCGAGGACGCACGCCTTGGCGATGGCGGCGAACGCGATCAGCAAGATCACCTCCGTCCTTCCTGACGACCTGCGCCAGTCCGTCGAGGGCTCGGCGCTGCTCGTCGGGGCCGGCGAGGTCATCCCCGCCGTGGTTGACCTCGGCGCAATCCGGCTCGCTATCCGCAGCGAGCGCAAGTTGGCCATCTCCTATCGCAATGCGGATGGTTCGGCCACGGAGCGCGCCGTCTGGCCCTTCGCCATCGGCTTTTTCGACCGGGTGCGCGTGGTCGCCGCGTGGTGCGAACTGCGTGAGGACTACCGGACGTTCAGGCTGGACCGCATCAGCCGCATGGAGCCCCTGCCCGACCGCTACCCGCGCCGACGCGCCGTCATGCTCAAAGAGTGGCGCGAGCGCGAAGGCATTCGTCCGCAGGCGTGACCACTGCCGGAAACTGTCAGTCGCGTCACCTAACCCGTCTCCATCACCAACAGGAGACGCCCATGCGCACCCTCAACTACGTCCTGCTCGCCGTCCGCGACCCGCTTGCGAGCGCAGAACTCTACACTCGGTTGCTCGGTCGGGAGCCGGTGGAGAAGGCCTCGACCTTCGTCCTCTACGTGCTGCCCACCGGCCTCAAGATCGGCTTATGGCTCGCGGCTGATGTCGTGCCCAAGCCGCTCCAGGCCGGGGGCGTGGAACTATCCTTCACCGAGGACAGCAAGGACGCCGTCCGGGCCACGTACGAGGAATGGATGAAGCTCGGCCTCACCATCCTGCAGGAACCGACGGAGATGGATTTCGGCTTCACCTTCGTGGCCCAAGATCCCGACGGCCACCGGCTGCGGCCGTTCGTTCCGGCGGAACGGCCGCGCTAGCTGCGGCGAAAGTGCCTGTACACCACATCGTCCGGATCCTGGCGTGGAGCGTCAGGATCCGGCACCGCGCCAAGTCTTAGCGCGACGGCAATGGAGCGAGCGTTGGACGGATCGAAATAGCTGACCAGGGTCTCGAGCTTCGTCGCGGCCAGAGCCCATTCGCGCAGGGCGGCTGCCGCCTCGGTGGCGTACCCGTGCCCCTCGCGGCCTTCGTAGAGCAACCACCCGAGTTCCGGCTCCGGAAAGAGCGGTCCTCCGTTGATGCCCACCTGGCCCACGCACTCTCCGCTCGCACGCAAGTCGATCATCAGGCCGCCGTGGCCGAACAGCTCCCAGCAGGCAACGTCGTGGCTGAACATCCCCCAAGCCGCACGCGCATCGAACGGCCCGCCCATGAATGTCGCGCGCGCCGATCCCATCAGTTCCGCGTAGTCCGCGAAATCGGACAGTCGCGGCGGGCGAAGTCGCAGGCGATCCGTCTCAAGGGTTGGAATGATCACCACTCACCTGCCCTTCAGGAAGCTCTCGATCCGGTTAAGTCCTTCGTCGATCGTCGCCCGCGTCCCGGCATAGGAGAAGCGCACGAAGCGGTTGCCGTTGAGGCGGTCGAAGTCGATGCCCGGCGTCGCCGCGACCCCCACCTGCTCGAGCAACTCGATGCAGAAGTTGAGCGAGTCGTTGGTGTAGCGGGAGAAATCGACATAGGCGTAGAAGGCGCCGTCGCCTTCGCTGGCGGCGGCAAGGCCGAACTGTGCCAGCCCCTCGGCCAGCGCGTGGCGGTTCACTGCATACTGTGCCTTCTGTTCCTCGGAATACTCGCGCTCGCCCAGCGCCACGCGGCCGGCGATCTGGCTCAGCGTCGGTGCAGCGATGAACAGATTCTGCTGCAGCATGGACGTGCGCTGAATGATGTCCTCGGGCAGCACCATCCAACCGATGCGCCAGCCGGTCATGCAGTAGTATTTTGAGAAGCTGTTGATGACGATGGCGTCGCGGGTGAACTCGAGCGCGGAAACCGAGGGCGCCCGGTAGTCTAGCCCGTGGTAGATCTCGTCGGAGATGAAGCGGATGCCCAGCCGCGCACAGGTTTCGACGATCTCCCTCAGCCCTTCCCGCGTCACCGCGGCGCCGGTTGGGTTGGCCGGCGAGGCGAACAGCAACCCGTCGAACTTCTCGCGCCGATAGGCCGCCTCGATATCGGGCGCGGTCAACCGCCAGCCGGCAGCGGCGGTCACTGGAATCTCGACCGCGTGCATGCCGAGGCCGTCGAGCGTGTTGAGATAGGCAGGATAGCCCGGACGGGTCACCGCGACCTTCGCCCCGGGACCGAAGGCCGCGAGGAAGGCGAGGATGAAGGCGGAGGACGAGCCCATGGTCACCATGATGCTCTCGGTATCCACTGCCACGCCGTGCTGGGCGCGATAGTAGTCGACGAGCGCCCGGCGGAGTTCGATCTGGCCGGAGGAATGGGTGTATTTCTGCGGGTCGTTGAGGGCCGCAGCCACCGCTTCGCGAACGCGGGGCGCAGGCGGTGCACCGGGTTCACCCGACTCCATGTGCATCACGGTACTTCCGCTCGCTTCGACCTGCTGCGAGCGCGCGGTAATTTCCATCACGTAGAACGGCCGGAGGCCGGTGAGCTTTTCGTCTTGCATGGGCCTTGGCTATGGGAAACGGCGGGCGGTCTCAACTAGAATTGCGCGCAGGCGGCAATGCCAAATTCACTACCGTCTGCTAGAGCTTGCCCGAACTGCCGCTTCGGAGCCTTCATGTCACGCCTCACGACCAGCCTTGTCCTTCTCGTCGGCATCCTCGCCGGCGGCCTGGGTGTTGCGATCGCCACGCGGCCTGCGGTCGATGAGAGCAAGGTGAGGGCAATCGCCGAGGAAGTGGTCGCCACGGCACCCAAGCCCACTGCTGGCCTGACGGAGTCCGCCGTGGAGACCATCGTGGCGGATCTCGTGGCCCGGCAGCCGAGGCAGAACCACCCGGGCGAAAGCCTTATCGACGCTGCCACCATCAATCCGATGATCGAGGATTATCTGCTGAAGAACCCGCGCATCCTGCAGCGGGCCTCGGAGGCGCTGAATGCCGAGTTGACCAATGAGCGGATCGCCGAGACAAAGGCCGCGATCGCGGAACTGCGGCCGGCACTCTTCGAGGCGCCTGGCCAGATCGTCCTCGGCAACCCGCAGGGTGACGTCACGCTGGTCGAGATGTTCGACTACAACTGCGGCTACTGCCGCCAATCCCTGCCCGATATCGCCGCGCTGCTCGACGAGGACAAGAACCTCAAGATCGTCCTCAAGGAGTTCCCGATCCTGTCCCAGGGCTCGATCGAGGCGGCGCGCATAGCAGTCCAGGTCGCCGATGCCGATGTCGACTATTGGGCTTTCCACCAGGCGCTGTTCACAGCACGCGGTCAGGTCGACAAGGCGGCGGCGCTGAAAGCTGCAAGCGACCTCGGGCTCAACCCCATCACCCTCGAGATGGGGATGGCGACCCCCAAGGTCGATGCCGTGCTGCAGGAGAGCTACCGGATCGCCGATCGGCTGAAGATTTCGGGCACCCCGACCTTCATCATCGGCGAAGAAATCATTCCCGGCGCCATCGGCATCGATGCGCTGAAGGTGCGGATCGCCAACATGCGCGCCTGCGGGGCGACGGTCTGCCCGGCCCCAACCGATCAGCCGGGCTGAACAAGCTCGTCTGCTGCCCCAAATCCGCCCTTTTTCGTGCATTACTCCGCGCCGCGCTTGCGCCCGCTGGGGGCAGCGGTGCACAAGGCACGGACCATGGCTCACCGCGTACTCATCCTCAACGGCCCGAACCTCAACATGCTCGGCACCCGCGAGCCGCAGACCTACGGCACGCAGACGCTCGCCAACATCGAGAAGATGGCCGTTGCCGAGGGCAAGGCGCTTGGCCTCGAGGTCACCTGCCGGCAGTCCAACATCGAGGGCGAGCTTGTTACCTGGATCCAGCAGGCGATGGGGCAGTTCGATGCCATCGTCATCAATCCGGGCGCCTATTCGCACACTTCGATCGCCATTCACGACGCCTTTCGCGCCGTCGGGTTGCCGGTGATCGAGGTCCACCTTTCCAACATCTATACCCGCGAGCCCTTCCGCCATCATTCCTACGTGTCGCCGGTGGCGACCGGGGTGATTTGCGGTCTGGGGGCTACCGGCTATAAGCTGGCCCTCCACGCACTGGCCGAAAAACTATAAGAGGCACAACATGACCAAGGCGTCCCCGAATGCCGATCAGGAACTGATCGAGGCCATCGCCAAGCTGCTCAACGAGCAGAATCTCGCCGAAATCGAGATCGAGCGCGAGGATGTCCGCGTCCGCGTCACCCGCAGCTATCCCTCGCAGGCCGTGCAGCAGGTCAGCGTTCCGGCCTATGCTCCGGCGCCCGCCGCCGCCCCTGCCGCTCCGGCATCGACTGTTCCGGCCGGCGCCGCCGCTTCTGCCGCTCCCTCGCACGACGATCTCTCGTCGAACCCCGGTACCCTTACCTCTCCGATGGTCGGCACCGCGTACCTCTCGCCCGAGCCGGGCAAGCCGGCCTTCATCAATGTCGGCGCGCGTGTTTCCGAGGGCCAGACCGTCCTCATCGTCGAGGCGATGAAGACGATGAACCAGATTCCGGCCCATCGCTCCGGCACCATCACCCGCATCCTCGTCGAGGACGCTTCGCCGGTCGAGTACGGCCAGCCGCTCGTCGTCATCGAGTAAGGCGGTACCGATGTTCCAGAAGGTCCTCATCGCCAACCGCGGCGAGATCGCGCTCCGCATCCTCAGGGCCTGCAAGGAGCTGGGCATCTCGACCGTCGCGGTCCACTCCACGGCCGACTCCAACGCCATGCATGTGCGCCTCGCCGACGAGAGCGTCTGCATCGGCCCGCCGCCGGCCAAGGACAGCTATCTCAACATTCCGTCGATCATGGCTGCCTGCGAGATCACCGGCGCCGACGCCGTGCATCCGGGCTACGGTTTCCTCTCCGAGAATGCGCGCTTCGCCCGCATCCTCAGCGAACACAAGATCACCTTCATCGGCCCGTCGTCGCACCACATCGAGATCATGGGCGACAAGATCACGGCCAAGAAGACGGCTGTCGAGCTTGGCATTCCGGTCGTTCCCGGCTCCGCCGGCGAGGTGAAGACCGACGCCGAGGCCAAGGCCACCGCAGCCGAGATCGGCTATCCCGTGCTCATCAAGGCCACGGCCGGTGGTGGTGGTCGCGGCATGAAGGTCGCTCATTCCGAGGCCGACGTCCTGACCGCCTGGTCCACGGCCCGCGCCGAGGCCAAGGCCGCCTTCGGCAACGAGTCGGTCTACATGGAGAAGTACCTCGGCCAGCCCCGGCACATCGAAGTGCAGGTGCTGGGCGATGGCCAGGGAAATGCCGTCCACCTAGGCACCCGCGACTGCTCGCTGCAGCGCCGGCACCAGAAGGTGTGGGAGGAAGCCCCTGCCCCTACCGTGCCGTTCGACAAGCAGATGCAGATCGGCGAGATCTGCGCCTCCGCCATGCGGAAGCTCAAGTACTCGGGCGCCGGCACCATCGAGTTCCTCTACGAGAACGGCGAGTTCTACTTCATCGAGATGAACACGCGCCTGCAGGTGGAGCACCCGGTCACCGAGCGCATCACCGGCGTCGATATCGTCTACGAGCAGATCCGCGTCGCCTCGGGCGAGAAGCTGAGCCTCAGCCAGGATCAGATCGTCTTCAATGGCCATGCCATCGAAGTCCGCATCAACGCCGAGGACCCGCAGACCTTTGCGCCGTCGCCGGGCAAGATCGCCTTCTACCACCCGGCCGGTGGCGTTGGCGTGCGCGTCGACAGCGCCGTGTACCAGGGCTACTCGATCCCGCCCTATTACGACTCGCTGATCGGAAAGCTGATCGTCTACGGCCGCACGCGCGAAGAGTGCCTGCAGCGCCTGCGCCGCGCGGTAGACGAGTTCGTCATCGACGGCATCAAGACCACTCTGCCCCTGTTCCAACGCCTGATCCAGAACAAGGACGTCGCGGCCGCCGACTACGACATCCACTGGCTGGAGAAGTTCCTCAAGGACAACAAGGCCTGAGGGCAACAGCTTTCCGCATAAGAAGAATCCCCGCGAAAGCGGGGATTTTCGTCTCTGCCTCCGCCGCCCAATAAGCAAACGAAGTCTGAGCAGGCCCTCCAGCGCCGGTTCAGTGACAGCACTGCATATTCCCCCTCACACCCGAGAGGAAATGCCATGGTGCACTTCATCGATTACCTCGACGCCATCGTCATCATGCTGCCGGTCGTGGCAGCGGCGATCAGCCTGCCGTTCCTCGTCCGCTTCGTGATGAGCTGACGGTCAGCGGCCGATCGTCTTCAACCAGGCCAGCATCTCTTCGCGATAGCGGGCCGGGTTCTCCTTGTACGACAGCAAGTGGTTGGCTTCAGTCCGCAGATAGGTGACGGGCCCTGCCCGTTCAGCGACCAGCCGATCGCTGATGGTCACCGGCACAAGCGTGTCGCCGCCGCCGTGGGCGAGAAACACCGGCCCCGGAAACTCAGCCACCGTATCGAGGCTCATCGCCTCGCTCAGCCTGGCACCCCTGTAGAGATCGAAGACGCCGATGCCTGCCCTCGCCAGCGTCCGCGCAAACGGCAGCGCCCGCGCCCCGAGCTTGTCTGCCACGACCTCGTTGAAATCGAGCGCCGGCGCATCGAGCGCCAGGGCCACCACTCGATCCGCCTGGTCCGAATGCTTGAGGAACTGGCCGGCGATCGCCCCGCCCATCGACTCCGCCGCGATGATCACGTTCGGCGCACCACGCTCCAGCACCCAGCTCACAGCCGCATCGAGATCTGTCCATTCCGTCGTGCCGAAGGCATAGACCGGGTTCGGATCGGCCGGGGCCGCGCTGTCGTTGCGATAGGTGATCATCAGCGTCGGGATGCCGGCCTCGTTGAGGATCGACAGTTGCCGATAGCCATTCTCGCGCGTGCCGCCGACGCCGTGGACGTAGATCGCCCAGGGACCGTTCGTATTGGCTGCGGGCACGAACCACGCCTCGGCCGGCCCGAGCGCGGTGTCCACATGCACCGTCTCGAAGGGCAGCCCGAGCGCCGCCTGCGGATCGCCGAAATAGCCGAGCTCGAACGGGTCCTTGGGCGGATCGGGGTTCTTGCCGCCCGACCAGTCGATGCTTCCGGGTATCAGGAGGTGATTGAGGATGGCTGTCGTGAAGATGGCGCCCGTCAGCAGGTAGAGCGCCGCGAGCATGCTGAGGCCAATACCAATACGCTTGAGCCACTTGCTGCGCATGCCACCCCCTCCAGCCCCGCGAAACATGGCGCAAAGCGTGGGAGGCGGCAATGGTGGCCATTGTTCCGCGCAGCTGTGCGGCCCATATTCGGCGGATGTCGCGAAAATCCGATCCCTTCGCCATCGAGCTCACCCCGGAGCTCATCGTCCGCGCCTACCAGGCCGGCATCTTCCCAATGGCCGAGGACGCGGATTCGCCAGACCTATTCTGGGTCAGTCCGCAGAAGCGGGGGATCATCCCGCTCGATAACTTCCACATCTCGCGCACGCTGAGGAAGACTCTGCGCACCCATCCCTACCAGGTGAAGGTCGATACCGATTTCGCAGCCACCATCGAGGGCTGCGCTACCGCCGGCGTCGATCGCGACAGCACGTGGATCAACCCCGAGATTCGCCGCCTCTACGGCGCGCTTTTCGAGCGGGGCTACGTCCACACCGTCGAGGTGTGGGACGGGCCGGAGCTGGTCGGCGGGCTATACGGTGTCTCGCTCGGCGCGGCCTTCTTCGGGGAATCGATGTTCCATCGGAAGACCGACTGCTCCAAGATCGCGATGGCGCACCTGCTCGAAAGGCTCGTCGCCGGTGGCTACCGCCTGCTCGACACGCAGTTCGTCACCGACCACTTGCGCACCTTCGGCGGCATCGAGATTCCCCGCGAGGACTACGAGGCACGGCTCGCCGAGGCGCTGAAGCACCGGGCGGATTTCCGCGCCATCGACGGGGTCAGTCCCTGATCTTGATCTCGATGATCGTTTCCCACTTGGTGGGATCAGGCTCATCGTCGGGGCCGTTGGGATAGGTCTCGAGCCGCGATACGAACGTGTCGCCGTCCGGCGTCTCGACCGCATCCCAGCGAATGCCCTTCTCCCGGGCCCACCGGATCAGTTCACCCGTTATCCCCATCAGTTCGTCATAGTGACCGAAGTGGACGAGCTCGACATAGCGGCCAGCCGGGAGCACCCCGGCGACAAGCTCGCCACTCGCTTGCGCGGGCGCGTCCACCGGTACACCGAAATCCATCTCGAGATCCGGCATGTTGATGAAGTTGTACTTGAAGAACACCGGCCCTGACGGTTGTAATCCCTGATCGTTCACCGCCTCGAACAGCGTGCCCATTATGCCTGGGATCGCCCCGTCGAAGGGGATCATCACCGCGCGGCGGACTGCCACGTAGGGTCTGGCCGGACGCTCAACGATTTTCGGCTCGGTCTGCATCGTGCTTGTCTTCCCTGGCTGGCTGCTGGCGTTCGCGCGCCGCGATGAAGTCTGCCGCCACGCCATCCCGCCGTGGTGGCCCCTTCGGGCTCCAGTCGTCGTCCTGGAACAGTAGCAGGTAGTTGGCGAAGGTGTCGAAACCGCTGTTCCAGCCCCAGCCGTGGCCATCCCGCTCGGCGCGGTTGAGGAACGGCGTCTGCTCGAACAGCATGCGCGTGCGGCCGCCGGCGGCTTCGAGGAACTCCATGGTCACGACCGTCTCGAAGCCGTCCGCGTCGTTTATGTAGGTGAAGCTCAGCCGGCCGGGCTCCTCGATCTCGAGGTATTCGCCGTGGATCCAGTGCTGGTGCCCTGGGCCGCTGCTCATGCAGCGGCGCCACTTGCCGCCGACGCGGAAGTCGATTTCGCATTCGAGCAGCGCCATGCCTTCCGGGCCGTGCCAGCGAACCATGTGCTCCGGATCCTGCCAAAGCCGCCAGATCAGCGCCCGCGGGGCGTCGAAGACGCGATCGATGTTGAGCACCAGTTCGCGCTGCTCGGCGGTTGCGCTACTGCTTCGGGCCATCTGCGTTCCCCTTCTGCAATTGGGCCAGGTAGTCATCCATCCGGTCGAAATTGGCTTCCCAGTGCCGTCGGTAGCGCTCCACCCATCCGGACACCTCGACCAGCGGCGCCGCGTTCAGCTGCACCGGCCGCCACTGGGCGTGTCGGGTGCGGACGACCAGCCCCGCGTGCTCCAGCACCTTCAGGTGCCGCGAGATTGCCGGCATCGAAATCTCGAACGGCTCCGTGAGTTCGCTCACCGAGGCCTCGCCGCGGCTCAGTCGCTCGAGGATGGCAAGGCGCGTCGGATCGGCCAGTGCGGCAAATGTCTGTGCGAGTTGCTCGGCGCTCATATTTCACACACACGTTAAATAACGCATCTGTTAAATACGGTGGCTTGGTCCTTGTCAACTCGGGAACGATGCTGCTGCCCCGGTGTCCGCTCTCTGGTACTCTGGTTTCCGTGAGCGAGACAGCGACACCGCTTTCGGGCGGACGAATAACCCAAGGGGTTGTGCGGATCGGCGACACCGTGCGGCGGCCGATGACCTCGGATCATAGCCTGGCGCACGGCCTGCTCCGCCACCTCGAGCAGCAGCAGTTTTCCGGAGCCCCCCGCTTCCTTGGAATAGACGCCGAGCAACGCGAGATCCTGAGTTATCTCGAGGGCGACGTACCCGCCGACATTGGGCACTATGACGATCGGGTGCTCGCCGCCGCTGCCGCCCTGCTTCGCCAGTTCCACGATGCCAGCTCTGGCTTTGCCGCCGTCGAGGCGGCGGGCGCGGAGACGATGTGCCACAACGACTGGGGACCGCCGAATGCGGTGTTCTCGGGCGGCCTCCCGGTCGGCATGATCGATTTTGACACAGTTAGGCCGGGTCTGCGCCTTTGGGACCTTGGGTATTCGGCGTTCAGCTGGCTCGATCTGGGGGACGACGGCTATTCCGGCGAGCAGCAGATTTCGCGGCTTCAGGTATTTGCCGAGGCGTATGGGCTAGACGCGTGCTCTGCTGAGAAGATCTCGGTCTTCGCCGTTGCCCGCCAGGCGGCCCTGGCTGCCGCCGGCCGCGCAAAGGGCCAGCACGCAATGGCCGACTGGGCCGCTGCGGCGGCCGACTGGACGGTGGCAAACGTTACGGAGAAGCTGTCGCCCACAGGCATGATGCCTCCGGCTTAGCGAGCGGCGCCTGCTGGCCCCCTAACCCCGATCATCCGCCTGGCCCTCGGCGGGCGGAGCGACTGTCGCATCCGGAGGCGGCACATCCGAGCTGCGCTTACAGTCGAGCAGCCAGATGTCGTAAACTGCGTGGTCGATGGCGTTCAGCGCCGGGCTGTCGGCAAACATCCAGCCCGTGAAGATGCGCTCGATCTTGCCGGTCAGCGCCACCTGGTCGACCTCGAGGAAAACGCTGGTGCGCTGGGTCTCGGTCGGGGGGCGGGTGTAGCAGGCGCGCGGCGTGATCTGTAGCGCGCCAAACTGCACAGTCTCGTTGATATAGACGTCGAACTGCGTGATCCGGCCCGTGATCTTGTCGAGGCCAGAGAACTGGGCGACAGGATTGGCGATCGTCTCCGCCGCAGCGGGGCTCACCAGGGCAACGGCGGCGATGAGGGCGGCAAGTCCCTTGCGGACCATAAGCATGGGCTTCCCGATAGAGGTCGGACTTACTCGGGCGACCAGGCGTTGTAGTCGGCGCTGACGCGCGGACGCTCGCCCTTGCTCAGCAGGCTGCCATCCGGGCGATAAGCCGCCGCCGTACCGGTCAGGTTCGGCTGGTGCGGTTGCTCCCAGGCGCGGGGCTGGTACTCGGTCTCGGTCGGGGGCGTATTGGTGCGGTAGTGCATCCAGCCGTACCAACCGGGCGGGATGGTGCTGGAGTCCGCGGAACCACCGGCATAGGACACCATGCGGCGCTCGTAGCCGTTCGGGCCGGGCTTGGCGCCCTTCCTCGAGCGGTAGTAGCGGTTGCCGGTCTCGTCGGTGCCGACATACTCGCCTTGCGTCGCGATCCAGAGCCGGGTGCCCCACGTGTTGCCCCGCCACCAGGTGAGAATTTCGAGCAGGAAATCCTTCCAGCTGAACTCGTCGCGATTGTCGCGTGCCATGCCGTCCGTCCGTATTCGGCGGGCCAAATCGCCCGTCTGCCAAGGTCGCTTGCGTCTAGCACAGGAGGCGCGCCACCGACTAGGGGCATTGCTGTCCCGGCGTACGGTCTGCGCATCTACCTATTGTGTGCCGCGCCAGCACGAGGGGCCGTCTATGGTCATTGGATTTGTGACGGAAATATTGCGCTTGACACGTTACGCCCCGAAATCGGCCCTACGCTTAGCGCCCGTAGCTCATCTTCGCGCGTCGCTCAAAGATGGCAAAAGAGTGGCTGATTTCCCGAGGTTTACGGCCGATTCCGTCAGTGGAATTAGGGCCCATGGCACCGAAAATTGACCATCGAATCCGCCGACTCGGCCTTCAATCTTTTCCCCGCAATTCACATATGACACACTGGATTTAGCCGTCGGAGTGAGGCAATGCCACTACCAGTTGTAGGTTGTGATCATGCCTCGGCATTGACCGACTCATCGAGACGGGAGAACCCTGTAGAGGTTGCGCCGGGCTCAGAGAGGCGACGCGACAGACGACCGGGACCAAGCGGCGGCGGCAGTTCGCTGAAGGTTCCAAACGGGGCTCGTTGGCCGTTTTTCGCGGCCGTTAGACAGCGTCAGACAAAGCGGCAGAGATCGTCACATGGCGGTCCGCGGACTTTCACGTCCGCTATTTTGGGGATTATATAGCGAAATGCGCATCGAACGCCGGTTCACGAAAGCCAACGACAGCGCCTACGCGGGGATCGATTTCCGCTCGGTAACGAGCGAGATCAAGAACCCCGACGGGTCGATCGTGTTCAAGCTCGAAGGCATGCAGGTCCCCTCGACCTGGTCGCAGGTTGCTGCCGACATCATCGCCCAGAAGTATTTCCGCAAGGCCGGCGTCGCCAAGATCCTGAAGAAGGTCGAGGAGAACGATGTCCCGTCCTGGCTCTGGCGCTCGGTCCCCGACGAGAAAGCGCTCGCCAAGCTCCCCGAGACTGAGCGCTACGGTTCGGAAACCGACAGCCGCCAGGTCTTCGAACGTCTCGCCGGCACCTGGACCTACTGGGGCTGGAAGGGCAAGTACTTCGCCAGCGAGGAAGACGCGCGCACCTTCTTCGACGAGCTCTGCTACATGCTCGCCACCCAGCGAGTAGCCCCCAACTCGCCGCAGTGGTTCAACACCGGCCTGCACTGGGCCTACGGCATCGACGGCCCCGGCCAGGGCCACTTCTATGTCGATCCCTTCACCGGCAAGCTGGTTTCGTCCAAGTCCGCCTACGAGCATCCGCAGCCGCATGCCTGCTTCATCCAGTCGGTGAGCGACGACCTCGTCAACGAGGGCGGCATCATGGACCTGTGGGTGCGTGAAGCCCGCCTGTTCAAGTATGGCTCGGGCACCGGCTCGAATTTCTCCAAGCTCCGCGGCGAAGGCGAGCGCCTGTCGGGCGGCGGCAAGTCGTCGGGCCTGATGAGCTTTTTGAAGATCGGTGACCGCGCTGCCGGCGCCATCAAGTCGGGCGGCACCACCCGTCGCGCCGCCAAGATGGTGGTGATCGACATCGACCACCCCGATATCGAGGACTACATCAACTGGAAGGTGAAGGAGGAGCAGAAGGTTGCTGCCCTCGTCACCGGTTCCAAGGTCGTCTCGAAGGCCCTCAAGGCCATCATGAAGGCCGCCGTGAACTGCGAAGGCGACGGCGACGACTGCTTCGACGTCAACAGGAACCCGGCGCTGAAGCGCGAAGTCCGCGCGGCCAAGAAGGCCCTCGTGCCGGAGAACTACATCCAGCGCGTCATCCAGTTCGCCCGCCAGGGCTACACGGACATCGATTTCCCGGTCTACGACACCGACTGGGATAGCGAAGCCTATCTCACCGTCTCGGGCCAGAACTCGAACAACTCCGTCCGCGTCACCGACGATTTCCTCAAGGCCGTCGAGACCGATGGCACATGGGACCTGCTGAGCCGCACCAAGGCCGGCAAGGTGGTGAAGACCGTCAAGGCCCGCGACCTCTGGGAGCAGATCGGCTATGCCGCCTGGGCCTCGGCCGATCCGGGCATCCACTTCCACACCACCATCAACGAGTGGCACACGAGCCCGGAAGCCGGCGAGATCGTCGCCTCGAACCCGTGCTCGGAATACATGTTCCTCGACGACACGGCCTGTAACCTCGCGTCGGTGAACCTCCTCCCCTATCGCAACGCCGACTCGAGCTTCGACGTCGCCGCGTTCGAGCACACCTGCCGCCTCTGGACCGTCGTCCTCGAGGTCTCGGTGATGATGGCGCAGTTCCCCTCGAAGGCCATTGCCGAGCGCAGCTACGTCTACCGTACGCTGGGCATCGGCTACGCCAACATCGGCGGCCTGCTGATGACCTCGGGCATCCCCTATGACTCGGCCCAGGGCCGCGCCATTGCCGGTGCCATCACTGCCGTCATGACCGGCGTCAGCTACGCCACCTCGGCCGAGATGGCGGGCGAGCTCGGTGCCTTCCAGGATTACCCGCGCAACGCCAAGCACATGCTGCGCGTCATCCGTAACCACCGCACCGCCGCCTACGGCAAGGCCGATGGCTACGAGGGCCTCTCGATCAACCCGGTCGCCCTCGACCACGCCTCGATCGGCGACGACCAGCTCTCCGCCCGCGCCAAGGCCGTGTGGGACGATGCGCTCGCGCTCGGCGAGAAGCATGGCTACCGCAACGCCCAGGTCTCGGTCATCGCGCCCACCGGCACGATCGGCCTCGTGATGGATTGCGACACCACCGGCATCGAGCCCGACTTCGCGCTCGTGAAGTTCAAGAAGCTCGCCGGCGGCGGCTACTTCAAGATCATCAACAATGCCGTGCCCCCGGCACTGCGCACCCTCGGCTATTCCGAGAGCCAGATCGCCGAGATCGAGGCTTACGCCGTCGGCCACGGCAACCTGAACCAGGCGCCGGGCATCAACCCCGCCTCGCTCAAGGCCAAGGGTTTTAGCGACGAGAAGATCGACATCCTGAACAAGGCCATGAAGTCGGCCTTCGACATCAAGTTCGTCTTCAACCAGTGGACGCTCGGCGCCGATTTCCTCAAGAGCCTCGGCGTCACCGACGCGCAGCTCGCCGACATGACGTTCGACCTCCTCTCCTTCCTCGGGTTCTCCAAGAAGGACATCGACGCCGCCAACACCCATGTCTGCGGTTCGATGACCCTCGAGGGCGCGCCCTTCCTTAGGGATGAGCACCTGCCCGTCTTCGATTGCGCCAACCCGTGCGGCAAGACCGGCAAGCGCTTCCTCTCGGTCGAGAGCCACATCCTGATGATGGCTGCCGCGCAGCCGTTCATCTCGGGCGCCATCTCGAAGACCATCAACATGCCGAACGACGCCACGGTCGCCGACGCCAAGGAGGCCTACCAGCTCAGCTGGCGCCTGGCGCTCAAGGCCAACGCGCTCTACCGCGATGGTTCCAAGCTCTCGCAGCCGCTCAACGCCTCGATCATTTCCGATGAGGATGACGAGGAAGAGGATGCGGTCGAGACGCTGGCCGCGGCCAACCAGATGGCGCGCGTGCCGGCTATCACCGAGAAGATAGTCGAGAAGATCGTCGAGCGCGTCTCCCGCGAGCGCGAGAAGCTGCCGAACCGCCGCAAGGGCTACACCCAGAAGGCCAATATCGGCGGCCACAAGGTGTACCTGCGCACCGGCGAGTTCGACGACGGGCGCCTGGGCGAAATCTTCATCGATATGCACAAGGAAGGCGCCGCCTTCCGCGCGATGATGAACAATTTTGCCATCTCGATCTCGCTCGGCCTGCAGTATGGCGTGCCGCTCGACGAATATGTCGAGGCCTTCACCTTCACCCGGTTCGAACCGGCCGGCATGGTGATGGGCAACGACCGGATCAAGAACGCCACCTCGATCCTCGACTACATCTTCCGCGAGCTCGCCGTCTCCTATCTCGACCGCGAGGATCTGGCCCATGTCCACGCCGATAGCCCCACTGCGCTCTCGCAGCAGGGCGAAGGCCAGCGCCCTGCCCCGATCCCGGCGCAGAACCTCGTGTCGCGCGGCATGACCCGCGGCAAGGTGAAGGACCAGAACCTGATGCTGGTCTCCGGCGGCCTCTCAGCCGCCCAAGCCTACAACCCGGTCGCCTCGATGCAGACGAGCACGGTCACCGCCCTCAAGGCCGCCACCGCTTTGAAGATCGAGCCGAGCCCCACCGTTCTCAACGAAGCCGAACTCAACCCCATCCCGAGCCCCCCGTCCCAGCAGGACGCCGGCCAGCTACGGGCCCAGGCGCTCATGCAGGGTTACACGGGCGACCAGTGCAGCAACTGCAACTCGATGCGGATGAAAGTGTCGGGGCACTGCATGGTTTGTGAGGATTGCGGGACGACGACTGGGTGTAGCTGATCGCCGTATTGAACTAGACAATTGCGTCTCATAAAATGAAGAGTCCTGATCGATAGTAGAAAGCCCGGATTTCCGGGCTTTCGCTCTTTTTGGACCAACTTTCGAAATGTCCTGATCCTTGGGCAGGGTAACTGCGACCGGCGTAAACCCCGGAAGCATAGGGATTGGACAGCGCAACCCTGTTCCCGGCGGCACTGATCGGCTACCAGATTTGTCGGCGTTTCGATCTTGGGGGCTAGGTCAGAGTGAAGCTTGTCGCCAACACTGGAGCAGAGCGCGCTGTCGAGATTCTAAAGAGATTTCGGGGCGAGGCGCTAAATGTACTGACAGATCAGGTGTCCCTCTTTGGCATGGAGGCTATACTCCGTGCTGGAGTGCCCGGTCTTGGACGTGTCCTGATTGGCCCCGCCACCGATTCTGCTTTGGGTGGAGAAAATTCCGACCGCGTTCGCCGCAACCGCCTGCAAAACCGCTCGCTAACAACCGAACTAGCGCAGGCTCTCCAATCAGCCGCCATCCGGGAAACGCGACTCCCGCCGTCCCAATCTCTGCTTTTGTCCTCGCGCGGAGCGCTGCTGGGCAATTGTAGCTTGACCACCGGCGGACTCGGTGTTGCTCCATTGGCTCGGCTCGGTTTCGTGCAACAAACGGAAGACCCTGAAGAGCTCGCCCAGGTATCCCGCTGGTTCAATACAGAATGGGATGCCGCAAACCCGCAGGGAGCGGCGGTACAGGATCTGCTGGCGGCAGTCGCGGCAGCCGGCGCGGATCATCGCCCCGGCGATGTGTACCTCCAAACCTTGAATCAGCTCTTCGCGGAAATGGGGGCCGGGACCGACGAGTCGAGGATCGTCGATTCCGCCACCGGTATCCGCGAAACCCAGATTTGGTCGAAGCTGTACCGCTTTCAGAAAGATGGCGTCATCGGAGCTATCGACAAGCTGCAGCGCTTTGGCGGTTGTATTCTCGCCGACAGTGTCGGTCTCGGAAAAACCTTCGAGGCCTTGGCGGTCATCAAGTATTTCGAACTGCGCAACGCCCGGGTACTGGTCCTGGCGCCAAAGCGCCTGCGCGAGAATTGGACGCTGTGGACGCGAAATGACGTTCGCAACATGCTCGCTGCCGATCGTTTTGCTTTCGACGTCCTGAACCACACAGACCTGTCACGCGAAGGAGGTCAGTCCGGCGATATTGACCTCAGTCACATCAACTGGGCCAACTATGACCTGGTAGTCATTGACGAGAGCCACAACTTCCGCAATCGCCCTGCTGGCAAGGGTGAGCGGGAGAGCCGTTACGACCGGCTGCTCAACTCCGTTGTGAAGGCTGGCGTTAAGACCCGAGTACTGATGCTGTCGGCGACGCCGGTCAACAACCGACTGAACGACCTGAAGAACCAGATCGCCTTTGCTACCGAGGGTCAGGACCAGGCTCTGGCTGGCCACGGCATCGCAAGTATCTCCGCTACAATCCGCCTCGCTCAAGGCCAGTTCAACCGCTGGCAGCAGTTGCAGGAAGCGGCCCGAACTCCGGCAAAGTTGCTGGAGATGCTCGGCTTTGACTACTTTCGCCTCTTGGACCTCCTCACCATCGCGCGCAGCCGCAAGCATATCGAACGCTACTACGGGACGGACGAGACGGGCACCTTCCCGGAGAAGCTTCCGCCCACCAATATCAAGTCGGATGTCGACCTCACCGGCACCTTTCCGCCGATCATCGAGGTCAACACGGAAATCCGAAGGCTGAAGCTCGCAGCTTTCACACCTCTACGCTACGTCCTCGACGATCGCAGGGCCGCCTATGAGCAACGATACAACCAGGATGTCGCCGGCGCGGGTGGAGGCACCAGTGTCTTTCGCCAACTCGACCGCGAGGAAAGTCTGATCGCACTGCTGCGGGTTAACCTGCTCAAGCGGATGGAAAGTTCGGTGCATGCGTTCGCGCTGACCATCGGACGCCAGCTCGAGGCGGTAGAGAACCTGATCGCCCGTATCGACGCTCATGACGAAAGCGTGGCCGCGCCTTCCATAGGCGAACTGGATGACGACGATCCTGCCTTCGAGCAACTCGGCGTGGGCCGTAGCGTTCGTGTACTCCTCAGCGACGCCGACCTCGTCCGCTGGCGTCAGGATCTTGCCGAGGATCGGGACCGTCTGTCCCGCTTGCATACGCAAGCCCAAAGAGTCACCGCCGAACGGGACGCGAAGCTTGCCGACCTGAGAAGGCTCATCGCGGCCAAGGTCGCCAGCCCCTTCAATCCCGGCAACGTTAAGTTGCTGGTCTTCACCGCCTTCGCCGAAACGGCGGAATATCTCTATCAGAACCTCCGAACCGACTACCCGCACCGGATGGCGCTGGTCACGGGATCGGGACGCAATAAGACCACGCATCCAAAACTGAGTTCAGACCTAGGGTCGATCCTGAGTGCCTTCGCACCTCGCGCCCGCTCCCGCCCAGAGGCGCTGGATGGCGAAGAGGAGATCAACCTCATCATCGCGACTGACTGCATTTCCGAAGGCCAAAACCTTCAAGACTGCGATTGCGTGGTGAATTACGACATCCATTGGAATCCGGTGCGCATCGTCCAGCGGTTCGGTCGGATCGATCGCCTTGGCTCGCACAACGCCGTTATCAGGCTGGTCAACTTCTGGCCCAACATGGACTTGGACACCTATATCGGCCTCGAGCGCAGTGTGTCTGGCAAGATGATCTTGCTCGATGTCTCCGCCACTGGTGAGGAGAACCTAATCGAGGCACAGGCTGGCAACCAGATGAACGATCTGGAGTATCGTCGCCAACAGTTGGAAACCCTCCAGTCGCGTGTGGTCGACCTGGAGGACCTATCCTCTGGCGTCTCCATCACCGATCTGACCCTGAACGACCTGCGGCTGGACTTGGCTCGCCTCTCCCCCGAAGAACGCACGGCGCTCGGCAGGCGACTGACTGGCACCTACTCGCCGCTCTTCTCCAGTGACGACTTCCCTGCCGGCGCTCTGTTCGTTCTCCGCGCTGCAACCCCTGCAGCGGAGCGCTCCATCGCCAAGGGGGACCCGCTATTTCCACATGCGCTGATCTATGTCGGAACAGACGAGCGCATCATCTTGCCGCATAGCCAACCCAAGCGGATGCTCGATCTCCTTCGCTTGGCGGCCGCAACGCCGGTGGAACGGCAGTCTGAAGCTTGGGCGCGTTTCGACGCTGAGACAGACCGCGGCGCAAAGATGGACATCTGGCAGGCCCTGCTCTCCGCCGCCATCCGCGGCGTGACCGGGAAGGCAGAAGAACGGGCCGTGGAAAGCTTGTTCACCACAGGTGGCATCGAGGGGGCTGGTGGAGAGAGCGGCCTGGATGACTGGGAGGTCGTCTGTTGGCTGGCGATCTTGCCGCCGGCATGATGATCACGCCAGGCGATGTCCGCGAGGCACTGGTCTTACCGCCGATGACTGCCCCGGCACGGCGGCTACCCAAGGACGTCCTGGCGCAGCATGGCGCCGCGAATGCGGCCGACAGGCAACTAATCGACCGATCGATCGAGCGACTCGACTGGTGGGCGACTCTGTCGCCAACCACCATCGGCGTCGCGGCGGGAACGGACGAAGACAGGCCCGTTCCCGCCATTCAACTGCTATCCATGACTGCAAGAGTGGAACCGACGCAGCGACTTCTGACCCTAATCCATCGCGCCATTCCCGTTCCCATCATCCTGGCAACGGCCCTACCCGGAGATTCAGGCACCCGCCTGACCTTGGCTCCCATGCGACGCGCGGAGCGGGTGACCGACCAAATGGTTGTCGAGCGGCTGGTGATCGCGCCCGACCTGAGATCGAGAGACGATGCGAACGGTTCGGCATTCCTCGCCAGCATCGCTCTACCTGGACTGCCACAGACAGACTTGGCCGCCGTCTACGCCGCACTCATTGAACGGTGCGAGGCGCTGGCGGTGGCGCGCATTACCGACGGACTTCTACGGGTTCTTCCCAGCGCAGCGGATGCTGAAGCTAGGCGAATACTGCTTGATCAATACCGTCAAGTCGAAGCGGAATGGCTCGCAGCTCGCGCGACAACCATGCGCGAAAAGCGGCTGGCTCGGCAGGTTGCGCTTGGCAATCAGGCGCGGGAGCTTAAGGATAGGCTTCAGGCCATCGCGGGGGAGTTGGCCGAAGCTCCCGCCGCACGTCCATAATTTGAAACTTTCGCACGCCCGAGGCGTGCATGGAGACGCCTTGTGAGCGACGCGAATGACCCCATCCCCCTGATCACTCGAGAAGACGAAGCAGCAGGGAGTGGCGATCTTGCTAGGCTCAATATCTCGCGCCTGAAGACGCTGTTTCCCGAGATCGTGACGGACGGCAAAGTCGACTTCGACGTGCTGCGCGAACTACTGGGCGATGAACTGGAGGCGGGGGACGAGCGCTACGGTCTCAATTGGAGCGGCAAGCGCCGCGCTCGTGCCTTCGCAGTCACGCCAAGCCTCGGCACCCTTAGGCCCGTTCCGGAGGAAAGTGCGGATTGGGAAACTACTAACAATATCTTGGTCGAGGGTGACAATCTTGAAACTTTGAAGCTTCTTCGACGTTCTTATGCAGGTATGGTCAAACTTATATACATTGACCCGCCGTATAATACTGGTGGAGATTTTGTGTATCCTGACGACTACAAAAGTCCACTACGTTCATATTTGAAGATGACTGGTCAGTCCGGCGCCAACGATGAAGCCCTCTCCAGCGAAAAAGACGTTCAGGGCCGCTTGCACACGAACTGGCTTGCAATGATGTATCCTCGGCTCCTGTTGGCGAAGGAAATGTTGCGCAATGATGGCGCGATAATCGTTTCACTCGATGATGTTGAGGTTGCCAATTGTAAACTGGTCCTAGATGAGATTTTCGGACCGGAGAATTTCGTTGAGCTTGTTTCTTGGAAGAACAAATATGGATCAGGAGCACTCACTAAGGGGTTTGCAAGTGTTCACGAACATATTCTTGTATACTCAAAGTCAGGAGTCGGCACATTTGCAGCTCCCCTAACCGAGGAGCAGCGCGCTTCCTACAAGAAACAGGACGAGAATTTCGCCGTGCGGGGAGGATACATAACCCAGCCGCTAGCTACAAAGAGCAAGGATGATCGACCCAATCTGGTCTATCCGATTGTACACAATGGCGAGGAAATATGGCCGAACAAGCAGTGGATCTGGGAGAAGGATCGTATGCAAAAGGCATACGATGCAGGTGAGATCGTCTTCAGCAAAGCTCGAGGAAAATGGAGCGTTCGAGCGAAGCAGTACTTGAACGATGAAAACGGCGTTGAGCGCCTGGGCAAGCCGCTCTCACTTATGAACGGCCCCTTCAACCAAGAGGGGACGAAGGATATCGAGTCCATAGACATGGATGACGCTTTCTCCTTTCCGAAGCCGTCTTCTTTGCTCGAGTATTTTGCTTCAATGGTGGTGAACGGAAACGACGACAAGGACGGGATCTATCTGGACTTTTTCGCAGGCTCTGGAACCACCGGTGGAGCGATCTTTAGGCAGAATGCGCGCGATGACGGTAGTCGGCGCTTTATCCTGGTCCAGTTGCCTGAGCCCCTAGACGCTTCGAAAAAGGAACAGAAGGACGCGGCCAAATTCTGCCAGAAACTGCACAAGCCTCTAAACCTTGCGGAGTTGACGAAGGAGAGGCTCAGGAGGGAAGCGAAGAAGGTCAGGGCCGACTATCCCAGTGAGCGTCTGGACCTAGGCTTCCGAGTATACAAGCTCGATACTTCCAACCTGAAGCCGTGGCAACCTGATCCCGACGATATGGAGGCGAGCATCCTCGACGCCGTCGACAATGTCCTCCCGGGGCGCACCGAGGGCGACCTGCTGGTAGAGCTGCTGCTCAAGACCGGTATCGACCTGACCGTGCCGGAAAAACAGCGCACCGTCGCAGGCCAAACCGTACATGCCCTGGGTGGGGGAGCGCTCATAGTATGCTTGAGCAATGTCGGCGCTGATAATGCAGAGGCACTAGGTCAGGGCATAGCGGACTGGGTCGATGAGCTGGATCCTGTGCAAACGACCATCTACTTCAAGGACACAGGTTTGGGTGCCGACGGCAACCGTGCGGCGACGAAGGCAAACCTCGCCGCGATTCTGCGGCAGCGTCTGGGCGATCGCATCGCCAAGATCGCCAGCATCTGATTGGCCCTTTCATGAAGTTCGTTTTTGAATCCGAGCTCCCGCATCAGGTCGCCGCCATCGACGCCGTGGTCGACCTCTTCGCAGGTCAGGAAGAGCGCCAGTCTCTCTTCACCATCGCGCCACGGCAGATCGTCGGCGAGTTAGAGTACAATGAGAAACTACTGGGCTATGCTAATCGCTTCGACCTGCTCGACGAGGCGGTGCTGGAAAACCTCCATATCGTACAGGACCGGCACGCTCTGCCCGCATCGCCAGAGTTGGAGGTCGCCGCCAAGGGCAAGAAAGACGCCGGGGGCGACTACAAGATGGACTTCACCGTCGAGATGGAGACGGGCACCGGCAAGACCTATGTCTATCTGCGCACCATCTTCGAGCTGAACAGACGCTACGGTTTCACCAAGTTCGTCATCGTTGTCCCTTCCGTCGCGATCCGCGAGGGGGTGAAGAAGACCATTGAACAGACACGCGACCACTTCCGCCAGATCTATGACGGCGTGCCGTTCGAGAGCTTCGTTTACGACAGCTCCGACCTCTCGCGGATCATCGATTTTGCTTCGTCATCCTCGATCCGGGTGATGATCGCCACAGTGCAGTCACTCGGCACGAAGACCGCCGTTTTTCAGCAGGCACGCGAGCAAACGCGCGACATCCCCGGCGTCGACTGGGTGAAGAGCACACGTCCCATCATCATCGTCGACGAGCCCCAATCGGTTGACGCCAACCCCAATGGCGCCGGCCGCCAGATCATGCGAGCCATGCAGCCGCTGGCGACGATCCGCTATTCCGCCACCCACGGGTCTAAATTCCATCCCGTCTATCGGCTCGATGCTTTCGACGCCCACGACCAGGGTTTGGTAAAATCCATTGAAGTCGATGGCGCCCGGATTCAGGATGCGAACAACAGCCCCTATGTGAAACTGCTCGAAGTTGAGGCCAGGAAGGGTCAGCTCCCCCGCGCCCGCATCGAGATAGCCAAGCAGATGAAGGCGGGCGTCTCCCGGCAGGCGGTCTGGGTATATGACGGCATGGAGCTGACCGACGATCAGGCATCGGGCGGACGCACGGTCTATGCCGGCTATCGGATCGGTGTCATCCGCAAGATGACCGGTGCAGGCACCGTCCAGCTGATCGTCCCGGGCGATGGCGTAAAGACTCTCGAGGTCGGCGAGAGCTGGGGTGACGTTGACACGAACTCCCTCACCCGCGCCATGGTCCGCCAGACCATCGAACACCATTTCCGCAAAGAGTTGCGCAATCGGCCGTTGGGCATCAAGACCCTGAGCCTGTTCTTTGTCGACGCAGTCGCGGACTATCGTCAGTACGACGACAACGGCAACGCCACGCCCGGACCGCTGGCCACGATCTTCGAGGAGGAGTACGCCAAGCTGGCGGCCCTGCCCGACTTCCAATCGCTCTTTGTTGATGTGCCGCCAGACGCCTCCAGTGCGCATGACGGCTACTTCTCACGGGACAAGAAAGGCCGCTTCACCGAGCCGACCCTGAATGCCGCGGGAGAGTTCTCCAACGCCGGATCCCGGGAGGACGCCGAGCGGACATTCAACCTCATCATGAAGGACAAAGAGCGCCTGCTGGACGAGGCCGAGCCGCTACGTTTTCTGTTCTCACACTCAGCCCTCCGCGAGGGTTGGGATAATCCAAACGTCTTCCAGATCTGCTCCCTGCGCGAAATGGCAAGTGACACACGGCGCCGACAGTCGATCGGCCGCGGCCTTCGTCTCTGCGTGGACAATGACGGCCAACGGCGACGCGATGAGGGACTGAACCTGCTGACCGTTATCGCGCAGGAGAGCTACGCCGATTTCGCCAAGGGTCTGCAGACAGAAATGGAGCAGGCACTCGACATCAAGCTCGGGATTGTAACCGCCAACCTGTTCGCCGGGCTGACCTACGCCCAGCCGGACGGCAGCACCACGGTGGTCTCCGTGCAGGAGAGCCAGGCCGTGTTCCAGGCTCTGTCCGACGCTGGTCTGATTGACGCCAAGGGCCATGCTCAACCAGCTCTCCGGACGGCCCTTGCTCAGAACACCGTCCCGCTTCCAGCAGCGCTACCAGACGGGGCTGCAAGGTTGATCCGAGACATGCTGCAGCGCCTTGCGCGTAAAGTACCCGTCAGTGACGCCAGAGCGAAGGGGCCGGTCAAACTTAACCTGGCCGTGCTCGATGGACACGACTTCCGGGCCCTGTGGAATCGGATCAGTCGCAAGACGACCTACCGCCTCGACTTCGACGACGCTGCGCTGGTTGCTCGGTGTGCTAAGGCTTTGGCCGATATGCCACGTCCAGGCGAAGCTCGCGTCACGTTCGAGCTGGCTGAGATGCTCATCGGTCGGGAGGGCGTCACCTCGGAAAAGGTGAGCACCTCGATCCCGCAGCGCCTCGCGTCTGCCCGTTTGGAGGTCCCCGACCTGCTGGGCGAGCTGCAGAGCCGCACCGAGTTGCCTCGCAAGGTGTTGGCCGACATCCTGGTTCAGTCCGGCCGATTGGCTGAAGCGTCAGTGAACCCCTCCGCCTTTGTCGACAGTGCAACCGCCATTATCCAGGCCGGCAAGAGGCTCATGATGACAGATGGCATCGTCTACAAGCCGCTGGATGATTGGTGGGCGCAGGACTTGTTCAAGGCGGAGGAGGAAGTGCCGACCGAGCGGCTGGTCGCGGTGAAGAACGCGCCGCTTGATCATGTCGTTACAGACTCCAACATCGAGGCGACGCTGGCCAAGGCGCTCGACATCAGTGGCGCCATCAAGGTGTTCGCCAAGCTTCCAAGAGGCTTTAGGGTCGAAACTCCGCTCGGCACCTACAATCCGGATTGGGCCATTGTCCGCACGCACGATGCGGGTGAGGACATCTATCTCGTCAGCGAGAGCAAGGGCGACCTGAACACTCTCCGCGACGCGGAGAAGGCGCAGATCAGATGCGGGACCGCACACTTCAAGGCACTGGAGGTTCCATTCGTGACGGCAATAACGCTCGATCAGATATTGAGCGCCACGTAGGTCCTCACGATCAACGCAACCTCACTGAATCCGTCAGTTGATACTCATCCTGGCATCGTGTCAGTCGGCTCAGAATCGTAGGTATGCTTACGCGGCAGAAAAGTCTTGACCGCAAGGAGGGCAGATCAAAATGCAGCTTCGCGTTTTCCCGGCCTTCGTTGTCTTCGTCGGCTCCTATCTGCCCCTGACACTTATCCTACTTGTTCAGAACTACGAGTTCGACGCCGTGAGTCGTCCCCTGTGCTTGGCGTTCTGGACACCGGGATGCTCCTTGCCGTTCAAGAACCCGGAAATTGCGCTGATAGGGTTTGGGATAGCGCTCATCTGCCTTTGTGCAACACTTGCACTTCTGACGGCCGTCACACCGCGACGCCTTATTGCGATAAAGACGGCAACATATGTACCCGCTGACCTTATGAATTATACACTCCCATATATCGTCTCCTTTATGAGTATCGAGTACCAAGATACGGGAAAATTTGTCGGACTAATAATCTTCCTGCTGTGGATGTTCGTTATTACATTTAGATCTGGGCAGATCATACTAAACCCAGTCCTGATTGTCTTCGGATGGCGCCCCTATGACATAGAATACAAATTTCCCGGCAGTGACGCGCTCCACACTGGCCGCGCGCTCGTGCGTGGTGATATTGCAGCAAACGAACAGCATCGCCAGTTTCAGTTCCAAGACACCTTCATCATCAAGGTCTCAAAGCAGACGGCGTAGTAGCCATGCCGCTTCCGATAGGTCTCACACAGTTCGACATTCAAGGAGCCGAGGTTACCGTTTGGCTCTTCCGCATTTCCGGCCCGTCGAGTGATCCCGTATTCACCGGGCACTGGATTGAGACGAATGATGCGTTAAACGCTGCCCTGAAGGAGGCCGCGATCAGCGCTCGTGACAGCGTTCTAGAGGCGCACGACTATGACCTTTGGGCCCCTCAGGAGGAAGGGCAGGTGCTGTTGTTGGACGCAAACGAGACATTTGCTGGGCGCGTGGTCGATGCCTCAGCGGACCCTCTGCCTAACAGGAAAGCGCAAAGGATTGCTCACGTTCGAAACACGAAATTTTACGCAGTGCGGTTTGCTGTCGGTGGGTCAACGTTGATCGCAGTTCGCCGCGCCGACGATTCATGGTCGACCAGAAAAACTGGCGGTCAATTGCCGGTTGTTTTTGCTGACGAGCAACTTGCTCTTGAGCCCAATCCTACCTTCACTCTCTCACGACACATAGACTTCTTTGTCGCCGGCGACGATTTGGTGATCTTTAACAAGCGTGCCTTTGAGATAACGCTTCGGTACACCGAAGCGCATGTCGCAGACTTTGCTTCATTGCAGGCCGAACCTCTGTTCAGCAGCTTATTCACCGACCTGGCCCCGCTGGTAGCCTATGTTGGCACCAACAAGCTCAGGCTGCGAAGCGTAAGCGCGATCCGCCGCAAGGCTCACTATCAAGATGCGATCTTCATGGACAACTTGCGCCAGAATTTCCAAACTGCCGGCCTTAGTTTAAATTTTGACCAGCAGGGGAGAATTGTTCCTACGGAGGCGCAATGTCCAGATATTGTGCGAGCGCTACTAAATCATCGTCTATACTCGTTGTTCTCGCAGGGATATTTTGACGTTCAACATGCGGTTCAAGTATAGCGGGAGACCGGGTGCATACGCGTAACCGTGAATACGGCTACTGACGAAATGTCTTGTGAAAATCGGCCAAAGTCGAGTTTATTAAGGATTCGGTAGTCGTAGACGTCTGAAGCTGCTGGCAAGCTGACGACTGCTTCCTGGAATCGATTTCATCATCGAGCTGCGCTGGGACTCTAGGTGATCAAGGCGCAGCCGGCTTTGCGATCAACGCCAACCGATTGGCGATTTCGGTCGAAACAGTTATGTCGACGGTCGCTGTACGGAGGCGTCGAGAGCTACCGTTGATCTTGTGGTCATCCTGCAAGCCGTCGGAGGAGTGTAGGCCTGCGTGATGTGGGAACAGCAGGGTCAAGCTATCGCAGCCATACAGCTGCCCGTAGGCCATCATCTGGTAGACATCGCCCTGCGAGACACCGGCCTTTGGATCGTCTAAGCGATTTGCGATCCTCTTCCACTTCGTATCAATAATTTGAACGACCTGGTTCCCGCGCTTAACGATGAGATCTGGCCGCGTTTGAAAGAGTCCTTTCTCTTCAGCCTGGAGGCAGTACATTCGTCCCCCTTGTGAGGTGACGTGCAGGTCCGTTCCGGCCAGGCCCTTCTGCAACATCCGCGCAATATATTCCTCGAAGAGGACGTTCATTTCGAACAGCAATGAAAACCCTTCGCTGCCGCCGGAAGAGGTGGTTTGGAACCGATCCCCTAGGAGAAGTCTGGCGAGGTTCAGCAGCTCCTTCCAACGCCCATTGGTGCGGTCAATCACCACGTCAGCCCACGGCAGCACGGACCGGGGAACGTCGGAAATGTCGGCATAGACAAACGATAGCTCGCGAAGTCGGCGCTGATTGTCGCCGCTGCGAGCCATACGGGAAAGCCGGGACGTCGCTGCCTTCATGATCTGGTTCAGCGCAATGTCCGGCGTGAGAGCATCGTAGCGGCAAGCCAACCTCGACGGTTCAGCGGCTAGGCGGGAAAATTGTCTCTTGGTGTCGAGTCGCCCCCGCAACACAGGCAGGTCATCTTCATGCTGCAAGTACCGCCTGGGCATTCCGTGGCGGACGGCATCTGTCAGCTTCTCCGAAAAGATGCGGATCAGGATCTCGAGTAACGTCTCACTCTGAGTGTCGAGCGACGTCATCTGTCCGGCATCGATGCGCAAGTCCATCGCCACTGCCAGCATATGCACCAACCGCCGACGGATTTGGCGGTTGCGCTCGACCTGGTCTCCTCCGGCCACGTCGATCTTCGGCAGGATTTCGAGCACCGCATCGCCTGAGGTGATCACTCCGACTATGCCACGAGCTCGCAATGCCTTCCGCCCATGCTCAAGAACACCGCCACCGCCAGCACCTGACAACGCTGATGCTGCGGCTACCGCGGCTATGCGATCAGCTGCCGCTTCTGAGATCTCGTTCTCACCATCACCGTAGCGGATGGTTTCCCACTCGAGGACGGTCT
Source organism: Pseudomonadota bacterium (assembly GCA_023393475.1). Taxonomy (GTDB): domain Bacteria; phylum Pseudomonadota; class Alphaproteobacteria; order Rhizobiales; family Devosiaceae; genus Devosia_A. Next base: position 86,329 of record JAEWLC010000073.1, read on the forward strand.
TTCTGACCATCGTCAGGCAAATCCGGAGTAAGAAAAGTCGCTGCGCACACTCCACCGGTATCGCGGTGCGGCCTCATCGATCCCATCGAGACCCTTCGGTGGTTTCAATTGGCGCCGGTCAATGAAGCGCCCTTCCCGGTCTCCATCGCCATCATAGGATTCGCCAAGCACAGCTGCGACCTTCGACCAATCCTCATAAAAATACTCGGCCAGAAGCGGGATCACTTTGTGCCGCATCACATCATCCACGTCGGCACGGGATACACAGCTCATGAAGTAGGCATGTCCAATCTGATGTTCCCGATCGAAAAGGTACTCGATCCGCTCATTCATGACGCGAAGCAGCGCCGCCAGGTCGATGCCGTCAATTGGGTCGAGCAATGATGGTCTGGGCATCAGCTCTTGGAACTGGAATCGGCGCCGCAAAGCGGTGTCCAACAATGCGATGGAGCGATCTGCCGTGTTCATGGTGCCAATTATGTGCAGGTTTGATGGCACACCGAACATATCGCCCGAGTAGGGCAATCGAACCCGCAAGGCGTTCTGCTGGCCGAGCCTTTTGTCGGGCTCCAACAGGGTGATCAGTTCACCGAACACTTTTGAGATATTGGCACGATTGATCTCATCCAGGACCAAAACGAAAGACTCTGGGCCCTTCTGCCCGGTGGTTTGTTGGCTTGCGATGTACCGCTCCAAGGCCGGGATGTTGAGTTCGGCATCGTTCAGCGCATACACAGACTTCTGGGTGAAGGTGCGGGCATATATCTCGCTGACAGGAACGCCGGCACGATCGGTCCATAGCCACCGCACGGCCCGACGGTGAGCATACGTTCCCCCGTCACGAGGAGCGAATTGGTACCCTCCGACCACTTCTCCGATGGCCCGGAACAGGGAATTGCCCTTGGACACCACAATGATGTCGCCGTTCTTCATCGAGTTCCGAAATATGAATGGCATCTGGACACGACCGCTTGAAGCGTTAGGCTCACCGCCGCCCATTTTGCCAGACTGCCGAACTGCATCAATGATCGCCTCGCGGTTCGAAAAGCGGTCGTCGCTCCAGTCGATGTCCTCAAATCCGAGCAGGGTGTAGCCACCGTCAACCGCTTCCTCGAACAAGTGCGCATCTTCGGGGTTCGCGGCCTCACCGATCGACATCTTGAAGATCTGGCGCCCCACCAGCTTGAACTCGATCTCACCCGATCCCGTGCTGGTTTCCGCCCTCCGGGCGATCCGTCGGAAAACACCCTGCACGGGCTTGAGCTCGAAACCTGCGGCCCCCTCCTCACTTGTCTGCGTGGGCCGAAGTCCCTCGACGAAATCCTCGTAGGAAACGGATTGATGGAAGGTGACGAACTCAATGCGTCCGGCCTCGAGCAGCCTTCGATACGCCGCCATGACGCCAGCTCGATCCTCCGGAACTGCTTCTCCGCACAAGCGCACAGCCTCCTCGGCCGTTGAATGCGTTTTTCCTGTTCCTGGGGGACCGTACAGGATCATATTGGTCGGAAGAGGCACGACCGATGAGACATCATCAGGCTGGTCAGTGGGCAATGAACGCGTCTCCTCCTCGAGGTTTCCGACGTTTCCCTTGGGAGGGACGCCAATCTCCGCGGCGATGGTAGGGTCAAGCTCATACCGGACCAGCCGTTGCTTACCGTAGGCGAGGTAATTCACCTGGCCGCCGCTCGTGGATTGCACTCTTGCCGGCAGGTGATCGACGAGCATGCCCCGGGCGACCTCGGCCAAGGTGTCTACCTCGAGGGCTTCATCCGCCAGATTGCTGGCACCGGCTGGTTTCAGGCGGTATGCGGAACGACCGGACTGACGATTGTGGTTCTTCACCGGCTTGAAGGATCCACCAACACTATCGAAGAGCACGAACGGGCGACCGTCGAGTGGTCCGGGATCTGCCCCGTCAAGACGAAACCTAAACAATGTGGCTGAGCTCTGATCGGCGCCATCTTGCTCCGGCGCGCCCACGTCCGCCATAGCCAGGAACTTTGGGCCTTGGAGTGCTTGGCAAATATTCGGCCAAGCCTGATTGAGATCCAGCGCTTCGTTGACGTCCCGAACCAGAACGCTCACCTCGCTCTGATCGGCCTGTCGAGCCGGCTCAATGTAGTGTTCCAGCACGTATTGGCGGATCTTGTCGGCATCCCGATCTCCCGCGGGTTCGCCACTCAGGAACTGGCCATACTGACCAAGCCAGGAGCGCCAATTTGCCAATCGGTTAATCGGGTTTTCCGACTGCGGCATCAGCACGCGGTAGTCGGTGCCGCCACGCTGGAAATCCTCCCGCATGTCCTTGATCCGGTCGCGTAGCTGGCTGAAGCGATCGGCGTTCCAGGCAGCCTCTAGGTCGGAATGAGCAGACCCCAGCTCTGGCAATTTGGCTTCGATCGTTCTTACGGCATAGACCCTGGTGTTTCGTGCCGCTTCTGCCTCAGCCCCTCGGGCCAGCAGCCATGCCTTGAACGCTTCTTCCTGCATTTGTCCCCCATACCGTCACGAGTCGCCCTTGCCCAAAGTATCACCTAGCACCCGGAGCTCGTGTGCTTGCAGTCAGGGCTTCGGCTACACGCTAGAAGTCGCTCCGAACTTTGAGCGGCTCAGACAAACTCTTTGAAATGACTGCCCGCGACGCCTTCCGCAAGGAAGCAGCGTCCTCAGCCCGCTCTTTGGTGATAGCGCTCAGCCAAATCCAGCACCATCTTTCCCAGTTCGTTGCTTTCAGCCTGGGTTGGGGCGCCCTGCTTGTCGTCAAAGGTGTTCATGACAAGGTCCTTAAGGTTGAAAAAGTCGTGCGTGTAGGTGGCTTTAGGGTCGTTCGAAACGAAGACAAATCCGACTATGCGCTTGCCTCCCTTTGCCACTTCAATCCGCTCCAGATAGTTTTCCCAACGATCAAAATTGGGGTGTATGAACAGGTAATTGGCCCCGTCTTCGAATTTGCCCACATCGAGCGTATCGACAACGAATTGCTCGCTCTGCCCCTTGAACTGCATGTTGCAGCGTTTGCAGGCGGCGGCGAGGTTCCAAAGCGCGTAGCTGTAGGGCTTGAACTTGGCCTTGCCCTTGGGAAGGATGTGCTCGCGGTCCGTCATGTATGGGCCGGCACCGTGCAGGTTACCCCGGCAATAGCAGCACTGATCGTGATGACGTTGCAGGTGATAGTTGAGTATTTTGCCCTTTGCGCTCTTCAGCGCCGCCGCGTCCGCTGGATCAGTTGGCGCGAAGCCCCAAGGGTCATCAGAACCTAGGGCATTGGCAATTGCTTCGGTCTCAGCCTGTTCGAGAGCGAAGTCGGCTAGTAGTGGCAGGTAAGCGTCAGGCATTGTCCAGGTCCGGCGATCGGCGTCCGCCCCCGATCTGACCAATCAGTTCCACCACAGCTTCAAAGAACTCCCGTTGCTCAGGGTCGAAACTCTCCCTGTTCATGTCCCGTACCACCGACAACGCGGTTTCGCGGCTGACTTGCCCCTGCCCCAGGCGGGTCACGAGGTCCGCAAGCTGTTCACTGACGAAGTGATTTGCAGGCGTGACGACGTCGAATGCCCGCCAAAGAACCTCTTCGATGCTCGTCGGGGTCGTGTCCACGAGAGGGAGCCGGTGTGGTTGGCCCGCTACCATCTGATACACACCGACAATATCCTCGGACCATGCCAAGGCGCCTGTGACGATCAAAGGCGCATGCGTCGCAATGACGACGTGAGGCTGCCGATAATATGTAGAGGTCATCACCCGTTCGACATATTCGCGCTGCCAGTTGGGATGCAGGCTGTTTTCGGGTTCGTCGATGAGAAAGGTGAGGGGGTCGCCGTCTGCCGTACTGAGGAACACGAGAGACGATATCAGCGACAATTGCCCGGAGCTTGCATCATGGAGTTCCATGACAACGCCGGAAACGTTCTCTAGGTGAACCTGAATCGGCTCGGCAAGATAGCCTTGTCGCCTGAGCCATCGCTCATTTCGAAGTACGGCCGAAAAATCCCGCCCCAGCGAGAAGGACAACGTCGACTCCAACTGGTCTATCCAGATAACCTGTTGGGGGTCGTGAGAAGCCAAATACGCTATGGCGGCTTCTTGATCAGGGCCGACAGGGTCTTCCCCTTTGAGTCTGCGAGGTAGCACGCCAGGAGTGGAGAAACCAAACCGCGGACGATAACCGCAGTATTCAAGCACAGCACCTGCTTCGTAGAATCTGGCGCTGGGCTCGCCTAAGGCTCGCGCAATGCATTGCTTGACAATGGCCCGGGGGGAGCTGAAGGCCGAAATCCTACGCAGATTCTGGACCCCGGCGAACCTGTCGCGGGCGGTATTCGAAACCACAGACAAGCCTCTATGATGCAACTCCTGTGCAAGCTTTTTCAGGTAGTTGCTTTTGCCTGACCCATTCGGGCCAACCAAGATGGCAACTCCCTCCTTTCCCGGCTCCAGACCAAGCAGATCGAGATGCATCTCGCGGTTCCCTCGTCTCGAAGAGCTAGCTATTCAGGCAGCCGGCGAGAGCGCAAGGCGCAACAGCGGTAAACGTCGGTGGCGTACAGGATTCCTTCTGCCCAGCAGGGAATGCCGTGAATTCCGATGCACGGTCGCTCACCCCTTTCGCGCCAGCATCACCCCCGTGCCAGCATCCGTCTCGATGAACACCGCTCCGGCGTCCTCTAGAACGGCCTGAATCCGTTCCAACGTCGACGGGTGAGGGGAAGTCTCCCCTATCTCGAACGTCGCCAGGGTAGAGCGGCCAATCCCTGCGGCTTTGGCAAGGTCGGCTTGGTGCATCGACAGCATGGCCCTTGCGCCCCGCACTTGGGCGGCAGTTATCGACATCGGCGTACCTCACAGAATCAATTCAATCAACATTAACCATCTCTAGCACAACTCATACACGGTGTATGATTTTGACTTGAAGGATTGGTCAGGCCGGACTATCTCGTCGGTCATGGATGCAAACACGCATCCTTTTCACGACACCGGCAACGGTGCTCGTCCCCCGCGCAGCGACGGTCACGTCTGCACCAGCGCGTCGGCATAGTCATCGCAATCCCTCAATCCCACCCGGAACCACGGTTTCCGGGCACAGGAGAAGTCATGTCTGTCGCCACAGCGCCCCGCCTCGCCCATGTCAACCACGCTCCGATCCCGGCTCGCTCTCCCAAGGATTTCCGCCGCACCCGGCACATCAAGCGCAACGTCCGCCTGCACCAGCAGGTCCGTGACCTGATCACGGCCAACCCGGACTGCCGCTACATTGGCGGCAATTACGCGGTGGAGCACATTGCCACCCGCCTCGGCTTCGAGCCGCATGACCTGGCAATTGCCGATGTGAAGATCGGTCGCCGCATCGTCACCCTGATCGTTGTTCCGCACCGCATTTGGGACCGTGCCTTCCCCTCGGCCAAGGCAATCGACCTGCGCTTTCAGGCTCGCGAGGCGGGGCATGCAGCCATCCTGGTTCCGCAGGCCGTGGTGGAGCGTGAACCCCGGCTGGGCAATTCGCAACTGCTTGCCCGCACCGTCGCCATCAAGGTCGATGCGACCTCGCGCATGGCGGTGCTCGCCCACCTTATCCAGAACGGGTCCAGCTGCCTTTCGGAGTTGGCTGGCTTGGTGACGCACACGGATCCGTTCGGGGCCGTGCTCCATCTCGTCACCACGGGTGCCATTGCCCTGAACATCGACCAGTGCATCACGCCATACACCATGGTCGACATCCCCTCCCCGGCCTCGCGCGCCAACTGAGGGCCAATCCATGAGCATCAACTTCCTCGGTGACGGCGACCCTGCCGTCACCGTCGCCAAACTGCGCGCCCTCGCCGACGATCTTGAGCGGATGACGGTGTTCCGTCCGGCATCCGAGCTTGACGACGCTCCCCAGCTCCATGGCTGGGCCCCTTGCTTGAGTTCCCGTCCGGCCCTCATCGGCTGGGTGTCGGATCATCCCCTCCTCGGATCGCGTCAGGTCATGACCTCCGAGATCTTTGCCATCGATCGTCGTGCTGGCTGGGTCCGCACGGCATCTCGCTTCTACACGCTCGGCGCCGCTGCAGCCGCTAGGGAGTTCAACTGATGACTGACCGTACCGACGACAACAGCCGCATCCTCACCTACCTGGACGCCGAGTTCGAGGCCGACACCCATGGCGGTGCGTCGCCCCGCTTTGGTCGCAAGAAGAAGGCGCCCGAGGTCATCTTGCCGAGCGCCAAGGAGGTCCTGGTGGAACTCGCCCTGGGTCGCGTGGTGAGCGAGGAAACGCACCAGAAGATTTCCACTGGTGCCATCCGCATGGTTGTCGCCAACGTACCGGATGCCGGCTGGGCCAACCCGATCGCCGACGCCCTGAGCGACATCACCGACGAGCCGGTGCACACCATCGTTCGTGACAAGATTCCGCAGTCCCGCGATCTGGCAGACCATCGCCTGCCCGAGTGGGCGCACGCCGGCGAGCATATTGTTGGTGTTGCGCCCGAAGCGGATCGCGCTCTACCGCCCTTGTTGCTCTCCACTGCCGAACTGCACATCGACGTGGCCCCTCCCAACGCCGAGATGGTGGCTGAAGTGATCCGGCAGTGCCAGAAGGGCAAAGTCCCTGCTGAGGTGCTCGAGCTGCAGCCGCAGGTGCTGAGTTTCGATGAGCTGTGTTCGTTGATCCCTAAGGGCGGCAAGGCATCCGAGACGGTCGCCCGTCTCAAGGCCACCATCGAGCGCAAGCTCAATGGTGCAGGCCGCAAGCGGAAATCTCTCCCTCGGCTCGAGGATGCGATCGAGTACGGCGCCGCCCGCGACTGGGCTCTGGCGCTGCGCGACGACATCGCTGACTACCGCCGGGGACTCATCGGCTGGGAGGAAGTCGACCGCGGCGCGGTGTTCTATGGCCCGCCCGGTACGGGCAAGACCCTGCTGGCCCAGATGCTCGGCGAGGCTGTCGGCATTCCCACGGTAATCAGTTCGATGGCCGAACTCTTCGCGAACTCATCGGGATACCTGGATGGCGTCATCAAGGCGATGCGCAAGGTCTTCGATGAGGCCAAGGCGAAAAAACCCTCGATCCTCTTCCTCGACGAGATCAACGCGATTCCGAACATCGACAAACTGGATGCTCGCGGTCGCGACTGGTGGAGCCCGGTTGTTCTGGACTTCTACACCTTGTTGGACGGTGCCATGTCGGGTCGCGACGGGGTCATCGTTATCGGCGCCACCAACAGGATCGAGGACATTCATCCCGCTATCCTGCGGCCCGGCCGCCTGGAGCGCGCCATCTTCGTCGGTCCGCCCGATCAGGACGGCATCGAGCGGATCATGCGACATCACCTTGGTGACGACCTGGTCAACGAAGACCTGAGCATGTTGACGGCACTGAATGCCGCCCACCGCGCGACGGGCGCGGTGATCGAAGAGCAAGTCCGCGCCGCCCGTCGCACGGCTCGGCGGGGCAAGCGGCCGCTGACCCTCGAAGACGTCAAGAAGCAGATCGCACACGACGACAACCGACCGCCGCACGTGTTGCACCGCTCCGCCCTCCATGAGGCAGGCCACGCCGTTGCTGGCCTCATCCTCGGAACAGGTACGCTGAAGTCGGTATCACTCCACCCGTCCGGAACGGCCGGCGGCTTGACGCACTTCGAGGACAGCACCGGCGGGCTGGTCACGCGCGGTGGCTTCGAACGCATGGTCATGCGCCTCCTGGCCGGGCGTGCAGCCGAAGAACTCATCCTGGGTGAAGTCAGCCAGGGCGCCGGCGGCTCCCCGGACTCCGACCTCGGCCTGGCAACGAGCATTGCCACGGCAATGCACGCATCTGTCGGCTTGGGAGACTCCCTGCTCTATCGTGCGGCACCGTCAGAAGCGCCGAGACTGTTGGAAGACCAGCAGTTCCGTCAGGAGGTGCACGTCACCCTCCAGGACCTCTATGCCCGAACGCTGGAGTTCCTTGGTGATCACGAGGCGGAGTTGCGCTCCGTATCGGAGGCGCTGCTCAAACATCGCTTCCTCAGCGGCGATCAGGTGAAGGCCGCAACGTCCGGCAAGAACGAATCGGAGGAGGCAGATTCGTCGCCGGGATTCGCAAAAACCGGGTGACGGGTGCGACCCAAGCAACCGAGCGGGCCCTTTTGAGGCGAGATTCTGCGTTGCATTTCTGCAACACGACTGTCGATAGGACCTCGCTTGATTCGGTCAAAATCCGCAGGAAATCGTTGCTGGAATTGGACTTTTAATCCGGTACCGCAACATCGAACGCCGCCATGGATTCCGGTACCTCGTCTGCAATTTGGCTCATCCGTGGTCCGTGGCAAAAATCGGGAGATGTGGGAGGGTTGCCCAACGGCCATCCTGCTGTCGCCTCGGAAAAAATCTGCACGGGGGCTCTTCCCAAGCAAAAGTTTCTGAGTCGAATCAGCATTGTCGACCGCGAAAGCTGCTGACGAAAACGCCCAGGTCTTTTGCCGGACCTGGGCGTAATCTCAAAACCGGTCGTCGCTATCCCTGGCAGGTGCACGACGACCCAACACAACGCGAACGTCATGTTCGCTCAGCTTACGGGGCGACCCTTGATGGGTCAAGTCGTCAGCCTGGGCTGCATGACGAAAGGTAGGTCATGCTTCATCGTCTCCAGAGGTCCCTCCGTCCTCATGCCCCTTGGGTGCCGCCGGTCCGCGGTATCTCGTCCATCTCCGTCACGCTGCCGCCGCGTGTCCACGGCTCTCGCCGTGTCTCCATGGCCACGAAGGGGCACAACTCAAGCATCGTAGTCGACCCCAACGACATGGCCGCCAAGGAGCTTGAGTCCGGCATCGAGCATAAGGCGTTCCTCCTTCTTGGCGCAGACCCGAAGGTCGCGAGCATCGAGTGCCAGGCTCCTCCGGTTGAGTACGTGGATGCCGACGGCGTCATCCACGAGCACACCTTTGACTTCCTGGTGCGCTACCATGACGGCCTGCGCGACGCCGTCATGGTCAAGAAGGCCGACAAGGTGCGACGCGCGCACCTGGAGGACCTCGCGGCATTGCTCGCGGACCAGTTGCCGGAGACCTTTGCCGACTCGGTCCTTCTCATCACCGATGAAGACCTGCCGGAATGGCTTGTGGCCAACTGTCGCCTGTTGCGCTCGGCACGCCTCGACAAGCCGAGCGCATTGGATGCTGAAATCGCCCGTCGCGCCGCGATGCTGTTTGAACCGGTCTCTATTGAGGAACTCTGTCGTCCGTTCGCACCGCGGGGTTTCCGCTCGGTCGCGCGCCTGCTGTTTGCTGGCGAACTGCGCCAGGTTGCTCCTGGCCTGATCGAACCCGAAACGCTCGTCATTGCAGCAGCCCACCAGAGCAATTGACGATGACGAAGACCAACCCTCTCAAGGCCGATCGCCTCGGCCCGTTCGCGACTGTCCGCATGGACGGCAAGGTCTATAAAGTCCTTCGTCCGACCAGCCTCGGCTGGGAGCTGGAAACGGGTGGCGCCCGACCGGAGAAGAAGTTCCTCTTCCACCGCCAGCTGGAACAGGGCGAGGACGACGGCACCATCGTGGTGACGCGCTCCCGGAGTGAGCATCCCAGTCTGCAGAGCCTGCCGCTGAAGTCGCGACGCGACATCTTCATCAAGAACTGGTGGATGAGCCGTATCGTGATCGCCCTCGGCAACCGCACCCTCGAAAGCATGGGCGATGTCGCGCTGGGAAAGTTCATTGCAGACAACCTGCCCGACATCAGGCGTGACCTGGAGGCGTGGGGGCGCGACGCCGGTTACGACCATGCTGCTGCAGCTGCGAAGCCTTCACGCAAGGCGACTGTCGGCTCCGAGATCACGACGATCGAACCGGTGCTGACGCCCCGTAGCCTGCGCCGGCTGCTACCCACGTTCGTCGAGAAGAACAAGCACCCGTTGTCCATGCGAAAGCGCACCGAGCGGTGCCGTGGTGGCGGTCGCCGCGTCGACGATCGCGTTCTCAAGATCGTCCAGGAAGAGGTCGCGCGATATGCCGGCGAGGCTAACCCCACGATCGAAGGGCTACGGCTATTGGTGAAGGCTCGGATCACCCAAAGGAACAAGGGGCTGCCGCCGGAACTCAAGCTTCTGGCGCCCTCCTGGGGGACTCTGAACCGCGTCAAGGATGAAATGCCGGAGGGGCAGAAGATCGGCGGTCGCAAGGGAGCTCGCGCGGTCAATGTCGCGCTTGGTCCATTTGGCGAAGGACCAACCTACTATCGTTTAGGTGAACGTGTCGAAATCGACTGCTGGAACATCCCGCTCTTCATCCTGCTCGAGAAGGCGGGCGTCGCGGGAGAGATCCCGAAAGACGTCGCCGACGAGCTGGTCGAGAAGGCGCACCGCATCCATGTGGCTGCCGTAGTCGAGAAAGCCACCGGCTACATCACCGGCATGCGCTTCGGCCTATCCGAAAGTGCCGAGCTGACGACAGCGGCTCTGAAGATGTCGCTTATCGACAAGACCCGGTACTCCAACTGGGCCGGCTGCGAGCAATCATGGAACCTCTATACCGGCATCGAGGAGTGTACGACGGATGCTGGCCCGGGATTCATCGGTGACCGGTTCGTGTCGGCCGTTATCCCGGCAACTAGCAGCCACGTCTATGCCGCAAGCGGATTGCCACACCTGCGTGGCCTGGTGGAGAGCATCTACTCCACCCTGCACAAGGGCTTCATCAGCAAGTTCGTCGCGCGAGCGTTCGAGAACGTAACTGCCAAGGGCGACTACGAGCCCGACAAGCGGGCCAACCTGACGCTGGAGGAGTTTCTCCGGCTGATGACCCGCTATGTCGTCGACGTCTACCACAACATGCCCCGCAACGGGGGGCTGCGGCAGAGCCCGCATCGCGAGTTCGAGGCATTTGCTCACGCCATGGAGCCGAAAGAACCTCCGACCCCCGACGAGATCCGGGTCTGGTTCGGATTCGAAGCTGAGCGGAAGCTGGGTCCCGCCGGCGTGCGCTTCATGCACATTCACTATGACAGCGACTGGCTCGTGAAGTACCGCAACTCCGCAGGCCTCGAGGACGTGATGATCCGCGTGGACGAGGCGGACCTGGGGGCTATTTCCGTCCTGCTTGACGGCGACTGGATCACCATTCCGGCGCGAGATTACGAGTTTCGGGGCGTGTCGCTCGATGATTGGACCGATCTGCTCGCCGACCTCCGGAAGCGTTTCGGCGTCCAGTCGGAAGTCGACTTCGAACGCTATGTGGCGCCCGCCCTCCTCGAGATCGAACGCACCAACCGCGTCGCCGAGGCGATGAAGCTCGACCGGGTGTTCTGGAGCGCCGAACGGTTCGAGGCCTTCGAAGACAGCAACCAGATCAACTTTGTGGACCGCACCAAGCCGGATCCCGATCAACCCGCTCCGTCCTTTGGTGATCGCACTATCGGGCACCGTTTCGGCCGCGCCAGCACATCCCCCACTCCGGCTTCATCGGACACGGCGGACACATCTGTGCCGGCGACCGCAATGGCCAGCATCGCAGAACCTTCACAGCCCGCCCGAACGCGGCGTCTCCAATACCGGGAGGACTGATTGAGCTCCCCTGCCCCGCTGCCCGAAACCGAACTCCTGACTCTGCGAAACGAACTCATGAGCAAGCCCTTCTTGACGGACGACCTGCTCAAGGTCGAGCAGGCCATCGAGCGCCGCCACCGTGCCTTGCTGCACGTTGTCGATCCCTCTGAACCCTGGTCAGGTCCGAACCGTGCAACCACCCGCGCCCTTGTCGTGGTGGGTCCGTCGCGGTCTGGCAAGACCCGCGCGGTGAACAGTGGCATCGCCCGCCTCAAGCCCCTCACGGTGACCCGGGGAACGACCATCACTCCCCTTCCGCTCCAGGTCAAAGCCCCGGAGCACTTCACTATCGAGAGTCTCGGTCGGGCCATGCTCGACCGCCTGAAACTGATGCCGACGCGCTCCCTGGGTCCATCCCGCACCGTCGAGCGGCTACACACCCGCATCCAGCTCGAGCAGCCGACTATCGTCCACATCGATGAAGCACAGCGCATGCTGACGCCCGATCGCGTGGCTCAGCATCGCCGCAACGAAGAACATGTGAAGATCTTCGGGCAGTTGCGTGCCCTGGTGGACCTCGACGGCTGGCCTATTCCTCTCGTGCTCAGCGGCACTACCGAACTGACCGGCATCCTGGAGCGGGTGGATCTGAGTTTCTTTCGCGAAATTGCCGACGTCATCGTCATGACCCCGATGATGGTAGGACGGCAGTCTGACCGCGACGACCTGGACGACGCCCTTGCCGGCGCGGCGGAGAAGGTCGGCATGGAAGTCGACCTCGGCGGCTGCGAGGACTTCTTCGACCGCCTCATCCTCGCCTCGAACCACGCTCGCGGATTGGCCTTCGACATTTGCCACGAGGCCATTCTCCTCGCAGCCGAGGCCCGGCGGAAGGCAGTCACGCTCGAAGACTTCGAGACCTTCTATGCCCGAAAAGCGGGTTGCCTGCGCGCCGCCAATCCGTTCGTCGCCACCGACTGGCACCGCATCGACCCGAAGGTCCTTCTCGCATCCATGTCGGGCGAGAAGGCACCGAAAGTCTGGGAGGTGAAATGATGAGTAACGAGATCGAGCCCTTGGCGGAGTCCCTGACCTTGATGCCGTTCGAAACCGGAGTAAGTCTCGCCTCCCGCCTGGCGGCGATGAACCGCGCGGGGAATGCCCGGCAGTTCTGCTGGGACTACTTCGTGAAGTTCGAAGAAATCGCGGCCGGCAATGTCGCGGAACTGCGGAAGCTGAGCATCCTTGCATCCGTCAATCTGGAGGCACTGATCCGCTGGTCACCTCGGCGGGTTGGTCAATACAACTTCTCGATCGGCGATGAGTCATCACCACGTTCCGGTCGCGCCGCAGCCGGTTTCGAGTCTGCGTCGGGTGCATCGACGCAGCGCTGGCTGCTCACCCCGAGCTGCCGGCAGATGCTGCGGTGGCGGTTCCCGTATACACCTTGGTCGACCCGGTTCGGACCTGCCCGGTGCACGGCATGTCCCTGGTCCAAGTTGCCGACAAGCGCTCGTTTGGGGATCATAGCCAGGACTACGCCATTCCGATCGCCGATGCTCTTGAGGACCTGGATGAGCTTCGGGCCAACTCGGTTCGTCGCGCGGTGTCCGACTTCGAGAACTACCTGCTCGGTCGCCTGGGTATCCGTCCCCGAAAAACCGTGCAGCTCCTGGACGACCTTGAGATCACGCAGGTCATGACGATCTGCGAAGGTCTGGGTTCCTTCAGGCTGTACGGGCGTCATGCTGCGATTTCTGAACTCGACGAACCCGATCAACACGCGGCGGCCCAGCAGGGCTTTGAGACGTTGGCGCGGGGTGAGGAAGGGGTACGAGAGTTCGTAACAGATGCCCACCAACGTGCTGCGTCGGAAGACAAGGCAGGCATGTCCAGCACGATGTTCGGCCGTGTCCGAAGCCTCCTGAACTCTCAGACGCGCTCACAACGCTTCGATCCCATCAAACAGATCCTCGTGGATCGCTTGAGTGAACTCGTCCCGTATGGCCCGGAAGATCCGCCCATCTTCGGCATGCGCCCTGCCCGTCGGTATTGGCACACCCTCATCAGCGCTGAGCGCCAGTACGGAGTCGCGTACCGCACGATCAAGAAGAACGTTGAGCGTGCTGGTATCCACCAGCGGCTGAACCTGACATTCGACAAGACCCGGTTCGCCATCCCCGCAGAGGAACTCGACGGGCTGATGACGTCGCCGGATGCGCTGATCCCGCGCATGGAGGTCATCGTCCTCACCGGCGTTCACGCAAAGGACTTCACAGCGCTGGCGGATGCCGGTCTGCTTCGTCCGATCACTGGTCGACCAGACAGTGCCAGTTCAATGTTCCGCCGCGGTGACGTGACCGTCCTTGAGAAAGCGCTCCTCTCCCGGGCGGAACCGATGACGACCGAGATGCCAGGTTGGGTGACAGTTCACGCCGCATTTCTGTCGACCTCCTGGTCGCGCGCCGACGTCTTTAGGCATATCGCGTCCGGGGCGGCGGCGGTGGGTTCGGTGAAGGGCGAGAAGTCGGCTGCCTCGCTTCGGGTGAAGCTCGATGACCTGCGTCGGCTGCATCCGCTTTTCGGACGTGACGTCATTTCGATGGAGGACGCCGCGGCCATTCTGGAGGTTTCCGAAACCGTCGTGAACCGGCTGGTGAAAACGAGCTGGATCGAAGCTCACAATGTCCGATCGGAGCAAACTGGCAAGCTCAAGGTTGGCCTCTGCAAGGATGACGTGCTTGCATTCCAGCGCACCTACATCCCGGTCTCGGAGATCTGGCGACGACGAGGCGGACCTATGATCAAGATCAATCCGCTACTCGGATCTCACGGTCTGCGGCCATCGTTCCCGCCCGACAAGTTGCGCTGCACCTTCTATCGTCGTGCCGAGGTTGACCAAGTGTTTCTACCATCCGCCACCAGTCCTCCAGCCGAAACTCCTGCCCCGCTGGAACCCACGCCACTGAGCTGATTGATCAGTACGCCCCTTCAAGCCCCGGTTTCGCCGGGGCTTTTTTGTTGCCATCACGAACCGTGCCCGAGCCGGTCCTAGGCGTCGGGACATTCCCAACATGCGATCGGGACAATCCCAACGCTGAAGGGACGAAATTTGCCTTATGAATCAATGCCTATCAGGACAAATCGTATGGTGTCGTACAACAATCCACCACGATAGCCTAAGCATCACCGCGGATCATCTCCGCGGTGACTTTGTTTGAGGGGGGGGCGTATTTGGGCCAAGTAATAACGGTAATGAATATGAAGGGCGGCGTCGGCAAGACCACCGTCTGCATGCACCTGGCCGGAGCCTTAGGATACTACAAGTACCGTCGATCTCGAAAAATTCTGGCGATCGACTATGACCCTCAGTTTAACCTGTCCCAGGCCTACATTTCGCCAACGAAGTACTTCTCACTTGAAAAATCCAGAAAGACTACGCTCTCAGTGCTCGTTGACGACGACACCGACCTGGATCCATTTGACATCCAGCTACCCGGCAGCCACACGCCACCTGCGGTGTCTGCCCTAGCACACACCGTCTATTCATTCGCAGGCGGCTTCGGGCTCGACATCGTGCCATCAACCCTCGACCTGATGTACCTCGCCCTGGGCCAGACCGACCTGAAGACTGCTCCTATGGAAGAGCGTTTCGAGAAACTTATCAGCGAGGCGCGAGGGCTATACGATGTGGTATTGATCGATTGTCATCCTGCAGGGTCTCTGTTCACTAAAACCTCACTGCGGAACTCAGATCACGTCCTTATCCCCGTTGCACCGACGTCATCCTATGCAGTCCGTGGCATCGGTCTGATGATGAATTTCGTCTCCTCAAAGAAGGTCGGCAACGCTGGGCCTAAACCTCACATACTGTTCAATTCCCAAGCCGAGTGGGCATTTCCCCGCAAGAAACTAGCATTCGAAATGCCAAAGACTTAGGGAAATTCTGCATGGCCAATACCTTGAAACGCTACAAGGCATTTTCCGAGCCAGAGGGCGGTGATGGCTTTGTATGGAAAAGCAAAAAGCCATACAGTACCGAGGCGGTGCGCAATCTGCACCAGGTCAACTATGAACTAATCGAGCGCACCGGGATTTAGCAATGAAGAAAAGCGTTCGCGACCAAGCCATCCGAACTGTGACGGCATCGCTACTTTCGTCGCCGCTGACCACTGCGGAATTGTCCGAGTTGAGCCAAGAGATCATGCGGCCCGACTTCGCGCGGGCGCTCGGCCAGTCACTGGCAGGCGCGCTCCAACTGTCTAGCCAACCTGAGCTGAACCCAGGCCGCATCGCCGAAAAACGGCAAAGAGACGTCGATGCATTGGTAGACTTTGTGCAGAGAAAGAAGCTCACAAAGGCGCAGATAGCCGCGTTCATTGTGGCGGCTTTTCCAACTTATCAAATTGACACCTCGCTTACGGCGCGTGGTCAACTCGCGGCGTTCCTCAAATCCGGAGGCACCGTCGAGCAATTTACTACCACATGGACGCAAATGGGTCAGACAGACCCGTACCTTAGAGGGATCATAGATCGCATCCGTTCCAACAATGAGTAAGAAGCCCGCCGACAGTCTAGTCGCCGCGCTCGGAGGCATTCAGTGGTCCGGAAATGTGGCCACCTTCGTTCAGAAGCCCAACGAAACGGAACGGCTAGCCGAACGAAACATGCGCCTTGCGATTTGGTCTCGACAGATTGAGCAGGCCGAAAAGGGAAATCCAGCGCTGGGCTTTGTGCGAGAAATGCAGGTCAGCGGCCAACTGGTCACTGCACTTACCGCTCTCGCGCTGTACAAGCCAGCCGCCGCGGCCATTCGAACCACGATAGAGACTGCTCTATATTACAGTTACTTTCGTCGTCACCCGGTTGAACTCCAGACGCTGATCAGAACATCGTCCTTTTATATTTCAAAGTCTGAGGTCATAGAGTACCACAAGACCCATACCGCGAGTTTCAAATCGTTGCAGGCCCACCTTGGGCTCCTGCAGCGGCTTGAGGAGTCCTATTCGTCACTGTCGGCCATTGTCCACGGGCAGGTGCCGGGTACGTGGTCCCATCATTCGCTTAAGGCAACTGCCCCCTCGTTGTCCTTGGAAGCAGAGGTGATTCAGGCATTCGAGGGCGCTGAAGATGTAGTGCACAGACTATTCCTTTGCACCCTTGCCCAAGAATGTTGGAGTGACTTCTCGGCGGCAGCAAAGGCGTCATTGTTGAAGGGCCTGAGTGCCGATACTAGAACGCATCTAGCCCTCGACGCTGCCTAGTCCAGATGGGTTCTCTCCCATCCAATCGCGCCCTCCAACCTCCCCCGCCAAATCCGTCTGCACCACCGACACCCCCGCCCCGATCAGTCCGCCCCAGATTTCGTCAGGGCGCGTGAGCGCGGCTGTGTCGGTGAAGCCGCAGCAGGCGACGCCGTCGAACCTTATGATGATCAGGCCAAGGCTCAATTCCTGCCCCTCCGGTGTATTTTGCCGAAGGTACCGCAGCCGAGCGTGACACCACCGTGCTCCCGCCGCTCTACAGAAACTTATCCCCCTCCCTCCCACCCATGCGATTCTCCCCCTCGTCCGCTGCACCGAAGCGAGATCATGACGAGTGGTT
>JAEWLC010000042.1 GCA_023393475.1 Pseudomonadota bacterium
GAGCGCATCCTGCAGGAGCGCCTGTTCAAGAACCCGAAGATCTCCGTGGTCTGGGACAGCGCCATCGACGAGATCAGGGGAGAGGAGAATCCGAGCAAGGTCACCACCGTGCGGCTGAAGAACGTCAAGACCGGCGCGCTTACCGCGCTGCCTGCGGACGGCGTCTTCATCGCCATCGGACATGCGCCGGCGACTGAGCTGGTGAAAGACCAGGTCAAACTGAAACCCTCCGGCTATGTGGAGGTGGCGCCAAACTCGACCGCCACCTCGGTACCGGGACTATTTGCTGCGGGCGACGTCGCGGACGAAACCTACCGGCAGGCGGTCACGGCCGCCGGCCTCGGCTGCATGGCAGCGCTGGAGGCCGAACGTTTCCTCGCCCTGCGCGCGAGCGACCGCGCAGCGGCAGAATAGCGACGGCGGCAGCAAGACGATGGCACGATCAAGGGACGGATTCACGGATATGGACTGGGACAAGCTGAAGGTGTTTCACGCCGCGGCGGAGGCTGGCAGCTTCACGCATGCAGGCGAGCAGCTCGGCCTGTCGCAATCGGCGGTCTCGCGCCAGGTCAGCGCACTGGAGCAGGAGCTTTCGGTCTCGCTGTTCCACCGCCACGCCCGCGGGCTGATCCTTACCGAGCAGGGCGACCTCCTGTTCCGCACCGCGCATGACGTGTTCATGCAGCTGCAGGCGGCGCGCGCCAAGCTCACCGACAGCCGCGAGCGGCCGAGCGGCGATCTGAAGATCACCACGCCGCCGGCGCTCGGCATCAACTGGCTGGTGCCGCGGCTCGACGAATTCACCGCGCTCTATCCCGATATCCGCATCTCGCTGATCGTCACCGACGAAGAGCTCGATCTGTCGATGCGCGAGGCGGATGTTGCGATCCGCACCCGCAAGCCGACCCAGCCCGACCTGATCCAGCGAAAGCTGTTTTCGATCGGCTTCCATGCCTATTGCTCGCCGGAATACATCAAGCGCTTCGGCACACCGCGAACGCTCGACGATCTCGACCAGCACCGCATCATCATGCTGAGCGATTCCCAGGTGCAGCCGCATCTGCAGAACCGCAACTGGTTGATCGAGGCCGGCCGCAACGGCTCCGGACCGCGCGAGGCCTACTTCAAGGTGAACAACATCCTTGGCCTGGTGCGCGCCTGCCAGCAGGGCCTCGGCATCGCCGCGCTGCCGGATTATCTGGTCGAGGACAACAACCGCCTGGTGCAGTTGTTCGGCGAGTCCGACTCGATCCAGCTCGACACCTATTTCGTCTATCCCGAGGAGTTGAAGACGGTCGCGCGCGTGCAGGTGTTCCGCGATTTCGTGGTGAGCAAGGCGCAGCGCTGGCCCTCATAGTCGCGCAGGGTTCGCGTTTCGCGCGAGCCCCCGGAGTCCGCATGTCAGACATGCGGCTCGGGTGCTTGCTGCATGGCGATGCCGCACCCCATAATGAACGTACGCTGAGCTTTCGCGTTACGCATTTGTCCCCCTCCTCCAGTGGCGCGGACGTTCAGTAATCCCTCCTGGAAGGTGATTGTGTCGGCCCAACGAGGCCAATACCTAAGCCGGGCTCCTATGGGCCCGGCTTTTTTTCTGTCACGACGCATTGCTGCCGCGCGCCATCATGGCGTTGACATGCAGCACGCTTCACCGCATCATTCGCACATGATCACGTTTCCGTGTGTGGCAGCGCAGCTGAAAAAAGGTCCCCATCCGGGGACTTGCGATCGCGCGCGCTGAAAACTCATCACGCCAACCGATCCCAAACCCCGCCGTTCGGACGGGGTTTTTTGTTGGTCCCGTCTCCGGCTCAATCTGTGAAGGAGATGGACCATGAATGACTTGCGAGAACAATTGCGCGGCCTGTGGCTGCCGCTGGTGACGCCGTTCCGCGGCGGCGAACTGGACGAGACATCGCTGCGGCGCCTGGTGCGGCACTACGCAGCCCTTCCCGTGGACGGACTGATCCTGGCGGCGACGTCAGGCGAGGGCATGTCGCTCGGCATGAGCGAGCTGGAGCGGCTGGTTGCAATCACGCGAGCCGAGATTTCCGCAAGCCGCCGCTACATCCCGATCTGCCTGGGGCTGTCGGGCGCAAGCACGCACAAGATGTGCGACGCGCTCGACGAGACTGCGGCCTGGCCGATCGACGGCTATCTGATCGCAAGCCCCTACTACACGCGGCCGTCGCAGCGCGGTCTGCTGCAGCACTTCACGGCGCTTGCCGATCACGCGTCCTGGCCGCTCGTGCTCTACAACATTCCCTATCGCACGGCCGTTAGCATCGACAATGACACTCTGCTGAAGCTCGCAGAGCATCCGAACATCGCCGGCATGAAGGATTGCGGCGCCAACCGCGAGCAGTCGATCGACCTGTTGCGCCGGCGCCCCTCAGGCTTCCGCGTGCTGACCGGCGAGGATGCCGAGTATCACAACGCACTGGTCGACGGCGCCGACGGTGCGATCCTGCTCTCCGCCCATGTCGAGACCGAACAATTCGCATCGGTGCGCACGATGCTGTGGGAAGGCAACCAGGAGGGCGCGCAGGCGCAGTGGCGCGAGGTCGCCGCTCTCACGCGACTGTTGTTCACGGAGCCGAGCCCCTCGCCGGCCAAGCACTGGCTGTGGCGCATCGGCTTGATCGACAGCCCCGAGGTGCGGCTGCCGATGGTGGAGGTGAGCGCGCAGCTTGCGGCCACACTCGACCGCGAAATCGAACGCCGCGCGCCGCCGCTATTGCGGAGAGCGTAGCCGATCGAGCTGTTGCCGCGCACCTTTCCCAAAAGGGAGCTCGAAGGGAGAGGTGCGAACGCGG
>JAEWLC010000100.1 GCA_023393475.1 Pseudomonadota bacterium
TAGCCTCCTGCTCACGCTTGCGGCGCGTCCTGATGCGATCGAAATATTTGGAATCTAATTTCATAAGGCCTTCATTATGGGATTATGAAGAGGGCGGAACAAGAATTGACAAAGCGCTTTCTTGCTGGTTTCTGGGTACCCCTCTTTGCGTCGCCCAACCCCCTGAGGATCTGGAAAACAATGTCAGTCCGTGCCCGGATCGAAGCTCTTCTGACCAGTGAACTCGAACCTGAGCGGCTCGTCGTGATCGACGAAAGCCATCACCATGCCGGCCACCAGCCTGACATCACCGGAACTGGCGAAACCCATATGCGGGTCCGCATCGTGTCCAAAAAATTCTCCGGGATGAGCCGGCTCGACCGGCATCGGACGGTAAATGCTCTTCTGAAGCCGGAACTGGATGCAGGCCTGCATGCACTGGCTGTGGAGGCATCTGCGCCGGGTGAACCGACCCGCTGGTAGTGGATCCTAGATAGGTATTCGGCGCCGTTCGGCCAAGACGACAGTCACAAAATCCAGCACTATTCTGCTGGCAAATCGGCCTCATCGGCAGGCCGTATCCGCAGCCGGGTGATGCGGTTCTTTTCGCGCTTCATGACGATGAAACGCTTGCCGTAGAAGGTGAAGGCCTGCCGCTCCTGCGGGATGAGCTTCGACTCGTAGATGACAAGCCCCGCAATCGTTGTCGCCTCGCCATCCGGCAGGTTCCAATCGAGCGCGCGGTTGAGATCGCGGATCGGCACCGAGCCATCCACGACGATTGAGCCATCCGCCTCCTGGCGCACGCCCTGGATCTCGATATCGTGTTCGTCCGCGATGTCGCCGACGATTTCTTCTAGGATGTCTTCAAGCGTCACGATGCCCTGCATCGTTCCGTATTCATCGACAACGACGGCAAAATGCATCTTGCGCCGCAGGAACGCGCCAAGCTGGTTCTTGAGGCTGGTGCTGTCGGGCACAAACCAGGGTTTTTGCGCAATCCTGACGAGGTCGATGTTTTCCGGCTGCACACCGGGCTCCGCAAGTGCGCGCAGCAGGTCCTTGGCGTGAACCACGCCGATGATGTTCTCGATCGAGTTGCGCCACACCGGCATGCGCGTGAACGGGCTTTCGAGGATCGCCCGCACCGAAACCTCCGGCGGGTCATCGGCGTTGACGGCACGCATCACCGTGCGGTGCTTCATGACATCGGAAACCTCGAGTTCCTCGAGGTCGAAAAGGCCACTCAGGCGGTCGCGATCCTGCCTGTCGAACTTGCCCTCCCGATGGAGCGCATCAAGCGCGGCATGCAGGTCGGCGTGGGCGGAGAAACCGAGCATCTCCCTGGACAAGGAAGCGCCGGACCAGCGGAGAAGCCCGCGGATCAGCGCATTGGCCAGGCGTGATACCATTCCTCCGGACGTCATCTTGGCCGTTTTTCTTCCAGAAAACTCAAGACTTCGGACGCCGGCACATCGTCCGCAATAAATGACTGGCCGACACCGTGGGTCAGGATGAAGGTGAGCTTGCCGCCCTTCACCTTCTTGTCCTGTGCAATTGCGTCAAGCAGCTTTTCCGTCGGCGGAAGTTCGCCCGGGATCTCGCCCATCGTGGTTGGCAGGCCGACTTCCCGCAGATGCGCTTCGACGCGCTTGGCGTCATCCGGGCTTGCGAGGTTGAGGCGCGTGGAGAACTGGTGCGCCAGCACCATGCCGATCGCAACACCTTCGCCATGCACGAGGCGGCTGCTGTCATATTGCGTCGCCGCTTCAAGCGCATGGCCGAATGTATGACCGAGGTTGAGAAGCGCGCGGCGACCCGTCTCGCGCTCGTCTTCCACCACAACGTCCGCCTTGGCCTGGCAGCTGACGGCAATTGCCTCGATGCGCTCAGGCCCGCCCTCGAAAACCTTCTTCCAGTTCTTCTCCAGCCAGGCGAAGAAATCCGGCTTGTCGATCAGCCCGTATTTGGCGACTTCCGCATAACCGGCGCGGAACTCGCGCTCCGACAAGGTATCGAGCGCCGCGCTATCGGCCAGCACAAGGTCAGGCTGGTGGAACACGCCAAGCAGGTTCTTGCCGTGGCGGGTGTTGATGCCGGTCTTGCCGCCGACGGACGAATCGACCAGCGCCAGCAGGGTCGTCGGGATCTGCACGAAGCGCACGCCGCGCCGCACGATGCCGGCGGCAAAGCCGGCAAGGTCGCCAATAACGCCGCCGCCAAGCGCAATCACGGCATCATTGCGCTCGATGCGCGCCGTCAGCACCATGTCGCAGACCGTCGACAGGTGTTCAAGGCTCTTGGTCTTTTCACCGGCGGGCAGCGACAGCGACACCGCCTCGATGCCGTCCGTCTGGAGGCTGTCCATCAGAGCTTCGAGGTAATAAGCCGCGACATGTTCGTCGGTAACGATCGCCGCCCGGCGACCCTTCAGCCGCGAGGTGATCTCACCGCCTGCCCGGCCGATCAGGCCCGGCCCGATCAGGATGTCATAGGCGCGGCCTTCCAGCGGCACATGCACCAGGCGCTCGGCGGAGCGCTCGCTTGCACCTTCGGGTTTGGAAATGTTCATGACAGGCGACTTTCGTGATGCATGTCAGCCACGGCCGACAGGACGGAATTGGCCATGACATCCTTGCGGACATTGATGGAGGGCACAGTCAGGTCCGCTTCAGCATAGATCGGGTAACGCTGAATCATCAGGTTTTCCAGCGTCTGCCTGGGGTTTTCGGTCTTCAAAAGCGGGCGCGTATCGCGCTTGTTCACCCGCTCCCACAGGACGTCGAGATCCGCCTTCGGCCAGATCGTCAGGCCG
>JAEWLC010000094.1 GCA_023393475.1 Pseudomonadota bacterium
GCGCGGGGCGTGATCTCGGCCGAGCTTACTCGGGGGCTTGACGGCTGCCCCCTGCCCGGGCAGCAGTCATGACTGCTTGTCGGCACGGTCGAGGGGAACTTCCACGTTGCGCTCGGCCCGATCCCGATAGAGCGCCGCACGGGCGAGGAGCATCAGCGTAACCGGCGTGGTCACGAGGATAAAGACCAGCACCAGAACCTCGTGCAGCACCGGCCGGCCCAGGGCAAGGCTCGAGTAGAGCGACGATGCGACGAGGATCAGCGCCGCGCCAAGGCTACTGCCCAGCGTCGGCGCATGGACGCGCTGGTAGAAAGTGGCAAAGCGCACGAGGCCGATGGTGCCGATGAAGGTTATCACCGCCCCGGCCAGAACGATGAGCGCGATGGCGACCTGCAGCCATTCCGGCAGAGGGTTCATTCGATCACCTCGCCACGCATGAGGAACTTGGCGAGCGCCAGCGTCGACACGAAGCTGAGCCCGCCGAGCACCAGTGCAATCTCGAAATAGAGCAGGCTTCCTGATCGCATGCCGAAGGTGACGAGAAGCAGCATGGCGCTGAGATAGACGCTGTCGAGCGCCAGCACCCGATCCTGCGCGCGTGGTCCACGAAACAGCCGCCAGCAGCCCGCGACCATCGCGAGGGCGAGGATGAGCTGCGCACCGACATAGATCCAGTCGACCAGGGTTGCCGTCATTGCAGGATCTCCAGCAAGCGCCGCTCATAGGTTTGCTTGAACTCGGCGGCCCACGCCTCCGCGCTCTCAGTGTCGAGCACGTGAATGGTCACCACGTTGCGAGCGGAATTGTGCTCGATCCAGGCGCTGCCGGGGGTGGCCGTGACGATGCAGGCAAGAATCGCGAGACCGTTGTCGTCGGTGAGCTCGAGCGGAATATCGACGAACGCCGAGCGGGCAGGGCGGCCGCTGAGCACCAGCTTCAAGACCGCGATGTTCGAGCCCACGATGTCCCTGACCACGACCAGGACCAGAGTTGCGATCTTCCTGAAATTGCGGACCTGCGACTTGGGAGGCGCCAGCGGCAAAGCGGCCCAGCTGGCGATGGTGGCGACGATCATGCCGAGCAGGATCTGCCCCGGTGCCACGCTGCCGTTGAGCAGCAGCCACATCAGCAACAGGCCAAGCCAGACGAGGGGGCGGCTCATCAGGATCATCGCAGGGCTCCCGTCGTCGCGTCGTCCAGCACCGCCTGCACATACTCGCCCCTGGTGTAGAGCGATGAAGCGGCCTCGCCCATGAAGTCCATGACCGGTTGAGCAAACAGCGTCATGACGACGCTGAGGCCGAGCAGCAGGACGATCGGAGCGATCTCGACCCACCGGATGCCGGGGATCACGCGCTCCAGTGACACCCAGAACGTGTTGATGCCGCTGCGCACGAGCGCGATGGTGGTGGCAAGGCCGGAGATGATCAGCGCCCCGGTCAAGGCCCAGGTTCCGGCAGGCACACCCGCCGTGCCGCCGGCATCAAGCATCGCCGAGATGATGGCGAATTTGCCCAGAAAGCCCGAGAGCGGTGGCATGCCGGCGAGCAGGATGGCGCAGCAGATGAAGGCCCCGCCAAGAGCCGCGAGCGCCCCTGGCGTCGCGACGGCGACGTCCTGTTCGTGCGTCGGTTCGTCGTCGTCATCGCCATAGGCCTCGAGGGTCACGGCGAGCACGTCGTCACCCGGGGAGCGGCCGCGCTCCATGAGCTCGACGAGCAGGAACAACGAGGCGAGGGCAAGCGTCGAACTCACGAGATAGTAGAGCGCGCCGGCCGTTACGGACGCGTCCTCGTAGCCGACGATGGCCAAGAGGGTTCCCGACGAGACCAGTACGCTGAAGCAGGCGATGCGCGCGACGCCTTGCGAGGCGAGCACGCCTATCGTGCCGAAGATGATCGTCGCCAGCCCCCCGTATTGCAGCGCCACGCCAGCGAAATGCGCCGAGGTGCTGGAGCCGTCTCCGATGAGGATGGAGATGAGCCGCAGGATCACGTAGACGCCGACCTTGCTCATGATGGCGAACATCGCGGCCACCGGCGGCGCTGCGGCCGCGTAGGTGGTGGGAAGCCACATTCCGAGCGGCCACATGCCTGCCTTGATGAGGAAAGCGACGCCGAGAATGGCGGCGCCAGTCTGGAAGAGGGTCAGTTCGGTTGGCGAAAGCAGCGGAATGCGCAGCGCAAGATCGGCCATGTTCAGTGTGCCGGTCACCCCGTAGATCGACGTGGCGCCGATGAGGAACAGCGACGACCCCGCGAGGTTAATGGCGATGTAGTGCAGGCTCGCCTTGACGCGCGACTTTCCCGAGCCGTGAAGCGCGAGGCCATACGAAGCCGCGAGGAAGACCTCGAAGAAGACGAACAGGTTGAACAGGTCGCCGGTGAGGAAGGCGCCGCAGAGGCCCATCAGCAGCAGCTGGAACAGGCTGTTAAAATGCGGACCGGCCCGGTGCCAGCGCGCCGCCGAAAAGATGACGACCCCTACGGCCAGCGTCGATGTGAGCGCGACCATAAGGGTCGACAGCGGATCGACGACCAGAACGATGCCGTACGGCGCCGGCCAGTCGCCGAGGAGGTAGGTGATGCTGCGCGCCGGCCCATCGCTCGCCTGGGAGAGTAGCAGGAGGCTTGCGAGGGCGAGTAGGACCGTCGCCGCAATGTTGATCGCGAGCTTGGCCGTGTGGTGGCGATCGTCGATCAGTACCAGGGCGGCACCGGCGAAGAGCGGCAGGACGATGGGGAGGATCGCTAGGTGTTCCATCAGCGTTCCTGCCCGTCAACGTGGTCGGTACCCGTCAATCCGCGTGAGGCGAGAAGAACGACGAGGAACAGCGCCGTCATGGCAAAGCCGATGACGATGGCCGTGAGAACGAGCGCCTGCGGCACCGGGTCGGCATAGCCCGAGATGTCCGTCGTGCCGTCGAGCACCGGTGCGGCGTTGCTGCGCAGCCGGCCCATCGAGAAGATGAACAGGTTTACTCCATAGGAGAGCAGCGACAGCCCGATGATGACCTGGAAAGTGCGTGGTCGCAGGATGAGCCACACGCCCGAGGCAATGAGAATTCCGACGCTGATGGCGATGACGGCTTCCATCAGTGTTCTCCTCCGAGCCCGGAGGCCGCGGGCTTTGCACCGGGCCTGGCGTTACGGATCGACTGGTGCGCCAGCGCGATGAGGATCAGAACGGTTGCTCCGACCACGAGGATGAAGACGCCGAGGTCAAAGGCCAGCGCGCTCGCCAGCGGCACCCGCCCGAGGACCGGGAGCTCGAGATACCGGAAGCTCGTCGTGAGGAACGGCGAGCCGAACAGCCAGGCGCCGGCGCCGGTGAAGAGCGCAAGCAGCAGGCCAAGGCCGATCCAGAGGGTTGGCCGGATGCGCAGGCGATCCTCAACCCAGCGCGTGCCGCCCGCGAGGTATTGGAGGACAAAGCCGATCGACAGGGTGATGCCGGCGATGAACCCGCCGCCCGGCTGGTCATGTCCGCGCAGGAACAGGTAGATCGAGAGCACCACGATCACCGGGAACAGCCAGCGCATCGCGACGGCTGGAACCCGCAGGAAGTCCGAGGCGATGCTGCCGTCCTCGGCGGTGGGCGAGGCTGCTTCGAACTGGCTCTGCACACGCTGCTGCTCGGGACGCTCGATACTGTCGGCGGCGGGGCGGAAGCGGCGCAGGAGGGCAAACGTGGTCAGGGCGACGATACCCAGAACGGTGATCTCGCCCATCGTGTCGAAGCCGCGGAAATCGACGAGGATGACGTTCACGACGTTGCGTCCCCCGCCGAGCTCGTAGGCATTCTCAAGGAAGAACTTCGCGATGCTGTCGGGCGCTTCGCTGGTGAGGATGGCGTAGGAGAAGAACGCCATGCCGACGCCGGCGATGCCGGCCATGAGGAGGTCGCGCGCGCGGCGATAGCGCGCCCCGCGGGAGGCGGCCACGTCGATCGCCACGTCTTCGCGCCGCTGGGGGAGCCAGCGCAGCCCGAGGAGGATGAGGATTGTCGTCACCACTTCGACGAGGATCTGGGTCAGGGCCAGGTCGGGCGCCGAATACCACGCAAAGGTAACGGTGGTGGCGAGCCCGGCTCCTCCCAGGAGGATGAGGGCGACCAGCCGGTGATACTTGGCCTGGAATGCAGCGCCGACGGCGCAGATGTTGCCCAGCAGCCAGACGATACAAAGCGCCGGATCGAGCACTGTCGTCGCCGTTCCCGGAACGACCTGGTTGGCCAGCAGCGGGATCGCACCCGCAATCAGCGCAACGCCTACCACCAGTGCCAACTGCGGCTGCAGGCGACGCGTTCCGAGCAGGCGTTCCAGCGCCCGTGCCCACTTCACCGACACCAGCAGCAGGATGCGCTCGAAAATGCGGGGGCCGACGAGATGCCGGATGATCGGCGGACCATCCGCGCCCCGGTCCAGATAGCCGCGAACGAACAGGTAGAGCAGGGTGCCGCCGACGAGGGCCGCAAGGCTCATCAGCAGCGGGACATTGAAGCCGTGCCAGACCGCGAGGCTGTAATAGGGCGTGTTGTCCCCGAGAACGGACCGCACCGCGGTCTCGAGGAACGGGCCAATCGTGATCCCCGGTATGATGCCGACGAGGAGGCAGAGGAGGACGAGAATTTCGATCGGACGCCGCATCAGCGCCGGCGGCTCATGTGGCACGCGATCGAGT
Source organism: Pseudomonadota bacterium (assembly GCA_023393475.1). GTDB lineage: Bacteria > Pseudomonadota > Alphaproteobacteria > Rhizobiales > Devosiaceae > Devosia_A. Next base: position 4,683 of record JAEWLC010000094.1, read on the forward strand.
TCGGTCGGGGGCGGGCCGAAGAAGACACCGAGGATGAAGCGCAGCGAATAGGTCACCGCGAGCAGGCTGGCGATCACCGCTCCAAGCGGCAGCGACACATCGACGAACGGGTTGGAGTTCTTGATCGCGGTTTCGGCGAAGAACATTTCCTTCGACAGGAAGCCGTTCAGCAGCGGCACACCGGCCATGGCCGCCGCGGCCACCATCGCCAGCGTTCCGGTGAACGGCATGTAGCGGAAGAGACCGCTGAGCTTGCGGAAATCGCGCGTCCCCGTCTCGTGGTCGATGATGCCGGCCGCCATGAACAACGATGCCTTGAACGTCGCATGGTTGGCGACGTGGAAGATGGCGGCGACCAGCGCGAGCGGAGAACTCATGCCGATGAGCGTCACGATCAGCCCCAGGTGGCTGATCGTGGAATAGGCCAGCAGGCCCTTGAGATCGCGCTGGAACACCGCGGAATAGGCGCCGATCAGCAGCGTGGCGAGACCGGTATAGGTGACGATCCAGACCCAGGCCGCCGTGCCCGACATGACCGGCGACACGAGCAGCAGCACGTAGATGCCGGCTTTCACCATGGTCGCCGAGTGCAGGTACGCCGAGACCGGGGTCGGGGCGGCCATGGCGCGCGGCAGCCAGAACTGGAACGGGAACTGCGCGCTCTTGGTGAAGGCGCCGAGCAGCACCAGCAGCAGCGCCGTCAGGTAAAGCGGATGGTTGCGGATGGTGTCGCCGGAAGCGAGGACGGTGTCGACGTCGTAGCTGCCGACGATGTGACCGATCACCAGCATGCCGAGGAACAGTGCCAGCCCGCCGGTGCCGGTGATGATCAGCGCCATGCGCGCGCCGTCGCGGGCGCTGGAAGAGGCATGCCAGTAGCCAATCAGCAGGAACGAGAAGACGCTGGTGAGCTCCCAGAACAGTACCAGCTGAACCAGGTTGCCCGAGAGGACGATGCCCAGCATCGACCCCATGAAACCCAGAAACAGTGCGTAGAAGCGCGCGATCGGCTCGTCGGGCTGCATGTAGTAGCGCGCATAGAGCACAACGAGGAAGCCGATCCCGGTGATCATCACTGTGAACATCCAGGAGAGGCCGTTGAGGCGCAGGACGAGATTGAGCCCCAGGCTGGGCAGCCAGGCGATCTCGTGTCGAATCACGGTGCCGCCCACGGTGCCGGGATAAAGGAAGATTGCGATCGCCAGCCCGGCCAGCGCGACAAGCCCCGCCAGCGCGGCGGCAGCGTTGCGGCCCCGGAATGCGGGGATAAAGAGAGCGACAGGCAGCCCCACGAACGGAAGCGAGGAAAGGATCGTGAGCAGCAGTCCGTCGGGCATCAAGGGGTTCCGGTGGCGTTATGCGGCGCCATCATGGCTGAAGGAGCAGATAGAACAAGCCGAACTACGACGATCACCCCTTGCGATCGACTAAAGACGGCCAGATTCGTCGCGAAATGTCACCACGCCGACCTGTGGGGCAGGCGCGCCCTGCAGAGTGGCACGGCACACGGCAATCGCGGCAGCGGTGCTCCAGGCGTGGTGCTATTCACCCACCGCAGGAAGCACAGCCAGCACCGTTTCCCACCAGCTGCGCTCGCGAACGAGCCGGAAGCCGAGGTTATCCGGTGGGGCGCCGATGGTGCAGCCGCCGCCCTGGGCATCGCGCACGAAGCCGCTCATCGGTGTGCGGTGCCGGCCCTCGAGCAGGCGCACGCCGCACGAGTCGAGGTAGGTGAGGGTTTCGTCGGCCTGCCCGAGAGTCGTGCGGCTGCCGCAGCTGGCCGTCCATTCCCACACGCTTCCGGCGAGGTCGGCGACCCCGAACTCGTTCTCGCCGAAGCTGCCCTGTGGGCTGGGTGTCGCAAGTGCGCCGGCACCGAGCCGGGCTTCGCGCTCATAGTAGGCGAGCCAGCGCTGGGCCGGGTCCTTCTCGTCGATATCGATATCGAGCGCGTGGTCGCGGGCCTTGCTGCCGGCGGCGAACGTCCACTCGGCTACGGTCGGCAACCGCCAGGTTTCTCCGGTCTTCTTGCTGAGCCACTTCGCGTAGTCGGTGGCATCGTTGAAGCTGACGCCCGTCACCGGGACATTGCCCTCGCCCCGGCGCCGGGGCTCCGCCTTGTCGCAGGCCCCGTCGGCGACGCAGAGCGCGTAGTCGGCGTCGCTCACCTGATACTTCATGATGTCGAGGGGAGGCGGGGCGGCGACTGTCACCAGCGGACCATCCACCGCGGCCGTACCGCGCACGAATTCGCCGGTCGCCCGGTAGCTGAAGGCACGCGGGGCGATCGTAACTGTCTCGGGGCCACTTGCGGCCTGGGGCGCCGACCACGACACTACGCCAGTCTGTCCGGCGACGATCGCGAGGACCCCGGCCAGCAGCAAGGCCGGCAGGGCCAGGCCGCTGAACTGGTTGGTGGTGAGGACGTGTGCCATTTCCAGCTCCGAGGAATGCGGCGGCCCGTGCATGTCGGGCCACCGCGGGGATCAGGCAGACCTCAGCCGTCGATGGGCGTCGGCGCCTGAACCTGTGTCATCAGGTCGTCGTTCCACTTGCCGCCCACCGTGAAGTGGGCGGTTGCTCCCAGTTCCACGGCCTCGATGAGGTTGTGGTTGACGTAGGCGTACACGCCCGGTTGGAGGAACGTGTACATCGCGGCTCCGGCGCAGCCGCCCGGGATCAGCCAGGTCTCGAGATCGACCTCGGGAACATTGCGGAACTTGCCGGTGGCCCAGACATAGTCGCCGTGGCCGCCGATGAGGTGGGGCCGCGTGTCGCGGTTGGCCTGGCTGTGGATGATCAGCACCGTCTCGTTGACGTTGGCGGTCATCGCATTGTCACCGGTGAGGGCACCCACGGCGCCGTTGAAGACCTCGTGGGTCGGCGTCAGCGTCCGCATGACCTGCAGCATGTCGTCATAACCGTCGCCGGCCGACTCGTAGGTCTTGAAGTTGCCCTGTTCGTCACGCGGAACGTAGAAGTCCTGCTCGCCCACATAGTAGACGCGGTCGTACTTCAGGGCCTTGCCGTTACCATCGCTGAGACCTTCGCGCGGCAGCACCATGATGGCGCCGTTCATGCCCGAGACGACGTGCCAGGGGATCATCGGGCCGCCCGGGGCGCAGTGGTAGACGAAGACGCCGGCGCGGGTGGCTTTCCAGCGCAGCTTCACCTGCTCGCCCGGATTGACGAGCGTCAGCCCGCCGCCACCGAGCGCACCGGTCGCGGAGTGGAAGTCGATATTGTGCGGCATGGTGTTGGTCGATGGATTGACCAGCGTCACTTCGACATAATCGCCTTCATGGACGACCATCATCGGGCCCGGCATCGAAC